>NZ_JBVHWR010000016.1:0-151387 GCF_055564355.1 Streptomyces sp. NPDC029152 | reverse complement strand
CCAGTCCATCGGCGCCGACCTCACCTACGCCTGGCCCACCAACGAGATCGCCGTGATGGGCGCCGAGGGCGCCGCCAACGTCATCTTCCGCCGCCAGATCGCCGACGCGGAGGACCCCGAGGCCACGCGGGCCCGCATGGTCAAGGAGTACAAGGCCGAGCTGATGCACCCCTACTACGCGGCCGAGCGCGGCCTCGTGGACGACGTCATCGACCCCGCCGAGACCCGCGAGGTCCTCATCGGTTCCCTGGCGATGCTCCAGACCAAGCACGCCGACCTGCCCTCCCGCAAGCACGGCAACCCGCCGCAGTGATCCGAGGAGCCACTCCCATGTCCACTCCCGACATCCGCGTCGAGAAGGGCCACGCCGGGCCCGAGGAAGTCGCCGCCATCACGGCCCTCCTGCTGGCCCGTGCGGCCGCCCGCCCCGCCGAGATCGCCTCGCCCCACGGCGGCGGCCGCGTCCGCGCGGGCTGGCGCCGCCTGGAGCGCGAGCCGGGCTTCCGCGCCCCGCACAGCTGGCGCTGACCACGACGAAGAGGCCCCCTCCACCAGGAGGGGGCCTCTTCGCGTGTCCTCTGCTCAACGTCCTCAGGGACGACTCCCCCAGGGGCGCGGGGAACTGGGCGACCAGCCACGGAGCATCCGCATCCGGCGACGAGACAGCCCCCCGCAGCCCGGTGGCCGCAGGGGGCGTGTCGCAACCCGGCGCAACGGGGCGCCGCCCGCGCTTACTCGTGCCGCCCCTGGGGGCACCTCCCAGGTCCTTGAGGCACGGGTGCCCGCAGGCCTGGGCGGAGCGCTAGCGCAGGCGGGCCATCAGGGCGTGCTCCACGAGAGTGATCAGCGTCGACTTCGCGTCGGCCCGGTGGCGTGCGTCCGTCGTGATGATCGGCGTGTCGGGGCCGATCTGCAGCGCCTCCCGGACCTCGTCCGGGTTGTACGGCTGCTGCCCGTCGAAGCCGTTCAGGGCGATGACGAACGGCAGGCCGCTGTTCTCGAAGTAGTCGACGGCCGGGAAGCAGTCGGCCAGGCGCCTCGTGTCGACCAGCACGACCGCGCCGATGGCGCCGCGCACCAGGTCGTCCCACATGAACCAGAAGCGGTCCTGACCGGGCGTGCCGAACAGGTAGAGGATCAGGTCCTGGTCGAGCGTGATGCGGCCGAAGTCCATGGCGACCGTCGTGGTCGTCTTGTCCCCGGTGTGGGTGAGGTCGTCGATACCCGCGGACGCGGACGTCATCACGGCCTCTGTGCGCAGCGGGTTGATCTCCGAGACGGCGCCGACGAACGTGGTCTTGCCCACGCCGAAACCGCCCGCCACCACGATCTTCGCGGACGTGGTGGAGCGGGAAGGCCCTCCGCTAGAGCTTGCGAAGTCCACTGAGCACCCTTTCGAGCAGTGTCACGTCTGGCTGGCCGCCGGCGTTCTCGTCGCCGCCGGGCTGATGGATGGCGACCAGGCCCGCCTCCGCCAAGTCGGCGACGAGGATCCTGGCCACGCCGAGAGGGATCGTCAGCAGGGCCGAGATCTCGGCCACCGACTTGATCTCCCGGCAGAGGTTGCAGATCCGCTGATGCTCGGGCAGCTGGCCCTGCATCTGGTGCGGCTGCGCGGTGGTGTGCACCAGTGCCTCGATGGCGAGCTGGTACCGCGGCCTGGTGCGGCCGCCCGTCATGGCGTACGGACGCACCAGAGGGTTGTTCGACGCCCCCGCGGGCGCCGGCTCAGGGGTGCGGCGCTGCGGCTGCACGGGCTGGATGCGCGGACCGTGCGGCTGTTCGTACGGCGAAGGACCGGGGCCCTGCGGTACGTACGGCTGCCGGTGGCTCGGCGCGGAGGGAAAGCCGTATCCGTTCGCCGAGCCGTCGTTCTGCCCCTGTGCAGGGCCGTACGACCAGTTGCCCGCAGACGGACCACCTGGGGGTGTTGCCACTTTCTCCTCCTCCGACTGTGCCTGGCATCCAACACTGGGAAGCCGCGTCCCGAAACTTTACGGCCACGGGACGCCAAAACGCACCGTCTGTCCTTCAGTTGAGAAGGCTCCCCTGGAGCTCGGCACGCAGATCCGGGGTCAGGACCGTGCCGGCACGGTCCACCAGAAGGGCCATCTCGTACCCAATGAGGCCGATGTCCGCCTCCGGGTGGGCGAGGACCGCGAGCGAGGAACCGTCGGAGATGGACATGATGAAGAGGAATCCCCGCTCCATCTCCACAACCGTCTGGTTCACGCTGCCGCCCTCGAAGATGCGCGAGGCGCCGGCGGTCAGCGAGGTCAGACCGGAGGCGACGGCCGCGAGCTGGTCGGCGCGGTCGCGCGGGAACCCTTCGGACATCGCCAGAAGGAGTCCGTCGGCGGAGACCACCACCGTGTGGGACACCCCCGGGGTGTTGTCCACGAAGTTGGTGATCAACCAGTTCAGGTTCTGTGCCGCCTGGCTCATCGGGCTCACACTAACGCTCCTGGTTGTAGGTGCTGTCAGGACCACGGTGTTCATTCCTTGTGTCCTGGCCGTTCGTTTCACTGCCTGCGGTGCGGCCCCGTTCGACGCCGCGCCGCAGGTTGCTCAGCCTGCCCCGGACGTCCTCCGGGGCGCGGGAGACCTGCGGGCCCCCCTGGGGAGTGGATTCGGCGGCGCCCTCGACCAGGTTGGCCTTGGGGACCCGCCGCGGCAGACCGGAGGAGGTCACTCCGCCCGCCTTGGGCTTGCGCAGCTGTGAGGCCTGCTGCCAGCGCTCGTCGTTGGCCGAGCGCCAGTCGCCGGAGCCGCCCGCCGCCGGAGCCGGTGCCTCCTGGTCCACGCGCCTCGCGTCGTCCGGGCCGCCCGCGGAGGAACCGCGGCGCGGAAGGCCGGCGTCGGTGAGGTCGTGGGCGGCGGAGGAAGCCGGACCCGGACGGTCGAAGCCTACGCGGTCCGCGTCGGCCACGTCAGCGGCCTGCGCGGACTCGGCCCCGGGAGCATCCGCAGCGTACTGGTCCTGGTAGCCGTTCTGGTAACCGTCCTGCTGGGGCCAGTCGTCCTGGTGACGCCGCTGCTCGAAGGCCGAGTAGGTCTCCTGGGCGCCGGATCCGGCCGGCTGGTGCCCGTTCGGGCCCGGCTCCGCGTAACCGCCGTTCGGCGCGTAGCCGTCGCCCTGGGGCAGGCCGCCGTTCGGCGCGTAGTACTGCTCCTCGTACGACGCCTGCTGCGGCTCCGCGTACGCCTGCTGCTGGTCGGCGTAGGCCGACTGCTGGCCGTACGTGCCGGTCGGCTGCTCCTGGTACCCGCCCTGGCCCTGGCCGTAGACCGGCTGCTGCCCGGTGAACTGGTCCTGGTAGCCGGCCGTCTCCGCGCTCTCGTGGCCGTCGGGGTCCGCCGGGCCGGGCAGCTCGGGCTGCGCCTGGGCCTCCAGGGCCGCACGGCGCTCCTCGCGCATCAGGGAGCGGCCGACGGGGTCGAGCTCGCGGATGTCGTCGGGGACCTCGGTGTAGCGGCTGTCGTCGAAGCCCAGCTCCGCGGCGGTCCGCATGGGCTGGCCGACCTGGCCGAAACCCTCGGTCTGGAAGTTCTGCTCGGGGATGATCTGCGAGACGGTGAACTCGTCGCGCTGCACCTGCTGCTCGCCGCCACCGCCGTGCGTGATGGCGTCCGGCAGCATGACCAGCGAGGTGGTGCCCGCCTGCTCGCCGGAGGGCCGCAGCTGGACGCGGATGCCGTGCCGGTCGGACAGCCGGCCGACCACGAACAGGCCCATGCGCTGGGAGATCGCGGCGTCCACGGTCGGCGGGTTGGCCAGCTTGTGGTTGATGTCCGCGAAGTCCTCGGCGGTCAGGCCGATGCCCTTGTCGTGGATCTCGACCATCACGCGGCCGTCGGGCAGCCGGGTCGCGGTGACGCGGACCTTGGTCTGGGGCGAGGAGAACGTGGTGGCGTTCTCGAGGAGCTCGGCGAGCAGGTGCACGAGGTCGGTCACGGCCCGGCCGTGGATCTCGGCCTCCGGGACGCCCTGCAGCTCGATGCGCTCGTACTGCTCCACCTCGGAGGAGGCGGCGCGCAGCACGTCCACCAGCGGGACCGGCTGGTCCCAGCGGCGGCCGGGCTCCTCGCCGGCGAGGACCAGGAGGTTCTCGCCGTTGCGGCGCATGCGGGTGGCGAGGTGGTCCAGCCGGAAGAGGTTCTCCAGCTGGTCGGGGTCGGCCTCGTTGTTCTCCAGATCGGTGATCAGGCTCAGCTGGCCCTCGATCAGCGACTGGTTGCGGCGCGAGAGGTTGGTGAAGATCGCGTTGATGTTGCCCCGCAGCAGGGCCTGCTCGGAGGCGAGCCGGACCGCCTCGCGGTGCACCTGGTCGAAGGCGCGGGCGACTTCGCCGATCTCGTCGGTCGAGCTGATCGGGATCGGGGCCACCCGGGTGTCGACCCGGCCGGGGTCGGTGCGGGAGAGCTGGTCGACCAGCATCGGCAGCCGCTGCTCGGCGATGCCGAAGGCGGCGTTGCGCAGCTGGCGCATGGAGCGGCTCATCTGGCGGGCCACCATGCCGGCCAGGATGAACGCGGCGAGCAGCGCGATCACGACCACGGCGCCGGTGATGTAGGCGTCCTGCTCGGCGTCTTCGGCGATGGCGGAGGCCTCGGCCACCGCCTTGTCGGCCAGGTCCGACTCGATCTTGCTGTAGGCGTCGAACTTGAGGGTGTTGACCGCCCACCAGTTCTCCGGGGTGATGCCCTGCCCGGCCAGCTCGGCGCGGGCACCGGCGTCCGTGGAGTCCAGTCCGGCCAGCTCGGAGATCATGGTGGTCGGGTTGGCCGGCGGCGGCACGTAGTCCGGGTCCTTGGCCTTGGCCTCCTTGGCCATGGCCGCGCCGTCCTCCTTGAGCTTCGCCTCGGCGTCCTCGAGCTTCTGCGCGTCCGCCTCGGTGCCGCCGCCGATGTACTCCTCGACGGCGATGCGCTCGAGGTAGGCGTACGAGGAGAGGGCGACGCGCTGGCTGGCCAGGTGGCCCGGCTCCGGACCCGGCTTGACCAGCATGTGCATGCCGATGGAGCGCTCCAGCGAGAGCGCGGCCTTGGTCAGGGAGATCGCGTAGACGGTACGGCCGTAGGAGGTGATGTTGCCGGTGCCCAGACCGAGCTCGTTGGCGAACTCCATCAGGGGGTGGGCGATCCCGGTGTAGCCCTCCTCGGTCTCCACGCCCTTGAGCTTGGAGGTGTAGGCGGTCGCGCGCAGCGTCTGGAGCTTGGGCTCCTGCTCGCGGAAGACCTTCAGCCGGCGTTCCAGACCGGCCTTGCCCGGCATGTCCTGCGCGGCCTCGTCGAAGGCGTCGGCGGCCTCGTCGGTGGCCCGGCGGGCCTTGGCGACGGTCTCGTCCTTCTCGCCCTTGCCCTGGAGCAGCGGCGCGGCGGTGAGGTCGCGCTCGTTGTAGAGGGCGTTGGCGTAGCCGAGGGAGGCGCGCACCAGGCGCGCGGTGTTCCTGGCGTCCTTGGCGTCCTGCCAGGTGTCGATCGAGCTCTTCACCTGGAAGCCGCCCATGACGAGGCCGACCAGCACGGGTATGAGCAGGATCGCGTTCAGCCGGGTGGTCACCCGCCAGTTGCGCGGGGAGAGACGGCCGCCGCTCGCAGTGGGTGCGGCCGTGGGCTTCGACGCGGGCGCGGGGGCGGGTGCCGCTGCGCGCTGCGGCGGGGTGAAGTTGCCCCGGGCCGATGGCTCGGGACTGTTCTTGCTTCGCCTCACTCGACCAACAACCTCTCGGCGGTCGGCACCTACGTCGTGCCGCTGTGTATCAGCGCCCAGTTCGCCGTCGTGCACGTGCTACTGATGAGTACGTCTTTGACCATGGGCAGTTCTCGCATTCCAGCACGACGGCCTGCGCTCTTCCAAACAGTGGAACGAGGGGGGCACACGTGAGGTAAGCCCCAGATAAAACGGTCATAAAGAGCGAGGCCCGTCAAAAGACGGGACGTTCGTGCGCGCAGCGACACCGATCGACCGCGAGCTGTGGCGGTACCACCCGATTCCTCTGCCGAAACGTTATGAACACCGGAGTCGACCGTGTCGAAGGACACAGCCGGCTCCGGTGCGCCCACGGCAACTGCCGTGGCTTCTTGTCGACTTGGATCTTCTCGGCCGCGGGACCTACCTCAGCCGTGCCATCAGCGCGTGCTCCACCAGTGTGATCAGCGCGCTCTTGGCGTCGGCCCGGTGCCGGGCGTCGGTGGTGATGATCGGCGTGTCGGGGCCGATCTGCAGCGCCTCGCGCACCTCGTCCGGGGTGTACGGCTGCTGCCCGTCGAAGCCGTTGAGCGCGACGACGAACGGCAGGCCGCTGTTCTCGAAGTAGTCGACGGCCGGGAAGCAGTCGGCCAGCCGGCGGGTGTCGCACAGGACGACGGCGCCGATGGCGCCGCGCACCAGGTCGTCCCACATGAACCAGAAGCGGTCCTGACCGGGCGTGCCGAACAGGTAGAGGATCAGGTCCTGGTCGAGCGTGATGCGGCCGAAGTCCATGGCGACCGTCGTGGTCGTCTTGCCCCCGGTGTGCGTGAGGTCGTCGATCCCGGCGCTGGCGGAGGTCATCACGGCCTCGGTGCGCAGCGGGTTGATCTCCGAGACGGCGCCCACGAACGTGGTCTTGCCCACGCCGAAGCCACCGGCCACCACGATCTTCGCGGAGGTGGTCGCCCGGCCTCCGTCAGAGCTTGCGAAGTCCACTGAGCACCCTTTCGAGCAGTGTCACGTCCGGCGCGCCGCCGTTGTTCTCGTCGCCGCCCGGCTGGTGGACGGCGACGAGCCCGGCCTCGGCGAGGTCCGCGACCAGGATCCTGGCCACACCCAGCGGCATGGCCAGCAGTGCCGACACCTCCGCCACCGACTTCACCTCGCGGCACAGGTGGCAGATGCGCTGGTGCTCGGGCAGCAGCCCCATGAGCACTGCGGGGTCGGCCGTGGTGCTGATCAGCGCCTCGATGGCGAGCTGGTAGCGCGGCCTCGTCCGGCCGCCGGTCATCGCGTACGGACGTACCAGCGGCTGGTCGCCCTCGTCCTCGTACGGCTCCGCGTACGGATCATGAGAGGCGGTGGGCGGGGTCATGGATCCTCCGGGCGGGACAGCAGGTCGGTCAGTCGTGCCGTCTGACGGGGCCGGTGGGGGGATTGTGGCGGCCGGACGGTGATTTGGTGAGACGGGTGGTGCCGGGGCCGATCAGTGAAGCAGACTGCCTTGCAGTTCGGCGCGCAGGTCCGGGGTGAGGACCGCGCCCGCGCGGTCGACCAGCAGCGCCATCTCGTAGCCGACGAGGCCGATGTCGCACTCCGGGTGCGCGAGAACGGCCAGGGACGAGCCGTCCGAGACGGACATGAGGAAGAGGAACCCGCGTTCCATCTCCACGACCGTCTGGGCCACGCTGCCGCCCTCGAAGATCCGGGACGCTCCGGCGGTCAGCGAGGTCAGCCCCGAGGCGACCGCCGCGAGCTGGTCGGCGCGGTCGCGCGGGAAGCCTTCCGACATCGCCAGAAGGAGTCCGTCGGCGGACACGACGACGGTGTGGGACACCCCCGGGGTGTTGTCCACGAAATTCGTGATCAACCAGTTGAGGTTCTGTGCCGCCTGGCTCATCGGGCTCAACTAACGCTCCTGCTGGTGAGTGGGCCGCGGATAGCTGCCGGTCTGGTTGGTACCGGCCTGACGGCCCTGTGCGATCCCCCGACGGAGATTGGTCAGCCGGCCGCGCACGTCGTCGGGCGCGCGCGAGACCTGCGGACCGTTCTGGTGCTGTTGCTGCTGAGCCGTGCCCGGGACGAGGTTGGCCCGGGGCACCCGGCGGGGCAGGCCGGAGGTGGTGACACCGCCGGCCGCGGGCTGCCGGACGCGTTCGGCCTGCCGGACGAGATCGTCGTTCGGCGAGCTGCGCCAGGCGGAGCCGGCGGGCCGCTGGGGGGCCGCCGGGGTCTGGGTCTGGGCCTGCGGTTCCGGGGCGGGCGTGGGCGCGGGGGCGTGGTTCTCCGCCCGCTCCTGGCGCTCGCCGTGGAACCAGTTGGTCTCCAGAGTGTCGTACAGCGGCGTGCGTCCGTCGCCGGGACCGGAGGCGGGCGGCAGGGCCCATCCGTCGGCCGGCCGCTGCTGGGCCGGGGCCGCGTGCCCGGGCTCCTGCTGCGCGGGACGCTCCTGCTGGGCGGGGTGCTGCTGCGGGGCCGGCGGACGCGGGGCGCCGAAGTCGTCGCCCGCGCGGGCGACGTCGGCCTGCGGACGCTCGAACTGGCCGGTGACGGCCGGGTCCTGCCGGTCCGGCAGGCGGTGCTGCCCGGTCGAGCCGTCGCCGTACGCCTGGGCGCCGGGGAACCGGCCGGTCGTGGCCGGGTCGTTCGGCCCCTGGTGGCCGGGCTGCGCGCCGTACACGTCCGGACGGACGAACGGCCCGCCCTCGTGCTGCGGGGCGGCCGGCCCGGGCTGCGCGAACTGGTCGCCCTGCGGGGCGTTCACGCCGTCGTGGCCGTACGGGGCCGCGGCGGGCCGGTCGAAGCGGCCCGTGGTCTGCGCGTCGTCCCGGCGCGGGGCCGGGGCGTCGAAGTCCGGGCGGGCGAACTCCGCCGTGGTGCCCGGGCCCTGCGGCTCGTCGTGCCGCGGGATCACCGGTATCTCGGCGGTCGCGCCGGGACCCTGATGGTCACCGAAGCGCGACGCCCGGTCCGTCCGGGACGGGTCCGGCTCCTCGTGGCCGCGCGGGGTGTCCAGCGAGGCACGGGGCACGGGCGGCTGCGCGTTCTCGTCGCTCCAGCTGGGCACGCGCGGCTGCGGGTCGCCGCCGGGCAGCTCGGCCCGCGGGCCGCCGCGCGGCGGCAGCTGCGGACGACGGCCCTGCTCGGCGTCGCCGTTGCCCTTGTTCTTGCGCTTGCCGCGCTGCGGCGGCACCGGGGCACGGCCGCCGAAGGCGTCCTGGCCCTGCGGGGCGTTCATGCCCGCGGCCTGCAGACCCTGCGGAGCGCCGGGCGCCTGACCGGCACCCGCGCCGGCCGGGGCCGGGCGGCCCTGCTGGTCCGGTCCCGCGGGGCCCTGGGGTCCGCGCGCGCCGCCGGGCGCACCCGGACGGCCGCCGTTGTCCCGGCCGGGAAGCGCGGCCCGCGGTCCCTGACCCGCGGCGAGCCGGCCACCGGCCTGCGCACCGCCGCCGAGGGCACCGCCGCCACCGCCGAAGGCACCACCACCGCCGAAGGCGCCGCCGCCCTGGCCGAGCGCGCCGCCGCCCTGCCCGCCGCGCCGCGCGGCCGCGGCGCCCGCCGCGGCCTGGGCCGCGGCCGGACCGCCGCCGCCCGTGCCCGGCTGGCCCGGCTTGGGCTGCGGCTTGCGGCCGCCCTGGGCGACGTCGACGGGCAGCATGACCAGTGCGGTCGTACCACCGGAGTCGGACGGACGCAGCTGGATGCGGATGCCGTGGCGCTGCGAGAGGCGGCCGACCACGAACAGACCCATGCGGCGGGAGACCGAGACGTCCACGGTCGGCGGCGAGGCGAGCCGCTCGTTGATCGCCGCGAGGTCCTCGGGGGAGAGGCCGATGCCGGTGTCGTGGATCTCGATCAGGACGCGGCCGTCGGGCAGCGCGTGACCGGTGACCTTGACCTTCGTCTGCGGCGAGGAGAAGGAGGTCGCGTTCTCGAGCAGCTCGGCGAGCAGGTGCACGAGGTCGTTGACCACGCGGCCGGCGACCTCGGTGGTCGGCACGGAGGCCAGCTCGATGCGCTCGTACTGCTCCACCTCGGACGCGGCGGCGCGGAGCACGTCGACCAGCGGGACCGGGCGGGTCCAGCGGCGGCCGGGCTCCTCACCGGCGAGGACGAGGAGGTTCTCGCCGTTACGGCGCATGCGCGTCGCGAGGTGGTCGAGCTTGAACAGCGAGGACAGCTGGTCCGGGTCGGCCTCGCGCGACTCCAGTTCGGAGATGAGCGAGAGCTGACGCTGGATGAGGCCCTGGGAACGGCGCGAGAGGTTGGTGAACATCGCGTTGACGTTGCCCCGCAGCAGGGCCTGCTCGGCGGCGAGGCGGACCGCCTCGCGGTGCACGTCGTCGAAGGCCGCGGCCACCCGGCCGATCTCGTCCCGGGAGTGCACACCGACCGACTCGACCGAGGTGTCCACGTCCTGCGGGTCGGTCTCGGACAGCTGCTTGACCAGCTCGGGCAGGCGGTCCTGGGCGACCTTGGTCGCGGTCTCCTCCAGGCGGCGCAGCGAGCGGATCATGGACCGGGCCACGACGAACGCGCCGACCAGCGAGACACCGAGCACGAGCAGGATGAGCACACCGGAGACGATCGCCTCCTGTTCGGACTCGCTGCGCAGCTCGCGGGCCTTCTGCTCCATGTCCTCCAGCAGGCGCAGCTCGATGTTCTTCATCTGCTGGATCTTGGTGGAACTGTCGTCCAGCCAGTCCTGGTACGACCGTTCGTCCAGGTCGGCCAGGCCGTTGATCCGGCTGAAGGCACGGCCGGCGTACTCGTCGGACGACTCGATCACCGGGTTGCCCTGGGAGATCGGCTTGAGGAGGTCCTCGGCGCCGTCGCCGTAGATGCTGCTGAAGCTGCGGAGCTCGGACGTCTGGCTCTGCAGCGCGGACTGCGCGTAGAGCCGGTCGTTCTCGGAGAGCTCGCCCTTGCTGGTGTTGCTCGCCGGAAGGGCCGCCGCGAGGACCGCACGCTGGATGGACGCGTACTCCTTGGCCGAGGAGAAGGCGGCCAGGGCGCGCGTGCGCTGGATCATCTCGGGGTTGCTGGTCGCCTCCGCCATGTCCTGCGAGAGGTCGAGCAGGTTGGTGATCAGGCGGTGGTACGCCTCGACGGTCTGCGTCGAGTTCTTCTTGGACGTGTACGCGGTGTTGCGGATCTTGTTCAGGTCGTTCAGATCGCTCGCGAGGCCGACGAGGCTGTCGCGGACACCGACGAGGTTGCCGTCCTTGCTGGCGGCGTCGATCTCCTCGGACTGGTCGAGGAAGTTCTTCAGCGCCCGGTCGGTCTTCTCCCGGTCGCCCTTGACGGCGATCGCGCTGGACGTCGAGCCGTGCGCCAGGGGACCGGCGGACTGGTCGCGCTCCTCCTGGAGCGCGGCGGCCAGCTCGGTGGCCTGCTTGGTCATCTCCGTCAGCAGCTTCATGTTGTCGAGCTGCTGGATGCTGTCCATCGACTCGTTGATGCGCAGCGCGCCCAGCGAGGTGGCCGCGACCACCGGGAGGGCGAGCAGCGACACGAGGCGGGTGGAGATCCGCCAGTTGCGCAGGGCGATGCGCGGGCCCGGGCCGGTCGGGCCCGTGGCCGGCTTCGCGGGCGGCTTCTGGCCGGGAGCCGACGGATCCGCTCCCTGGCCGGGGAGCCCGGAGCGGTCGGCGCTGCCGTCGGCCCGGGCCTGACCCGGGTTCTGGGCGTGCTGGGGCGAGGAGCCGACGGCCCTGGGGCCATTCCCGCCGTGCGGCTCCGGCTCCGCCGAAGCGCTGCCATCCCTCTTGAAACGTCCCTGCACTAGCGTCGCAACCTCTGGACCAGGCACCCGGCCGCGTGAACGGCTGAGCACGGTGTCGGCGTCATAGGGGCGCCCTGAATTACGCCCCCGTGGTGGTCGTGAGTGACCGGCGCTGGTTCCCCCTTCGTGCCGCCGCTCGGCGCTGTGGTGCGCCCCCTGTGCGTCGGCTCGATCCTGCGGCGGTCCGTGGAATTCCAGCACAGTGCAGGATCTCCAACAAGGCCCGTGGGTCAGGCCGGGGCAGAGATGACAGCACGTGAGGAGCGGCTCACGGGCGGTAGAAAACGATCACCCGCAAAGCGGACGTATGCCCTCGTTTCGCTGATGGGCAAGCGGTGTCCCAGTAGACATGATCAGGAGCGGAATGATCGCTTCGAGTGGGCAATGTCGGTTTCGTCTGGGTGCGGCGCCAGTCGGAATTGCCTGATTTGCCCCTTGATAAGTGAGCAAACTCACACAGCGTTCACCGGCTCTCCCCGGGTTCGCGGGGAATTGCATGTTTAGCCTGACGCTTTACAGAGAAGGCAAAACCGACAACCCGCGCCCCCGCAGGGGTCACTTGCCCCTGCCGGCGCCCGCACACGACAGGGTTCGCACAACCGTGAAGACGACGATGATGTTCCACAAGATCGCCAACCCGCGGCGCACGACGCTGGCGCACCTCGACGGCGCCGACGAACTGCGGACGCCGGAACAGCCGGAGCACGCCGTCGAGCTCCCCGCCCAGACCGCCAACCCCCGGCGCACGGTCCTCATGGAGATCCCCGTCGCGGCCTCCGCCGCAGAGTAGTACGACGCCCGGCCGCGCGGCCTTCCGGCCGGCCGGCCGGACACGGGCCCACGGGCGTCCGCGCACGCAGCTCGGCGAAGAGCCGGAGAGCCACGGCGAGCAATGCGCGAGGCGCCCGCCCCCTGCCGCGTTAGCCTGGAGCGTCAGACTCCAGCCAGCTCAGTCAAGGGGCCACACAACCCGTGCGCATCGCCAGGTTCTCCATCGACGGGAACGTCGCCTTCGGCGCGGTCGAGGGCGACCAGCCGGACGAGCTCGTCCTCGACATCATCAAGGGCATCCCCTTCGCGGACTTCGAGCTCTCCGGCACCAAGGTGCCGCTGAGCAAGGTGCGGCTGCTGCCGCCGGTGCTCCCCAACAAGGTCGTGGCCTTCGGCCGCAACTACGCGGAGCACGCCCGCGAACTCGGCAACGAGGTGCCCGACGCCCCGTTCGCCTTCTTCAAGCCGTCCACCTCGGTCGTCGGCCCCGGGGACCCGATCCAGTACCCCTCCTTCTCCGAGGAACTGCACCACGAGGCCGAGCTCGCCGTCGTCATCGGCCGCATGTGCCGCGAGGTCCCGCGCGAGCGCGTCAAGGACGTCATCCTCGGCTACACCTGCGCCAACGACGTCACCGCCCGCGACGTGCAGCGCCGCGAGAAGCAGTGGGCCCGCGCCAAGGGCTTCGACTCCTCCTGCCCGCTGGGTCCCTGGGTGGAGACGGACCTCGACCCGGACGACCTCACGATCCAGCTCACGGTCAACGGCGCCCAGCGCCAGCTCGGCCGCACCAGCGAGATGATCCACCCCATCGCGGACCTGATCGCCAACATCTCCGAGGCCATGACGCTGCTGCCCGGCGACGTGATCCTCACGGGCACCCCGGCCGGAGTCGGCCCCCTCAACGTCGGCGACGAAGTCGCCGTCACCATCGAAGGCATCGGCACTCTCACCAACAAGGTTGTCAAGCGTGGCTAGCGCACCCGGCTCCCCCGTACGCGTCCGATTCTGTCCGTCCCCGACCGGCAACCCCCACGTGGGCCTGGTCCGCACCGCCCTGTTCAACTGGGCGTTCGCCAAGCACCACCAGGGCACGCTGGTCTTCCGCATCGAGGACACCGACGCGGCCCGCGACTCCGAGGAGTCGTACAACCAGCTCCTCGACTCGCTGCGCTGGCTGGGCTTCGACTGGGACGAGGGCCCCGAGGTCGGCGGCCCCCACGCGCCGTACCGCCAGTCGCAGCGGATGGACATCTACCGGGACGTCGCCGAGAAGCTCCTGGACGCCGGCCACGCCTACCACTGCTACTGCTCCCAGGAGGAGCTGGACACCCGCCGCGAGGCCGCCCGCGCCGCCGGCAAGCCCTCCGGCTACGACGGCCACTGCCGCGACCTGAGCGCCGCGCAGGTCGAGGAGTACCGGGCCCAGGGCCGCGAGCCGATCGTCCGCTTCCGGATGCCCGACGAGACGATCACCTTCACCGACCTGGTCCGCGGCGAGATCACCTACCTGCCGGAGAACGTCCCGGACTACGGCATCGTCCGTGCCAACGGCGCGCCGCTCTACACGCTGGTCAACCCGGTCGACGACGCCCTGATGGAGATCACCCACGTCCTGCGCGGCGAGGACCTGCTCTCCTCCACCCCCCGCCAGATCGCCCTGTACAAGGCGCTGATCGAGCTCGGCGTCGCCAAGGAGATCCCCGCCTTCGGCCACCTGCCGTACGTGATGGGCGAGGGCAACAAGAAGCTCTCCAAGCGCGACCCGCAGTCGAGCCTCAACCTCTACCGCGAGCGCGGCTTCCTCCCCGAGGGCCTGCTCAACTACCTCTCCCTGCTCGGCTGGTCGCTCTCCGCCGACCAGGACATCTTCACGATCGACGAGATGGTCGCCGCCTTCGACATCTCCGACGTGAACCCCAACCCGGCCCGCTTCGACCTCAAGAAGTGCGAGGCGATCAACGCCGACCACATCCGCATGCTCGAGGTGAAGGACTTCACCGAGCGCTGCCGCCCCTGGCTGAAGGCCCCCGCCGCCCCCTGGGCGCCCGAGGACTTCGACGAGGCCAAGTGGCAGGCGATCGCGCCGCACGCGCAGACCCGGCTGAAGGTCCTCTCCGAGATCACGGACAACGTCGACTTCCTGTTCCTGCCGGAGCCGGTCTTCGACGAGGCGTCCTGGACCAAGGCCATGAAGGAGGGCAGCGACGCCCTCCTGCGCACGGCCCGCGAGAAGCTGGACGCGGCCGACTGGGCGTCCCCGGACTCCCTGAAGGAGGCCGTCCTGGCCGCCGGCGAGGCCCACGGCCTCAAGCTCGGCAAGGCCCAGGCCCCCGTCCGCGTCGCCGTCACCGGCCGCACGGTCGGCCTGCCCCTCTTCGAGTCCCTGGAGGTCCTGGGCAAGGAGAAGGCGCTGGCCCGCGTCGACGCGGCCCTGGCGAGACTCGCGGCGTAAGGCTCCTCACACAGGGCGGGGCGGCAGCTGCGAAAGCTGCCGCCCCGCCCTGTGTCGCCCTGCGCGCCGCCCGGCTACGGGAGGAGGGGCAGACCGCCGTCCGGTGCGGCTCCGGACTGCTCGGGAGCCGGAGCCCCAGGCTGCCCGGGGATCGCGGTGGCCGGTACGGCGACCGTCTTCGCGGAGCTGGGTCCGAACATCAGACCGGACGACTGCTGGGTCCGCCGGTCCGACACGACGATTCCGCCACGCCACTTGCCCACGGGATCCTGGTAGCGGAACTGGAGCTTCTTCAGCCGCTCGCCGAACTGCTCACGCAACGGCCGGTAGGCGTCGTCGCAGTGCACGTTCCACGTCACGTCGCCGAGATAGGCGTGACAGGCGATGGGGAACAGCAGCGACGAGACCAGAAGGTCCGCGAGCTGGAGCAGCGTGTGCGTGTCACTGTGGCCGAAAACCGGTGA
This sequence comes from Streptomyces sp. NPDC029152, assembly GCF_055564355.1. Lineage (NCBI taxonomy): Bacteria > Bacillati > Actinomycetota > Actinomycetes > Kitasatosporales > Streptomycetaceae > Streptomyces > Streptomyces sp. NPDC029152. Next base: position 136,217 of record NZ_JBVHWR010000016.1, on the reverse strand, counting down.
CTCGATGACCCCGCGCAGACTGTCACCGCCCGCACGGTACTTACGGGTGGTCACGCAGTGCACATTGGGCGCGTTCTTCACCTTCGTACGGCTGTCGAGCACCATCATGCCGCGCGAGTGCTCATGGGCGAGCTGGGCCTGGAAGGTCTCGTTCAGCGCGGCGATCGAGGCGGGATAGACCCCGGACTCGTCGAACGCCAGCCCCTCCTCCTTGATCCACACCCGGGCGAGGACACGGGTCTCGTGGGCCTCCAGTATGTCGAGCAGCGAGGAGACCAGCTCCATGGCCGCACGTCGCCAGCCGTGATTGCCGGCCCGGAGGTTCTTGCGGACGTCCGCGCCCTTGATCTCGTGCTGGATCACCTCGGAGAGCTGCTCCGCGTTCCGCAACTGGGGCCGGTAGTGCTTCTTGACGTCGAGGAAAGCCCAGGTGAGGGACTTGACGTGGTTCCGGGGCACGGTGAATCCGCCGACGACGAGCACCGGAGGGGCGTCGGGTCTCGCAGGGTCCAGTGTCTGCCCGTTGCCCGCCTCGTCGATGTAGCACAGATGCACCGAACCTCCCGGAAACACGTCTGTGGCCGCCCCCGAAGGGACGGCCACAGGGTCTGCGCAGCCATATGCGCGGTGTTTTGCTTGCTGATCCCGATCGTGCCAAGGCGGCTACGGACGGTCAAGTCGGACGTCACGCACGGTTGACCGGCGGGTCGGGTTTCGGTCAGCCGCGGCGGGCGAGGCCGAGGAAGGCGGCCCAGACGGTCGGTGCGACGGCGAAGCTGCCTTGCTCGGTGTCCTTGGAGTCCCGGACGTGTACGGCGGAGGGGGCGGCGGCGACCTCGACGCAATCGCCGCCCGAACCTCCGCTGTAGCTGCTCTTGACCCAGCGGAGCTGTAGAGCCTTGGACTGCACGGTATTCATAGGTCTCCTTGCAGCGACTTTTCGATGAAGCGCTGAGACTCCTGAGGGGACAGCGCCTGTGCCCGGATGATTCCATACCGGGCGGCGATCCCCCGGACGGTTTCCCGATGGCTGAGAACGCGACCGCTCCCCTGACTCTCCAGGTAGGCCACTTGTTCGCCTCCCTCTGGCACCATGAGGGTGAAGGGACCATCCACACAGGCGTGGTCGATCGTTCGGGTCGGCATCACCTGGATCTCCACGTTGGGGTTCTGCCCAGCCAGGAGCAGATGCTCCAACTGTCCCCGGAGGACGTCCACTCCGCCGATGGGCCGTTGGAGGACTGCTTCCTCCAGCACGAAACTGAGCACAGGTGCGGGTTTGCGGTCGAAGAGCTTGTGTCGTTCAAGCCGCGCCGAGACCATTTGCTCAATCTCGGCTTCGCTCCGTCGCGGACGCCAGACGGTGAACATGGCTCTGGCGTACTCCTCGGTCTGGAGCATGCCGGGCACGATCAGCGGGGCGTACTGATGGAACTCGGCCGCCGTCTCCTCGATCCGGGCCGCGTCCCGGAAGAACGCTGGGTACCGGGTCAGCGCCACGGGCCGCTTCATGACTAGCAGCATGCCTTCGGCTTCCAGCAACTGATCGAGCTTGTCGATGGTGTCGGGCCGTGGAATGCGCCGTCCCTGCTCGATGGCTGCGATCTGCGCCTCGCTATATCCGAGAAGCTGCGCCAAAGCGGCCTGGGTGTGCCCGGCCCGCTCGCGGAGGATCTTGATCTGCCTGCCGAACGACCGCAGCAGCTCATCGGCCGGGTCCTCGCTCCGCCGCGCCACGGCCTGCTCCGGAATCTGCGTCATGGCTTTCCTCCCACACATGGCTCACCACCGACCCCGACAGGGCACCCACCGCAGCCGTACAACGACGCTGTGTGAGGATGTCGTTGCTGGTCAAGGTAAGCGCGCCAGCCCACGCTCGTGGCCATGACGACAGAAACGCACTCTTCTGGGGACACTCACCGACTTCCGCTGCCCGTGCGGGAGTTCCGCATGGCGTTCACCTCGACGCCGCGTGGCGCACGGCTGGCCCGTCGGCTCGCCTCCCACCGTCTCGACGCCTGGGGCCACCCGTACGAGTCCGACCTGAACCGCACGGTGACCCTCATCGTGGGCGAGCTCGCCGCCAACGCGGTGACGCACGGTCGCGTACCCGGTCGTGACTTCAGGCTGTGCCTGTGGCTCGACCTGGCCGCAGGACTCGTACGGGTGGAAGTGACGGACACCCGTGACGACCGCCTGCCACCGCAGTCACCCTCACTGCCGCCCGAGCCGGACGCGGAGTCGGGCCGTGGCCTCTGCCTGGTCTCGGCGCTGGCGAGCCGCTGGGCGGTGATGCCGCGCACAGACGGAGGCCCGGGCAAAACGGTGCGCGCGGAGATCGACATCTGAGGTACCTGGTGGGGCTGGCTCAGGAACTGTAAGCCGGTCGGGCCCGAGGCTGGAGAGTCGTAGGATCCTCTGTGTGATTACGGGCGAGCTGAAGAGCAAGGTGGGGCGCGTCTGGGACGCGTTCTGGTCGGGCGGCATCTCCAATCCGCTGGAGGTGATGGAGCAGATCACGTACCTGCTCTTCATCAAGCGGCTGGACGAGATCCAGACCCGCAAGGACCGCAAGGCGGCCGCGACGGGCAAGCCCGACCCGGACCCCTTCTTCTCGGCCGACCAGCAGGATCTGCGCTGGCAGAACTTCAAGGTCAAGGACCCCGAGATCATGTACGGGATCGTCGCCGACGGCGTCTTCCCGTACCTGCGTCGCATGGGCGGGGACGAGTCGACGTACTCCCACCACATGAAGGACGCCCGCTTCACGATCCCGGGGCCCAACCTGTTGGCGAAGGTCGTCGACCTGCTCGACGACATCTCGATGGACAGCAGCGACACCAAGGGCGACATCTACGAGTACCTGCTCGCGAAGATCGCCTCGGCCGGCCAGAACGGCCAGTTCCGCACGCCGCGCCACATCATCGACCTGATGGTCGAGATGACCCAGCCGGGGCCGCGCGACGAGATCTGCGACCCGGCGTGCGGCACGGCTGGCTTCCTGGTGCAGGCGGCGTCGTACATGCAGCGGGTGCACCGCGAGGTGCTACTCGGCGCCGAGCAGCGCAAACGCTTCAACGAGAAGACCTTCCACGGCTTCGACTTCGACTCCACGATGCTCCGCATCGGCTCGATGAACATGCTGCTGCACGGCATCGAGAGCCCGGACATCCGCTACCGCGACTCACTCGCGGAGAACGCGGCCGGCGAGGCGGAGCGCTACTCCCTGATCCTTGCGAACCCGCCGTTCGCGGGGAGCCTGGACTACGAGTCCACGGCAGTGGACCTCCAGCGCATCGTCAAGACCAAGAAGACGGAACTGCTGTTCCTGGCCCTGTTTCTGCGCCTCTTGAAGCCCGGTGGCCGGGCCGCCGTCATCGTCCCGGACGGTGTGCTGTTCGGCTCGACGAAGGCGCACAAGGAGCTGCGCCGCATCCTGGTGGAGGAGCAGCAACTCCAGGCGGTGGTCAAGCTCCCGAGTGGGGTCTTCAAGCCGTACGCCGGTGTCTCGACGGCGATCCTCTTCTTCACGAAGACCGACTCGGGCGGCACGGACCACGTCTGGTTCTACGACGTGCAGGCGGACGGCCTGAGCCTGGACGACAAGCGCAACCCGCTGCTTCCGGAGGACCGCCTGGGCGTCCGCCCACAGGGCGACCCGCTGACGTCGGACGAACTCCTGAAGAACAACCTCCCGGACGTCCTGACCCGCTGGCAGGAACGCGACGGCACGGAGAGGAACCGAGTGAGGACCGAGCAGAGCTTCTGCGTACCCAAGGCAGACATCGCGGCCCAGGGCTACGACCTCTCCCTGAATCGCTACAAGGAGGTTGTCCACGAGGAGATCGAGACGCGGGCGCCGTCGGAGATCCTTGCAGATTTGGAGCGACTGAACGAGGAGATCTCCAAGGGCACGGCGGAGTTGAAGGGGATGCTGGGATGAGTCGCTGGAAAGAGGTTTACCTGGGGGAAGTGGCGGGAATTTCTCGCTCTGTGGTCGAACCGCGCGATCTTGCTCCGGATACCAGGTACCTGGGATTGGAGCATATTGAGCGTGGAGGACGCATCATCGGCAACTCCACCGTAGAGTCGGAGGGAGTCTCCAGCTCAAAGTTCATGTTCAATGCAGGTGATATTCTCTACGGTAAGCTCCGTCCTTATTTGGGGAAAATTGCCGCACCTGAATTCGCTGGTGTGTGCAGCACTGACATCCTTCCGGTGCGCCCGGGGCGTGATCTGCAAGCAAGGTACCTACTGCACTATTTGAGGCAACCTGGCGTAATCGAGCTTGCTAACTCTCGCGCAACAGGCGCGAATCTTCCACGTCTGGCGCCGAAAGAGCTGGCCAAAATGCGGATCCCTCTCCCGCCCCTTACGGAGCAGGGGCGCATCGCCGCCGTTCTCGACCAGGTGGACACCCTTCGTGCCAAGCGTCGCGAGGCCATCACCCTCCTCGACGACCTCACCCAGTCCATCTTCCTAGACATGTTCGGCGACCCTGCGGCCAACTCGCGGAAGTGGCCGTCGGGGGCGGTATCCGATCTCGTTGCTGGCTTCGAAAGCGGGAAAAGTGTGGCGCCTGGCAGTGATGAGGCATCGCAATTTCGTGTGCTCAAGGTGAGTGCGGTAACGTCCGGAGAATTTCGGGGCCAGGAGAGCAAGCCGCTGCCCGCGCACTGCAAGGTCCCGCCGAATCATCTTGTGCGAAAAGGTGATTTGCTGTTCAGTCGAGCTAACACCGAAGAGCTGATCGGTGCCGTGGCGCTCGTGGAGGAGGAATGCGGAACGCTTGCCCTCCCGGACAAGTTGTGGCGCTTCGTGTGGCCTCGTGAAAGAGGAAGCTACCCTCTGTATGTACGGCATTTGTTCCGGCAGAAAGAATTCCGCCGACAGATTCGTGAGCGTTCGTCCGGAACGAGTGGGTCGATGAAGAACATCTCGCAGTCAAAAGTTCTCGCAATTCCTTGCGGTATTCCTCCCGAGAGGTTGCAGCAGATGTTTTCCGAGCGTGTCCAGCACATCGACAGGATGCGCTCTGCGCACCGCGCCCACCTAGCAACCCTCGACGAGCTCTTCACCTCCCTCCAGCACCGTGCCTTCTCCGGCACTCTCTGGGATCATGAAGCGACCGGCGAAGCCGCGTAAGCCGCTCTCGTCGCGCACGGCACGCGGTACCGACCGCGTCACACGCCGCCCGTGCGGCCGGGCAGGGGAGCCCGGCCCAGGGGCGGTTCTGCCGTAGGAGACGGACAAGAAACGTCGGCCTCAGGCGGGTCCGGGCGCCCCGGACCCGCACGACAGGGCCGTGCAACAGGGGAGGGACACGCCATGGGGAACGAGCAGAACGGCGACGACCAGGGTCGGGCCCAGCAGGACAAGCAGGCCCGCGACCGCGCCGCCGCCGACAGCATCGGCCGCACCGCAGGCGGCAACTTCGCCTTCCTCCGTGCCGAGTGGCCCGCCCTCTACGACGAGGCGATCCGCGCTGAGCGGCTGATCCACCACGACCCCCGTGCCGCCTGCTTCTACGCCCGCCGTGCCGTCGAGATCGCGGCCCGCTGGATGTACGACAAGGACAGCAGCCTCAGCGAGCCCTACAAGAAGGACCTCGCGGCGATGCTCCACGAGCCGAGCTTCCGGCAGCTCGTCGGGCCGACGGTCAACGCCAAGATGGACCTCATCCGCCGGCACGGCAACAACGCCGTGCACAAGGCCGCCCCGGTCCCCAGGGCCGTCGCCGAGGCCAGCGTCAAGGAGCTGTTCCACTCCCTCTACTGGTTCGCCCGTACCTACACCCGCCAGGGTGCCGCGCTGCCGCCCGCCGGGCTGGAGTTCGACACCAGCGCCGTACCGCGCCCCCTCTCCCCCCAGGCCCGCGAGCTGAAGCAGGCTGACCTCAAGGCCAAGGAGGCGGAGGACGAAGCACGCTTCAAGCAGCAGGCCGAGCAGCTGGCCGCCGAGCGGGCCCAGAACGAGGACCTCGCCCGCCAGCTCGAAGAGCTCAAGGCACAGATCGCCGCCGCGAAGGCCGCCAACCAGTCCGTGCGGGACACCCACGACTACGACGAGCAGGCGACCAGGGACGCCTTCATCGACCTGCTCCTCAAAGAAGCCGGCTGGGACCTCCTCACCCCCGGCAAGGACACCGAGTACCCGATCGCCTCCGGGATGCCCACCAAGACGGGCAAGGGCTACGTCGACTACGTCCTCTGGGGCGACGACGGCAAGCCCCTCGCCGTCGTCGAGGCCAAGCGGACCCGGCGCGACGCCCGCGACGGACAGCAGCAGGCGAAGCTGTACGCGGACGCGCTGGGGAAGCAGTTCAACCGCCGCCCGGTGATCTTCTACACCAACGGCTACGAGACCTACCTCTGGGACGATGCCGCGTGGAGCGAGGAACCCGGCAAGGAGAAGGGCTACCCGCCCCGCCGGGTACAGGGCTTCCTCACCAAGGCCGAGCTCCACTGGCGCATCCGCCAGCGCGCCGGACGCCTCTCCCTCACGGCCACGCCCGTGAACGTGAAGATCGCCGGCCGCCCCTACCAGCTCCGCGCGATCAAGCGGGTCGGCGAGACCTTCGAGCGGGACCTGGGCCGTCAGGCGCTGCTCGTCATGGCGACCGGCACCGGCAAGACCCGTACCACCGTGGCCCTCGTGGACCAGCTGATGAAGGCCGGCTGGGCGCAGCGGGTGCTGTTCCTCGCCGACCGGCAGGCGCTGGTCACCCAGGCGATGAAGGCGTTCAAGGAAAACCTGCCGAACACCCCCGTGGCCAGCCTCCTCGACGACAAGGCCGCCTCGGCCCGCGTCTACCTCTCCACGTACCAGACGATGATGAAGCAGATCGACGTCGTGGACGGCGCGGGCCGCCGCCGCTTCGGCCCCGGCCACTTCGACCTGATCGTCATCGACGAGGCGCACCGCTCCGTGTACGCGAAGTACGGCGAGCTGTTCCGCTACTTCGACTCGCTGCTGCTCGGCCTGACCGCCACGCCCAAGGACGAGATCGACCACAACACCTACAAGCTGTTCGCCATGGAGGACGGGGTCCCGACCGATTCCTACGACCTCCACGAAGCCGCCGCCGAGGGCTACCTCGTCCTCCCCAAGGCGGTGAAGGTGCCGCTGAAGTTCATGGAACAGGGCATCCGCTACGCCGACCTCTCCGAGGAGGAGAAGGCGGAGTGGGACGCCAAGGAGTGGACCGAGGACGGCGACATCCCGGACGCCGTGGGCCGCCACGAGATGAACAAGTTCCTCTTCAACGAGGACACCGTGGACAAGATGCTGGAGACGCTGATGACGCGCGGACACCGCGTCGAGGGCGGCGACCGGCTCGGCAAGACGATCATCTTCGCGAAGAACAACGACCACGCCCGCTACATCGAGGAACGCTACAACGCGAACTACCCGCAGGGCGGCGGCCACACGGCGCGCGTGATCACCTACAAGGAGACGTACGCCCAGTCCCTCATCGACGACTTCTCCAACCCGAAGAACCCGCCGAACGCCCCCGACATCGCCATCTCCGTCGACATGCTCGACACCGGCATCGACGTGCCCGAGGTGGTGAACCTGGTCTTCGCCAAGCCGGTCTTCTCCAAGACCAAGTTCTGGCAGATGATCGGCCGCGGCACCCGCCTGCGCCCCGCCCTCTACGGCCCCGACCCCGACAACCCCGACCACAACAAGCAGAACTTCTACGTCTTCGACTTCTGCGGCAACATCGACTTCTTCAACAGCCAGCTCGACCGGTCGGAGGGACGCAGGGCCGTCACCCTCACCGAGAAGCTCCTCCAGCGCCAGCTCGACCTCGTCCGCGTCCTGGACAAGCGGCAGCAGCCCGACCCGGCACGGGACGCCGGCCCCGACGCCATCGGCACCGAGGCGGAGATCCGCTGGTCGCTGGCCCACCGGCTGCACCACGTCGTCACCGGCATGAACCTGGACAACTTCCTGGTCCGCCCGCACCGCCGCGAGATCGAGGTCTTCAGCGACTTCAGCCGCTGGCACCGGGTGGACGACGACGCGGACACCGCGCTCCGCGAGCACGTGCTCGGCCTGCCCAGCGAGTTCCGTCCGGACGGCGAGGAGACGGGCGAGGAGGCCAAGCGGTTCGACCTGATGGCGTACGGGCTCCAGCTCGCCGCGCTGGAGGGCGGCAAGGAGTTCACCAAACTGCGCGCGAAGATCCAGGACATCGCCTCCGACCTGCTCACCAAGACCAACATCCCGGCGGTCGGCGAACAGGCCGAGCTGCTCGAAGCGGTCGCGGGCGAGGAGTGGTGGGACGGCGTCACGCTCCCGCTGCTGGAGGACATGCGGCGCCGCATGCGCAAGCTCGCCCGCCTCACCGACCCCAAGGTCAAGCGGAACGTCGTCTACACCGACTTCATCGACGAACTCGGCGACATCACCGAGGCCGAGATCCAGGGGATGCCCCAGGGCACGGACGAGCAGCGCTTCAAGCAGAAGGCCAGGGCCTATCTCCTGCGCCACGAGGACCAGCCGGTGGTGCGCAAGCTGCGCCTGAACGAGCAGATCACCGAGCGCGATCTCGCGGCTCTGGAGGAGATCTTCCTCACGGAGGCTATCGCCTCCCCGGAGGACCTCGACGAGGTGCGGTCATCCGGCGGCCTCGGTCTGTTCGTCCGCGGGCTGTGCGGACTGGACCGGCAGGCGGCACAGAAGGCGTTCGAGGCGTTCTGCACCGGCAAGCAGCTCAGCTCCCGCCAGCTCGACTTCCTGACACTGATCATCGACACAGTCGTCAGGCGCGGAATCCTGAGCCTCGGGGACCTCTACGAGGACTCCTTCGCCGACCTCGCCCCCGGCGGCCCGGACGACCTGTTCACAGAGGACGAACTCGAACACCTCAAGGTCATCTTCAACGAGCTGGAAAGGACGGCCCAGCCCACGGCCCTGGCCGCCTAGGCTGGGCGCCATGCCGATCAAAGCCGTGGTCTGGGACGTGGACGACACCCTCTTCGACTACACCACCGCCGACCGCGAGGGCATGCGCGCCCACCTGGTCGCCGAGGGCCTGCTCGCCGGGTACGGATCGGCCGAGGAGGCGCTCGTGCGCTGGCGGGAGATCACCGACCGGCAGTGGGCACGCTTCGCGGCGGGCGAGGTCGACTTCGTCACACAGCGGCGCGACCGCGTCCGGGTCTTCCTGGGCCGGCCCGGGCTGACGGACGAAGAGGCCGACGCCTGGTTCCAGCGTTACGTCGGCCACTACGAGGCCGCCTGGTCCCTCTTCCCGGACGTGATGCCCGTCCTCGACGCCCTCGTCGGCAGCCACCGGCACGCGGTGCTCTCCAACTCCAGCCTCACCGTCCAGGACCGCAAGCTGCGCGTGCTCGGCGTGCACGACCGCTTCGAGGCCGTCCTGTGCGCCGCCGAGCTGGGCGTCTCCAAGCCCGAGCCCGGTGCCTTCCTGGCGGCCTGCGACGCCCTGTCGCTGCCCCCGGGCGAGGTCGCCTACGTCGGCGACCACCCGGAGATCGACGGGCGCGGGGCCCACGACGCCGGGCTCCTGTCGGTCTGGATCGACCGCGGCGGCGCCCGTGCGACCGTCGACCCGCCCGCCGGACCGCGCCGTATCGCGTCCCTCTCCGAACTCCCCGCGCTCCTCGGCGCCGATACTCGTTTTGGAGCCCCGTCCACCTTCGGGTAATGTTCTTCCTGCGCCGCCGGGGAGCGGGCCGAAAGGGCCGGGAACCGGAAGCGCAACGCTAGAACAAGATCCCCTCTGGGGCTTGCGTTCCAGTGGCCTATGGTGTAATTGGCAGCACGACTGATTCTGGTTCAGTTAGTCTTGGTTCGAGTCCAGGTAGGCCAGCTCGCAGAGCTTATCTGCGCCGCGGAGAACATCCGCAAAGCCCCCGTTGTGTAGCGGCCTAGCACGCTGCCCTCTCAAGGCAGTAGCGCCGGTTCGAATCCGGTCGGGGGTACAGATCCTTCCCGCGAGGACGGTCAGGGTAGCTCCCGCTGACCTCGATGCAGGATCGCTAGGGCCCCCGTTGTGTAGCGGCCTAGCACGCCGCCCTCTCAAGGCGGTAGCGCCGGTTCGAATCCGGTCGGGGGTACTGACTGGTCTAAACCATCATTGGTCTATGGTGTAATTGGCAGCACGACTGATTCTGGTTCAGTTAGTCTTGGTTCGAGTCCAGGTAGACCAGCTCGGACCTGCGGCGGTGCAGTATTCAACGCTTGCAGAGTCCACGCCCCCGTTGTGTAGCGGCCTAGCACGCCGCCCTCTCAAGGCGGTAGCGCCGGTTCGAATCCGGTCGGGGGTACGAGTCCGAAGGGGGCTCCCGCTGAGGCGGGAGCCCCCTTCGGCGTTCACTCGATGCCGTACCGCCGCGCCGACTCCTCCTCCTGCGCCAGCCGGTGCAGCGCCCGCAGCACCGGCTGGAAGAGCACCGCCGCCGCGACCGCCAGCTCGACCTTCTCCTTCTCCTCCGTGGCCTGGCTCTCCATGAAGTCCAGGTCCCGCCGGGCCACCTCGTGCATCAACTCCCCGTACGGCGCCATCCGTTCCGCGTCCCAGGGGTAGTCCAGCCGCCGCAGCGCCGCCACCGCCACCACCAGGGAACGGTGCACGGGGGAGAGGGGGGCCATCTCCCGGGCGGTCTCCCAGCCCAGCGTCTCCAGCAGCCGGTCCACCTCGGCCCGCGCCGCGATCACGGCCGGGTCCTCCTCGTCCGGCTCGGCGTCCTGCGGCAGCGCCCACAGGGCCGCTCCCAGCCGGATCGTGCGGCCCAGGGAGTCGTCGTCGACGTGCCCGAGCACCTCCCGCGCGGTCGCCACCGGCACCTTGCCCACCTGGATCAGCGCCCGCACCAGGCGCAGCCTGCGCAGATGCCCCTCGTCGTACTCGGCCGTGGTCGCGTTGACCTGCCGGCCCGGCGGCAACAGGCCCTCGCGCAGGTAGTACTTGATCGTCGCGGTGGAGACCCCGCTGCGCTTGCTCAGATCGGCCAGTCGCATCCCTCGCGCCTTTCATCAGGTACCGGAACTATCCAAGTATGCGGTGCCGGACAGTGCCGCTCGCCAACACGGGGAGGCGTCGTGCCAGGACAGTCCGTCACCGCGGGCCGTACCACGGCCGCCGCCGAGGGCGAGGTGACCGTCCTGCTGATCGGCATGCGGATCAACCGGTTCTGGCCGGTGCACCACTGGCTGCCGGTCCTCCTCGCCGTGCCGCGCATGCTCCGGGAGCTCGCGAAGGACCCGGACCGGGGACTCCTGGGCCACGTGCTGCTGACGGGCTCGCCGCGCACGTACTACGTCGTCCAGTACTGGGTGTCCGAGGAGAAGCTCTACCGGTACGCGCACGCGCCCGGCATGTTCCACCACCGGGTCTGGGCGGCCGTCGACCGCGAGGAGCGGGCGGGGAGGGTGCGCGGGTACGTCGGGCTGTGGCACGAGACGTACGTCGTGCCCGAGGGGTCGTACGAGTCGACCTACGCCGACATGCCGGCCTTCGGGCTCGCCGCGGCCCACGGGCGGGTGCCGCTCGAAGCGCGGGGCAGGCGCGCGCGGGACCGGTTCGCCCACCGGTCGCGGGGGAAGGCGGGCCCCGGCGAGGCCGCCTCGCGGGATGCGTGAGACCGGAGGAGGGCCTGCCGCGGCGTTGGGGCGGGCCCTCCTCCCGGCCGGGTGCCGGTGTGGTGGGTCAGCCGGTGCGGCGCAGGGCCTCGGAGAGACGGCCGGCGGCGTCGATGACCGCCTGGGCGTGCATCCGGCCCGGGTGGCGGGTCAGGCGCTCGATGGGGCCGGAGACCGAGACGGCGGCCACCACGCGGTTGGAGGGGCCGCGCACCGGGGCGGAGACGGAGGCGACGCCGGGCTCCCGCTCGCCGATCGACTGGGCCCAGCCCCGGCGGCGCACGCCGGACAGGGCGGTCGCCGTGAAACGGGCGCCCTGCAGGCCGCGGTGCAGTCGCTCGGGCTCCTCCCAGGCCATGAGGATCTGTGCCGAGGAGCCGGCCTTCATGGTGAGCGTGGAGCCGACCGGGACGGTGTCCCGCAGGCCCGACAGACGCTCGGCCGCGGCCACGCAGATGCGCATGTCGCCCTGACGGCGATAGAGCTGCGCGCTCTCGCCCGTGACGTCACGGAGGTGGGTGAGCACCGGGCCCGCCGTGGCGAGCAGACGGTCCTCGCCGGCCGCCGCGGCCAGTTCGGCCAGGCGGGGGCCGAGGATGAAACGGCCCTGCATGTCGCGCGCCACCATACGGTGGTGTTCCAGCGCCACGGCCAGGCGGTGGGCCGTGGGTCGTGCCAGTCCGGTCGCCGCGACCAATCCCGCGAGGGTGGCCGGACCGGACTCCAGAGCGCTCAGGACGAGGGCCGCCTTGTCCAGAACGCCGACGCCGCTACTGTTGTCCATGCAACGATACTCCCGTCTCACTCTGTGAAACGCAAGTTCAATTTTCCGTGGAACCCGCCACTCTGGATGGCACGAAGTCACCAACGGCCCGTGACGAAAGGGCCTGGCGGCGGTTGCCCGGAAACAGGGGTGAGGGCGCCGCCTCCTCAAGATCTCTAGTTGGGTCGGCGCGCGTCGCCGGCCGGAGGGAAAGCGATGGGTAGGACACTCGCGGAGAAGGTCTGGGACGACCACGTCGTCCGGCGCGCCGAGGGCGAGCCCGACCTCCTCTACATCGATCTGCACCTGCTGCACGAGGTGACCAGCCCGCAGGCCTTCGACGGCCTCCGCAAGAGCGGCCGCCCGGTGCGCAGGCTCGACCTGACCATCGCCACCGAGGACCACAACACCCCGACGCTCGACATCGACAAGCCCATCGCGGACCCGGTCTCCCGGGCCCAGCTGGAGACGCTGCGCAAGAACTGCGCGGACTTCGGCGTCCGGCTGCACCCGCTGGGCGACGTCGAGCAGGGCGTCGTGCACGTCGTCGGTCCGCAGCTGGGTCTGACCCAGCCCGGCACCACCGTGGTCTGCGGCGACTCGCACACCTCCACGCACGGCGCCTTCGGCGCGCTGGCCTTCGGCATCGGCACCTCCCAGGTCGAGCACGTGCTGGCGACCCAGACGCTGCCGATGGCCCGCCCGAAGACCATGGCGATCACCGTCGACGGCGAGCTGCCCGAGGGGGTCACGGCCAAGGACCTGATCCTCGCGATCATCGCGAGGATCGGCACCGGTGGCGGCCAGGGCTACATCCTGGAGTACCGGGGCGAGGCCATCGAGAAGCTCTCGATGGAGGCCCGCATGACCATCTGCAACATGTCGATCGAGGCCGGCGCCCGCGCGGGCATGATCGCCCCCGACGAGACCACCTTCGCCTACCTCCAGGGCCGCCCGCACGCCCCCGAGGGCGCGGACTGGGACGCGGCGGTCGAGTACTGGAAGACGCTGCGCACCGACGACGACGCCGAGTTCGACGCCGAGGTCGTCATCGAGGCCGCCGAGCTGTCGCCGTTCGTCACCTGGGGCACCAACCCGGGCCAGGGCGCGCCGCTTTCCGCCGCCGTCCCCGACCCGGCTTCGTACGAGGACGCCTCGGAGCGCCTCGCCGCCGAAAAGGCCCTGGAGTACATGGGGTTGGAGGCGGGGCAGCCGCTGCGCTCCATCAAGGTGGACACCGTCTTCGTAGGTTCCTGCACCAACGGCCGCATCGAGGACTTGCGCGCCGCCGCCGAGATCGTGAAGGACCGCAAAGTCGCCGAGGGCGTACGGATGCTGGTCGTCCCCGGCTCCGCGCGGGTGGGTCTGCAGGCCGTCTCCGAGGGCCTGGACGTGGTCTTCAAGGAGGCCGGCGCCGAATGGCGGCACGCCGGCTGCTCGATGTGCCTGGGCATGAACCCGGACCAGCTGGCCCCGGGCGAGCGCTCCGCGTCCACCTCCAACCGCAACTTCGAGGGGCGTCAGGGCAAGGGCGGCCGCACCCACCTGGTGTCGCCGCAGGTCGCGGCCGCGACGGCCGTACTGGGCCACCTGGCCTCCCCGGCCGACCTGTCCGCCGCCGACGCCCCCACGCCCGCTGGAGTCTGAGAGTCATGGAAGCATTCACCACCCACACCGGCCGGGCCGTCCCGCTGCGCCGCAGCAACGTCGACACCGACCAGATCATCCCCGCCCACTGGCTCAAGAAGGTGACGCGGGACGGGTTCGAGGACGGGCTGTTCGAGGCCTGGCGCAAGGACCCGGAGTTCGTCCTCAACCGGCCCGAGCGGCAGGGCGCGACCGTGCTGGTCGCCGGCCCCGACTTCGGCACCGGCTCCTCGCGCGAGCACGCGGTCTGGGCGCTGCAGAACTACGGCTTCAAGACCGTGATCTCCTCCCGCTTCGCCGACATCTTCCGCGGCAACTCGCTGAAGAACGGCCTGCTCACGGTGGTCCTGGACCAGAAGGCCGTGGACGCGCTGTGGGAGCTGGTGGAGAAGGACCCGCAGGCCGAGATCACGGTGGACCTGGAGTCCCGCGAGGTCCGCGCCGAGGGCATCACCGTCTCCTTCGAGCTGGACGAGAACTCCCGCTGGCGGCTGCTGAACGGGCTGGACGACATCTCGATCACCCTCCAGGACGAGGCCGGCATCGCCGCCTACGAGGCGAAGCGCCCCTCGTTCAAGCCGCAGACGCTCCAGGTCTGACCCGCGGCCGATCCGGCTGCGCACAAGGTCGAGTTTCGGCCACCCGGCATTCCCCCCGTACCCCCGATCGGCCCGATCGGGGGTACGGCCGTGTCCGGGCCCGGACGGGACCCGGGCCCCCCGTCCGGACGATCAACTTCCCACGTTACGGCTGTGATTGCTGGGGTACACGTGTTGTGGAACCCCAGACTCCGCGGGTGCCGGGAAGGCCGCCCGGGGCGGCAGTTGCCCCCTGCGCAGGCGACAACTCGCCCCAGATGGCACAATCTGTGCATGGAACACGACGGCCAACTCGAGCTCTATGCGGCGGTCGCGGTCCGGCTCAAGGAAGCGCACACAAGAGTGCGCGCACTGCAAGTCCCGGAGGGCGTACGGATGGCGCTGACCCGGAAGCTGCTGGTCATTACGGCCGCGGCCAAACACGATCTCGCCGGTGCGGCAAGGCGTCTGGACCGGTTCGCGGCGGACCTCGACGAGGGTCGATTCCCCGAAGGGGAACGCTGAACAGGCCGAGATCACCGAGTCCGTTGCGGCACAAGGGTGATTAGCCCGTTTCGTGTTTGATTTGCGGTATATATCTGCCTAACGTGCGAAAAGGCTTGAACAGATTCGTTCTGGCGATGTCTCCGAAGGGGAAGACGTGAACAAGGCGCAGCTCGTAGAAGCGATTGCCGACAAGCTGGGCGGCAGGCAGCAGGCTGCCGACGCTGTCGACGCGGTCCTGGACGCCCTCGTCCGTGCGGTGGTCGCTGGGGACCGGGTTTCGGTCACCGGCTTCGGTTCCTTCGAGAAGGTCGACCGTCCGGCCCGTTACGCCCGCAATCCCCAGACGGGCGAGCGGGTTCGGGTCAAGAAGACCTCGGTGCCGCGTTTCCGCGCGGGACAGGGCTTCAAGGACCTGGTGAGCGGCTCGAAGAAGCTCCCGAAGAACGACATCGCGGTCAAGAAGGCCCCCAAGGGCAGCCTGTCCGGCCCGTCGCCCACCATCGCCAAGGCCGCGGGCAAGAAGGCCGCCGCCAAGAAGGCGACCGGAGCGGCGAAGAAGACCACGGGCGCGGCGAAGAAGACCAGCGCGGCCGCGAAGAAGACGACCGCCAAGAAGACCACCGGCGCGGCGGCGGCGAAGAAGGCGCCCGCCAAGAAGTCCGCCGCCAAGAGCACCACGGCCGCCGCGAAGAAGACGACGGCCAAGAAGGCGCCCGCGAAGAAGGCGACGGCCACGAAGGCCCCGGCCAAGAAGTCGACCGCCCGCAAGACCACCGCCAAGAAGGCCACCGCCCGCAAGAAGTGACGGGCGACGGGCCGAGGGGCACTCACGCGCCGGGCCGGACTCCCACGGGAGTCCGGCCCGCGGCGTGTCCGGGGCGGTGCGGCGCCCGGCGGATCAGAACGTCTGCAGCGTCACCAGCGTGATCCGGCGGTCCGCGCCCGTGCCCTCGGTCTCGACGCGCACCCGCTGCCCGGGCCGCAGCAGCCTGAGGCCCCCCGCGTCGAACGCCGCGGCGTCGAAGGGCACCGGAGTGCCGTCGTCGAGCAGTACCTGTCCGCTGCGGCTGTCGGGGTCGTACGTGTATGCGGTCGCCTGCATGTCCGCAGCCTACTGCCCGGGGACCAGCAACCGCGCCGCCACCGCGGCCGTACGAGGACCCACCCCCAGCGCCAGCGCGGTCCGCAGGTCGCCGCCGGTGTCGACGTCCTGCCGTACGGAATCCACCGCGTCGAGGCGCAGTTCCACCGCGCCCGACGCGTGGTGGCGGGCCCGGGAATCCGGGCCGAATGCGGGGGACAAATCGCGGCCCGGCGCGGCGGTCAGCAGGGTCGTGCCGATTCCCGCCGCGTCCGGGAGAAAGGCGCGCCGGAATTGCGCGGCCGCCACCAGCACCCGCGTCAATTCGCTCGGCCGCAAAGCGGGAAGATCGGCGTTCAGGGCGGCCACCGGACTTTCGGGGCGGGTCGCCCGTACGGTCGCCGCCCCGTGCGCCAGGGCGGCGTTCAGACCGCCGCCCGGCTCGTCCGGAACGACCCGGGCGCCCAGGTCCGCCAGCTCGCGGCCCGCCCGGACGTCGTCCGTGACGACTGCCACATCCGCCACCGCCGGGCAGGCCAGCGCGGCCGCCACGGTGTCCTGCGCGAACGCCAGCGCGAGACCCGGCCGCACCCCGTCGTCCACGGTGTCGGCCAGTCTGCTCTTGGCCCGGGCGAGGGTCTTCACGGGCACGACCAAGGTCCACTGCACGAGCGTTCCGTCCTTCTCTCGTCGCCGCCATTGTCGCCCGGGGGCTCCGGCGGTCCACTCGCCGGGGCGTACGGTGTTCTCGACAGACGGGCGGCCCGGGGCGACACTTGTCCGGCCCCAGGCCCTGGAGGAAAGGTGTCCGCGTGCCCCGCCGCAGAATCGGCTTCTGGTACCGCTTCGCCGCGGTGATCTGCAAACCGCCGCTGGTGGTTCTGATCAAGCGGGATTGGCGGGGAATGGAGAACATGCCGGCCGACGGTGGATTTATCACCGCCGTGAACCACAATTCTCACATCGACCCCTTCGCGTACGCCCACTACCAGTACAACACCGGGCGCGTGCCGCGATTCCTCGCGAAGAGCGGCCTTTTCAAGAAGGGATTCGTCGGCGCCGCGATGCGCGGCACCGGGCAGATCCCCGTCTACCGCGAGAGCACGGACGCGCTCAGTGCCTTCCGGGCCGCGATCGACGCCGTGGAGCGCGGCGAGTGCGTCGCCTTCTACCCCGAGGGCACCCTCACCCGCGACCCCGACGGCTGGCCGATGACCGCCAAGACCGGTGCCGCGCGCGTCGCCCTGCAGACCAAGTGCCCGGTGATCCCGGTCGCCCAGTGGGGCTGCAACGAACTGCTGCCCCCGTACGCCAAGAAGCCCAACCTGCTGCCGCGCAAGACCCACCACGTCCTGGCGGGCCCCCCGGTCGACCTGTCGCGCTTCTACGACAAGGAGATGACCGCGGACCTGCTGAAGGAGGCCACGGAGGTCATCATGGCCGCCGTCACCCGCCAGCTGGAGGAGATCCGCGGCGAGAAGGCGCCCGAGACCCCCTACGACCCGCGCCGCGAACGGATCGAGCAGCGGCGCCGGACCCAGGCGCAGGCACGGGCGGCCCAGCGGGCGCAGGCGCACGCGCCGCAGGAGAAGCAGGCGGAAGGGCAGGGCACGTGAGCGAGCCCGTCAAGGCGGCCGTCTTCGGCACCGGGTCGTGGGGCACCGCCTTCGGCGCGGTCCTCGCCGACGCCGGATGCGACGTGACCCTGTGGGGGCGCCGCGCCGGCCTCGCCGACGCCGTCAACTCCACCCGGATCAACCCGGACTACCTGCCCGGCATCGAACTCCCCGAGAACCTGCGGGCCACCACCGACGCCGCCGAGGCCGCGCGGGACGCCGACTTCACCGTCCTCGCGGTCCCCTCGCAGACCCTGCGCGCCAACCTCGCCGACTGGGCGCCCCTGCTGGCACCCGGCACCGTCCTGGTGTCGCTGATGAAGGGCGTCGAACTCGGCTCCGCGATGCGGATGAGCGAGGTCATCGAGGACGTCGCCAAGGTCGGCGCCGAGCGCATCGCCGTGGTCACCGGCCCCAACCTGGCCCGGGAGATCGCCGCCCGCATGCCGGCCGCCGCCGTGGTCGCCTGCCCGGACGAGGCCGTCGCCCAGCGCCTGCAGGCCGCCTGCCACACCCCGTACTTCCGCCCCTACACCAACACCGACGTCGTCGGCTGCGAACTCGGCGGCGCCGTGAAGAACGTGATCGGGCTGGCCGTCGGCATCGCGGACGGCATGGGCCTCGGCGACAACGCCAAGGGGTCGCTCATCACGCGCGGCCTCGCCGAGACCACACGGCTCGGTGTGGCCCTCGGCGCCGACCCGCTGACCTTCTCCGGACTCGCCGGTCTCGGCGACCTGGTGGCGACCTGCTCCTCGCCGCTGTCCCGCAACCACACCTTCGGCACCAACCTCGGCAAGGGCATGACCCTGGAGGAGACCGTCGCGGTCACCAGGCAGACCGCCGAGGGCGTCAAGTCCTGCGAGTCGGTGCTGGATCTGGCGCGCAGGCACGGCGTCGACATGCCGATCACCGAGACGGTCGTCGGCATCGTGCACGAGGGCAAGGCCCCGTCGGTCGCGCTCGAGGAGCTGATGTCGCGCAGCGCGAAGCCCGAACGACGCTGAGCGACGCCGGGCCGGCACCCGGGTGCCGGCCGCGCCACGCGGCCCCGCCGACGCTGTCTCGCGGCCCTGCGGGCGGGTACTCTCGACGCGATATGAGCACCGAGAACCTCCCCCAGAGCCCCGAGCAGCCGCCTCGCAGACCGCGTGTGGCCGTCGTGTTCGGCGGGCGCAGCTCCGAACACGGGATCTCCGTGGTCACCGCCGGCGCCGTCCTCGCGGCCATCGACCGGACGAAGTACGACGTCCTGCCGATCGGCATCACCCAGGACGGCCGCTGGGCGCTCACCGCCGACGAGCCGGAGCGCATGGCGATCACCGAACGGCGCACCCCGAGCGTCGACCAGCTCGCCGAGTCGGCCGAGGGCACCGTGGTGCTCCCCGTCGACCCCGCGAGCCGCGAAGTCGTCTACAGCGAACCCGGCTCCGTGCCCAAGGCGCTGGGCGAGGTCGACGTCGTCTTCCCCGTGCTGCACGGCCCCTACGGCGAGGACGGCACCCTCCAGGGCCTGCTGGAGCTGTCCGGCGTGCCGTACGTCGGCTCGGGCGTGCTCGCCTCGGCCGTCGGCCAGGACAAGGAGTACATGAAGGCGGTGTTCACCTCCTACGGGCTGAAGGTCGGCCCGTACGTGGTGATCCGGCCGCGCGAGTGGGAGCAGGACCGTTCCGGCGCCCGCAGGAGGATCGTGGACTTCGCCGGCGAGCACGGCTGGCCGCTGTTCGTGAAGCCCGCCCGCGCGGGTTCCTCGATCGGCATCACCAAGGTCGACGACCTCGCCGGACTCGACGAGGCGATCGAGGAGGCCCGCCGCCACGACCCGAAGATCCTGGTCGAGGCGGCCCTGCGCGGCCGGGAGATCGAGTGCGGGGTGCTGGAGTTCGAGGACGGCCCCAGGGCCTCCGTCCCCGCCGAGATCCCGCCGCCCTCGGCGCACGCGTACTACGACTTCGAGGCCAAGTACATCGACTCCACGCCCGGCGTCGTGCCCGCCCCGCTGACGCCCGAGGAGACCGCCGAGGTCCAGCGCCTCGCCGTCGGGGCGTTCGACGCGGCCTCCTGCGAGGGGCTGGTGCGCGCGGACTTCTTCCTCACCGAGGACGGCGAGTTCGTGATCAACGAGATCAACACGATGCCCGGCTTCACGCCGATCTCGATGTACCCGAAGATGTGGGAGGCCACCGGCGTCGGCTACGCGGAGCTGGTGGACCGGCTGGTCCAGGCGGCGCTGCGGCGGTCCACGGGCCTGCGCTGACCCACGACCGACCCCGCTGTCTTCAGAAGGCGATCCCCTCGGGGATCGCCTTCTTCACGGCGGGGGCGAGGTCGACCAACGGCGCCATCCCGTCCCCGGCGCGCTCCGCGGGGATCGTCACCTCGACGTACGCCTCACGCAGCGTCGTGGTGAACCGGAACGCCCCGTCCTGCTGTTTCTGCAGCTGCCAGCCCACACCGTCGACCTCGACGCCGTCGGCCTCCGGATCGTTCATCTCCGCGGGCCGCTCCACCCCGCAACGCAGTATGATCAGCGGGTTTCCCCAGCCCGCCGTCAGCGCGGAGGCGGGCTCGGGATCCTCACGGTTCAGGCCGTCCACCGTCGACGGCAGCGCCTCGTCCAGGTTCTGGCACAGCTCGGTGACCTTCGCGTCCGGGCTGGGAACCGCCGCCGGCACGCTGTCGTCTGCCGAGGAGCAGCCTGCGGCGGCGATCAACAAC
Source organism: Streptomyces sp. NPDC029152 (assembly GCF_055564355.1). Classification (NCBI taxonomy): domain Bacteria; kingdom Bacillati; phylum Actinomycetota; class Actinomycetes; order Kitasatosporales; family Streptomycetaceae; genus Streptomyces; species Streptomyces sp. NPDC029152. The sequence goes on along the minus strand of NZ_JBVHWR010000016.1, from coordinate 115,691 downwards.
GCGAGAGCGGGCAGGCGGAGGCACCGGTGACGGTAGGAGTTCACCGGCCCAGCGTAGACGGGGGCTAGAGATGGACGACCGGGCAGGTCAGGGTGCGGGTGATGCCGTCCACTTGCTGGACCTTGGCAACCACCATGCGGCCCAGCTCGTCGACGGTGTCGGACTGGGCGCGGACAATGACGTCGTAGGGTCCCGTCACGTCCTCGGCCTGGATCACTCCAGGGAGCTTGCTGATCGTCTCGGCGACGGTCGACGCCTTGCCGACCTCCGTCTGGATCAGAATGTACGCCTGTACCACGGAACCTCCACAGCGGCCACGAGGATCATGTGGGGAAAAGGAACGCCACGGTATCGCGTCGTCGCTCTCCGTGGGGAGACCCGCGGGACGCCGGGCCCGCGCGCCGGGATGTTGTGATGAGACGGGTCGACGACCACGCCGGCCGTGACAACGGCCATGTCGACCGTAACCAGGACAGAGATGACGCGCGACCGGGCACGGACAGGGACAGAAGGGGCGTAAGGCAATGAAGGGCACTGTTGGTGAGCTCGGGGAGTTCGGGCTCATCAGGGAGCTCACCTCCCGTCTCACCTCCACCCCGGCGGTCCGGGTCGGCCCCGGCGACGACGCCGCGGTGGTCGCCGCGCCCGACCGCCGGGTCGTGGCCAGCACCGACATCCTCGTCGAGGGGCGGCACTTCCGGCGCGACTGGTCGACCGCGTACGACGTGGGCCGCAAGGCCGCGGCGCAGAACCTCGCCGACATCGCCGCGATGGGCGCCGTGCCGACCGCCCTGCTGCTCGGCCTGGTCGTGCCCGCCGAGCTCCCGGTGACCTGGCCGACCGAGCTGATGGACGGGCTGCGCGACGAGTGTCAGGTCGCGGGTGCCTCCGTGGTCGGCGGCGACGTGGTGCGCGGCGACACCATCACCGTCTCCATCACCGCCCTCGGCGACCTGCGCAACCAGGAGCCCGTCACCCGGGGCGGCGCCCAGCCCGGCGACCTCGTCGCGGTGACCGGCTGGCTCGGCTGGTCCGCGGCCGGCTTCGCCGTGCTCTCCCGCGGCTTCCGCTCGCCGCGCGCCTTCGTCGAGGCCCACCGCCGCCCCGAGCCGCCGTACCACGCGGGCCCGGCCGCCGCGGGACTCGGCGCCACCGCGATGTGCGACGTGAGCGACGGACTGATCGCGGACCTGGGCCACATCGCCGAGGCCAGCAAGGTCAGGATCGACATCCGCTCGGGGCAGATCGACATCCCGTCCCAGATGAACGACATCGGCCAGGCCGTCGGCGTGGACCCGATGCAGTGGGTGCTCACCGGGGGAGAGGACCACGCGATCGTGGCGACCTTCCCGCCCGACGTGAAGCTGCCCGCCCGCTGGAAGGTCATCGGCGAGGTCCTCAACCCCTCGGCGCTGCCCCAGGTGACCGTCGACGGGGCGCCCTGGACCAGCAAGGGCGGCTGGGACCACTTCGGCGGGGAGGTCGAGGCATGAGGCCGCCCCGGGTCCTCACCGTGGCCGGGTCCGACTCCGGTGGCGGCGCCGGGATCCAGGCCGACCTGAAGACGATGCTCGCCCTCGGCACGCACGGCATGAGCGTGCTCACCGCCGTCACCGCGCAGAACTCCCTCGGCGTGCAGGGCGCCTGGGAACTGCCCGTGGAGGCGGTCCGGGCCCAGTACCGCAGCGTCGTGGACGACATCGGCGTGCAGGCGGTCAAGACCGGGATGCTCTCCTCCGCGGAACTCGTCGAGACGGTCGCCGAATTGATCGGCTCCACCGACGCCCCGGCCGTCGTCGACCCGGTCGGCGTCTCCAAGCACGGCGACGCGCTGCTCGCCGCCTCCGCCCTGGACTCCGTACGCACCGAGCTGCTGCCGGTGGCCACCGTCGCCACGCCCAACCTCGACGAGGTCGCACAACTCACCGGCGTGCGCGTCGGGTCCGACGCCGACCTGCGCCGGGCCGCCGCCGCCGTGCTGGAGTTCGGGCCGCGGTGGGTGCTGATCAAGGGAGGGCACCTGTCGGGCGACGCCGTGGACCTGCTCACGGACGGCTCCGAGGAGCACTGGCTGCGCGCCCCGCGCCTCGACAACCGGCACACGCACGGCACGGGCTGCACCCTCGCGTCGGCCATCGCCTGCGGCCTGGCGAAGGGGCAGTCGGTCCCGCAGGCCGTGACGGCCGCCAAGGAGTACGTCACCGGCGCGATCGCGGCCGGATTCGCGCTCGGCGGCGGCATCGGCCCCGTGGACCACGGCTGGGAGCTACGGCGGGACACGCCCTCGGCGTGATGCCGGGAGCCGTCCCCTCCGCGTCGGCCGCCGGAAGAAGGCGGCCGGCACGCGGGGCACAGCAGGAGGCACCCGCGTTTCCCGAAGGATCCGGGCACGGCAAAAAGCCGGCCCACCGAAGTGGGCCGGCTCAGTGCAGCGGACCGGACAGTGGCCGCGCGCTCAGCTGACGCGTCAGCGCGAGACCTTGCCGGCCTTGATGCACGAGGTGCAAGCGTTCACGCGCTTCGGCGTCCCGCCGACCACGGTACGTACACGCTGGATGTTCGGGTTCCAGCGGCGGGACGTACGGCGGTGCGAGTGCGAGATGTTGTTGCCGAAGCCCGGCCCCTTGCCGCAGACGTCGCAGTTGGCAGCCACGGGTCACTCCAAAGACTTCAGATGCACTTACGGTTGATCCCGGCATGCCGGGACAGGATCTCGAGCGCGAACGGTCCGTGATCTGAGTGGCGGTGCCAGGGGGAGAGCCCGATCGGATCGGGCAACCGGAGCAGCATACAACGGCTGCTCCCGTACAACGAAACTACCACGGCGGTTCGGCGGCCCGCCCCCGGCCCTCTTCCGACGGCCACCCCCCCGGGGTCTACGCTGCCTGCCACGTCCAGCAGCTCAAGGAGGCGCAGGTGGCGCAGGTGCCGCAGAGGTTCTTCGACGCTCTGGCGGTGCGCACCTGGTGCGGCCTGTCGCTGCGCGCACTCGGGCGGGCGCGCGAGGAGATCGACGCCATCAACGTCTACCCGGTCGCGGACGGGGACACCGGCACCAACCTCTACCTGACCGTCGAGTCCGCCGCCGCCGCCGTGGAGGCGGTGTTCGCGGCGCACGAGGTCGGCCGGGTGCCGGCCGCGGACCCGGCCGGGGCGGCCGCCGGACCCACGCTCGCCGACGCCGTCGGCGCCATGGCGCACGGGGCGCTGATCGGCGCCCGGGGCAACTCCGGAACCATCCTGGCCCAGCTGCTGCGCGGCCTGGCCCAGGTGCTCACCGCCCGGGGTGAGCACGCCCACACCGACGGTCCCGGCCTGCGGCTGGCCCTGCGGCACGCGGCCGACTCCGCCCGGCAGGCCGTGGCCCACCCGGTCGAGGGCACCGTCCTCACGGTCGCCTCGGCCGCCGCCGACGCCGCCGGGAGGGCCGAGGGCGACTGCGCGGCCGTGGCCCACGCCGCCTACGAGGGCGCCCGCGCGGCGCTCGCCGCCACCCCGGGACAGCTGCCCGTCCTGGAACGCGCCGGAGTGGTCGACGCAGGGGGGCGCGGCCTGGTGACCGTGCTCGCCGCCCTGGTCGAGACCTTCACCGGGCGGACGCCGGCGGCGGGAGCGGTGACCGTGCCGCACGCGCGCGTGGAGCACGCCGGCCCGGAGACCACCGGGGAGTGCCCCGCGGCGGACGGCCCCGCCTTCGAGGTGATCTACCTCCTGGAGGCCGAGGACGCCGCCGTGACGCGGCTGCGGCAGCGGCTCGACGCCCTCGGGGACTCGCTCGTCGTGGTCGGCGGCGACGGACTGTGGAACGTCCACGTGCACGTCGACGACGCCGGCGCCGCCGTGGAGGCGGGTGTCGAGGCCGGGCGGCCGTACCGGATCCGGATCACCCACTTCGGGCAGGGCGACGTGCACACCACCGGCGCCGAGCGCCCGCCGCGGGAACGGGCCCAGCGGGCCGTCGTCGCCGTCGTGCCCGGCGAGGGACTGGCCGGGCTGTACACGGAGGCCGGCGCCACCGCGGTGCTCGCGCGCGCCGGGGAGCCGCCCGCGAGCGGGGAGCTCGTCCAGGCCCTGCGGCGGGCGCACGCGCGCGAGGTCGTGCTGCTGCCCAACGACGCCGAACTGCGCCACACCGCCGCCGCGGCGGCCGAGCAGGCCCGCACCGAGGGCATCCGCGTCGCCCTGATCCCGACCCGCTCCGCGGTCCAGGGCATCGCCGCGCTCGCCGTGCACGAACCCGAGCGGCGCTTCGACGAGGACGTCGTGGCGATGACCTCGGCGGCCGGCGCCACCCGCCACGCCGAGGTCACCGTCGCCGAGCACCGGTCCTGGACCACGGCCGGCATCTGCCAGGCCGGTGACGTCCTCGGCCTTATCGACGGCGACGTGGCCGTGATCGGCGCGGACGTCGCGACCGTCGCCGGGACCGTGCTGGACCGCATGCTCGCCGCGGGCGGCGAACTGGTCACGCTGGTCCTCGGCGACGACGCCCCCGGGTCCCTCGCCGGACTCCTGGAGGCCCGCGTCCGCGAGGCGTACCTCGCCGTCGACACGGTCGTCTACCGGGGCGGCCGGCAAGGTGCGCTGCTCCTGATCGGCGTGGAGTAGCGCGCCCCTCTCCGGCGGGGCGGGCGGCTCTGTCAGTGGCGTGGTGTGCAATGGATCCCGTGCCCGCACTGCAAGAACCCCTGAAGAAGGTGCTCGGCCCCGCCACCGCGAAGGTGATGGCCGAGCATCTCGGCCTGCACACCGTCGGCGACCTCCTCCACCACTACCCCCGCAGATACGAGGAGCGCGGCCAGCTCACCCACCTCGCCGACCTCCCCATGGACGAACACGTCACGGTGGTCGCCCAGGTCGCCGACGCCCGCCTGCACACCTTCGCCTCCTCCAAGGCCCCGCGCGGCAAGGGACAGCGCCTCGAGGTGACCATCACGGACGGCAGCGGCCGCCTCCAGCTGGTCTTCTTCGGCAACGGCGTCCACAAGCCCCACAAGGAGCTCCTGCCGGGCACGCGGGCGATGTTCGCGGGCAAGGTCTCCGTCTTCAACCGCCGCCTCCAACTGGCCCACCCGGCGTACGAGTTGCTGCGCGGCGGCACCGACGACGGGGACGAGCCCGTCGAGTCCTGGGCGGGCGCCCTGATCCCCCTCTACCCGGCCACCGCCAAGCTGGAGTCCTGGAAGATCGGCAAGGCGGTCCAGACGATCCTGCCCAGCGCCCAGGAGGCCGTCGACCCCCTGCCCGCCTCGCTGCGCGAGGGCCGCGGCCTGGTCTCCCTGCCCGAGGCCCTCCTGAAGATCCACCGCCCGCACACCAAGGCGGACATCGAGGACGCCCGCGCCCGCCTGAAGTGGGACGAGGCCTTCGTCCTCCAGGTCGCCCTGGCCCGCCGCCGCCACGCCGAGACCCAACTCCCCGCGGTCCCGCGGAAACCGAGCCCCGACGGCCTGCTGACGGCCTTCGACGAGCGCCTCCCCTTCACCCTCACCGACGGCCAGCGGAAGGTCTCCCGCGAGATCTTCGACGACCTCGCCACCGACCACCCGATGCACCGGCTGCTCCAGGGAGAGGTCGGATCGGGCAAGACCCTGGTCGCCCTGCGCGCCATGCTCGCCGTCGTCGACTCGGGCGGGCAGGCCGTGATGCTGGCGCCCACCGAGGTGCTCGCCCAGCAGCACCACCGGTCGATCGTCGAGATGATGGGCGAGCTGGCCGAGGGCGGCATGCTGGGCGGAGCCGAACACGCCACCAAGGTGGTGCTGCTCACCGGTTCGATGGGCGCCGCCGCCCGCCGCCACGCCCTGCTCGACCTGGCCACCGGCGAGGCCGGCATCGTCATCGGCACGCACGCGCTGATCGAGGACAAGGTGCAGTTCCACGACCTCGGCCTGGTCGTCGTCGACGAACAGCACCGCTTCGGCGTCGAGCAGCGCGACGCCCTGCGCGGCAAGGGCAAACAGCCCCCGCACCTGCTTGTCATGACCGCCACGCCCATCCCGCGCACCGTCGCCATGACCGTCTTCGGCGACCTGGAGACCTCCGTCCTGGACCAGCTCCCGGCCGGACGCTCTCCGATCGCCAGCCACGTCGTCCCGGCCGCCGACAAACCGCACTTCCTGGCGCGCGCCTGGGAACGGGTCCGTGAGGAAGTGTCGAACGGGCACCAGGCGTACGTCGTCTGCCCGCGCATCGGTGACGAGGACGAGGGCCCGAAGAAGGGCGGACCGCCCGCCGGCGACGCCGAGAAGCGGCCCCCGCTCGCCGTCCTCGACGTCGCCGAACAGCTCGCGAAGGGCCCGCTCCAGGGACTCGGGGTCGAGGTGCTGCACGGCCGCATGCCGCCCGACGACAAGGACGCCGTCATGCGCCGCTTCGCCGCCGGGGAGACCGACGTCCTGGTCGCCACGACCGTCATCGAGGTCGGCGTCAACGTCCCCAACGCCACCGCGATGGTGATCATGGACGCCGACCGCTTCGGGGTCTCCCAGCTCCACCAGCTGCGCGGCCGCGTCGGCCGCGGCTCCGCACCCGGCCTGTGCCTGCTGGTCACCGAGATGCCCGAGGCGAGCGCGGCCCGGCAGCGGCTGGGCGCCGTCGCCGGCACCCTCGACGGCTTCGAGCTCTCCCGCATCGACCTCGAACAGCGGCGCGAGGGCGACGTCCTCGGCCAGGCCCAGTCCGGCGCCCGCACCTCCCTGCGCGTCCTCGCGGTCATCGAGGACGAGGAGATCATCGCCGAGGCGAGGCAGGAGGCGGCGGCGGTGGTCGCCGCCGACCCGGAACTGACAGGCCTGCCCGGCCTGCGGACGGCCCTGGACGCCCTCGTGGACGAGGAGAGGGAGCAGTACCTGGAGAAGGGCTGACAGACTGGGACCGGACACCGTCCGTCCACCCGAGCACACCGACAAGGACACAGAGATGACCCGCGTGATCGCCGGCAAGGCCGGCGGGCGCCGCCTCGCCGTCCCGCCAGGGACCGGCACCCGCCCCACCTCCGACCGCGCGCGCGAGGGGCTCTTCTCCACCTGGCAGTCCCTGCTCGGCGGCCCCCTCGACGGCGAACGGGTCCTCGACCTGTACGCCGGGTCCGGCGCCGTCGGCCTGGAGGCGCTGTCCCGGGGCGCGGGGCACGTCCTGCTCGTCGAGGCCGACGCCCGCGCCGCCCGCACCGTCCGGGACAACGCCAGGTCCCTCGGCCTGCCCGGCGCCGAGGTCAGGACGGGCAGGGCGGAACAGGTCGTCCGCACCCCCGCCCCGGCCGAGCCGTACGACATCGTCTTCCTCGATCCGCCGTACGCCGTCTCCGACGACGATCTTCGGGAGATCCTGCTCACACTCCGCACGGAGGGGTGGCTCACTGAGCAAGCGCTCGTCACCGTGGAGCGCAGCACCAGAGGCGGCGCATTCGGCTGGCCCGACGGCTTCGAGGCGATCCGGGCCCGTCGCTACGGCGAGGGAACGTTTTGGTACGGTCGCGCCGCCTCTACGTGCGAAGACGCACGATGACCGGACCGGAGAGCGAGGGAACTCAAGTGCGCCGCGCCGTCTGTCCCGGGTCGTTCGACCCCATCACCAACGGACATCTCGACATCATCGCCCGGGCCTCCAGTCTCTATGACGAGGTCTACGTCGCGGTGATGATCAACCAGGCCAAGAAGGGCCTGTTCGAGATCGAGGAACGGATCGACCTCATCGGCCAGGTCACCGCCGAGTACGGGAACGTCCGTGTGGAGTCCTTCCACGGCCTCCTCGTCGACTTCTGCAAGCAGCGCGACATCCCGGCCATCGTCAAGGGCCTGCGCGCGGTCAGCGACTTCGACTACGAGCTGCAGATGGCCCAGATGAACAACGGCCTCTCCGGCGTGGAGACCCTCTTCATCCCCACCAACCCCACCTACAGCTTCCTGTCGTCCTCCTTGGTCAAGGAGGTCGCGACCTGGGGCGGCGACGTCTCCCACCTGGTGCCGCCGCTGGTCCTCGAAGCCCTCTCGGAGCGTCTGAGGAAGGACTGAGCGCGCCCCGGCACGCTCCTCGCCCAGCCCCCGGAGACCGGCGATCCGTCACCCGGTGTCCCCGCGACACCCCAGGGTCGTACAGTCGTCCCGTCCGTCTCCAACACAGCTGTAGAGAGTGGCGAGCACACGGTGGACGTGCAGAAGAAGCTCGACGAGATCACCGCGATGGTCTCCGGCGCCCGCGCCATGCCCATGTCGGCCTCGTGCGTGGTCAACCGCGCCGAACTCCTCTCGATGCTGGAGGAGCTGCGCGCCGAACTCCCCGGTTCCCTCGCCCAGGCCCAGGAGCTGATCGGCGACCGCGATCAGATGGTCGAGCAGGCCCGCCAGGAGGCCGAACGGATCATCGAGAGCGCGCACGCCGAACGCGGCTCCCTGATCGCCGGCACGGAGGTGGCCCGCCGCTCCCAGGCCGAGGCCGACCGCATCCTCGCCGAGGCCCGCCAGGAGGCCGAGGAGATCCGCGCCGAGGCCGACGACTACGTCGACTCCAAGCTCGCCAACTTCGAGGTCGTCCTCACCAAGACCCTCGGCTCCGTCGGCCGGGGCCGGGAGAAGCTCCTGGGCACCGGACCCGGCCTCGACGAGAACGGCTACGAGGACGAGGACGCCCCTGAGCGCAGCCACGACCCCGAGACCCTGCGCCGCGACGCCGACGCCTACGTCGACACCAAGCTCGGCGCCTTCGAGGCGGTCCTGGCCAAGACCTTGGAGGCCGTCGGCCGCGGCCGCCAGAAGCTGCACGGCCGGATCGCCACCGACGACCTCGGCGCCCTCGCCGACGACCTCACCACCGTCCAGCACTCCAGCGACGCCGACTACCTCGCCGGCCTCGCGGCCCTCTCGGACGACCCCGCCGAGCAGCCCCGGCAGCGGGAGTACGGCGAGCAGCAGCCGGCGGCGGCACAGGCACCGGCCGTGCCGCAGATGCCGACGCAGCAGCCGGCGTACGGCTACCCCCAGCAGCAGCCCGACCCGTACGGCGGCGGCTACCAGCAGCCCTACGGCGACCGGCAGGACGCGTACGGCTACCAGCAGCAGCCCGCCGACCCCTACGCGTACCAGGGCTACGACGCCCAGCAGCCGGCCTACGACACCCAGGACTACGCCCAGCCCCCGCAGCTGCCGCCGGCCCAGCCGGCGACCCTCGACGAGACCAGCCTCTTCGACACCAGCATGATCAGTGCCGAGCAGCTGCGGGCCTACGAACAGGGCCGCGGGCTCTAGGCCGGGTGCCGGCCCGGGGCCGGATTGGGCCGAGAGCGAAAGGTCCAGTATCCTGGCTCTTCGGTCGCGCGTACGTCCGCGATCAACGCTGCCCGGGGACACCGCAGGGCGGCGTTCCCCCAGCTCGAAGAACGAAAGCAGGAATGGCCCTGAACGCCCGCCTCGACCACCGAAACCCTCTCGTGTTCGACACGCACGAGCTGGGACGGCGTCCTGGTGCGCTGCAGCGCCTGAACCGCACGATCGACGCTCCCCGGGACCTCGGTGTCGCGGGAGTCATCGGGGTACCGGAAGGCGCCCCGGTGGAGCTCGAGCTCCGGCTCGAATCGGTCATGGAAGGGGTGCTCGTCACAGGCACCGCCCGTGCCAAGGCCGAGGGGGAGTGCGTAAGGTGTCTGGAGCCGCTGGAGCAGCAGCTCGAAGCGGACTTCCAGGAGATGTTCTCGTACCCTGACGCCGACGACCGGGGCCGCGTGAAGGCGGAACCGGCCGACGACGCCGAGGAAGACGAGGACAGGCTCTTCGTCGAGGACGGCCTGATCGACCTCGAACCCGTGCTGCGCGATGCGGTGGTGCTCGCACTGCCGATGCAGCCGGTGTGCCAGGAAGACTGCCCGGGTCTGTGCTCCGAGTGCGGAGTGCGCCTGGCGGACGACCCGGACCACCACCATGACGCCGTCGACATCCGTTGGGCGGCTTTGCAGGGACTCGCCGGTTCACTCGAAGACGGCGAGAAGGACGAGATGAGCGGCGCCGAACCTGGCGTCGACGAGAAGCAGGAGAAGTAGCCGTGGCTGTTCCGAAGCGGAAGATGTCGCGCAGCAACACGCGCCACCGCCGGTCGCAGTGGAAGGCTGCGGTCCCCACCCTGGTTGCGTGCGAGCGCTGCCACGAGCCCAAGCAGCAGCACATCGCGTGCCCGTCTTGCGGCACTTACAACAAGCGCCAGGTCCTCGAGGTCTGAGCGGCTGGTGAGAGGCACTGTGTCAGTCCCCAAGAAGGCGGAAGACGCCAAGAAGAAGGCGGACACCCAGGCCTCGTCCCACACGCTTCTGGAAGGGCGGCTCGGCTATCAGCTCGAGTCCGCCCTTCTGGTGCGTGCGCTGACCCACCGTTCCTACGCGTACGAGAACGGCGGCCTGCCGACGAACGAGCGGCTGGAGTTCCTCGGTGACTCCGTCCTCGGCCTCGTCGTCACGGACACGCTGTACCGCACCCACCCCGACCTGCCCGAAGGCCAGCTGGCCAAGCTGCGGGCCGCGGTGGTCAACTCGCGTGCGCTGGCGGAGGTGGGCCGCGGGCTCGACCTCGGTTCCTTCATCCGGCTCGGCCGCGGTGAAGAGGGCACGGGCGGCCGGGACAAGGCGTCCATCCTCGCCGACACCCTCGAAGCGGTGATCGGCGCGGTCTATCTCGACCAGGGCCTCGACGCGGCCTCCGAACTGGTGCACCGCCTGTTCGACCCGCTGATCGAGAAGTCCTCCAACCTCGGTGCCGGCCTGGACTGGAAGACCAGCCTCCAGGAACTCACCGCGACCGAAGGACTCGGCGTCCCCGAGTACCTGGTCACGGAGACCGGCCCGGACCACGAGAAGACCTTCACTGCTGCCGCCCGCGTCGGAGGCGTCTCGTACGGCACCGGCACCGGCCGCAGCAAGAAGGAGGCGGAGCAGCAGGCCGCGGAATCCGCGTGGCGGTCCATCCGCGCCGCGGCGGACGAGCGCGCCGAGGCCACGGACACCCCGTCGGCCGCGGACGTCGTCACCGAGCCGAACGCCGACGCACCGTCGGCCTCCGCCTGACCACAGCACAGCACGGCCCGAGCGCCCGCCCCGGCACCGGGGCGGGCGCTCGGGCCGTCCACCGGACCGTCCGAGGGGAAGCCATGCCCGAGTTGCCCGAGGTCGAGGTCGTACGGCGCGGCCTGGAACGCTGGATCGCCCACCGGACCGTCGCCGACGCCGACGTACTGCACCCGCGTGCGGTACGCCGGCACGTCGCCGGCGGCGACGACTTCGCCCAGCGTCTGAAGGGCCACCGCATCGGCACGCCCAGCCGCCGCGGCAAGTACCTGTGGCTGCCCCTGGAGGACACCGGCCAGGCGGTCCTCGCGCACCTCGGCATGAGCGGCCAGCTGCTGGTCCAGCCGCACGAGGCACCGGCCGAGAAGCACCTGCGCATCCGCGTCCGCTTCGCCGACGGCCTCGGCACCGAACTCCGCTTCGTCGACCAGCGCACCTTCGGCGGTCTCTCCCTGCACGACACCACCCCGGACGGCCTGCCCGACGTCATCGGGCACATCGCCCGCGACCCCCTCGACCCGCTCTTCGACGACGAGGCGTTCCACCTGGCGCTGCGCCGCAAGCGCACCACCATCAAGCGGGCCCTGCTCGACCAGTCCCTGATCAGCGGCGTCGGCAACATCTACGCGGACGAGGCCCTGTGGCGCTCCCGCCTGCACTACGAACGCCCGACGGCCACCCTCACCCGGCCCCGCACCACCGAACTCCTCGGCCACGTCCGGGACGTGATGAACGCGGCCCTCGCCGTGGGCGGCACCAGCTTCGACAGCCTGTACGTCAACGTCAACGGGGAGTCCGGCTACTTCGACCGCTCGCTCGACGCGTACGGCCGCGAAGGCCTGCCCTGCCGCCGCTGCGCGACGCCGATGCGCCGCAGGCCGTGGATGAACCGCTCCAGTTACTTCTGCCCGAAGTGTCAGCGCCCGCCGCGCGCGGTGTCCTGACCCCGGGCGTCGTAGCGCTCACGCGAGGCGAGCACCTCGTCCATGTGCCCCTCCAGGCACTGGATGAGCGCGATCAGCCGACCGGCCACCTCGCGTCCCAGCGGGGTGAGTTCGTAGTCCACGCGGGGCGGGTTGGTGGGCTGGGCCTCGCGGTGCACCAGACCGTCGCGCTCCAGCGCGTGCAGGGTCTGGGACAGCATCTTCTCGCTCACGCCGTCGACACGGCGCCGCAGTTCGTTGAAGCGGAAGGACCCCTCGTACAGCGCGCCGAGCGTCAGCGCGCCCCAGCGTCCCGTGACGTGCTCCAGGGTGCCGCGCGAGGGACAGGCCCGGGAGAACACGTCGTACGGGAGGTCCTGCTCTTCCGTGCGCTCCTGCGTGGTCGACATGTCTTCAGCCTACGTGAGCACAGCGCTGCCCCGCAGAACGCGCCGCCCCCGCGGCAGCGCTCCGGCGTCGCTCAGTAGCCGAAATCCTGCGTCCACCAGGGCCCGCCCGGGCCGAAGTGGACGCCGACGCCCAGGGTCTGGAAGTCGCAGTTCAGGATGTTGGCCTTGTGCCCCGGGCTCTTCATCCAGGCGTCCATCACGGCCTGGGCGTCGGCCTGCCCGCGGGCTATGTTCTCGCCGCCGAGGCTGCCTATCCCCGCCGCCTCGGCCCGGTCCCACGGCGTGGCGCCGGAGGGGTCGGTGTGGTCGAAGAAGTCCTGTTCCGCCATGGCCTCGCTGAAGTCCTCGGCCAGTTCGCGCAGCGCGCTGTTCGCGGCCACCGGACCGCAGCCCGCCTCGGCCCGCTCGTCGTTGACGAGCTTGAGCACCTGGGCCTCGGCCGCCGCCTGCTCGGACATGGAGCCGGCGGGGGCACCGGGCCGCTCCGGCGCCTCTGTGGCGGTGCGGGAGGGCGGGGACTGCCGCTTCTGGCTGGGCGTGGGGGCCTCGGGCTCCTGCGTCTTCGACGGCGTACCGGTCGGCGCGGCCGATGCCGATGCCGATGCCGACGGGGAGGGGGAGGCCGAGGGCGAGGAGGACGCGGGGGCGGACGGCGAGACGGAGCGGCCCGTGCCACGGCTCGTGGACGCGCCGCCGTCGAGGCCGGTGTCCGCACTGCCGTAGGCGCCGCCCTGCTCGGCCGGGTTGTTGGACGGCACGTCGGCCGACTGCACCCGGTCGCCGCCGCCGACACCGCCGAAGCGGTAGTTGTCGAGGCCGGGCACCGCGCCCGTGGCCACGGCGAGCGTGCCGAGCGCGACCGCGGCGGAGACGCCGAGCAGTCCCGTGCGGACCGGGGCGACGGCCCCCTTCTTCCGGTTCTCCCGGTTCTTCCGGCGGCGCCGCGAACCCGCGCGCCGCGGGCCGTCGTCGGGGGTGAAGCCCCCGCTGGGGAAGGGGACCGTACGGCCCGCGCCCGGGTGGCCCTCGCCGTCCCGGTCGTCCGGCCCGAACAGGTAGGCGTCGCTCTTCGCGAGGGCCTCGGCGTACGCCTCGGGGTTCAGGTAGGGCGCGATGCCCATCGTGGGACGGAGGTCCGGGCCCGGGGCCTCCGGGTGCCGGTCCTGCCCCGCGGAGCCGTCCGTCCGGTGGCCCTCCGCGGCGTGGCCGGTGGCGGCGCGGCCGGCGGCGGAGCGTCGGTGGCGTCCCATGTCCTGGCCTTCCTCGTCCTCGCGGTCGACGTGTCCTGGCGTTCACCCGGTACTCCCACGATCGGGTGAGTTTCAGGTGGGATTCATTGGGTCGGGACGGTACCGCATGGTGTCAGGGGGTGAAGTGTCCGGAGTGACATTGACTGGTTAGGTTGCACTCATGAGCGAGGACGTACGGCTGGTCGCGTGGGTTCGCGGGCAGGTCCAGGGTGTGGGTTTCCGCTGGTTCACGCGGGCCAGGGCACTGGAACTCGGCGACATGAGTGGTTTTGCTCTCAATCTGGCCGACGGGCGTGTCCAGGTGGTCGCGGAAGGCCCGCGCGAGCGGTGCGAGGGGCTCCTCGACTGGCTGCGGGCCGGCGACACGCCCGGACGTGTGGACGGTGTCACCGAGATCTGGGACACACCCCGCGGCGGCTACGAGGGCTTCGCGATCCGTTGACGCGGCACCGGACGGAGCCCGTCCGGCGCCCGGAGCGAGGATGCGCGGGAAGGAGAACGAGCAGGTGGTTGCGGAGAACGCCGACCTCATGGCAGGCTCCCCACCCAGGATGATCGCCACGCCCCCAGGGGCCCGCAGGAGTCGCAGCGCCGCCGTTTCCCGGCCGCGCGCCCCGGGCACCTGTCAATACGGGGCGTGATCGTGTTGACCGTCAAACTTTTTGGTGAGACGCTGAAAGCCCCGCACACCTTAGCTGTTTGGCATGGTTGAACGGCAGTAAAAACTGAAGAGTGCCAAGCACCGCGGGTACGAATCCCTCACGACCCACACCGCTTCGGTCGGTCACTCATTGTGGAGGACCATCCATCATGGCAAAGGCGCTTCTCGGTTACGTCGGCGGCTCCGACCCTCGACTCCTCGCCGAGATGCGACGGCTCCAGCAGCGCGTCCAGGACCTGGAATCCGAGCTCGGACGAATCCAGGCGGAGAAGGACGCGTTGGCGGCTGCCGCTTCTCACGACAGGATCATGGAGAGCATGGAGAGCGTTGACGCACACCAGGCGGAGCCTGCGCTCACCTGATCACTGCATCGCTCCACGACGGCACAGCAGTGGTTGGGCCGCCCGCACAACCGCTCAGTCGTCTGAGTTGCAAGGGACGCTTCGGCGTCCCTTCTTTCTTTCCCCCGCCCGTCCGTCCCGTCCGCGGCTCCTGCCCGGCCCGGCCCTTCCCCCGTGCATCCTTTCACCCTCTTCAACGACTGATGTGCCCTGCATGTTCACCTGTGAAACCGCCCTGGTTCACCGGTTCATGAAGTGGACATCCCCGAAAGGTAGAGTCCGGCGGCGTGCACCTGAAGGCCCTGACCCTCCGCGGGTTCAAGTCGTTCGCCTCGGCGACCACGTTCCGGTTCGAGCCCGGCATCACCTGCGTCGTCGGCCCCAATGGATCGGGCAAGTCCAACGTCGTGGACGCGCTCAGCTGGGTGATGGGCGAACAGGGCGCCAAATCGCTGCGCGGCGGCAAGATGGAGGACGTCATCTTCGCCGGCACCACCGGCCGTCCGCCGCTGGGCCGCGCCGAGGTGTCCCTCACCATCGACAACTCCGACGGCGCACTGCCCATCGAGTACGCCGAGGTCACCATCACGCGGATCATGTTCCGCAACGGCGGCAGCGAATACCAGATCAACGGCGACACCTGCCGCCTGCTCGACATCCAGGAACTGCTCTCCGACTCCGGCATCGGCCGCGAGATGCACGTCATCGTCGGACAGGGCCGGCTCGACTCCGTCCTGCACGCCGACCCCACGGGCCGCCGCGCCTTCATCGAGGAGGCCGCAGGCGTCCTCAAGCACCGCAAGCGCAAGGAGAAGGCGCTCAGGAAACTGGACGCGATGCAGGCCAACCTCGCGCGCGTGCAGGACCTCACCGACGAACTGCGGCGCCGGCTCAAACCGCTCGGCCGGCAGGCGGCGGTGGCGAGAAGGGCCGCCGTCATCCAGGCCGACCTGCGCGACGCCCGGCTCAGGCTCCTCGCCGACGACCTCGTACGGCTGCGCGAGGCGCTCCGGGCCGAGATCGCCGACGAGGCCGCCCTGAAGGAGCGCAAGGAGGCCGCCGAACGGGAGCTGGGCAAGGCGCTGCGGCGGGAGGCGGACCTGGAGGACGAGGTGCGCCGGCTCACCCCGCGCCTGCAGCGGGCCCAGCAGACCTGGTACGAGCTGTCCCAGCTCGCGGAGCGGGTGCGCGGCACGATCTCGCTGGCCGACGCCCGCGTCAAGAGCGCCACCTCCGCGCCGCCCGAGGAACGGCGCGGCCGGGACCCGGAGGACCTGGAGCGCGAGGCCGCCCGGGTGCGCGAGCAGGAGGCCGAGCTGGAGGCGGCCCTGGAGGCGGCCGAACGCGCCCTGGAGGACACGGTCGCCCACCGTGCCGACCTCGAACGCGAACTGGCCCTGGAGGAGCGCCGCCTCAAGGACGTCGCCCGCGCCATCGCCGACCGCCGCGAGGGGCTCGCCCGGCTCAGCGGCCAGGTCGGTGCCGCCCGTTCGCGTGCCGCCTTCGCGCAGGCCGAGATCGAGCGGCTGGCCGCCGCCCGCGACGAGTCCCGGGAGCGCGCCGCCGTCGCCCAGGAGGAGTACGAGGCGCTCCGGGCCGAGGTCGACGGGCTCGACGCCGGCGACCGGGAACTCGCCGAGCGGCACGTGGCCGCCAGGCAGCGGCTGGCCGAGGCGGAGGCCGCCCAGAGCGCCGCCCGCGAGGCGGCCACCGCGGCGGAGCGCGAGCGCGCGGCGACGCGGGCCCGCCACGACGCCCTCGCCCTGGGCCTGCGCCGCAAGGACGGCACCGGTGCGCTGCTCGCCGCAGGGGACGGCCTCGACGGACTGCTCGGCCCCGCCGCCGGACTGCTCACCGTGGCGCCGGGCCACGAGGTCGCCCTGGCGGCCGCCTTCGCGGCCGCCGCCGACGCCCTCGTGATGGCCTCCCCGGCCGCCGCCGTCGACGCGATCCGGCACCTGCGCAAGCAGGACGCGGGCCGCGCCGCGCTGCTGCTCGCCGGCGCCCCCGACGACGTACCGCACGAGCCGCGGGGCGACGGTCCGCCATACGCCGCCGACCTCGTCCGGGGGCCCGACGACCTGATGCCCGCCGTACGACGGCTGCTGCGCGGGATCGTCGTCGTCGGCACCCTGGAGGAGGCCGAGGACCTCGTCCGCGCCCACCCCGGGCTGACCGCCGTCACCGCCGAGGGCGACCTGCTGGGGGCCCACTTCGCGCAGGGCGGGTCCGCCGGGGCGCCCAGCCTGCTGGAGGTGCAGGCGTCCGTGGACGAGGCCGCCGCCGAGCTGGCGGAGCTGGACGTGCGGTGCGCGGAGCTGGCCGGGGCGCAGGAGGCGGCCGCCGAACGGCGCCGGGAGTGTGCCGCGCTCGTCGAGGAACTGGGGGAGCGGCGCCGGGCCGCCGAGCGGGAGAAGTCGTCCGTCGCCCAGCAGCTGGGGCGGCTCGCCGGACAGGCGCGGGGCGCGGCCGGTGAGGCCGAGCGGTCCGCCGCCGCGGCGGAGCGGGCGCAGGAGGCGCTGGACAAGGCGCTCATGGAGGCCGAGGAACTGGCCGAACGGCTCGCCGTCGCGGAGGAGAGCGCCCCCTTCGGGGACGGAGGGGAGGAGGAACCCGACACCTCCGTCCGCGACCGGCTCGCCGCCGACGGCGCCAACGCACGGCAGACCGAGATGGAGGCCCGCCTCCAGGCCCGTACGCACGAGGAGCGGGTCAAGGCGCTGGCCGGACGTGCCGACTCCCTCGACCGGGCCGCCCGCGCCGAACGCGAGGCACGCGCGCGTGCCGAGCAGCGGCGCGCGCGGCTGCGGCACGAGGCGGCCGTCGCCGGGGCCGTCGCCGAGGGCGCCCGGCAGCTGCTGGCGCACGTCGAGGTCTCCCTGGTCCGCGCCGACGAGGAGCGCACCGCCGCCGAGACCGCCAAGGCCCGGCGCGAGCAGGAGCTGGCCGCCGCGCGCACCGCCGGACGCGACCTCAAGGCCGAGCTCGACAAGTTGACGGATTCAGTTCACCGGGGTGAGGTACTCGGCGCCGAGAAGCGGCTGCGCATCGAGCAGCTGGAGACCAAGGCGCTGGAGGAACTCGGTGTGGAACCGGCGGGGCTCGAAACCGAGTACGGGCCGCATCAACTGGTGCCGCCCTCGCCCCCCGCCGAGGGCGAAGAGCTCCCGGAGGACCCGGAGCACCCGCGCAACCGCCCCCGGCCCTTCGTACGGGCCGAGCAGGAGAAGCGTCTGAAGGCGGCCGAACGGGCGTACCAGCAGCTCGGCAAGGTCAATCCGCTGGCCCTGGAGGAGTTCGCGGCGCTGGAGGAGCGGCACCAGTTCCTCAGCGAGCAGCTCGAGGACCTGAAGAAGACCCGCGCCGACCTGCTCCGGGTCGTCAAGGAGGTCGACGAACGCGTCGAACAGGTCTTCACGGAGGCCTTCCGGGACACGGCCCGGGAGTTCGAGGGCGTGTTCGGCCGGCTCTTCCCCGGCGGCGAGGGACGCCTGGTGCTGACCGACCCCGGCAACATGCTCACCACGGGTGTGGACGTCGAGGCACGGCCACCCGGCAAGAAGGTCAAGCGGCTCTCGCTGCTCTCGGGCGGGGAGCGCTCGCTGACCGCCGTGGCGCTGCTCGTGTCGATCTTCAAGGCGCGGCCCAGCCCGTTCTACGTCATGGACGAGGTCGAGGCGGCGCTCGACGACACCAACCTGCAGCGGCTGATCCGGATCATGCAGGAGCTGCAGGAGGCCTCGCAGCTGATCGTCATCACGCACCAGAAGCGGACGATGGAGATCGCCGACGCGCTGTACGGCGTCTCCATGCAGGGCGACGGCGTGTCGAAGGTCATCGGCCAGCGCCTGCGTCAGCCCGTGTAGGACGTCACAAGCCGGGCATGTGAGCTTCAATTATTGAACACACCGATGCCAAGGGCATCGGATAACTCACATCTCTCGCCCTATTGACTTCGAAACTTGAAGGCATAGTCTCTGCAACGTTGCTTTTACCTTCAGGTCCCTTTGGTGGCACCTCGAAGGCGAACCGCCCCGGCAGCGTTGCCGGAAGCCCGAGGAGTACACGTGGCCAGCACAGCGCAGGCACCCAATCCAGGAGCCAGAACGGCTCATCCCGATCATCTCGGGCACGTCATCTTCATCGCGGCGGCGGCCGCGATGGGCGGTTTCCTCTTCGGCTACGACAGTTCCGTCATCAACGGCGCCGTCGAGGCCATCCGGGACCGCTACGACGTCGGCTCCGCGTTGCTGGCCCAGGTCATCGCCATCGCGCTGATCGGCTGTGCCATCGGCGCCGCGACCGCCGGACGCATCGCCGACCGCATCGGCCGCATCCGCTGCATGCAGATCGCCTCCGTCCTGTTCACCGTCAGCGCCATCGGCTCGGCCCTGCCCTTCGCGCTGTGGGACCTCGCCATGTGGCGCATCATCGGCGGCTTCGCCATCGGCATGGCCTCGGTGATCGGCCCCGCCTACATCGCCGAGGTCTCCCCGCCCGCCTACCGCGGCCGTCTCGGTTCCTTCCAGCAGGCCGCGATCGTCGTCGGCATCGCCGTGTCGCAGCTGGTCAACTGGGGGCTGCTGAACGCCGCCGGCGGTGACCAGCGCGGTGAACTGATGGGCCTGGAGGCCTGGCAGGTCATGCTCGGCGTCATGGTCGTCCCGGCCGTCCTCTACGGCCTGCTGTCCTTCGCCATCCCGGAGTCCCCGCGCTTCCTGGTCTCCGTGGGCAAGCGTGAGCGCGCCAAGGCGATCCTCGAAGAGGTCGAGGGCAAGGACGTGGACTTCGACGCGCGCATCGCCGAGATCGAGCACGCCATGCACCGCGAGGAGAAGTCGTCCTTCAAGGACCTGCTCGGCGGCAGCTTCTTCTTCAAGCCGATCGTCTGGATCGGCATCGGCCTGTCGGTCTTCCAGCAGTTCGTCGGCATCAACGTCGCGTTCTACTACTCCTCGACGCTGTGGCAGTCGGTCGGCGTCGACCCGACGGACTCGTTCTTCTACTCGTTCACGACGTCGATCATCAACATCGTCGGCACCGTGATCGCGATGATCTTCGTGGACCGCGTCGGCCGCAAGCCGCTGGCCATCGTCGGCTCGGTCGGCATGGTGATCGGTCTGGCGCTGGAGGCCTGGGCCTTCTCCTTCGACCTGGTCGACGGCAAGCTCCCGGCGACCCAGGGCTGGGTCGCCCTGATCGCCGCCCACGTGTTCGTCCTGTTCTTCGCCCTGTCCTGGGGCGTGGTCGTCTGGGTCTTCCTCGGCGAGATGTTCCCGAACCGGATCCGCGCCGCCGCCCTGGGCGTGGCCGCGTCCGCGCAGTGGATCGCCAACTGGGCGATCACCGCGAGCTTCCCGTCGCTGGCCGACTGGAACCTGTCCGCCACCTACGTGATCTACACGATCTTCGCCGCGCTCTCCATCCCGTTCGTGCTGAAGTACGTGAAGGAGACGAAGGGCAAGGCCCTGGAGGAGATGGGCTGACCGCCCTCCCCGAGTTCGGGGGGAAGGGCCACATCCCCGCTGCCCCTCTCCCCGTGCCGTGCCGCCGCCCCCGTCCGGTCCCCTCCGGACGGGGGCGGTGGCTTCTTGCGGTCCGGTACCGGGGCCCGGGACCCCGCGCGTACGGCAGCGCGTACGCACCCGGCTGCGCGGCCGGTCCTCCGCGCCGGGCCGCCCTCGGTCGACACGGGCGGGACCGGCGGAGACCCGGCGGGGGAGTGGAGGAGCGAAGGGGCGTCCCGGGGCGGCGCGGTGGTGGAGGGGCACCCGGGTCCGGCGCGGGACGAGTGGGGAGAGGCGACCGGCTGGAGGGTCCGGCACGGAGCGGGCGGGGCGGGCCGCCGGGGCTTCGGCGGGGGCGTGGACGGGGAGGGTCCGCCCGGCCCCGGAGAGGACGGCGACCGCCCGCCGGGCCGGGTCGGCGGTCCGGCGGCGGGACGGTGACCGCCCACCGGTCCCGTCCGGTCCCGCCCGGCGCGTCCGCCGGCCGGTCGGGGGCCGGCCGGCCCCGGCAACGCGAAACGTCCCCCTCCGCCGTACGGGCGAAGGGGGACGCGGGCGGGAACGCGGTGTCAGACGCCGAGCGTCTCGGGCTGCTCGGTCCGCTCGGCCGGCGCCGCCGGGACGACCATCGCCGGCTTCGGCAGCACCGCGTACAGCAGGCCGGAGATCACCACCGTGGCGACCCAGCCGAGGCCGTACTCGCCGATGACGTTGTCGGACGCGAGCGGACCCGTGAACCAGTCGGACGTCGTGAACATCAGGCCCGCGACCAGGCCGACCGCCCACGCGGCGACGGCGGCGGGGGAGAAGCCGCCCTTGTACCAGTAGGCGCTGGTGCGGCCGGTGTCGGCCAGGGCCTCGCCGTCGTACTCCTTGCGGCGCAGCATGTCCGCGCCGAAGACGCCGACCCAGGCGGAGAAGGCGACCGCGAGCAGCGACAGGAAGGCGATGAAGGATCCCATGAAGCTGGTCGCCACCAGCATCAGCACGCCGCCGAAGACCAGCGAGATCACGGCGTTCACCGAGACCGCCCAGTGCCGCGGGACCTTGAAGCCGAGGGTCTGGGCGGTGAAGCCGGCCGAGTACATCGACATGGAGTTGATGAGCAGCATGCCGATCAGCGCGATCAGCAGGTACGGCACCGCTATCCAGGTCGGCAGGATCTCGCCGAGGAAGGAGACCGGGTCGCCGGCGGAGGCCAGGTCCGGCGTGGAGACCGCCATGACCATCCCCATCAGCACCATGGGCAGCACGACGATGCCGGCGCCGCCGACCGTCACGCCCACGATGCCCTTGGAGGAGGCGGTGCGCGGCAGGTACCGCGTGAAGTCCGGCGCGGACGGGATCCAGCTCACGCCGCCCGCCGCGATCAGCCCGACGCCGGTGATCATCGCGGCCACCGAACCGGCGGGCCGGTCGAAGACCGCCGACCAGTCGGTGTCGACGACCAGGTAGCCCAGCACCAGCACCGAGAAGACGCCGAAGAGGTACGCCGCGTACTTGTTGCACTTCTGCACGGCGTTGATGCCCAGCCCGGAGATCGCGAACGTCGCGACGACGAAGACGAGCAGCGTCACGATGTCCAGCACGCTGTTGGCCTCGATGCCGAACACGATGTCCAGCACGGTCAGCACGGCGTAGGCGCCGGTCACCGCGTTGATCGTCTCCCAGCCCCAGCGGGCTATCCAGATCAGCGCCCCGGGCAGCAGGTTGCCCCGCTGGCCGAAGACCGCCCGGGACAGCGCCATGCCGGGGGCGCCGCCGCGCTTGCCGGCGATGCCGATCAGGCCCACCAGGCCGTACGACACCGCGGGCGCGGCGGCCGCGACGACCAGGGCCTGCCAGAAGTTCAGGTGGTACGCCACGACGAGGCTCGCGCCCATGGTGAGCAGCAGCACGCTGATGTTGGCGCCGACCCAGGTCGGGAAGAGCTCGCGGGTCCGGGCGGTGCGCTCGTGATCGGGCACCTGCTCGATGCCCCGGGTTTCCAGGGCGCCTTCTGTCTCGGCGGTCTTGCTCATGTGGGGGGTCCGTGCCTCGATCGTGGGGAAGAGGATGTGCTCGGGACTCTACGCGCGTTGAAGCGGCCTTCTCCATCGTACTTTGGACCGACTCCTTCCCTCCAGGGGCCTTTGTCCTTCGGAGGAAGCCACAAACGGGAGTCCCGAGAGCCCATGACTGATACTGGACGGGTTATGGAAATCCTCATCCTTGCTGTAGTCATCGCCGTGGTCGTGATCGGCGCGCTCGGCGGGCTGGTCGTGGGCAGTCGCCGCAAGAAGCAGCTGCCTCCGCCACCTCCCTCGACGCCCGACATCACCGCCCCTCCGGCCGAGCCGCACGTCGGCGAAGAGGCCGAGACGCCCCGCGACGAAACGCGCCGGACGATAGAGGAGGTCGACCTCCCGGACGGCGGCACCGCTCCCGTCGGTGTCGAGGAGCCGCCCGTCGTCGAAGAGCTCGAGATCCCGCAGATCGAGGTCCCCGAGCCCACCGCCGGCCGTCTGGTCCGGCTCCGTGCCCGTCTCTCCCGCTCGCAGAACGCCCTCGGGAAGGGCCTGCTCACCCTGCTCTCCCGCGAGCATCTCGACGAGGACACCTGGGAGGAGATCGAGGACACGCTGCTCACCGCCGACGTCGGCGTGCTGCCCACCCAGGAGCTGGTCGAGCGGCTGCGCGAGCGTGTGAAGGTGCTCGGCACCCGCACGCCCGAGGAGCTGCGCGGCCTGCTGCGCGAGGAGCTGATCACGCTGGTCGGCCCCGACATGGACCGCGAGGTCAAGACCGAGCCCGCCACCGGCGGGCCCGGCATCGTGATGGTCGTCGGCGTCAACGGCACCGGCAAGACCACCACCACCGGCAAGCTCGCCCGGGTCCTGATCGCCGACGGCCGCAGCGTCGTCCTCGGCGCCGCCGACACCTTCCGCGCCGCCGCCGCCGACCAGCTGCAGACCTGGGGCGAGCGGGTCGGCGCCCACACCGTGCGCGGTCCGGAGGGCGGTGACCCCGCCTCCGTCGCCTTCGACGCGGTCAAGGAGGGCAAGGACGTCGGCGCCGACGTGGTGCTCATCGACACCGCCGGCCGCCTGCACACCAAGACCGGTCTCATGGACGAGCTCGGCAAGGTCAAGCGCGTGGTGGAGAAGCAGGCCCCGCTCGACGAGGTGCTGCTGGTGCTCGACGCCACCACCGGCCAGAACGGCCTGATCCAGGCCCGCGTCTTCGCCGAGGTGGTCAACATCACCGGCATCGTCCTGACCAAGCTGGACGGCACGGCCAAGGGCGGCATCGTCATCGCGGTCCAGCGCGAGCTGGGCGTCCCGGTCAAGCTGATCGGGCTCGGCGAGGGGCCCGACGACCTGGCGCCGTTCGAGCCGGCGGCGTTCGTGGACGCGCTCATCGGCGAGTGACACCCGCCGGCCCGCGCCGGCGCGCACACGAAGAAGCGCCCGCCCCCGAGGTGCAGTCGGGGGACGGGCGCTTCGCCGTGCCGGGCGTGTGCCGGGGCCGTGCGGCCCGCCGGCCTACGCCCGAGACCGGTGGGCCACGTACGCCAGCGCGCCCAGCAGCAGTCGCGCCGCCGGCGGCTTCGTCGCCGAGTCGAGGGCCGGCGGACGCAGCCAGCGCACCGGGCCGAGACCGCCGCGGTCCGAGGGCGGGGCCGTGACGTGCGTACCGGGGCCGAGTCCGCGCAGGTCGAGCGAGGCCGGATCGTCCCAGCCCATGCGGTAGAGCAGCCGGGGCAGCTCGGCGGCGGCGCCGGGGGCGACGAAGAAGTGGGCACGGCCCTCGGGGGTCGCCACGACCGGACCGAGGGGCAGGCCCATGCGCTCCAGCCGCGCCAGTGTCCGGCGTCCGACGGCCTCGGCCACCTCGATGACGTCGAACGTCCGCCCCACCGGCAGCATCACCGCGGCACCCGGGAACTCGGCCCAGGCCGCGCCCGCCTCGTCCAGCGTCGACCCGGCCGGCAGTTCGGGCGCGAAGTCCAGCGGATGCGCGCCCGGCGCCGGACAGCCGCGGCGGCCGCAGGAACAGGCGCCCGCGGCGGCCCGCGCCCCCGGCACCACGTCCCAGCCCCAGAGTCCCGTGAACTCGGCCACCGCGGTGACCTCCGAGGCGCGGCCGCGGCGGCGCGCGCCGGACCGGACGTCGCGCGTGCCCCGACTGGTCCCGATGCCGATCGTGAAGCCCATGCCCCCTCCAACGGGTCCGACGCGGCGTCGGTTACGCAGCGGACGTGATATGTGACTCTGCGTCGCCTCCGAGTTTCCCACTCCCTGGTCCGGTGAGTTTCAGGCGGCGCCCGGAAGCATTCCGGGTGGTGCGCCCGGCGACGCGCGCCCCGGTGAACACCGTTGCGCCACCTCCCGGTCGGCCTGTGTCAAGTGAATCGTGCGCAGGTCACCGGTAGTTCATCCGAAGGGGTGGCGAATGGTGGCGATTCCCGAATCACCGTGGCAGGGCCAGTGATCGTAGGATTACTTTGTGTGCATGGAGCCTTGGGGCACATGCACTTGTGGGTATGCCGGAGGCAACTCGGCATTCCGTTCGGAGGGTGGCGTACGCCGGACGGAGGGGCCGGGGCACCGGCATTCTGATAAGGCTTGGCGCACTCGGCGACAGGTGGTCTCAGGGATGGGGGCGTTCCAGTGAGCGGCAACGGCGAAGGCGGCACGGGCGCGGGCAGCGCGACGCACGCTGACAAGCGCCCCAACGAGCTGCTCACCTCGTGGTTCGCACGCAGCGGCTGGTCCAAGGGCGAGCTCGCCCGGCAGGTCAACCGCCGGGCCCGTCAGCTGGGCGCCAACCACATCTCCACGGACACCTCGCGCGTACGCCGCTGGCTGGACGGCGAGAACCCGCGCGAACCGATCCCCCGGATCCTGTCCGAGCTGTTCTCCGAACGCTTCGGCGTCGTCGTCTCCGTCGAGGACCTGGGCCTGCGCACCACCCGCCCGTCGCCCTCCGTGACCGGCGTCGACCTGCCCTGGACGGGCCCGCAGACCGTGGCACTGCTCAGCGAGTTCTCGCGCAGCGACCTGATGCTGGCGCGGCGCGGCTTCCTCGGGAGCTCGCTGGCCCTCTCCGCGGGCCCGTCCCTCATCGAGCCCATGCAGCGCTGGCTCGTCCCCTCGCCGCCGGCCTCCCCGTCCGAACGCGACACGCCACCCGCCACGCGTGCGCGCGGCCGGCTGTCCCGGCCGGAGCTGGAGCTGCTGGAGTCCACCGCCGTGATGTTCCGCCGCTGGGACGCCCAGTGCGGTGGCGGCCTGCGCCGCAAGGCGGTCGTCGGCCAACTGCACGAGGTGACCGACCTCCTCCAGGAACCCCAGACGGAGACCACCCGCGCCAAGCTCTTCAAGGTCGCCGCCGAGCTCGCGGAGCTGGCCGGCTGGATGTCGTACGACGTCGGACTCCAGCCGACCGCGCAGAAGTACTTCGTCCTCGCCCTGCACGCCGCCAAGGAGGCCGGCGACCGGCCGCTCGGCTCCTACATCCTCTCCAGCATGAGCCGCCAGATGATCCACCTCGGCCGGCCCGACGACGCCCTGGAACTCATCCACCTCGCGCAGTACGGCAGCCGGGACTGCGCGAGCCCGCGCACCCAGTCGATGCTGTACGCGATGGAAGCCCGCGCCTACGCCAACATGGGGCAGCCCGGCCGCTGCAAGCGGGCGGTGCGCATGGCCGAGGAGACCTTCACCGAGGCCGACGAGTGGGACGAGCCGGACCCCGACTGGATCCGCTTCTTCTCCGAGGCCGAGCTGTACGGCGAGAACAGCCACTCCTTCCGCGACCTCGCCTACGTGGCCGGCCGCAGCCCCACCTACGCCTCCCTGGCCGAGCCGCTGATGCGGCGGGCCGTGGAGCTCTTCTCCAAGGACGAGGAACACCAGCGTTCCTACGCGCTCAACCTGATCGGCATGGCCACCGTGCACCTGCTGCGGCGCGAGCCCGAGGAGAGCACCGTGCTCGCCACCGAGGCCATGGCCATCGCCAAGAAGGTCCGCTCCGAACGCGTCAACACCCGCATCCGCAAGACCGTCGACACGGCCGTACGCGATTTCGGCGACCTGGCGGAGGTCACGGACCTCACCGCACGGCTCGCCGCCGAACTGCCCGAGACCGCCGAAGCGGTCTGACCGCCCACAGACCCCGGCCGCGGCCGGCCCTCCCGAACTGCCCGACTCGGCTCCCCCATGCCAGGTCACTCGGAAGGCCGCCGCGGCCGGCACTCCTTTTTGCGCCTAAGCCGGCGCCGCTCTCGCGGACCCGGTTGCTCGCCGTCGGGGTTGCTCAATTGGTGGTTGCGGTGATCATCGGGGAGGCCGCGTCACGGTATCGGCGATCCGGCCCGCGAACCGGCGGTTCACCCACGCGTAACACGCACGGCGCCTTCGTCACGGCGGCGAAACAACGTGGGGCACCCAACGAAACGGCGCTGCGCCAATCTCATGGCGCATAACCGGCCCACCCCTCACGCCGCCCAGGCTTCGCCCGCACGGGGCCGTACAACGACGAGGAGACGCCGATGGCTCCAGCCATCACGCTCGCCGCGGAGACACAGCTCTCCGCCGCCAACACGGGCTTCATGCTCATCTGCTCCGCCCTGGTGATGCTCATGACCCCGGCCCTCGCCTTCTTCTACGGGGGCATGGTCCGCGTCAAGAGCACCCTGAACATGCTGATGATGAGCTTCATCAGTCTCGGCGTCGTCACCGTGCTGTGGGTGCTGTACGGCTTCTCCATGGCCTTCGGGACCGACTCCGGGAGCGTCATCGGCTGGAACTCCGACTGGGTCGGCCTCAGCGACATCGGCCTGACCGAGCTGTGGGACGGCTACACCATCCCCGTCTTCGTCTTCCTGGTCTTCCAGATGATGTTCGCCGTGCTCACCCCCGCGCTCATCAGCGGCGCCCTCGCGGACCGCGTGAAGTTCACGGCCTGGGCCCTGTTCATCACCCTGTGGGCCACCGTCGTCTACTTCCCGGTCGCCCACTGGGTCTGGGGCGCGGGCGGCTGGGCCTTCGAACTGGGCGTGATCGACTTCGCCGGCGGCACGGCCGTGCACATCAACGCCGGTGCCGCGGCGCTCGGCGTGATCCTCGTCATCGGCAAGCGGATCGGCTTCAAGAAGGACCCGATGCGCCCGCACAGCCTGCCGCTGGTCATGCTCGGCGCGGGCCTGCTGTGGTTCGGCTGGTTCGGCTTCAACGCCGGCTCGTGGCTCGGCAACGACGACGGCGTCGGCGCGCTGATGTTCGTCAACACCCAGGTCGCCACCGGCGCGGCCATGCTGGCCTGGCTCGCCTACGAGAAGATCCGCCACGGCGCCTTCACCACGCTGGGCGCCGCCTCCGGCGCCGTCGCGGGCCTGGTCGCCATCACCCCGGCCGGCGGCGCCGTCTCCCCGCTCGGCGCGATCGCCGTCGGCGCCGTCGCCGGTGTGCTGTGCGCCATGGCCGTCGGCCTGAAGTACAGGTTCGGCTACGACGACTCCCTCGACGTGGTCGGCGTCCACCTCGTCGGCGGCATCGCCGGCTCCCTGCTCGTCGGCCTCTTCGCCAGCGGCAAGGGCCAGTCCGACGTCCAGGGCCTGTTCTACGGGGGCGGGCTGGACCAGTTCTGGAAGCAGTGCGCCGGCGTCTTCGCCGTCCTCGCCTACTCCCTGGTCGTCTCCGCGGCCCTGGCGTTCGCCCTGGACAGGACGATCGGCATGCGGGTCCCCGAGGACGACGAGGTGAGCGGCATCGACCGGGCCGAGCACGCCGAGACCGCATACGACTTCAGCGGCGCCGGCGGCGGCGCCGCCCGGACCGCCGCACCGGCCGCCGAGGCCCCGAGCAAGAAGGTGGACGCATGAAGCTCATCACCGCCGTCGTCAAGCCGCACCGGCTCGACGAGATCAAGGAGGCCCTCCAGGCCTTCGGAGTCCACGGCCTCACCGTCACCGAGGCCAGCGGCTACGGCCGCCAGCGCGGCCACACCGAGGTCTACCGCGGCGCCGAGTACACCGTCGACCTGGTACCCAAGATCCGCATCGAGGTACTGGTCGAGGACGACGACGCCGACCAGCTGATCGAGGTCGTCGTCAAGGCCGCCCGGACCGGCAAGATCGGCGACGGGAAGGTCTGGTCGGTCCCGGTCGACACGGCCGTACGGGTCCGCACCGGCGAGCGCGGCCCCGACGCGCTCTGAACCAGGACGACGGAACAGGAGCCGCCGGGTGACGCGCACGGAGCCGACGAACGAAGCAGAGGACGCGGGACCCGGCGGCTACGCGGCGGCCCGGCTGCGCCTCCTCACCGAGGGGGAGCAGCCCGGGCCGCCGCGCCGTGCGGCCCTCGCCTCACTGACCGACGGCTGGCTGGCGGGCCTCTTCGGCACGGGCGCCGAGGGGCGCGCGGGGGTCTCGCTGGTCGCCGTCGGCGGCTACGGACGCGGCGAGCTGTCCCCGCGCAGCGACCTGGACCTGCTCCTGCTGCACGACGGCGGCGACGACAAGGCGGTCGCCGCCCTCGCCGACCGCCTCTGGTACCCCGTGTGGGACCTGGGGCTCGCCCTCGACCATTCCGTGCGCACGCCCCAGGAGGCCCGGAGGACGGCGGGCGAGGACCTGAAGGTCCACCTGGGCCTGCTGGACGCCCGCCATCTCGCGGGCGACCCGGGACTGACCGCCTCCCTGCGCACCGCCGTCCTCGCCGACTGGCGCAACCAGGCCCCCAGGCGCCTTCCCGAGCTCCGGGAACTCTGTGCCGAGCGCGCCGAACGCCAGGGCGAGCTGCGGTACCTGCTCGAACCCGACCTCAAGGAGGCCCGCGGCGGCCTGCGCGACGCCACCGCCCTGCGCGCCGTCGCCGCCTCCTGGCTCGCCGACGCCCCCCGCGAGGGCCTCGCCGACGCCCGGCGCCGCCTGCTCGACGTGCGCGACGCGCTCCACCTGGCGACGGGCCGGGCGACCGACCGGCTGGCCCTCCAGGAGCAGGACCAGGTGGCGGCCGGGCTGGGCCTGCTGGACGCCGACGCGCTGCTGCGGCAGGTCTACGAGGCGGCACGCCTCGTCTCGTACGCCGGCGACGTCACCTGGCGGGAGGTGGGGCGCGTGCTGCGCGCGCGGTCCGTGCGGCCCCGCCTGCGCGCCATGCTGGGCGGCAAGCAGGCCGTCGAGCGCTCCCCGCTCGCCGAGGGCGTCGTCGAGCAGGACGGCGAGGCGGTGCTCGCCCGCACCGCACGACCCGAACGCGATCCCGTCCTCCCGCTGCGCGCCGCGGCCGCCGCCGCGCAGGCCGGACTCCCGCTCTCCCCGCACGCCGTGCGGCGCCTGGCGGCCACCGCGCGCCCGCTGCCCGCGCCCTGGCCCGCGGAGGCGCGCGAACAGCTGGTGACGCTGCTGGGCTCCGGCCGGCCCACCGTGGACGTGTGGGAGGCCCTGGAGGCCGAGGGGCTGGTCACCCGGCTGCTGCCCGACTGGGAGCGGGTGCGCTGCCGCCCGCAGCGCAACGCCGTGCACCTGTGGACCGTCGACCGGCACCTCATCGAGACCGCCGTCCGCGCCTCCGCGCTCACCCGCCGCGTGCACCGGCCCGACCTGCTCCTGGTCGCCGCGCTGCTGCACGACATCGGCAAGGGCTGGCCGGGCGACCACTCGGTGACGGGGGAGACCATCGCGCGGGACATGGCCACCCGCATCGGCTTCGACCGGGCGGACGCCGACGTCCTCGCCACCCTCGTACGCCACCACCTGCTGCTCGTCGAGACGGCCACCCGGCGCGATCTGGACGACCCGGCCACCGTGCACGCGGTCGCCGGGGCGGTCGGCACCCAGGGCACCCTGGAGCTGCTGCACGCCCTGACCGAGGCGGACGCCCTGGCCACCGGACCGGCCGCCTGGTCGGCCTGGCGCGCCTCCCTCGTCGCCGACCTGGTCAAACGCGTCTCGGCGGTCCTCGCCGGGGAGCCGCTGGAGGAACCCGAGGCCCCCGCGCCCACCGCCGAACAGGAACGGCTCGCCGTCGAGGCGTTCCGCACGGGCGGCCCGGTGCTGTCCCTGCGGGCCCAGGCCGAGCCGCCGGCCGCCGAGCAGGAGCCCCTCGGCGTGGAACTGCTCATCGCCGTGCCCGACCAGG
The DNA here is from genome assembly GCF_055564355.1 of Streptomyces sp. NPDC029152. Lineage (NCBI taxonomy): Bacteria > Bacillati > Actinomycetota > Actinomycetes > Kitasatosporales > Streptomycetaceae > Streptomyces > Streptomyces sp. NPDC029152. The sequence goes on along the minus strand of NZ_JBVHWR010000016.1, from coordinate 85,422 downwards.
CGGGCGTCCTCCCCGCCGTCGCCGGTGTCCTGGCCGTGCACCGCCTGACCGTCCGCACGGCCGAGCTGCGCTCCCTGCCGTTGCCGGACGGCGTCGAGGGCTCCGTCCTGCTGCTGACCTGGCGGGTCGCCGCCGAGTACGGCTCCCTGCCCCAGGCCGCCCGGCTGCGCGCCGACCTGGTCCGCGCCCTGGACGGCACCCTGGACGTCGCGGGCCGCCTCGCCGAGCGGGACGCCGCCCACCCGCGCCGCCGGGGCGTGCTCCCGCCCCCGCCCCGGGTGAGCGTCGAGCCGGCCGCGTCCCGCCACGCCACGGTGATCGAGGTCCGCGCCCAGGACGCGCCCGGCCTGCTGTTCCGCATCGGGCGGGCGCTGGAGGGGGCGGGGGTGCGGGTGCGGAGCGCGCACGTGTCGACGTTGGGCTCCAACGCGGTGGACGCCTTCTACGTCACCACCGGTGAGGGCGCTCCCCTGGCGAGCGAGGAGGCGGCGTCCACGGCGCGGGGACTCGAGGAGGCGCTGCGGGGGTGACGGCCGCCCTCCCCGCCCGCGGGAATGCGGCGGGTGGGGACGAACGGCTTGCGGAGCCGGATACCCTGGAAGACGCTCAGACTGCCACCGACCCCGAGGACCGACGCCGCCGTGTTCGATACTCTCTCCGATCGCCTCTCAGCGACTTTCAAGAACCTGCGCGGCAAGGGACGGCTCTCCGAGGCGGACATCGACGCCACGGCACGTGAGATCCGCATCGCGCTCCTCGAAGCCGACGTGGCCCTGCCCGTCGTGCGTGCCTTCATCAAGCAGGTCAAGGAACGCTCGCTGGGCTCCGAGGTCTCCAAGGCGCTCAACCCCGCCCAGCAGGTCCTCAAGATCGTCAACGAGGAACTGGTCACCATCCTCGGCGGCGAGACCCGCCGTCTGCGCTTCGCCAAGCAGCCGCCGACCGTGATCATGCTCGCGGGTCTGCAGGGCGCCGGTAAGACCACCCTCGCGGGCAAGCTCGGCAAGTGGCTTAAGGACCAGGGGCACTCCCCGCTCCTCGTCGCCTGTGACCTCCAGCGCCCCAACGCCGTCAACCAGCTGAGCGTCGTCGCCGAGCGCGCCGGCGTCGCGGTCTACGCGCCCGAGCCGGGCAACGGCGTCGGCGACCCGGTCAAGGTCGCCCAGGACTCCATCGAGTTCGCCAGGACCAAGGTCCACGACATCGTGATCGTGGACACCGCCGGCCGCCTCGGCATCGACCAGGAGCTGATGCAGCAGGCCGCGGACATCCGCGACGCCGTCTCGCCCGACGAGATCCTCTTCGTCGTCGACGCGATGATCGGTCAGGACGCCGTCAACACCGCCGAGGCCTTCCGCGACGGCGTCGGCTTCGACGGCGTCGTGCTGTCCAAGCTCGACGGCGACGCCCGTGGTGGCGCGGCCCTGTCGATCGCCTCGGTGACCGGCAAGCCGATCATGTTCGCCTCCAACGGCGAGAAGCTCGACGACTTCGACGCCTTCCACCCGGACCGGATGGCCTCCCGCATCCTCGACATGGGTGACCTGCTCACCCTGATCGAGCAGGCGGAGAAGACGTTCAGCCAGGAAGAGGCCGAGAAGATGGCCTCCAAGCTGGCGTCCAAGAAGGGCCAGGACTTCACCCTGGACGACTTCCTGGCCCAGATGGAGCAGGTCAGAAAGATGGGCAGCATCTCCAAGCTGCTCGGCATGCTGCCCGGCATGGGCCAGATCAAGGACCAGATCAACAACCTCGACGAGCGGGACGTCGACCGCACGGCCGCCATCATCAAGTCGATGACCCCGGCCGAGCGTCAGGACCCGACGATCATCAACGGCTCGCGCCGCGCCCGTATCGCCAAGGGTTCCGGTGTCGACGTCAGCGCGGTGAAGGGCCTGGTCGAGCGGTTCTTCGAGGCCCGCAAGATGATGTCCCGCATGGCCCAGGGCGGCGGCATGCCCGGTATGCCGGGGATCCCCGGCATGGGCGGCGGCCCCGGCCGGCAGAAGAAGCAGCAGAAGAAAGCCAAGGGCAAGCAGCGCTCCGGCAACCCGATGAAGCGCAAGCAGCAGGAGCAGGAGGAGGCCGCCCGGCGCGCCGCCGCCGCACAGGGCGGGGGCGCCTTCGGGCTGCCGCAGCAGGGCGGGCAGGACTTCGAGCTGCCGGACGAGTTCAAGAAGTTCATGGGCTGACGGACCGCACCGTCGTACGCCGCCGGGGGCGCCCCTTGTCGTGGGGGACGCCCCCGGCGTCGTACACGCACATGCCCGCACGGCTTTCCTGTCGTAACGTCCCGGTATGACCAACCCCTCTCCGCCGCGCAAGGCCCCCGAGCCGCCCTGGCGCACCGAGGGCACGCCCGACGAGCCGCCGAAGCCGCCGTCCGGCGGACGGCGGATCCGCGGCGGCTGGTGGAACCTGATCCTCGCCGCGCTGGTCGTCTACCTCGTCACCAACCTGGTGCTGTCGTTCTTCAACGAGGGCGACGAGCCGACGATCTCCTACACCGAGTTCAGCAAGCAGGTCGACGAGGGCAACGTCAGCAAGATCTACGCCAAGGGCGACGCGATCCAGGGCCAGCTGAAGAAGGCCCGGGACAATCCCGAGGGCAAGGGGACCTACACCAAGTTCACGACCGAGCGGCCGACCTTCGCGGACGACCGGCTCTGGGCGGCTCTGACCGAGAACGACGTGACCGTCACGGCCGAGCCGGTCGTCCAGCACCGCAGCTTCCTGGCCAACCTGCTGATCTCGCTGGCCCCGATGCTGATCCTGGTCGTCCTGTGGGTCGTCATCGCGCGGAGGATGCGCGGGGCGATGGGCGGCGCGGGCGGCATGCTCGGCCGCAAGGCGCCGCCCAGACCGGTCGAGCTGGAGGCGGGCAAACCGCGCACCACCTTCGCCGACGTGGCCGGCATCGACGAGGTGGCGGGCGAGCTCAACGACGTCGTCGACTTCCTGAAGAACCCCGGCGCCTACCGGCGGATGGGCGCCAAGATGCCCCGGGGCGTCCTGTTGACCGGCCCGCCCGGCACCGGAAAGACGCTGCTCGCGCGCGCGGTGGCCGGTGAGGCGGGGGTGCCGTTCTTCTCGGCGTCCGCGTCCGAGTTCATCGAGATGATCGTGGGTGTGGGCGCCTCCCGGGTGCGGGAGCTGTTCGCCGAGGCCCGGAAGGTGGCGCCGTCGATCATCTTCATCGACGAGATCGACACCATCGGCCGGGCCCGGGGCGGCGGCTCCGGCATGGGCGGCCACGACGAGCGCGAACAGACCCTGAACCAGATCCTCACGGAGATGGACGGCTTCTCGGGCGCCGAGGGCGTCGTCGTCATCGCCGCCACCAACCGCGCCGACATCCTGGACCCGGCCCTGACCCGTCCGGGCCGCTTCGACCGGGTGGTGAGCGTCTCGCCCCCCGACCGGGGCGGCCGGGAGGCCATCCTGGAGATCCACACCCGCGAGATCCCGCTCGCCCCGGACGTCGACCTGGCCCAGGTCGCCCGCACGACACCGGGGATGACGGGCGCCGAACTGGCCAACCTCGCCAACGAGGCGGCCCTCCTCGCGGTCAAGCGCAAGCAGGACCGGGTGACGCAGGCGAACCTCTCCGAGGCCCTGGAGAAGGTCCAGCTCGGCGCCGAACGCCCGCTGGTGATGCCCGAGGAGGAGCGCCGGCGCACCGCCTACCACGAGAGCGGGCACGCCCTGCTGGGCATGCTGCAGCCGGGCGCCGACCCCGTACGCAAGATCACCATCGTGCCGCGCGGGCGGGCGCTCGGCGTGACGCTGTCGACACCGGACGCGGACAAGTACGCGTACACGGAGGAGTACCTGCGCGGCCGGATCATCGGCGCGCTCGGCGGGATGGCGGCCGAGCACGTCGTGTACGACGTGATCACCACCGGCTCGGAGAGCGACCTCGAACAGGTCACCCGGATCGCGCGCGGCATGGTCGGCCGCTGGGGCATGAGCGAACAGGTCGGCCGGCTTTCCGCGCTGCCCGGCGACGCCCAGCAGGCCTACGGGCTGGCCGCCGCCCCGGGCACCCTGGACGCCATCGACGACGAGATGCGCCGGGTCGTCGACGAGTGCTACGCGGAGGCCGTCCGCAAGCTGCGCGACCACCGCGGGCAGCTCGACGCCCTCGCCGAGGCGCTGCTGGCCAACGAGACGCTGGACGAGGCGGACGCCTACCGGATCGCCGGGATCACCCGGCTGACGAAGGACGACCCGCGGGCCTGAGCCCCCGCCCCGCCCCCGCACGCGGTGGGGCCCGGGGCGGGGACGGGCGGGGCGAGCCGCGGTGGGGCCGTCAGCGCGTGCGGGCGACGAGGTACCGGAACACGTTCGGCATCCACACCGTCCCGTCCGGCCGCCGGTGGGGGTGCAGGGCCTCGGCCAGCTCCTTGTCCACCTGTTCCCGGTCGGTGGCGGCGATCGCCGCGTCGAACAGCCCTGTCGACAGCAGCCCGCGCACCGCGCTGTCGACGTCGGCGTACCCGAACGCGCACGCCACGCGGCCGGATCCGTCCGGGGCGAGTCCGGTCCGGTGGGCGACCTCCTCCAGGTCGTCGCGCAGCGCCGGGCGCCAGCTGCCCGCGCTGCGCAGCGGATCCGCCAGCTTGGTGGCCACCCGCAGCACGGACGTCGTGGCGCACCGTTCCGGCGGGCCCCAGCCGGCCAGCACCACGGCCGCTCCCCGTGCGGCGAGCGGCGTCGCCTCCGCCAGCAGCTCGCCCAGGCCCTCCGAGTCGCCCGCGAGGCATCCGATGGGTTCGAAGGCGGTCACCAGGGTGAACGCGGGCGCCGACGGATCCCGCGCGTCGCGGGGGGCTCCGTCGACGATCCGGGCGTCCGCGCGCACGTGTGCGTCCTGTGCCGCGGGCGCCTCGGGCAGCAGCCGCCGCCGTGCGAGGGCCAGGAGCTCCGGGGAGCCGGAGTCGACGCCGGTCACGGCCGCGCCCCGCGAGGCGGCCATCAGCAGGGCCAGCCCGGAACCGCAGCCCAGTCCCAGCATCCGTGTGCCGCCGCCGACGTCCAGTCGCTCGTAGACGGCCTCGTAGAGCGGTACGAGCATCCGCTCCTGTATCTCGGACCAGTCACGCGCGCGTGCATCCAGGTCCACGCCGGGCGTCGCCCTCGCGTGGGATGAGTGCTGCCGCACGAGCGTAGGTGTCATAGGAAAGTGCCCCAATCGCCGAACGTTGCCGATGTGCCCGATTCCATGGCCCCCGTGCAGTGCGCTCGCACTCCCCCCGTATGTCAGGTAACTCCGGGCTCGCCGCGGCGTCCAGTGGTAGCGAGGACCGGTTTGCCCGATCCCCGTCCGAGTGGCGAGATTTCACTTCCCGGCAACGTGCGCCCGGCCGCGCGGTACGCCCGGTGGCCCCTTCCCGGGCTCGGCGGCGGATGGCCTGATCGTGTCGGTCGGTGATGACAACGGGTGGCGGCTGTGCCGCGGAGGCCCTTTCGGCCAGGGCCGGCGGTCCCCGCGGCCGTCCCCCGGCGCCGGGAACGGCCGTGGGGCGGGGCGGTGCCGCACGCCGCCGGCCGACCCGGTAACGTCACGTCCGTCGACGCGCCCGCCCAGACGGTGTCCTTCCGTTCCGACGGCGGCCGAAACGCCCCTTGCGCGTCCGCGAGCCCCACGCACCCCGGCGCGTGGACGGGGGTCACGCGCCGGCGCGTACGCCGGACTACGCACCAGCTTGGTACGAGCTGTGACGCTTCTCCGCAGATCAGCGCACCCGCCCTCGTCGGGACGCATCAGCGGCAACTGACGGGTACGTGCAAATTATTTGGGATGCCCCGGAATAGGAACACAGCGGCACCCCGGCTCGTTGTCATTACGTGAGCACGACACCACCTGTTCTCGCCGCAGAGCTGGCGCAGGCGTGGGCCGACATTCAGCGGCACCACTCCGAGCTGCCCGATCTTGCCGCGCCCGAGTCCCTGATCGGAGAGTCGTCGTCCGCCTGCGGGCACGAGCTCTCCTTCGAACGACTGCTTCACGAGGCAGTCCACGGCATCGCCGCCGCGCGCGGAGTACGCGACACCTCCCGCGCCGGCCGCTACCACAACCGACGATTCCTCGCGATCGCCGAGGAGCTGGGCCTGGACCACCCCGAGGAGCCGCATCCCAGCAGCGGCTTCTCGCTGGTCACGCTCACCCCCGAGGCGAAGCGCCGCTACCGCCCGACGATCGAGCGCCTCCAGCGCGCGCTGAAGGCCCACACCGCCGCCACCGCGACCGACACGGCCCGCAGCTTCCGCGGCCCGGCCGCGCGCCACGGTTCCTCCGGGGGCGGGGTGCGGGTGAAGGCGGTCTGCGACTGCGGCCGCAACGTGCGCGTCGTCCCGTCGGTCCTGGCGCAGGCCCCGATCGTGTGCGGCGGCTGCGGCAAGCCGTTCCGCATCGCGGAGGCGGTGGGCGCGGCGGCGGGCTGACGATCCGGCCGCTCGTGGCGGCCGGCCCGTGGAGCAGTGCCCCCGGTCGGGAGGGCCGACGGGGTGTGGCAGAATGGCTAGCTGTACTCGACAGCCGAACAGGACCCCTCTCTCCTCCGGCTGACGCGTCCGTCGGGCACTCGGGTACCGCAACCCCACGCGGCTCTCTCGCCGTGCCCAACCACGTCAATCCAGGAGAACCCACTCCCGTGGCAGTCAAGATCAAGCTGAAGCGTCTGGGCAAGATCCGTTCGCCTCACTACCGCATCGTCGTCGCCGACTCCCGTACCCGCCGTGACGGCCGGGCCATCGAGGAGATCGGCAAGTACCACCCGACGTACAACCCGTCGGTGATGGAGGTCGACGCCGAGCGCGTGGCGTACTGGCTCGGTGTCGGCGCCCAGCCGACCGAGCCCGTGCTCGCCATCCTGAAGAAGACCGGCGACTGGCAGAAGTTCAAGGGCGAGCCCGCCCCGGCGCCGCTGCTGCAGCCGGCCGAGAAGTCGGCCCGTCCGTCCTTCGAGGCGCTCGGTGGCGACGACGAGGGCAAGGGCGAGGCCATCACCCCGAAGAAGAAGGCCGACAAGAAGGACGAGGCCGCGGCCGAGTCCGAGTCGACCGAGGCCTGAGCATGCTCGAGGAGGCTCTCGAGCACCTCGTGAAGGGCATCGTCGACAACCCTGACGATGTGCAGGTCGCCTCGCGCGACCTGCGTCGCGGGCGTGTGCTCGAGGTCCGGGTGCACCCGGACGACCTCGGCAAGGTGATCGGCCGCAACGGCCGCACCGCACGCGCTCTGCGCACCGTCGTGGGCGCCATCGGCGGCCGCGGCGTCCGCGTCGACCTCGTCGACGTGGACCACGTCCGCTGACGCTTCGCAACGCAGCACCGGCTCGGGCCGGGGAAGGCCACTGGGCCGTCCCCGGCCCGCAGTCGTATGACAGGAGATCAAGCACAGTGCAGCTGGTAGTCGCGCGCATCGGCCGCGCCCACGGGATCAAGGGCGAGGTCACCGTCGAGGTCCGCACCGACGAGCCGGAACTGCGGCTCGGGCCCGGTGCCGTACTGACCACCGACCCCGCCTCCGTCGGACCGCTCACCATCGAGACCGGACGGGTCCACAGCGGCCGCCTCCTGCTGCGCTTCGCCGGTGTGAGCGACCGCACCGCCGCCGAGGCGCTGCGCAACACCCTCCTCATCGCCGACGTCGACCCCGACGAGCTGCCCGAGGAGGAGGACGAGTACTACGACCACCAGCTGATCGACCTCGACGTGGTGACCGAGGACGGCACCGAGGTCGGCCGCATCACCGAGATCTCCCACCTGCCCACCCAGGACCTGTTCGTCGTGGAGCGCCCCGACGGCAGCGAGGTCTACGTGCCGTTCGTGTCCGAGATCGTCACCGAGATCGACCTCGAGGAGCAGCGCGCGGTCATCGACCCCCCGCCGGGACTGATCGACGACCGGGCCGAGATCGCCTCCTCCCGCGGTGAGGACGCCGGCGCATGAGGCTCGACGTCGTCACGATCTTCCCCGAGTACCTCGACCCGCTGAACGTCTCCCTCGTCGGCAAGGCACGCGCGCGGGGGCAGCTCGACGTCCGTGTGCACGACCTGCGCGACTGGACCTACGACCGGCACAACACCGTCGACGACACCCCGTACGGCGGCGGCCCCGGCATGGTGATGAAGACCGAGCCGTGGGGCGACGCGCTGGACTCCGTCCTGGCCGACGGCTACGAGACGGGCTCCGGCGAGCCCGCCCTCATCGTGCCGACGCCCAGCGGCCGGCCCTTCACCCAGGAACTCGCCGTCCACCTCTCCGAGCGCCCGTGGCTGATCTTCACGCCCGCCCGCTACGAGGGCATCGACCGCCGCGTCGTCGACGAGTACGCGACCAGGATGCCCGTCCACGAGGTGTCCATCGGCGACTACGTCCTCGCCGGCGGCGAGGCGGCCGTCCTCGTCATCACCGAGGCCGTGGCACGGCTGCTGCCCGGCGTCCTCGGCAACGCCGAGTCGCACCGCGACGACTCCTTCGCCCCCGGCGCCATGGCGAGCCTCCTGGAGGGCCCCGTCCACACCAAGCCGCCCCTGTGGCGCGGACGCGGCATCCCGGACGTACTGCTCAGCGGCCACCACGGCAGGATCGCCCGCTGGCGCCGCGACGAGGCCCTGCGGCGCACCACGGCCAACCGGCCCGACCTCATCGAGCGGTGCGAGCCCGCGGCCTTCGACAAGAAGGACCGCGAGATGCTCTCGATCCTGGGCTGGGAACCCGACCCGGACGGAGAACCGTACGGCCGATTTTGGCGCAGGACGCCGGGCGTGGAACAATAGGGCGCTGTTGTGCGTCCGTCCGGAGCGCGCCCCTGCCACAGGGGGACACGACGCCCGTCCCGACCCGCACAGCCCCGATTCCGACACACCTAGTTTCCGTTGATGACCTGTGGCATCAGCGAGGAAAGCAGACGAAATGTCTCACCTGCTCGACACCGTCGACGCCGCGTCGCTGCGCAGCGACATCCCGGCCTTCCGCCCCGGCGACACCGTCAACGTGCACGTCCGCGTCATCGAGGGCAACCGCTCCCGCGTGCAGCAGTTCAAGGGCGTGGTCATCCGCCGCCAGGGTGCCGGCGTGCGCGAGACCTTCACGGTCCGCAAGGTCTCCTTCTCCGTCGGCGTCGAGCGCACCTTCCCGGTGCACACCCCGATCGTGGAGAAGATCGAGCTCGTCACCCGCGGTGACGTCCGCCGCGCCAAGCTGTACTACCTGCGCGAGCTGCGCGGCAAGGCCGCGAAGATCAAGGAGAAGCGCGAGAGCTGAGCGCACTCCGAGGTCCATGGCGGAGCCGGATAACATCTGGCTCCGATGGACACCGAAGCACAGCCCACGGAGCGCGACCGCTCCTCCCGTCCTTCCGGCGCCGAGCAGACCTCGGACCCGGAGGGCCCGGAGGACCGGTCGCGTTCCGCGTTCTCGGCGTGGATCGCCGACCGGGTACCGGGCGGGCGGATCACCGTCGCCCTCCTCGCCCTCCTGATGTCCCTGCTGCTGCTCAGCACCTTCGTGCTGCGGCCGTTCCAGATCCCCAGCGGGTCCATGGAGCGCGGATTGAGGATCGGTGACCGGGTCCTCGTGAACAAGTTGGCGTACCGTTTCGGGGACCGGCCGCAGCGGGGCGACATCGTCGTGTTCGACGGCACCGGGTCGTTCGGGCACGGCGACTACATCAAACGCGTCGTCGGTGTGGGCGGGGACCATGTGGTGTGCTGCGACGAGGAGGGGAGGGTCCGGGTGAACGACCGTCCGGTCGACGAGTCGGCCTTCCTGTACCCCGGCGACCGTCCCTCCACGGTGGCCTTCGACGTCGTCGTGCCCGACGGCACCCTCTTCGTCCTCGGTGACCACCGCGGCGACTCCAGCGACTCGCGCGACCACCTGGGCTCACCGGGCGGCGGCATGGTCCCGGTGGGCGAGGTGATCGGCCGTGCCGACTGGATCGTCTGGCCCTTCGGGCACGCCACCCACCTCGGCCGTCCGGACGCCTACACGCGCGTGCCCGCACCGGCGCCGGCCGCCGAGGGCGCCGATGGGTAGCCGGGGGAAGCCGCGCGGGGCGCCCAGCAGTCCCACGGAGGACCTCCTGCCCACCGGGTCCCGGCGCGCCACCGCCCCGTCCGGCGGCCGGACCCGTGCCGAGCGCCGCAAGCTCCAGCGCAAGGTCAAGCGGCGCCGCAGACGCAGTGCCGTCAAGGAGATACCGCTCCTCATCGGCGTCGCCGTCCTCATCGCACTGGTCCTGAAGACCTTCCTCGTCCAGGCCTTCGTCATCCCGTCGGGCTCGATGGAGCAGACGATCCGGATCGGCGACCGCGTCCTGGTCGACAAGCTCACCCCCTGGTTCGGCTCCAGGCCGGAGCGCGGGGACGTCGTCGTCTTCCGCGACCCCGGCGGCTGGCTCCAGGGCGAGCAGACCGCCAAGAAGGACGCCCCCGTCGTCGTCAAGCAGGTCAAGGAGGGCCTCGCCTTCATCGGCCTGCTGCCGTCCGACGACGAGAAGGACCTCATCAAGCGGGTCGTCGGCGTCGGCGGGGACCACGTCGAGTGCTGCGACACCCAGGGGCGGATCACGGTCAACGGCGTCCCCCTGGACGAGGACTACCTGTACCCCGGCGACGTCCCCTCCACGACGCCGTTCGACGTCACCGTGCCCGAGGGACGGCTGTGGGTGATGGGCGACCACCGGTCCAACTCCGCCGACTCCCGCGTCCACCAGGACACCGACCACGGAACGGTCTCCGAGGACGAGGTGGTGGGGCGGGCCAGGGTGATCGCCTGGCCGTTCGGTCACTGGGCCACCCTGGACGAACCGAAAACGTACGCGTCCGTGCCCGACTCGGCCTCCGGTTCGGCCGCTGCCTCCGCGCTGTCGCATAGGGTTGCCCCCGACGATCCGAACACGATGATTCAACTCCCGACCCCTGCGGAACTCCCGCTCGTTATGGGAGTGGTGGGCCTGCGCCGTGCACGGGGCAGGCGGTGGCAGAGAGTAAGGAGTTGGCGTGGGGGATGTGGCGGTTGGCGCACGGTCCGGTCACGACGGCGAGGAACGTCCGGGGCGCCCCACGGAAGCGGCAGGCCCGCCCCCGGACGGCGCCCAGGCCTTCGCGCACGACTCCGGGACGGCCGAGGACGGCAAGGTGACGGACGAACAGAACGGGACCGAGGACGAAGGAGTGGGCGGGACTCCGCCCACGGCACGTTCCGCGGCCAAGAAGCAGCGTTCCTTCTGGAAGGAACTGCCGATCCTCATCGGCATCGCGCTGGTGCTCGCGCTGCTGATCAAGACCTTCCTGGTGCAGGCGTTCTCGATCCCGTCCGCATCGATGCAGAACACCCTCACGGAGGGTGACCGGGTTCTGGTCGACAAGCTCACCCCCTGGTTCGGCTCGGAGCCCGAGCGCGGCGAGGTCGTCGTCTTCCACGACCCCGACCAGTGGCTGGCGGGCGAGCCGGCGCCCGAGCCGAACGCGCTGCAGACGGTCCTCAGCTGGATCGGCCTGATGCCGTCCGCGGACGAGAAGGACCTGATCAAGCGCGTCATCGGAGTCGGCGGCGACACGGTCGAGTGCAACGGCACGGGCCCGCTCAAGGTCAACGGCATGGCGCTCAATGAGCCGTACGTCTACCCCGGCAACACGCCGTGCAGCGACGACGACCAGGGCGGCCGGTTCAAGGTGAAGGTCCCCGAGGGCTCCATCTGGGTCATGGGCGACCACCGGCAGAACTCCGCGGACTCCCGCTACAACCAGTCGGACAAGCACGGCGGCATGGTCCCCGTGAAGGAGGTCGTCGGCCGCGCCATCGTGGTCGCCTGGCCGGTCAACCACTGGGACACCCTGCCGGTGCCGGAGACCTTCGACCAGGACGGCCTGAAGAACCCGCCGTCGGCCGCCGCGGCGCTCACGGTCGCCCCCGAGGGCCTCGCCCTCGCGGGTGTCCTCCCGGTCGTCTGGTGGCGCCGCAGGCGGACCGCCCCCGCCGAGACCCGCTGAAGCACCGCGGATCCCGTCCCTCCGGGCCGGCCCGTCTCCGGCGCCGGGAGGGGCTGCCCCGTTCGGGTACCGCCCGGTAGGGTGCGGATCCATGGGTGGCGAGAGCACGACACGTACGGCCCCGCACGGCGGCGGCGCGAGCAAGGCCCCGGCGGCCGGCAGGGCCGGGCAGCGGCTGTCCGGCATCGCCGTGGCGCTGGGCCTGGTGCTGTTCCTCGGCGGGTTCGCCTGGGGAGCGGTGGTCTACCGGCCCTACACCGTGCCGACCAGCTCCATGACGCCGACGATCCACGCCGGTGACCGGGTGCTCGCGCAGCGGATCGACGGCACGGACGTCCGCCGCGGCGACGTCGTCGTCTTCAAGGACGCGACCTGGGCCGACGCCCCCATGGTCAAGCGCGTGGTCGCCGTCGGCGGGGACACCGTCTCCTGCTGCCAGGAGGGCAGGCTCAAGGTCAACGGCAAGGCGATCGACGAGCCCTACCTGCCCGCCGGCACGCCGGCCGAGATCAGTGCCTTCCCGACCGTGACCGTCCCCGAGGGACGCCTGTTCCTGCTCGGCGACGAGCGCGACAACTCCGTGGACTCCACCGCCCACCTCACCGACGCGGCGGGCGGCACGGTGTCGCACGGCGCCGTGGACGCCCGCGTGGACGCCGTGGTGTGGCCCATGAACGGCATGCTGGAGCGGCCGACGGGCTTCGAGACGCTGGGCGGCCTCTCCTCGCCGGGCCCGCTGCGCACGGTCGTCGCACTGGTGATCGCCGGAGCCGTCCTGATCCTCGGCGGCGCCGCGTACGGCCCGATCGCCAAGCGGGCCGCCGCCTCCCGCGCCCGGGCCGGGACGGAGCCCACCGGTGGCCGCTGAGGCGCCGGCGGGCCGGGAGACCTACGAGGGCGGGCTGCGCAAGGTCGCCCGGGTGGTGCTGCTCGACCCCGAGGACCGCATCCTGCTGCTGCACGGCCACGAACCGGACGACCCGGCCGACGACTGGTGGTTCACCCCCGGCGGCGGCGTGGAGGGCGACGAGACCCGCGAGGAGGCCGCCCGGCGGGAACTCGAGGAGGAGACCGGCATCACCGACATCGAACTCGGCCCCGTGCTGTGGCGGCGCCGGTGCTCCTTCCTGTTCGCGGGCCGCCGCTGGGACCAGGACGAGTGGTACTACCTGGCCCGCACCGCCCAGACCACGATCGAGGCCGCCGGCCTGACCGAGCTGGAGCGGCGCAGCGTCGCCGGAGCGCGCTGGTGGACGTGTCGGGAACTGGCCCGCGCACATGAGACGGTGTATCCGACCAGACTCGCCGAGCTGCTGCGCACGCTGCTCGACGAAGGTCCCCCGGCCGGACCGGTGATCCTGGACACCGAAATCGTCTAGGGGAGCACGGGACTGGCGCACAATGGGGGGATCGCACGGCTGAAGGGGAACATGCCATGAGCGCCGAGGACCTCGAGAAGTACGAGACCGAGATGGAGCTCAAGCTCTACCGGGAGTACCGCGATGTCGTCGGTCTGTTCAAATACGTGATCGAGACCGAGCGGCGCTTCTACCTCACCAACGACTACGAGATGCAGGTGCACTCGGTCCAGGGCGAGGTGTTCTTCGAGGTCTCCATGGCCGATGCCTGGGTGTGGGACATGTACCGACCGGCCCGCTTCGTGAAGCAGGTACGGGTGTTGACGTTCAAGGACGTGAACATCGAGGAGCTCAACAAGAGCGACCTGGAGCTTCCCGGCGGGTGACGGAGTTTTCCACAACCGGTGAGTAGTTCACCGTGTGTCACGGGACCGTCACGTCTGCGTGATCGTTGGCGCCGGAGGTGGTGCCGACATGAACGCACGAGGTGCGCTGGGCAGGTACGGCGAGACGCTCGCCGCCCGCCGGCTGGGTGAGGCCGGACTGACGGTCCTGGAACGCAACTGGCGCTGCGGCAGGACGGGTGAGATCGACATCGTCGCCCGGGACGGGGACGTCCTGGTCGTCTGCGAGGTCAAGACCCGCAGGGGCGGCGCTTTCGAGCACCCGATGGCCGCGGTGACCCCCGACAAGGCGGAGCGGCTGCACCGGCTCGCCGAGCGCTGGATCCAGGCCCACGGGGGAGCCCCGCCCGGCGGCGTCCGCATCGACCTGGTGGGCGTGCTCCTGCCGCGGCGCGGCGCGCCCGTCGTCGAGCACGCGCGGGGGGTGGCGTGATGGGGTTCGCGCGTACGTGCTCCGTGGCGCTGGTCGGCGTCGAAGGCGTGGTGGTCGAGGTCCAGGCCGACCTCGAACCGGGCGTGGCGGCCTTCACGCTGGTGGGGTTGCCGGACAAGAGCCTGACCGAGAGCCGGGACCGGGTCCGGGCGGCGGTGGTGAACTCGGGCGCCCAGTGGCCGCAGAAGAAGCTGACGGTGGGGCTCAGCCCGGCCTCGGTGCCCAAGAGCGGCAGCGGCTTCGACCTCGCGGTCGCGGCAGCCGTGCTCGGCGCGGCCGAGCGGATCGATCCGCGGATGCTGGCCGACATCCTGATGATCGGCGAGCTGGGCCTGGACGGACGGGTGCGGCCGGTGCGCGGCATCCTGCCGGCGGTCCTGGCCGCGGCGGAGGCCGGGTACGAGCAGGTGGTCGTGCCCGAGTGCGCCGCCGCCGAGGCGTCCCTGGTGCCCGGCGTCTCCGTCCTCGGCGTGCGCAGCCTGCGCCAGCTGATCGCCGTCCTCGCCGACGAACCCGTGCCGGAGGAGGACCAGGACCGGCGGGGCGGACCCGACCCGCTCATGGCCGGCCTGCGCGTGCCCGGCACGGGCGCGGCCACGGGGATGCCCGGCTCGGGCGCGGCCCAGCACGACCACGGCCACGACCTCGCCGACGTCGTCGGCCAGACCTCGGCCCGTACGGCGGTGGAGGTCGCGGCGGCCGGCGGACACCACCTCTTCCTGGAGGGGCCGCCCGGTGCCGGCAAGACCATGCTCGCCGAGCGGCTGCCCGCCGTCCTGCCCCGGCTGGACCGGGAGGCGTCGCTGGAGGTCACCGCGGTGCACTCGGTGGCGGGCCTGCTGCCGCCGGGCAAACCCCTCATCGACGTCGCCCCCTACTGCGCGCCGCACCACTCCGCCACGATGCAGGCCCTCGTCGGCGGCGGCCCCGGCGTGGGCCGGCCCGGCGCCGTGTCGCTCGCGCACCGAGGCGTCCTGTTCCTCGACGAGACCCCCGAGTTCAGCAGCCATGCCCTCGACGCGCTGCGCCAGCCGCTGGAGTCCGGGCACGTCGTCATCGCGCGCAGCGCGGGCGTGGTGCGGTTCCCGGCGCGCTTCCTGATGGTGCTGGCCGCCAATCCCTGTCCGTGCGGGCGCTTCTCGCGGAAGGACGACCTGTGCGAGTGCTCGCCCGCGTCGATCCGCCGCTACCAGGCCAGACTGTCCGGCCCGCTGCTCGACCGGGTCGACCTCCGCGTCGAGGTGGACCGGGTCACGCGCAGGCAGCTCGCGGGGCACGGCGCCCGGGGCGACTCCACCGCGACGGTCGCCGACCGGGTGCGCGGGGCGCGTGAACGGGCCGCCGCCCGCCTCGCCGGCACTCCGTGGCGCTCGAACAGCGAGGTGCCCGGACGGGAGCTGCGCAGCCGCTGGCACCCCGCACCCGGCGCGCTGGACGACGCGGAACGCTGCCTCGAACGGGGTGCGCTCACCGCACGGGGCCTCGACCGGGTCCTGCGCGTGGCCTGGACCGTCGCGGACCTCGTCGGCCACGACCGGCCCGACGCGAGGGACGTCGCCCTGGCGCTCCAGCTCCGCACGGGGGTGCCGCGCGGCGTTCCCATGGAACTGGGGACACTGACGTGACCGGGGGAGAGGGGGCGGCCGGGAGCGGCTGGGCCGGCCGGGAGGACGACGGCGTGGTCGGGAACGGCGGCGGGAGCACGGGGGCCGGCGAGGGCGGCGCGGGCCGGGGGGAACGGGTGGGCGGCGAGGCCGTGGAGGGCGAGCTGCTCGGACGGGTCTTCCTCACCCGGGTCCTCGAGCCCGGCGACGAGACCGGCGGACGGTGGGTGCGGGAGCGCGGGGCCGCGGAGGTGGTGCGGCGGCTGCGGGAGGGCGGGCGCGCCCTGCCGGGGGTGAGCGGAAAACGGTGGGCCGGGCTCTGCGCGCGGGCCGCTCGGGCCGACCCGTCCGGGGACCTCGCCGCCGCCCGGACGGCCGGGGTGCGGTTCGTGGTGCCCGGCGGTGCCGAATGGCCCCGGCAACTCGACGACCTGGGGGACGCACGGCCCCTCGGACTGTGGGTGCGCGGCCGGCCCAGCCTGCGCATGTGGGCGCTGCGGTCGGTGGCGGTCGTGGGCGCCCGCGCCTGCACCGAGTACGGCGCCCACATGGCGGCAGCCCTCGCCGCCGGCCTCGCCGAACGCGGCTGGGTCGTGGTGTCCGGCGGAGCCTACGGCGTCGACGGCGCCGCCCACCGGGGTGCCCTCGGCGCGGGCGGCGCCACCGCGGCCGTCCTCGCCTGCGGCGTCGACCGCCCCTACCCGCCCGGGCACACCCGGCTGATCACCAGGATCGCGGAGCAGGGGCTGGTCGTCGGGGAGCTGCCGCCGGGCGATCACCCGACACCGAGCAGATTCGTCCTGCGCAACCGCGTGATCGCCGCGCTCACCCGGGGCACCGTCGTCGTCGAGGCAGCCCTGCGCAGCGGCTCGCTGGTCACGGCGCGGGCGGCGCAGCGTCTGGGCCGGCACACCATGGGGGTGCCCGGGCCGGCCACCAGCGGGCTCTCCGCGGGGGTGCACGAGCTGCTGCGCGGCGACGCCGTACTCGTCACCGACGCCGCGGAGGTCGTCGAACTGGTCGGCGACATGGGCGAGCTGGCCCCCGACCGGCGGGGCCCGGTGCTGCCCACCGACCTGCTGGAACCCCGGGCCCGGCAGGTGCTGGCCGGGCTCCCGGCGCGGGGGACGGCGGTGGCGGCCGACGTCGCGCGCCGCGCACAGACCACCGAGGACGACGCGGTCGCGAGACTGTACGAGCTTCGAGCACTGGGTTACGTCGAACGACATGGCGACGGCTGGAAGTTGACACGCCAGGCGATGATCTCGGTCCGTGGCGGCCGGAGCCCGTGCTGACCGAGCGTGTTCGTCCGTCCGGGGGAAGCCCGATGCCCTTGGGGATTCCCGCAGTTGGGGGACTCGAATGACCACGCTGAGCGATCGGCGTCCCCCCTGTGGGGCGTCCAGCGGAACGTATCTGCGTACGACCCCCCGGCCGTCCTTCGCACACCGCGACAGCCCAGTCACGCTACGCTCACGATGCCCCCCGCGCGGACAGGCGACAACGGCGACAACCAGACAGCAGACCGACGGCCTCACCCCAGGCACACCACATCACGGCAGAACGGCACAAGGCGACGAATGCCCCAGCACACCTCCGGGTCCGACCGGGCGGCGCTCCCCCCAGCCGCCCGCGACGGTGGCAGCGTGCGACCGCCCGCCCCCTCGACGCTCGACGAGCTGTGGCGGTCGTACAAGGCGACGGGGGACGAGCGGCTGCGGGAACAGCTGATCCTGCACTACTCGCCCCTGGTGAAGTACGTGGCGGGCCGGGTGAGCGTGGGACTCCCGCCCAACGTCGAGCAGGCGGACTTCGTCTCCTCCGGGGTGTTCGGGCTGATCGACGCCATCGAGAAGTTCGACGTCGACCGGGAGATCAAGTTCGAGACGTACGCGATCACCCGGATCCGGGGCGCGATGATCGACGAGCTGCGCGCGCTGGACTGGATCCCGCGCTCCGTGCGGCAGAAGGCGCGGAGCGTGGAGCGGGCCTACGCGACGCTGGAGGCGCGGCTGCGGCGGACCCCGTCGGAGGGCGAGGTGGCCGGCGAGATGGGGATCGCGGTGGAGGACCTCCATGCGGTCTTCAGCCAGTTGTCGCTGGCCAACGTCGTGGCCCTGGAGGAGCTGCTGCACGCCGGGGGCGAGGGCGGGGGCCGGCTCAGCCTCATGGACACCCTGGAGGACACGGCCGCCGACAACCCGGTGGAGGTCGCCGAGGACCGGGAACTGCGGCGGTTCCTGGCGCGGGCGATCAACACGTTGCCCGAACGGGAGAAGACCGTCGTCACCCTGTACTACTACGAGGGGCTCACCCTCGCCGAGATCGGCAACGTGCTGGGCGTGACCGAGAGCAGGGTCAGCCAGATCCACACCAAGTCCGTACTGCAGCTGCGTGCGAAGCTGGCGGCGTTCGGCCGCTGACCTGCCCCGCGGCCCCCGTCCGACCGCGCCGACGGCCGGGGCCGCGGGTACGCGGCCGGGTGGGTGACTCCCGTACGGGCGAACGCCTCCGTAAAGTGGTGACGTGCCAAGGATTCGAGCGGCCTCCGTGGCCGAGCACCGGTCGATGCAGCGTGCCGCCCTGCTGGACGCGGCACGCTCCCTGCTGTCCGACGGCGGGACGGAGGCGCTGACCTTCCCCGCCCTCGCCGAGCGGACGGGGCTTGCCCGTTCGTCCGTCTACGAGTACTTCCGGTCGCGTGCGGCGGTCGTCGAGGAGCTGTGCGCCGTCGACTTCCCCGTCTGGGCCGAGGAGGTCGAGGCGGCGATGGAGCGTGAGACGACACCCGAGGGCAAGATCGAGGCGTATGTGCGCCGGCAGCTCGACCTGGTCGGGGACCGGCGGCACCGGGCCGTGGTGGCCATCTCCGCGAGCGAACTGGACGCCGGCGCCCGCGAGAAGATCCGGGCGGCGCACGGCGGCCTGGTCGCGATGATCGTCGAGGCGCTGGGCGAGATGGGACACGGACAGCCGCGGCTGGCGGCGATGCTGCTCCAGGGAGTCGTGGACGCGGCGGTGCGGCGGATCGAGCTCGGTGCGGCCGAGGAGCCGGCGGTGATCACGGAGGCGGCCGTCTCCATGGCGCTGCGAGGCGTCCGGGGCTGACCGCCCGGGACCCGGCGCGCACCGGGCGCCCGGCGGCGCGTCCCGGCCGGGTGCGATCGTGCGTCACGGGGCCGCTCCGGAGGGACCGCGGTGCCCGGCCTCACCTTCCTCGGAGCACCTTCCGGGCCCGTTCGGGCACGGGGCAGGCGCCTGTGGCCGCGGTCCGGTGGGGAGGGGGACTCCCAGCACCGGCAGCAGTCTCGACGGGCCCGCACCGAGCAGCCACGGCGGCAGCAGCGCGAGCGGGTTCAGGTAGACGTCTCCTCTCAGCACTCCCCAGTGCAGACACGCCGAGCAGTGGGGCCCCGTCGGCTCCACCGTGCCCAGCGGCTCGCCCGCGGCGACCTCGTCGCCCTCGTGCACCGACGCCCGCACCGGCTCGTACGTCGTCCGCAGCGGCGGACCGCCCGTCCCCGTCAGTTCCAGCGAGACGACGCCCCTGCCCGCGACCCGCCCCGCGAAGGACACCCTCCCCGCGGCGACCGCCCGCGCCGGGGCCCCGGCCGGCACGGCGAGATCCACGCCGCGGTGCCCCGGGCCGTACGGCGTCGCCGGGGGCTCCCAGCCCCGCAGGACCGTGGGCCGGGTGCCGACCGGCCAGAACCGGGCGACGGCCGGCACTGCGGGGCCCGGATCCCGCCGGGGGGCCGCCACGGAGACCGCCGCCGGCGTCACCGGCGGTGCCGGCCGCTCCGGTCGCGGCGGCCCCGGGGCCATGACGGCCGGCAGCATCGCCACCCACGCACACACACCCGCACATCGCCTCGCTCGCATACGGGAACCGTCCCGCACCGGGGCCGCCCGCCGCCCGGACCTGTGGACCACTCGCCGATTGTGGACAGCTGCGTCACCCGTCGCCCCTCGGGTCCCGTACACTTCTGATGGCGACCCGGGTGACCGGGTCGACTTCGCACGCCCCGACACGAAGCCCCAGGCTCGTGGCAGCGCCCCTCGGTCCCCAGTGGCACGGCGCATCGCGGGCGTCAGGCGCGGGAGCCGTCCGGCTTCCGCGGCACAACCGAGAAAATCAAGGAGATACGGCCATGGCCGTCGTCACGATGCGGGAGCTGCTGGAGAGCGGCGTCCACTTCGGTCACCAGACCCGTCGCTGGAACCCGAAGATGAAGCGCTTCATCTTCACCGAGCGCAACGGCATCTACATCATCGACCTGCTCCAGTCGCTGTCGTACATCGACCGCGCCTACGAGTTCGTCAAGGAGACCGTCGCCCACGGCGGCACGGTCATGTTCGTCGGCACGAAGAAGCAGGCGCAGGAGGCCATCGCCGAGCAGGCCACCCGCGTCGGCATGCCCTACGTCAACCAGCGCTGGCTGGGCGGCATGCTCACCAACTTCTCGACCGTCTACAAGCGCCTGCAGCGCCTGAAGGAGCTCGAGCAGATCGACTTCGAGGACGTGGCCGCCTCCGGCCTCACCAAGAAGGAGCTGCTGGTCCTCTCCCGCGAGAAGGCCAAGCTGGAGAAGACCCTCGGCGGTATCCGCGAGATGCAGAAGGTGCCCAGCGCCGTCTGGATCGTGGACACCAAGAAGGAGCACATCGCGGTCGGCGAGGCCCGGAAGCTCAACATCCCGGTCGTCGCCATCCTCGACACCAACTGCGACCCCGACGAGGTCGACTACAAGATCCCGGGCAACGACGACGCGATCCGTTCCGTCACCCTGCTCACCCGTGTGATCGCCGACGCCGTCGCCGAGGGCCTCATCGCCCGCTCCGGTGCCGCCACCGAGGGCAAGGGCGACAAGGCCGCGGGCGAGCCGCTGGCCGCGTGGGAGCGTGACCTGCTCGAGGGCGAGAAGAAGGCCGACGAGGCGGAGAAGCCCGCCGAGGCTCCGGCCGAGGCCGCTGCCGAGGCCCCTGCAGCCGAGGCCGCCGCCGAGGCCCCTGCCGCGGACGCCGAGCAGGCCTGACCCCTCACCACCTTCGGGTGCCGGACGGCGGGGACCACACCAGTCCCCGCCGTCCGGCCCGTAGATCCTCAGACTTCGAGAGAGATTCCGGAATCATGGCGAACTACACCGCCGCCGACGTCAAGAAGCTTCGTGAGCTCACCGGCGCCGGCATGATGGACTGCAAGAAGGCGCTGGACGAGGCCGAGGGCAACGTCGAGAAGGCCGTCGAGGCGCTCCGCATCAAGGGCCAGAAGGGCGTCGCCAAGCGCGAGGGCCGCTCTGCCGAGAACGGCGCCGTCGTCTCGATCATCGCCGACGACAACACCTCGGGCGTCCTCGTCGAGCTGAAGTGCGAGACGGACTTCGTCGCCAAGGGCGAGAAGTTCCAGAACGTCGCCACGGCCATCGCCGAGCACGTCGCCAAGGCCTCCCCGGCCGACATCGAGGCCCTGCTCGCCTCCGAGATCGAGCCCGGCAAGACCGTCCAGGCGTTCGTGGACGAGGCCAACGCCAACCTCGGCGAGAAGATCGTCCTGGACCGCTTCGCGCAGTTCTCCGGCGGCTTCGTGACCGCGTACATGCACCGCACGATGCCCGACCTGCCCCCGCAGATCGGTGTCCTCGTCGAGCTGGACAAGCCGAACGCCGAGATCGCCAAGGGCGTCGCCCAGCACATCGCCGCCTTCGCGCCGAAGTACCTCTCCAAGGAGGACGTCCCGGCCGAGGTCGTCGAGTCCGAGCGCCGCGTCGCCGAGGAGACCACCCGCGCCGAGGGCAAGCCCGAGGCCGCCCTGCCGAAGATCGTCGAGGGTCGCCTCAACGGCTTCTTCAAGGACGCCACGCTGCTGGGCCAGCCCTACGCGCTCGACAACAAGAAGTCCGTCCAGAAGGTGCTGGACGAGGCCGGTGTCACCCTGAAGCGCTTCACGCGCATCAAGGTCGGCATCTGAGTCCGTACCGCGACGGACGCGCGACCCCGGTAGGGTCGACAGCAGTCGTCCGTGCCGCCGCCGTCCGCCTCCGGGCAGACGCGCGTGGCGGCGGACGACAGCAGAACTGACGAGGAGGCCATTGCCGCGCACGGGATGCGAACCATCCACCGGCAATGGCCTCCTTCGTATGTGTGAACCACGTAAAAGAGGCGAGATCTCCATGACCACCAAGGCCGAGAAGAGCGACGACGGCAAAGTACGCGGCCGCTTCATGCTGAAGCTGTCCGGAGAGGCATTCTCCGGCGGTGGGGGCCTGGGCGTCGACCCCGACGTGGTGCACGCCATCGCCCGTGAGATCGCAGCCGTCGTCCGCGACGGAGCGCAGATCGCCGTCGTCATCGGCGGCGGCAACTTCTTCCGCGGCGCCGAACTGCAGGTGCGCGGCATGGACCGCGCCCGCTCCGACTACATGGGCATGCTCGGCACCGTGATGAACTGCCTGGCCCTCCAGGACTTCCTGGAGAAGGAGGGCGTCGACTGCCGCGTGCAGACCGCCATCACCATGGGCCAGGTCGCCGAGCCCTACATCCCGCTGCGCGCCGTGCGTCACCTGGAGAAGGGCCGCGTGGTCATCTTCGGCGCCGGCATGGGCATGCCGTACTTCTCCACCGACACCACCGCCGCCCAGCGCGCCCTCGAGATCGACGCCGAGGCGCTGCTCATGGGCAAGAACGGCGTGGACGGGGTCTACGACTCCGACCCGAAGACCAACCCGGACGCCGTGAAGTTCGACGCGCTCGGCTACGGCGAGGTCATCACCCGCGACCTGAAGGTCGCCGACGCCACGGCCATCACCCTCTGCCGCGACAACGACCTCCCGATCGTGGTCTTCGAACTGCTGAAGGAGGGCAATATCGCCCGCGCCGTCAAGGGTGAGAAGATCGGCACGCTGGTGGGTGACCAAGGAAACCGGGACTGACCAAAGAACACCCCCTGCCCGCGGACGCCACCTGTCCGGGGGACGGACGGGACGGGGCCGGGCCGGGGGATGGACAATGTCCCGCCGGTCGGGAACCGTGCAGGAAGAAGACGCGACGCAGCCGGCCCGGCTCCGACAGGATCCGCCGCCGGGCCTACTCAAGACACGCAGGAGCAAGTGGTGATCGAAGAGACCCTCCTCGAGGCCGAGGAGAAGATGGAGAAGGCCGTCGTGGTCGCCAAGGAGGACTTCGCCGCGATCCGCACCGGCCGTGCGCACCCGGCGATGTTCAACAAGATCGTGGCCGACTACTACGGCGCGCTGACGCCGATCAACCAGCTGGCCTCGTTCTCCGTGCCCGAGCCGCGCATGGCCGTGGTGACGCCGTTCGACAAGAGCGCCCTGCGCAACATCGAGCAGGCGATCCGCGACTCCGACCTGGGCGTCAACCCCAGCAACGACGGCAACATCATCCGGGTGGTGTTCCCCGAGCTCACCGAGGAGCGCCGCCGCGACTACATCAAGGTCGCCAAGGGCAAGGCCGAGGACGCCAAGGTGTCCATCCGCTCCGTGCGCCGCAAGGCCAAGGACACCATCGACAAGATGGTCAAGGACGGCGAGGTCGGCGAGGACGAGGGCCGCCGCGCGGAGAAGGAGCTCGACGACACCACGGCCAAGTACGTCGCCCAGGTGGACGAGCTCCTGAAGCACAAGGAAGCCGAACTGCTCGAGGTCTGATGAACGACTCTTCCTGGGGAGCGCCGCCACAAGCCGGGTACTGGGGGCCGTCCGACCAGGGTCCTGCCCAGGGGACGGCCCCGGCGGGTCCCGCGTACGATGCGCACAACGCGCAGCAGACTCGCCCCATGCCCATCGTGCCCGACGTACCCGAACACGGCGGAGACCAGGATGGCGACCAGGGGGCCGCTCGGCTGAGCGGCCCCCTGTTCCGAGACGAGCCGTTCCGCGACGACACGTATCGCGGCGAGACCCCGTCGGCGCAGCCGTATGCGGCGGTGCCGCAGAATCCGGAGCCCATGCCCGACGCCCAGCAGCCGGCGCAGCCGCAGCCGCAGAAGAAGAGCGCGGGGCGCGACCTGGGCGCCGCGATAGGGGTCGGCGTCGGGCTCGGCGCGGTGATCATCGCGTCGCTGTTCGTCGTCAAGGCCGTCTTCGTCGGTGTCATCGCGATAGCCGTCGTGGTGGGTCTGTGGGAGCTGACCACGCGGCTCCAGGAGCGCAAGGACATCAAGGCGCCCCTCGTGCCGCTCGCGACCGGCGGCGCGGCGATGGTCGTCGCCGGGTACGTGCGCGGAGCCGAGGGCGCGTGGGTCGTCATGGCGCTCACGGCGCTGGCGGTCCTCGTGTGGCGGATGACCGAACCGCCGGAGGGCTACCTCAAGGACGTCACGGCGGGCCTGTTCGCGGCCTTCTACGTACCCTTCCTGGCCACGTTCGTCGCCATGATGCTGGCGGCCGACGACGGCCCCTGGCGCGTCCTGACCTTCCTGCTGCTGACGGTCGTCAGCGACACCGGCGCGTACGCCGTCGGCTGGCGCTTCGGCAGGACCAAGCTCGCCCCGCGCATCAGCCCCGGCAAGACCCGTGAGGGCCTGCTCGGAGCGGTGGCCTTCGCGATGGCGGCGGGCGCGCTGTGCATGCAGTTCCTGATCGACGGCGGTTCCTGGTGGCAGGGCCTGCTGCTGGGTCTCGCGGTCGCGGTCAGCGCCACGCTGGGCGACCTCGGCGAGTCCATGATCAAGCGGGACCTGGGCATCAAGGACATGGGCACGCTGCTGCCGGGCCACGGCGGCATCATGGACCGCCTGGACTCTCTCCTGCCGACGGCGCCGGTGGTGTGGCTGCTGCTGGTGATCTTCGTCGGCTCGGGCTGACCCTCGCGCACGACCGCGCCGGGCCCTCGTCCTCCTGCGGGACGAGGGCCCGGTCGCTTGTCGGACGCCGGGGCCCAGGGTCCCCTCAGGGCACGGGCGGGGCTGGGGGACGACGGCAGGTACCACGGGGAGCCGCCCTGCCGCCGGTGCGAGGCGCTCCCCGGCCAGAAGGGCCGGCGTCGGCCGCGGCGGTACTGCGGGGCGTGGTACCGCACGAAAACCTATGTGAGCGACGTGGTCGTCCTGATCACGGGCCTGTTCCGAGGGCGGCCGGGCCATCCCGGTGGATCTGCGACACTGGGAAGGTCATGCCTAAGCCCGGAGAACTCACATTCGTCGCCCCGCGCGGAGCCAAGAAGCCGCCGAGGCATCTCGCCGATCTCACGCCCGCCGAGCGCAAGGAGGCCGTCGCCGCGATCGGTGAGAAGCCGTTCCGCGCGAAGCAGCTCTCGCAGCACTACTTCGCGCGGTACGCCCACGACCCCGAGCAGTGGACCGACATCCCCGCCGGTTCGCGCCAGGGGCTGCGGGACGCGCTGCTGCCCGACCTGATGTCGGTCGTCCGGCACCTGTCGACCGACCAGGGCACCACCCGCAAGACGCTGTGGAAGCTGTTCGACGGGACGCTCGTCGAGTCCGTGCTCATGCGCTACCCGGACCGGGTGACCATGTGCATCAGCTCCCAGGCGGGCTGCGGCATGAACTGCCCCTTCTGCGCCACCGGACAGGCCGGGCTGGACCGGAACCTGTCCACCGCCGAGATCGTGCACCAGATCGTCGACGGCATGCGGGCGCTCAGGGACGGCGAGGTCCCCGGCGGCCCCGCGCGGCTGAGCAACATCGTCTTCATGGGCATGGGCGAGCCCCTCGCCAACTACAACCGGGTCGTCGGAGCCATCCGCCGCCTCACCGATCCCGAGCCCGACGGGCTGGGACTGTCCCAGCGCGGCATCACCGTCTCCACGGTCGGTCTGGTCCCGGCGATCCACCGGTTCGCCGACGAGGGCTTCAAGTGCCGCCTCGCCATCTCCCTGCACGCCCCCGACGACGAGCTGCGCGACACCCTCGTCCCCGTGAACACGCGGTGGAAGGTGCGCGAGGTCCTCGACGCCGGCTTCGAGTACGCGGCGAAGTCCGGTCGCCGGCTGTCCATCGAGTACGCGCTGATCCGCGACATCAACGACCAGGCGTGGCGCGGCGACCGGCTCGGACGGCTGCTCAAGGGCAAGCCGGTGCACGTCAACCTCATCCCGCTCAACCCGACGCCGGGCTCGAAGTGGACCGCCTCGCGGCCCGAGGACGAGAAGGCGTTCGTCGCGGCGATCGAGGCGCACGGTGTGCCGGTGACCATCCGGGACACCCGTGGACAGGAGATCGACGGGGCGTGTGGTCAGCTCGCCGCGAGCGAGCGGTAATCTGACCGGCGTACGTCCTCGTTTTCAGACATCTTCATATTCCGACAGGGGAGCGCCACAGCGCTGAGAGTGCGGCACCGGCCGCAGACCCTCCGAACCTGGCCCAGGTCATTCTGGGTAGGGAGATCGGTCATCACTCGAGCTGTTGCGCCCTGCCCGGGACCTCGTCAGGGGTCCCGGGCAGGGCCGCGTCTTCTCCTGGTGACCCAGGAGGAATTCCGTGAGCATCACCAAGAAGGTCAGTGCCCTGGCCGTCGGGCTCGGCCTCGTCGGCGGCCTGGCCGCCTGCGGATCGTCGTCCGACGGCGACGACCAGGGGGCCGGCGGTTCCAAGACCGTGACCCTCGTCAGCCACGACTCGTGGGCCGCGTCCAAGAACGTCATCGCGGACTTCGAGAAGAGCTCCGGCTACAAGGTCAAGGTCCTCGAGGACGGCGACGCCGGACAGGCCGTCAACAAGGCCATCCTCACCAAGGACAACCCGCAGGGCGACGTCTTCTTCGGCGTCGACAACACGCTGCTGTCCCGCGCGCTCGACAACGGCCTGTTCCAGCCGTACGAGCCCAAGGGCTCCGACATGATCCTTCCCGAGTACCGGGTCGACCAGGACAGGCACCGCGTCACGCCCATCGACACCGGTGACATCTGCGTCAACTACGACAAGGCGTACTTCAGCGAGCACAAGCTGACCCCGCCCGACTCCTTCGACGACCTCGCCAAGCCCGCGTACAAGAACCTCCTCGTCACGGAGGACGCCGGCAGCTCCTCGCCCGGCCTCGGCTTCCTGCTGGGCACCGCCGCCAGGTACGGCGACGACGGCTGGGAGGGGTACTGGAAGAAGCTGAAGGCGAACGGCGTCAAGGTCGTCGACAGCTGGGAGCAGGCGTACAACGAGGAGTTCTCCGGCTCGTCCGGCGGCAAGAAGGCGAAGGGCGACCGCCCGCTCGTCGTCTCCTACGCCTCCTCGCCCCCCGCCGAGGTGATCTACGCCGACCCGAAGCCGGACACCGCGCCCACGGGCGTCGCCACCGGCACCTGCTTCCGCCAGGTCGAGTACGCGGGCCTGCTGAGCAACGCGAAGAACCCCGAGGGCGGCAAGGCGCTGCTCGACTTCCTGATCAGCAAGGAGTTCCAGGACGACATGCCGCTGAACATGTTCGTCCACCCGGTGCGCGAGGCGGCCCAGGTCCCGCCGGAGTTCGTGAAGTACGGCCCGCAGGCCGAGAACCCGCAGACCCTGGACCCGGAGAAGATCGCCGACAACCGCGACCAGTGGGTCAAGTCGTGGACCTCGCTCCTCCTGAAGTGACCGAAGCGACCGAAGCGACCGAGGCCGCCCGCGCCGCCGGCACCCGGCGGCGCGGGAGCGCGGCGCGGCTGGCCCTGATGGCCGGCCCCGTCGCGTTCTTCGCGGTCTTCTTCGCCTACCCCGTCGCCGCGATCGTCGCGCGCGGTCTGGAGGTCGACGGGGTCTGGCGGTTCGGGCGGATCGGGGACGTGCTGGCCCAGTCCGACGTCCGGCACGTGCTGTGGTTCACCACCTGGCAGGCGCTCGCGTCCACCGCGCTCACCCTGCTGATCGCCCTGCCCGGCGCGTACGTCTTCGCCCGCCTCGACTTTCCCGGCAAGCAGGTGCTGCGGGCCGTGGTGACCGTGCCGTTCGTGCTGCCGACGGTCGTGGTGGGCACCGCGTTCCTAGCGCTCGTCGGGCGGGGCGGACTGCTCGACGAGCTGTGGGGCGTCCGGCTGGACACCACGGTGTGGGCCATCCTGCTCGCGCACGTCTTCTTCAACTACGCCGTCGTCGTACGCACCGTCGGCGGACTGTGGGCGCAGCTCGACCCGCGCCAGGAGGAGGCCGCGCGGATGCTCGGCGCCTCCCCGCTGCGGGCCTGGCGACGGGTCACCCTGCCGGCGCTCGCCCCCGCCGTGGCCGCCGCCGCGCTGATGGTGTTCCTGTTCACCTTCACCTCCTTCGGCGTCGTCCAGATCCTCGGCGGGCCCGCCTTCTCCACCCTGGAGGTGGAGATCTACCGGCAGACCTCGCAGATCTTCGACCTGTCCACGGCCGCCGTGCTGACGCTGATCCAGTTCGCCGCGGTCTGCACCATCCTCGCCGTGCACGCCTGGACGGTACGGCGGCGCGAGACGGCGCTGCGGCTGGTGGACGCCTCCCGCACCGCGCGCCGCCCGCGCGGGGCCGGGCAGTGGGCGCTGCTGGGGGGCGTGCTCGTCACCGTCGCCGTCCTCGTCGTGCTGCCGCTCGCCGTGCTGGTCCAGCGGTCGTTCGGCGCCGGCGGTCTCGGCTACTACCGGGCCCTGACCCACGAGGACGGCGGCACCTTCCTGGTCCCGCCGATCGAGGCGGTCGGCAACTCCCTGCAGTACGCCGTCGCCGCCACCGCGATCGCCGTGGTCATCGGCGGTCTGGCGGCGGCCGCGCTCACCCGGCGGGACGCGGGCCGCCTGGTGCGCGGCTTCGACGCGCTGCTGATGCTGCCGCTCGGGGTGTCCGCCGTGACGGTCGGCTTCGGTTTCCTGATCGCCCTGGACGAACCCCCGCTGGACCTCAGGTCCTCCTGGATCCTGGTGCCGCTCGCCCAGGCGCTGGTCGGCGTCCCCTTCGTCGTACGCACCATGCTGCCGGTGCTGCGGGCGGTGGACGTGCGGCTGCGGGAGGCGGCGGCGGTGCTCGGGGCGTCGCCGTGGCGGGTGTGGCGGGAGGTCGACCTGCCGATGGTGCGGCGGGCGCTGCTGATCGCCGCCGGGTTCGCCTTCGCGGTGTCGCTGGGGGAGTTCGGGGCGACCGTGTTCATCGCCCGGCCCGACAACCCGACGCTGCCGGTCGCCGTGGCGCGGCTGCTGGGGCGGCCCGGGGACCTGAACTACGGGCAGGCGATGGCCCTGTCGACGATTCTGATGGTGGTGTGCGCCGTGGCCCTGGTGGTGCTGGAGCGGCTGCGGACCGACCGGAGCGGGGAGTTCTAGGGATGCTGCTGAGTCTGCGGGGAGCGACCGTCCGCTTCGGCGGGCGGGCCGTGCTCGACGCCGTCGACCTGGAGGTCGCCGAGCACGAGGTCGTGTGCGTGCTGGGGCCCAGCGGCAGCGGCAAGTCGACGCTGCTGCGCGCGGTCGCCGGCCTCCAGCCGCTGGACGCCGGACGGGTGGTGCTGGACGGGCGGGACCAGTCCGGGGTGCCCGCGCACAAGCGCGAGGTCGGGCTGATGTTCCAGGACCACCAGCTGTTCCCGCAGCGGGACGTGGCCGGGAACATCGCCTTCGGGCCGCGGATGCGGGGTGCGTCGCGGGCCCGGCAGCAGGAGGACGTACGGGAGCTGCTGGAACTGGTGGGCCTGCCGGGCGCCGCCCGCCGGTCCGTCGCCGCGCTCTCCGGCGGTGAGCAGCAGCGGGTGGCGCTGGCCCGCGCCCTCGCGCCCCGGCCCCGGCTGCTGATGCTGGACGAGCCGCTCGGCCAGCTCGACCGCTCGCTGCGGGAGCGGTTGGTGGTGGAACTGCGCGAGCTGTTCGGCCTGTTGGGCACCACCGTGCTCGCCGTGACGCACGACCAGTCGGAGGCCTTCGCGCTCGCCGACCGGGTGGTGGTGATGCGGGACGGGCGGATCGCCCAGGAGGGGACGCCGCTTCAGGTGTGGCAGCGGCCGGCGGACGCCTTCGTGGCCCGCTTCCTCGGCTTCGACAACGTGGTGGAGGCGACCGTCGCCGGGCAGGTCGCGGCCACCCCCTGGGGCAAGGTGCCGGTCCCCGAGGACGCTCCCCAGGGCACGCGGACCGTGCTCGTGCGGCCCGCCGGGGTCAGGATCGTGCCCGCCGACGCCGGCCTGCGCTGCACGGTCGCCGCCCGCACCTTCCGCGGCACCCACGTCGCCGTCCGCCTGCAGCCCAAGGACGCGCCCCGCCTGGAGGCGGCGTGCGCGCTGCGGGCGGCTCCGGAGGTCGGGGACACGGTCGGGGTGGAGTTCGACGGGGCGGAAACCGTGGTGCTCGGGTGATCGTCCCGCTCCTAGGATGCGGGTCATGACGTCACTGGCACACGAGCGTTACTGCGACGAGACGGCCCACCAGGTCGGACAGTTGAGGGATCTGGTGACCTCCGGCACCGATCTCTCCGCCACCGTCCCGACCTGCCCGGACTGGTCCCTGGAGGACCTGGTCCGGCACACGGGAGGCGCGCTGCGCTGGGTGGAGCTGCTGGTGCGCACCCGGGCCCGGGAGAACGTCCCCGACGAGCAGGTGCCGGGCGCCGCCGGTCCGGACGCCAGGGGCGACGCCGCCGCGCTGGACGCCTGGCTGGCGGAGTCGGGCGAGGCGCTCGTCGGCGCGCTGCGCGAGGCCGGGCCGGAGGCGAAGGTGTGGTCGTGGAGCGGGCGGCACGACGCGGGCTTCTGGGCGCGCCGGATGACGCACGAGGTCACCGTCCACCGCGCGGACGCCGTGCTCACCGCCGGACAGCCCTACCGCGTGGCGCCGGACGTGGCCGCCGACGCGATCGACGAATGGCTGGAGATCGTCCAGTTCGTGCAGCGGACCGGCACGGACCCCGAGGCGAACGAGCTGCGCGGGCCCGGCCGGAGCATCCACCTGCACGCCACCGACGCCGCTTTGGAACTGAACGCCGAGTGGCTGATCGAGCTCGGCGAGGACGGCCTCACCTGGCGCCGCGGCCACGAGAAGGCGGACGCCGTTCTGCGGGGGCCCCTCACGGACGTCCTGCTCGCCTTCTACCGCCGGCTGCCGCTGGACGCCCCCGGTCTGGAGGTGCTCGGCGAGCGGGAGTTGCTGGAGTTCTGGCTGGAGCGGGCCTCGTTCGGCTGACACGACGGTGGCCCGTCCCCGGCCGGGGACGGGCCACCGTTCGTACGGATGTCACAGGGCGTCAGCGGCTGCCGTTCGCCCCGCGACGGCGCAGGCCGAAGAAGACCGCGCCGCCACCGACGACGACGAGGGCCGCCGCGATGCCGACGATCATGCCGGTGTTGGAGTTCGCACCGGTCTCGGCGAGGTGGGACTCACCGGCCGCCGGGGACGGGGCGCTGCTCGGCACGGCCGCCGGGGCGGTGCTCTCGCTCTGCGAGGCGGAGGGGGCCGACGGCGACGGGGCCGGAGCCGGCGTCCCGGTCTCCTCGGCCGGGGCGGACGAGCTCTGGGAGGGGGTCGGGGACGGCGTGTCCTCGGTCTCGCAGGCGGTCGCCGGGGTCACGAGGTTCGGCTCGATGTCCTCGTCGACGTAGCCGCCGGCCTTGACGTGGATGCGGTACTCGGCGTTCGGCTTCCAGTCCGCGGCGAAGGTGATGGTGCTGCCCTCGCGGGAGCCCCTGACCACCTGCTCGCCGATCTTCTGGGCGTCGGAGCCCTTGTTCTCCAGGTACACGGTGACGGTGGCGGGGACGCCGGCGGGGTCCACGTCGGTGACGGTGATGATCCCCTTGCCGCCGTCGCACGTGGCGGCGGCGGAGAACTCGCCGATGTCGCAGGCGAAGGCGTTGCCGGCGGCGCCGATCGCGAGGGCCGCCGTGGCCGAGGCGACGCCGAGGGCACGGACGCTACGGCGGGACGCCGTGCGGCTGAGTATGGACAGGACTGCCACGTTGTTCCTTCACGGGAAGCGCGGATGCGGGGGGTGGAGAGGGTGCCGATGCCATCGCCGGTGTCTGCTCCGATGCCATCGACACTCCCAGGAGCCTCACTGGTCTATAAGCGGTGCATAAGCAGTGTCAACGCCTGTACCCGCCAAGCGCGTTGGCTTTGCCCTCTCATTAACCGCCGAGACGTTTCAGCGCCTCGGGGGCCTCCTCGATCCGGTCCACCAGCGCGATCCGGGCCTCCATGGACCGCCCCTCGGCCAGCGACGTCAGCAGCGGCCAGGCCGGCAGCGTCCGCGTCCAGTGCGCCCGGTCCACGAGCACCATGGGGGTGGGACCGCCCCGTGACTCGTAGTAGTTGGGCGTCGCGTTGTCGAAGATCTCCTGGACGGTGCCGGCGGCGCCCGGCAGGAACACCACGCCCGCGGTCGAGCGCGCCAGCAGGCCGTCCTCGCGGGTGGCGTTGGCGAAGTACTTGGCGATGTGCGCCGCGAAGGCGTTCGGCGGCTCGTGGCCGTAGAACCAGGTCGGGATGCCGACCGAGGCACCGCCCCCGGGCCAGCGCTCCCGCACCTCGAAGGCGGAGCGCGCCCAGTCGGTGACCGACGGCGCGAACGACGTGACCTTCGCGAGGAGCGTCAGGGCGTCGTCCAGCATGCCGTCGCGGAACGGGGCGGAGTACGCGCCGAGGTTCGCGGCCTCCATGGCGCCCGGTCCGCCACCGGTGGCGACGGTGAACCCGGCGCGGGTCAGCTCGCGCCCCAGACGCGCGGCGCCCGCGTAGGCGAGGGTGCCGCGGGCCATGGCGTGGCCGCCCATGACGCCCACCACCCGCGCTTTGGCCAGGAGTTCGTCGACCGCGTCCGAGACCGCGTCGTCGTGGATCGCGCGCAGCATGGAGGCGAACACGTCGCCGTCCGCCTTGGTGTGCTGGAACCAGGTGTGGGCCAGCGCGTCCGGCGTCGCCTCGTAGCCGTCGTCGAGGCAGGCGTACAACTCGTCGGGGGAGTAGACGTGTCCGCGGTACGGGTCGAAGGGCAGACCGGGCACGGGCGGGAAGACCAGGGCCCCCGCGGCGCGCACACGGGCCGCCGCCTCGGGCGCCATCGGGCAGCCGAGGAAGACGGCGCCCGTGAGGTCCGCGGAGAGGAGGGCGTCCGTACGGGCCGTCAGGTCGACGGCCTGGACGCGGTGGTGGGCGAGGGTGCCGTGCGCGGAGACGACCTCGTCGAACTCGGCGAGGGTCTCTATCTCCCGGTCGTGCGAGGCGTGGTGGGACTGCGCCTGGGACGGGGACGGCGGCTGGGGCTGGGCGGGTGTCGGATCCACCCGCCCATGCTAGGTGCGCGTCCCGGTCAGTCCTCGAGGACCGCCGGGTCCATCCACGCGACCTCCCAGGTGTGACCGTCGAGGTCGTCGAAGGCCCGGCCGTACATGAAGCCGTGGTCCTGGGTCTCGCCGGAGACCGAACCGCCCGCGGCGACCGCCCTCTCCACCAGCTCGTCGACCTTCTCGCGGCTCTCCGCGCTCAGCGCGATCAGCACCTCGCTGGCCTTCGTCGAGTCCACGATCTCCTTCTTCGTGAACTGCGCGTACTTCTCCTTGGTCAGCAGCATGGCGACGATCGTGTCGCTGATCACGACCGAGGCGGCGGTCTCGTCGCTGAACCGGGCGTCGAGCGCGAAGCCGAGCTCCGTGAAGAACTTCTTCGAGGCGTCGAGGTCGTTCGTCGCCAGGTTCACGAAGATCATCTGCTGGTACATGGGGGTCTCTCCCGTCGGTGCCGTGCCGTTGTCGTGCCGTTCGCAGGGTCAGACGGGAGGACGGCGCGGAAATCATCGGCGGTCGGGGGGAAAACTCGGGGATCTTCGTCAGCGGGCCAGGGGCAGCGCGGCCAGGGCCGCGACGAGGAAGGTCGGCGGACCGAAGAGGGCCAGCAGCGCGACGGCCCGCACGGCGGCGGCGGCGCGCAGCGTCGTCCGGGGCGCGCCCAGCCGCAGCAGGGCGGTGGTGGTGTCGGCGCGGGTGTGCTTGGCCTCGGCGGCCGAGGTGAGCAGGGTGGCCACCGTGGCGCCCGCCACGACGAGGGCGCCGAGGGCGCCCAGGGGGTGGGAGGCCGGTCCGTCCCCGCCGTACAGGACCGCCGCCGCGTAGAGCGCGGAGGCCACGGCGCAGACGACGCCCAGGGGGCGGCCGATGCGGC
The DNA here is from genome assembly GCF_055564355.1 of Streptomyces sp. NPDC029152. NCBI lineage: Bacteria > Bacillati > Actinomycetota > Actinomycetes > Kitasatosporales > Streptomycetaceae > Streptomyces > Streptomyces sp. NPDC029152. The sequence continues at coordinate 51,576 of NZ_JBVHWR010000016.1, read as the reverse complement.
TCGACTCCTCCATGAGGACGCGGCCGGCGAGCAGGCGCAGGGCGCCGGGGCGGACGGCCTGGAGGAGACGGCCGCACAGGTGGGTGAGGCCGGGGCCGGCGAGGGCGAGGCCCAGGGCGGTCAGGGTCCAGCCGAGGAGGACGCCGGCGGAGGGGGCGGTGTCGGGGGTGGCCGTGTTGCCGGCGTAGGCCTCCACGGCGAGGCCGGCGGTGAGGACGGCGATGCCCCAGGGGAGGGTGGTGGTGTTCTGACGGCGGGCGGTGTCCGGGGTGTGCGCCCGGGCGTCCGCCGGGGCCGGGAGGTGGGGAGCGCTTGTGGGCGCGCAGCGGGTGCCCCTCCCGGAGGGGGTGCCCCCGGCGGCCCGGCCGTCCGCAGGCTGAGCGGGCTCGGCGGAGCGGCCGCCCGCGGGGTCCGTGGCGAGGGCGCCGGCGAGTTCGGCGGTGCGGACGTCGGCGGAGGCGGTGGCCGTGGCCGGGGCGGGAGAGGCCGCGGCGGTGGTGTCGGGCGTGGTCCTCCTGGTGGCCCGGCGGGCGCCGAAGCGGCCGTAGGCGCCGAAGGTCTCGCGGGCCGCGCCCCGGCCGTACGCGCCGAAACGGCCGTAGCCGCGGGCGCCGGCGGCGCGGGCGGGCGGCGCGTCGCGGGGGCGGAGGGACAGGGCCACCGCGGCGGACGCGGTCGCCGGGAGCAGCGTCAGGAGGGTCACGGCCGCGGGGAAGGGGAGGGGCAGGCCGACGGCGAGGGAGTCGGCCGCGGCGCCGTCGAAGGGCGTGGCCGTCAGGTCACCGCGCAGGTGGAGGAAGAGGAGCAGGGCCGCCAGCGAGCCGAGCGCTCCGGACAGGGCCGTGGTCGCCGCGGAGACGGCCATCAGCCGGCCGGGGCCGAGGCCGATCGCCGACAGGCCTGAGCGGGGCCGGGTGCCCGGGTCGGCGCGGGCCGCGGCGACGGCGAAGTACACGGTGGCGCAGAGGGGGGCCGCGCACCAGGCGAGGCGGAGGGCGGAGGCGCCGGACGAGCCCGGGTGGCCGATCGCGTGGCCGAGGGCGCACAGCAGCAGGAAACCCGTGCCCGCCGAGAACGCCGCGACCATCAGACGGCGCAGCTGGACGGCGAGCCGGGCGCGGCGGGTCAGACGGAGAGCGAGCACGCTGCCCGGCCTTCCGTCGCGGTGCCCCCGGAGGCCACGGTGGTCTCGGTCACCGGCGGCAGGTGCACGGTCCTGACCCGCCGGCCGTCCAGCAGCGAGACCGTGCGGTCCGCGAGCGCGGCGGTCTGCGCGTCGTGCGTGGCGAGGACGACGGTGATGCCGTGCGAGCGGGCCGCCGTGGTCAGCGTCCGCAGCACATGGGAGCGGTCGGCACGGTGCAGGGGCGCCGTCGGCTCGTCGGCGAACAGGACCGAGGGGGTGACGGCGAGCGCGCGGGCGATGCAGACGCGCTGCCGCTCGGCCTGCTGGAGTTCGTGCGGGCGCCGGCGGGACGCGCCGCCGACGTCGAGGCGCTCCAGCCACTCCAGGGCGGTCGTCTTCGCCCGGCGCCGGGCGACGCCGCGCAGCATGAGGGGGAGGGCGGTGTTCTCCCAGACGTTGAGCTCCGGGACGAGCACGGGGGCGGGGTCGATCCAGGCGAAGCGGTCGCGGCGCAGTCGTTCGCGGCCGATCGGTCCCATGGTGTGGACCGGCACGCTGTTGAACCAGACCTCGCCCTCCCGTACCCGCAGCAGTCCGGACAGACACCGCAGCAGCGTCGTCTTGCCGCTGCCGCGCGGGCCGCTGACGGCGAGGATCTCGCCCTCCCGGACGCCGAGCGAGACGCCCTGCAGCGCGGGCGAGCCGTCGTGGTGCTGGAAGTGCAGGGCGCGGGCCCAGAGCACGTCGTTGTCCGGCGGAGCCTCCATGGGCGTACACCTCGGTTCTGATCCGTTTTTCCCCGGCCGTTTCCCCCGTCCGGGGGAACGAAGGCGGGGCCGATCGGTCACGAGGCACCGTAGGCAGTCGCCGGGGCGCGGCCGGACAGCACACGGCCCCGGGCCGCCGTTTCTCACTCGAACGGACGGTGCCGGGGCCGGTGATGATCATCCGGAAGGATGACCGGGGCTCCTCGCTGCCGGCGCCGGGGACCGGCGCCGCGGGATCAGAGCTTCGTCCACGCCTCCGTCAGCGTGGCGCGCAGGATCTGCTCGATCTCGTCGAAGGTCTCCTGGTTGGAGATCAGCGGCGGGGCGAGCTGGATGACCGGGTCGCCGCGGTCGTCGGCACGGCAGTACAGGCCGTTGTCGAAGAGCGCCTTGGAGAGGAAGCCGTAGAGGATCCGCTCGGTCTCCTCCTCGTTGAACGACTCCTTGGTGTTCTTGTCCTTGACCAGCTCGATGCCGTAGAAGAAGCCGTTGCCGCGGACGTCGCCGACGATCGGCAGGTCGAGCAGCTTCTCCAGGGTGGCGCGGAAGTTGCCCTCGTTGTCGAGGACGTGCTGGTTGAGGCCCTCGCGCTCGAACAGGTCGAGGTTGGCGAGGCCGACCGCCGCGGAGACCGGGTGGCCGCCGAAGGTGTAGCCGTGCAGGAAGGTGTTGTCGCCCTTGTAGAACGGCTCGGCCAGGCGGTCGGAGATGATGCAGGCGCCGATCGGGGAGTAGCCCGAGGTCATGCCCTTGGCGCAGGTGATCATGTCCGGGACGTAGCCGAACTTGTCGCAGGCGAACGTCGTGCCGAGGCGGCCGAAGGCGCAGATGACCTCGTCCGAGACGAGCAGCACGTCGTACTGGTCGCAGATCTCGCGCACGCGCTGGAAGTAGCCGGGCGGGGGCGGGAAGCAGCCGCCGGCGTTCTGCACGGGCTCCAGGAAGACGGCCGCGACCGTCTCCGGGCCCTCGAACAGGATCTGCTGCTCGATCTGGTCGGCGGCCCAGCGGCCGAAGGCCTCGGGGTCGTCGCCGAAGAGCGGGGCGCGGTAGATGTTGGTGTTCGGCACCTTGTGCGCGCCGGGCACGAGCGGCTCGAAGGGGGCCTTCAGGCCGGGCAGGCCGGTGATGGACAGGGCGCCCTGCGGGGTGCCGTGGTAGGCGACCGCGCGGGAGATGACCTTGTACTTGGTGGGCTTGCCGATCAGCTTGAAGTACTGCTTGGCGAGCTTCCACGCGGTCTCGACCGCCTCACCGCCGCCCGTGGTGAAGAAGACCTTGTTGAGGTCGCCGGGGGCCTCGTTCGCCAGGCGCTCGGCCAGCTCGACGGCCTTCGGGTGGGCGTAGGACCACACCGGGAAGAAGGCGAGCTCCTGCGCCTGCTTCATGGCGGTCTCGGCAAGCTCCTGGCGGCCGTGTCCGGCCTGCACCACGAACAGGCCGGCGAGGCCGTCGAGGTAGCGCCTGCCCTTGTCGTCGTAGATGTGGGTGCCCTCACCGCGGACGATGGTGGGGACGGGGGCGTTCTCGTACGACGACATGCGGGTGAAGTGCATCCACAGGTGGTCGTAGGCGGTCCTGCTGAGGTCCTTGGGGCTGTCGGTGCTCACGATTATCGGGTTCCCCACATATAGGTCTGCTTCTTGAGCTTGAGGTAGACGAAGCTCTCGGTGGAGCGCACTCCGGGGACGGCCCGGATGCGTCGGTTGATGACCTCGAGGAGGTGGTCGTCGTCCTCGCAGACGACCTCCACCATCAGGTCGAAGGAGCCCGCGGTCATCACCACGTACTCGCACTCGGACATGGCCGCCAGCGCGTCGGCGACGGACTCCACGTCGCCCTCGACGTTGACGCCGACCATCGCCTGCCGGCGGAAGCCCACGGTGAGCGGGTCCGTGACGGCGACGATCTGCATCACGCCCTGGTCGAGCAGCTTCTGGACGCGCTGGCGCACGGCCGCCTCCGACAGGCCGACGGCCTTGCCGATCGCGGCGTACGGCCGGCGGCCGTCCTCCTGGAGCTGTTCGATGATGGCGAGGGAGACGGCGTCCAACTGGGGACCGCCGTTCCTGGACTCGCGGGAGTCCTTCGGGTCTGCGCTTCGACTGGCCACGACTTCACTGTGCACGACGTATCGACAGTTTTGCAAGGCGGGATCGATGAAATTCGTTGTTCAGGAGGTTTAAGTCTGCGGATTTCGCAACCCGGAGGCGACCGGGGGTGTTGAAAACGTCAGGTCTCCGTCTAGGGTGGGTGTCTCAGTGCTTGGACGCCTGAGAGATCCGATCGACATCCGAACTTGGAGGGCCGGCAGTGAGCACCGAGCTGCGTCGTCTGCGCAACTACATCGACGGTGAGTTCCGGGACGCCGCCGACGGACGGACCACCGAGGTGGTCAACCCCGCGACGGGCGAGGCCTACGCGACCGCTCCCCTGTCCGGGCAGGCGGACGTCGACGCCGCCATGGCGGCCGCCGCCGCGGCCTTCCCGGGCTGGCGCGACACCACCCCGGCCGAGCGGCAGAAGGCCCTCCTCAAGATCGCGGACGCGTTCGAGGAGCGGGCCGAGGAACTGATCGCGGCGGAGGTGGAGAACACGGGCAAGCCCATCGGGCTGACCCGCTCCGAGGAGATCCCGCCGATGGTCGACCAGATCCGCTTCTTCGCGGGCGCTGCCCGGATGCTGGAGGGCCGCAGCGCCGGCGAGTACATGGAGGGCCTGACCTCCATGGTCCGCCGCGAGCCGATCGGCGTCTGCGCGCAGGTCGCCCCGTGGAACTACCCGATGATGATGGCCGTGTGGAAGTTCGCCCCGGCGCTCGCCGCGGGCAACACGGTCGTCCTGAAGCCCTCGGACACGACCCCCGCCTCCACGGCCCTGATGGCCGAGATCATCGGTTCGATCGTGCCCAAGGGCGTCTTCAACGTCGTCTGCGGCGACCGCGACACCGGCCGCCTGATGGTCGAGCACCCGACCCCGGCGATGGCCTCCATCACCGGCTCCGTGCGGGCCGGCATGTCCGTCGCCGAGTCCGCCTCCAAGGACCTCAAGCGGGTCCACCTGGAGCTGGGCGGCAAGGCGCCGGTCGTGGTCTTCGAGGACACCGACATCCCCAAGGCCGTCGAGGGCATCTCGGAGGCGGGCTACTTCAACGCCGGCCAGGACTGCACCGCCGCCACGCGCGTACTGGTCCACGAGTCGATCCACGACGAGTTCGTGAGCGCGCTCGCGAAGGCCGCGTCCGAGATCAAGACCGGGCAGCCGGACGACGAGGACGTGGCGTACGGCCCGCTGAACAACCCCAACCAGCTCAAGCAGGTCGCCGGGTTCATCGAGCGGCTGCCCGCCCACGCCAAGGTCGAGGCCGGCGGTCACCGGGTCGGCGACAAGGGCTACTTCTACGCCCCGACCGTCGTCTCGGGCCTCGAGCAGGACGACGAGATCATCCAGAACGAGGTCTTCGGCCCGGTCATCACCGTCCAGTCCTTCCGCGACGAGGACCAGGCCGTGGAGTGGGCCAACGGCGTCGACTACGCGCTGGCGTCCTCGGTGTGGACCAAGGACCACGGCCGCGCCATGCGGATGTCCAAGAAGCTCGACTTCGGCTGTGTGTGGATCAACACCCACATCCCGCTGGTCGCCGAGATGCCGCACGGCGGCTTCAAGAAGTCCGGCTACGGCAAGGACCTGTCGGGGTACGGCTTCGAGGACTACACGCGGATCAAGCACGTGATGACGTCGCTGGACGCCTGACGCGCTCGACGGCGCGGCCCCGGACGGGAACTGCCGTCCGGGGCCGCGCCGTTCGCGTCCCCGCCCGCGGGCGGCGCGTGATCGACAAGGTGTCGGGTCCGGGCCGGTCCGCTCGACGCGACGTCAATTGTCCGGCGGCGCGCACGGGCGGCATGCTGCCCGAATGCCCCTGACACCGAAGTCGTCCCCGCTCTCCCGTCGGACCCTGCTGCGCGCCCTCGGTGCCGGTGCCGCGCTCGGCGGCCTCGCCGGCTGCGGGGTGCCCGCCGCGTACGTGCCCGCCGACGAGCGCGCCGCCGCCGATCTGTCCGCCACCGACAGACGGCTCACCTGGGCGAACTGGCCGCTCTACATCGACACCGACGACGAGCACCCGGGCCGGCGGCCCACCCTCGAGGCGTTCGCGGAGCGGACCGGCATCTCCGTCGACTACATCGAGGAGATCAACGACAACGACGAGTTCTTCGGCAAGATCAGCCCGTCCCTGATGAACCACCAGCCCACCGACCGCGACCTGATCGTCATCAGCGACTGGATGTGCGGCCGCTTCGTCCGGCTCGGCTGGGTGCAGGAGATGGACCGCTCCCGGCAGCCGAACGTCACCGAGCACCTGGACCCGCTGCTGCGTTCGCCCGCCTTCGACCCGGGCCGGAAGTTCACCGTGCCGTGGCAGTCGGGCATCACCGGCATCGCCTACAACCGCCGTCGGCTCGGCCGGGAGATCCGGCACGTGTCCGACCTGTGGGCGGACGACCTCAAGGGCCGGGTGACGCTGCTCTCCGGCATGGACGAGGCCTTCGCGCTGCTGATGCAGGGCAACGGCGTGGACATCACCGACTGGAGGGCGGACGACTTCCACGCGGTCTGCGACCAGGTGGAGAAGCAGGTGGCCAGGGGCCAGATCCGCCGCTTCACCGGCAACGACTACATCAAGGACCTCTCCAGCGGCGACGTCCTGGCCTGCCAGGCCTACTCCGGTGACGTGATCCAGCTCCAGGCGGACGACCCGGACATCGAGTTCGTCGTCCCCGAGGAGGGCGCCGAACTGTGGGCGGAGTCCCTCATGATCCCCGACCTGGCCGGCCACAAGGCCAACGCCGAGCGGCTGATCGACCACTACTACCAGCCCGAGGTCGCCGCCGAACTGGCCGCCTGGGTCAACTACGTCTGCCCGGTCCCCGCCGCACGGGACGTGCTCGCCTCCAGCGACGACGAGGAGACCGCCGCCCTGGCCGAGGACCCGCTGATCTTCCCGGACGCGGCGATGCGCGAACGGCTCGCGATCGCGCGGGACATCCCGGCGGGGGAGCGGACGGAGTTCGCGAAGCGGTGGAACGGGATCGTGGGCGTGTAGCAGACTGATCGCCGTGGACAATTCATCACGTGATGAAGAGGTCGCCGGTGCGGTGACCCTCGGACTGCTGGCGGCCTGGGCGCTGCACGACGCCGAGGAACTGGTGGCCGTGCCCGGCTGGTGGCGGCGCAACCTGCCCGCGCTGCGCGAGCGGTACCCGGCCGTGCCGGAGGCGGTGTGGCGGCGGGCCGGGTCGGCCGGGGCGCGGGAGTTCGCCGCCGCGGTCGGGGCGATGGCCGTGATCGTGGCCTCCGCGTCCGCCGCGGGCCGGGTGACCGGTGGCCGGTCGGCCGCGTACCAGACCGCGCTCCATGCCTTCGGGCTGCACGGCCTGGTCCACCTCGCGCAGGCGGGGCTCGTCCGCGGCTACACCCCCGGCTCCGCCACCTCGCCCCTGCTCGTCGTCCCGTTCACCCTCTGGGCCCGCCACCGCCTGCGCCGCGCCGGCGTCCTGCGTCCCACGCGCCCGCGGGACCTCGCCCTGGGACTCGGCCTGGCGGGCGCGGCGACGGCCGCCTCGCACGCGGCGGCGCGGCGGCTCGTCGGGACCGCCTGAGCGAGGTGCGCGGGAAGGACGGCGGCCGTCCTCCTCCGCGCACGCCCCGCGCCGGATCGCCGCCCGAGGGCCGGGGGACGGGTCAGGCAACCACCCTGCGGGCGGAGGGAGTCGTCCGCCCCCTGGGGATCACTCCGGGGGAGTGCGGCGGCGGCCGTCGCGCAGGGCGCAGAGCGCGTCGACGCGGTTGGTCGTGATCGAGTCGACGCCCAGGGCGAGCAGGCGGCGCATGGAGCGGCGGGTGTCGGGCGTCCACACGGACAGCAGCAGGCCGTCGCGGTGGACGCGCTCGGCCAGCGCCCGGTCCACCAGCCCGAACCGGTAGTTGAGCCACCGCGGCCGGACCGCCGCCAGCAGCGCGGGCCGGGGCGGCGCGGTCGTCGTCCAGGTCAGCGCGATCTCGGCGGCCGGATCGGCGGCGCGCACGGCGAGCATGGCGGCGGCGCCCGCGCAGTAGTACACGCGGTCCTCCGCGCCGCACTCGCGCACCGTCTCCACCACCCGGCGCACGGCCCGCTCACCGGGGCCGCCCGGCAGGTCCAGCATCACGCGGCTGCCGTCGGTCGCGGTCAGCGCCTCCGCGAGCGTCGGCACCCGGCCCTCCGTCAGGTCGCTCACCTCCCGCGCCGACAGGGAGCGCAGCGGCCGGTCCCGTTCCCACAGCCGCTTCAGCGTCTCGTCGTGCAGGAGCACGGGCACGCCGTCCCGGGTGAGGCGGACGTCGACCTCCACCGCGTCCGCGCCACGGGCCAGGGCGGAGCGCAGGGAGCCGATCGTGTTCTCGCGGAAGCGGTAGGGGTCGCCGCGGTGGGCCACGGCGGTCACCTCGTGCACGGCGGCGGGCATCAGGAGGCGAGCCACGCGGAGGTGTAGGTGTCGATCTCGTCCCGCAGCCGGGCCTTGCCGGGCCCGTCCAGGAAGGACGCCTCGACGCCGTTCTTCGCCAGGTCGGCGAGCCCCCGCTCGTCCAGGCCGAGGAGCCGGGCGGCGACGGCGTACTCGTTGTTGAGGTCGGTGCCGAACATCGGGGGGTCGTCGGAGTTGATCGTCACCAGGACACCGGCGCGCGTGAACTCCTTGATCGGGTGCTCGTCCAGGGTGCGCACCGCGCGGGTGGCGATGTTCGAGGTCGGGCACACCTCGAGCGGGATCCGGTGCTCGGCGAGGTGCGCCAGCAGCTTCGGGTCCCGCGCGGAGCTGGTGCCGTGCCCGATGCGCTCGGCGCGCAGCTCGGTGAGCGCGTCCCACACCGTCTGCGGGCCGGTCGTCTCGCCCGCGTGCGGCACCGAGTGCAGACCGGCGGCGATGGCCCGGTCGAAGTAGGGCTTGAACTGCGGCCGGGCCACGCCGATCTCGGGTCCGCCGAGCCCGAAGGAGATCAGCCCCTCGGGGCGCACCCGGTCGTCGGTGGCGAGCCGCGTCGTCTCCTCGGCCGACTCCAGGCCGGCCTCGCCGGGGATGTCGAAGCACCAGCGCAGCACGGTCCCGAACTCCGCCTCGGCCGCCTTGCGGGCGTCCTCGATCGCGTCCATGAACGCGCCCTCGTCGATGCCGCGCCGGGTGGAGGAGAAGGGGGTGATGGTCAGCTCGGCGTAGCGCACCCGCTGGCGGGCCATGTCCCGGGCCACCTCGTACGTCAGCAGCCGCACGTCCTCCGGGGTGCGGATCAGGTCGACGACGGACAGGTACACGTCGATGAAGTGCGCGAAGTCCGTGAACGTGAAGTAGTCGGCCAGGGCCTCGGGGTCGGTGGGGACCTTGGAGTCGGGATGGCGCGCGGCCAGCTCCGAGACGATGCGCGGGGAGGCGGAGCCGACGTGGTGGACGTGCAGTTCGGCCTTGGGCAGTCCGGCGATGAAGGCGTGCAGGTCGCGCGGGACGTCGGGGTCGACGAGGTGCTCGGTCAAGGGGTTCCTCCCCGAAACGGCGTCCTGGGCCGCCCTGGGCGGGCGCTCCCGCGGGACGCGGGTGATCGGCTGATCGGTGATCCGGGATCATCGTAGGCCGGGGCCGTGCCCGGCGGGGGCGGCCCGTAGCATGGCGGGACGTTCGAGCAGAGGGGATCCCGCGCATGTCCGACGAGGCGCAGCCGCCGCGAGCCGACGAGCAGGCGCCGGAAGCCGCGGGGAACGGTTCCGCGTCCCGGCCGCATCCGCCGGGCGCCGGGGGGCCGGGCGGCACCTGGCCCGCGCCGGCCGGCGGGACCGCGGACGCCGTACCCGGTGCGGGCCCCGGCGGGCCGGACCCCTCGGCGGGGACCCCGGTCCGGACGACGCCCGCGGGCCAGGACGCCGACGCGCGTGCCGGGGCCGTTCGTCCCGGGGCCGATCCGTGGGCGCCGCCCGCGGACCACGCCGCGTCCGCGCCCGGCGGCCCCGGCGCCACCCTCGCGTCGAACGGACCGGCGCCGTGGCCGGCCCCGTCCGTCCACGACCAGCAGACGGTCACGTCCATGCCGGCCATGGGCACGCAGCCCCCGCCGTGGACGACCCCCGGGGCCCCGGCACCGGCGGACGGCACGGCGGGCCCCTTCGCGCCACCGGGCACGACGACCCCCGCGGGCGCCGCCGATCCCTTCGCGCCGCCCGGAGCGGCCGCGCCGGCGAGTGGTGCGGCGAACCCCTTCGCGTCTTCGGCCCCGGCACCGTCGTACGCCGGTCAGGGCCAGGCCGTCCCCCCGCCGCCCATCGCCCCCGACGGCCCCGGACAGGTCCCCTACGGCTACCCCGGCGGCCCCGGGCACCCCGGTCCGGGTGGTTACGCCGCCCCGCAGCCGCCCGGTTACTACGGCTGGCCCGGCGTGACACCGATGCCGAGCAACGGGATGGGCACCGCCGGTCTCGTGCTGGGCATCGTCGCGGCCGTCGTCTTCTGCCTGTGGCCGCTCGCGATCGTCCTGGGCGTCCTGGGCGTCGTCTTCGGCGCGCTCGGCCGCGGCAAGGCCCGTCGGGGCGAAGCCACCAACCCGGGCCAGGCCCTGGCCGGCATCATCTGCGGAACCGTCGGCATCGTGCTCGGCGTCGGCTTCGGTGCCCTGGTGCTCTTCACGTAGCCGCTGAGCCGCCCCGGCCGCCGGGGCGGCTCAGCGGCCGGCGGTGTCGTCGGACCCGGGCGGTGGCGACCGGCGGGGCGCCTGTCCGGCGGTCCCGCGCCCCGGGCGCCGCAGCGCCCCCGGACCCACCGCGCCCGCCTCACCTCCGCAGCCGCTCCCGCGCCACCATCAGCGCGAAGCCCAGCAGGTTCGCGCCCCGCCACCGCTCCGGGTCCGTCGCCGCCTCGTCGTCCGCCGCCAGGCCGATGCCCCACACCCGGTCCACCGGGCTCGCCTCCACCAGTACGCGCTCACCGGTGCCCAGCAGGAACGCCCGCAGGGCCGGGTCCGAGGCGAACTTGTGGACGCTGCCCTCGACGACGATCCGGAACCGCTCCCGCTCCCACACCGCCTCGTCGAAGCCGCGCACCAGCCGGCCCGCCTTCTTGGCCTCCGCCGGATGCCCCGCGGCCAGCACCCGCCGCTCCGCCTCCGCGTCCTCGAAGAGCCGCGCCTTGCCCGCCATCATCCAGTGCTCGGCGGTCGCGTACCCCACCCCGTCCACGGTGAAGGGCGACGGCCACCACTGGCTCAGACAGCTCGCCCCGATCCGGCCGTCCGGGAGCGGCCGGTGGCCCCAGAAACAGAGGTACTTGACCCGTGCGCCCGCCCGGACCCCTCTGAGCAGTGCTTCCGCGCTGTCGATCGTCCCCGCCGCCCCGGTGATCCTCTCCATGCACGCGAGTCTGGCACGCGCCACTGACATTCCGTCCGCCCTTTTCGTCGGCGGCTCGACACCTGGTCGACAGATTCCGTCGCGTAACCAAATGGCAACAACGGAATCACTTGTTGGGGTCTTGGTGCTCTGTCAGGATCGGCACTCACATCGAGCCTGAGCCACGCCAGTCCCGTCCTGGGGACTCCCGTCGCGGGCCTTCCCGCCGCGGGGTCCGCCGCGGGGACATCGAGGAGAGCCGACATGCACAACCCGGACCACGCCACCCCGGACCGGTTCCCGGCCCGGCAGCGTTTCGCGGAGGGCGCGCAGTACGTCGCGGGCCGCCTGACGAAGGGCACCTCCGGCCGCACGCACACGGTCGTCGACCCGGCGACCGGCGAGGACGTCCTGACCTACGAGCTCGCCGGCACCGACGACGTCGACGCGGCCGTCGCCGCCGCGCGGGAGGCGTTCCCCGGCTGGTCCGGCGCCACACCGGGCGAGCGCTCCGACGCCCTGCACCGGTTCGCCGCCGTCCTCGCCGAGCGTGCCGAGGACTTCGCGCGCGCCGAGTCCCTGCAGTGCGGCAAGCCGCTGAAGCTGACCCGCGAGTTCGACGTGCCGGGCACGATCGACAACGCGGCCTTCTTCGCCGGTGCCGCCCGGCACCTGCAGGGGCAGTCGGCCGGCGAGTACTCCGGCGACCACACCTCGTACGTCCGCCGCGAGCCGATCGGTGTCGTCGGCTCCATCGCGCCCTGGAACTACCCCCTCCAGATGGCCGCCTGGAAGATCCTCCCGGCGATCGCCGCGGGCAACACCATCGTGCTGAAGCCCGCCGAGATCACCCCGCTCACCTCCCTGATGTTCGCCCGGGCGGCGACCGACGCCGGCATCCCCGACGGCGTGGTCAACGTCGTCACCGGCACCGGGCGGGAGGCCGGTGAGCACCTCGTCGGCCACCCCGACGTGGCCATGACCTCCTTCACCGGGTCCACCGCCGTCGGCAAGCGCGTCGCCGAGGTCGCCACCTCCACCGTCAAACGCCTCCACCTGGAGCTCGGCGGCAAGGCGCCCTTCCTCGTCTTCGACGACGCCGACCTCGACGCCGCCGTCCACGGCGCCGTCGCGGGCGCGCTGATCAACACCGGCCAGGACTGCACGGCCGCCACGCGCGCGTACGTGCAGCGGCCCCTGTACGAGGCGTTCGTGGAGAGGACCGCCGCCCTCATGGACACCGTCCGCGTCGGCGACCCCTTCGCCCCGGACACCGACCTCGGCCCGCTGGTCAGCCACGTCCAGCGGGACCGCGTCGCCGGCTTCGTCGACCGGGCACGCTCCTACGCGCGCGTGGTGTGCGGCGGCGAGGCCCCGCAGGGCGACCTCGGAAAGGGCGCCTACTACCGGCCCACGCTCATCGCCGACGCCGCGCAGGACAGCGAGGCCGTCCAGTCCGAGATCTTCGGACCGGTCCTCGTCGTCCTGCCCTTCGACGGCGACGACGAGGGCATCCGGCTGGCCAACGACACGCCGTACGGGCTGGCCGCCTCCGCCTGGAGCCGGGACGTGTACCGCGCGAACCGCGCCACCCGCGAGATCAAGGCGGGCTGCGTGTGGGTCAACGACCACATCCCGATCATCAGCGAGATGCCCCACGGCGGATACAAGGCGTCCGGCTTCGGCAAGGACATGTCCGCCTACTCCTTCGAGGAGTACACGCAGGTCAAGCACGTCATGTTCGACAACACCGCGGTGGTCCGCAAGGACTGGCACCGCACCGTCTTCGGGGACCGATAGCCATCACGCCAGGCCGCCGACCACGGCCGACCCACCCGAAAGGGCAACCACGCGCATGGAGCAGTACGAGCCCGACCGCCTGTCCCCGGCCCGAGCGGCCGCCGTGCGGCGCAGTTTCACCAACGGCAGGGCCGCCCTCGCCCGCCGCTCACTGCTGCGCGCCTCGGCGGGCGGCGCGCTCGCGGTCGGCGGCCTCGGGACACTGAGCGCCTGCGGCATCCCCGCGGCCGGCAGGACCCAGGGCGGTGTGTCCGCCGAGGACCGGTCCGAGGAGGAGAAGAAGGTCTCCTTCTCCAACTGGACCGAGTACATGGACGTCGACGAGAGCGGCCGCCGGCACCCGACGCTGGACGCGTTCACCGAACGGACCGGCATCAAGGTCACGTACACCGAGGACGTCAACGACAACAACGAGTTCTTCGGCAAGATCCAGCCGCAGCTCGCCGCGGGCCAGGACACCGGCCGCGACATCATCGTGCTCACCGACTGGCTGGCCGCCCGCCTGATCCGCCTCGGCTGGGTCCAGAAGCTGGACCCGTCCAACCTGCCGCACGCCTACGCCAACCTGTCGCAGCAGTTCCGCGACCCCGACTGGGACCCGGGCCGCGCCTACTCCTACCCCTGGCAGGCCATCTCGACCGTCATCGCCTACAACAAGAAGGCGCTGGACGGCATCGAGGTGAAGTCGGTGTCCGACCTGCTCGACAACCCCAGGCTCAAGGGCCGCGTCGGTTTCCTCACCGAGATGCGCGACACCGTCGGCACGGTGCTGCTCGACATGGGCAAGGACCCGGCGCGTTTCTCCGACGACGACTACGACGCGGCGATCGCCCGGCTGCAGAAGGGCGTCGACCGCGGCCAGATACGCCGCTTCACCGGCAACGACTACACATCCGACCTCACCAAGGGCGACTTCGCCGCCTGCCTGGCCTGGGCCGGGGACGTCGTCCAGCTCAAGGCGGACAACCCGGACGTCGGCTTCGTCATCCCGGACAGCGGATACATGACGGGGAGCGACAACATGCTGGTGCCCAACAAGGCCCGGCACAAGACGAACGCCGAGCGGCTCATCGACTACTACTACGAGCCGGGCCCGGCCGCGCGACTCGCCGCCTACATCAACTTCGTCTGCCCCGTCGACGGCGTGAAGGACGACCTCGCGAAGATCGACGAGGAGGCGGCGAACAATCCGCTGATCATTCCCGACAAGGCCATGCAGGACCGGTCCCACTCCTTCCGCTCCCTGAGCCCGAAGGAAGAGACGGTCTACGAAGAGAAGTTCGCGAAGCTCACTGGGGCGTGACGACGATGAAGACGACGACAGACGCGACGGACCGCGGCGGCGACGTCCGCCTGACCGGCATCAGCAAGACCTACGGCTCCTTCACCGCCGTGCACCCGCTCGACCTGACCGTGCCGCAGGGCTCCTTCTTCGCCCTGCTCGGCGCCTCCGGCTGCGGCAAGACCACGACCCTGCGCATGATCGCCGGACTGGAGGAGCCCAGCACCGGCACCGTCCACCTCGGCGACCAGGACGTGACCGCGCTCCCGCCGTACAAACGGCCGGTCAACACGGTCTTCCAGTCCTACGCCCTCTTCCCGCACCTCGACATCTTCGAAAACGTCGCCTTCGGCCTGCGCCGGCGCGGCATCAAGAGCGTGAGGAAGCAGGTCGAGGAGATGCTCGACCTCGTCCAGCTGGGCGAGCAGGCCCGCAAGAAGCCCCACCAGCTCTCCGGCGGCCAGCAGCAGCGCGTCGCGGTCGCCCGCGCGCTGATCAACCACCCCAAGGTGCTGCTGCTCGACGAACCCCTCGGCGCCCTCGACCTCAAGCTGCGCCGTCAGATGCAGCTGGAGCTCAAGCGCATCCAGACCGAGGTCGGCATCACCTTCGTGCACGTCACCCACGACCAGGAGGAGGCCATGACGATGGCCGACCAGGTCGCCGTGATGAACGGGGGCCGCGTGGAGCAGCTGGGCGCCCCCGCCGAGCTGTACGAGAACCCGCGGACCACCTTCGTCGCCAACTTCCTCGGCACCTCCAACCTCATCGAGGCCGATGTCGTCTCCGCCGACGGCGACGACATCACGGTGAAGGCGGCCGGCGACAAGCTGGTCCTGCCCGGCGCCCGATGTTCCGCGCCGGCCCAGGCGGGCGGCAAGGTCCTGGTCGGCGTGCGCCCGGAGAAGATCAGCCTCACGCACGCGGACGACTCCGGCTCCCTCCCCGAGGGCCGCAACCGCATAACCGGCAAGATCAGCAGCACCAGCTTCATCGGCGTCTCCACGCAGTACGTGGTCGACTGCGCCGCCTGCCCCGAGTTCGAGGTCTACGTCCAGAACATCGACCGCGACGCCCGGCTCGCCCCCGGCGCCGACGTCGTCCTGCACTGGAACCCGGCACACACCTTCGGGCTGGACGCCGACCAGGACATCGACGCGGGAGTCGCCGAGGGGGAGGCCGCCTGATGACCACCCTCACCGAGGCACCGCCACCGCTCGCCCCGGCCGCGCCGGAGAAGAAGCCCCCGCGCAGGCGGGGCCGCCTCACGCCGTACTGGCTGCTGCTCCCCGGCATCCTGTGGCTGGTCGTCTTCTTTGCCGCACCGATGGTCTACCAGGCCTCCACGTCCGTGCAGACGGGCTCCCTGGAGGAGGGCTACAGGGTCACCTGGCACTTCGCCGCCTACTGGGACGCGCTGTCCGAGTACTGGCCGCAGTTCCTGCGTTCGGTCGCCTACGCCGCCTCAGCGACCGTGCTGTGCCTGCTGCTCGGCTACCCGCTCGCCTACCTGATCGCGTTCCGGGCGGGCCGCTGGCGCAACCTGATCATGATCCTGGTGATCGCCCCGTTCTTCACCAGCTTCCTGATCCGCACCCTGGCCTGGAAGACGATCCTCGCGGACGGCGGACCCGTCGTCGGTGCCCTGAACACCCTGCACGTCCTGGACGTCACCGGCTGGCTCGGCTGGACCGCCGGCGACCGCGTGCTGGCCACCCCGCTCGCGGTGGTGTGCGGTCTGACGTACAACTTCCTGCCGTTCATGATCCTTCCGCTGTACACGTCCCTCGAACGGATCGACGGCCGGCTGCACGAGGCGGCGGGCGACCTGTACGCGAAGCCCTCCACGGTCTTCCGCAGGGTCACCTTCCCGCTGTCGATGCCGGGCGTGGTCTCCGGCACGCTGCTGACCTTCATCCCGGCGACCGGCGACTACGTCAACGCCTCCCTGCTGGGCTCGGCCGACACCGGAATGATCGGCAACGTGATCCAGTCGCAGTTCCTGCGGGTGCTGGACTATCCGACGGCCGCGGCGCTGTCCTTCATCCTCATGGCCGCGATTCTCGCCATGGTCACCGTCTACATTCGCAAGTCCGGCACGGAGGATCTGGTTTAAATGACCTTCGTCAACTGGTTCAAGCGCAATCTGGTCGTGATCGCCGGATTGCTGACGCTCGCTTACCTCCTGCTGCCCAACGTCGTCGTCACGGTGTTCTCGTTCAACAAACCGAACGGGCGCTTCAACTACGAATGGCAGCAGTTCTCCGCGGACGCCTGGAAGGACCCGTGCGGGGTCGCGGGACTGTGCGGCTCGCTGTCGCTCAGTCTCCAGATCGCCTTCTGGGCGACGCTCGGCGCCACCGCCCTCGGCACGGCGATCGCCTTCGCGCTGGTCCGCTACCGCTTCCGGGCGCGCGGCGCGATCAACTCGCTGATCTTCCTGCCGATGGCGATGCCCGAGGTCGTGATGGCCGCGTCCCTGCTCACCCTGTTCCTCAACATGGGGGCTCGGCTGGGTTTCTGGACGATCCTCATCGCCCACGTCATGTTCTGCCTCAGCTTCGTCGTCACGGCCGTCAAGGCGCGCGTGATGTCGATGGACCCGCGACTGGAGCAGGCCGCGCAGGACCTGTACGCCGGGCCCCTCCAGACCTTCGTCCGGGTCACGCTGCCCATCGCGGCCCCCGGAATCGCCGCCGGCGCGCTGCTCGCCTTCGCGCTCTCCTTCGACGACTTCATCATCACCAATTTCAACGCGGGTTCCACCGTCACCTTCCCCATGTTCGTCTGGGGATCGGCCCAGCGCGGAACGCCCGTGCAGATCAACGTCATCGGTACGGCCATGTTCGTCGTCGCCGTACTGTTCGTCCTGGCCTCCATGGTCATCGGCAACCGCCGGAACCGCCGCAAGGCGTAACGCGCCGCGCAATGCACCCGTAGGGAGTTGAAATCATGGCCCCGAGCGCCATGAGCCGCAGTAACGAGTGGACGAAATCCCTTTCCGACGCCCGGCCGGTTTCGTACTGGCTGGACGACCCCGGCCGCCCCCGCCCCGAGCCCGCCCTCACCGGCCCCACCACCTGCGACCTGCTGGTCGTCGGCGGCGGCTACAGCGGGCTGTGGACCGCGCTGCTCGCCAAGGAGCGCGACCCGCAGCGGGACGTGGTGCTGCTGGAGGGCCGCGAGGTGGGCTGGGCCGCCTCCGGCCGCAACGGCGGCTTCTGCGCGGCCTCCCTCACGCACGGGCTGTCCAACGGCCTCACCCGCTGGCCCGGCGAGATCCACAGGCTGGAGGAGCTGGGCGCCCGCAACCTCGACGCGATCGAGGCCGCGGTGGCCCGGTACTCCCTCGACTGCGACTTCGAACGCACCGGCGAGATCGACGTCGCGACCGAGGAGTACCAGGCCCGCGAACTGTCGGAGTGGTACGAGGAGATCCGGTCGAAGGGCCTCGCCGACGGCATCGAGTACCTGGACGCCGAGGCCGTACGGGAGCAGGTCGACTCGCCCACCTTCCGGGCGGGCCTGTACGACCGCCGGGGCGTGGCCATGGTCGACCCCGCCAAGCTCGCCCGAGGCCTCAAGCGGGCCTGCCTCGACCTCGGCGTCCGCGTCCACGAGCACACCCCGGCGCTCACCCTGCGGCCGTACGGCGCCGGCATGGCCGTACGCACCCCGTACGGCGGTGTCCGCGCCCGCGCGGTCGCGCTCGGCACCAACGTCTTCCCCAGCCTGGTCAGGCGGGTGCGCTCCTACACCGTCCCGGTCTACGACTACGCCCTGATGACGGAGCCGCTCACCGACGCCCGGCTCGCCTCGATCGGCTGGAAGAACCGGCAGGGCCTCGGGGACAGCGCCAACCAGTTCCACTACTTCCGGCTGTCCTCCGACAACCGGATCCTGTGGGGCGGTTACGACGCGGTCTATCCGTACGGCGGCCGGGTCCGCGCCGAGTACGACGACCGCCCGGAGACGTACGCCAAGCTCGCCGGGCACTTCTTCACCTGCTTCCCGCAGCTGGAGGGCGTCCGCTTCACGCACGCCTGGGGCGGCGCCATCGACACCTGTTCGCGCTTCTCGGCGTTCTTCGGCACCGCGCACCGGGGCAGGGTCGCCTACGCGGCCGGGTACACCGGTCTCGGCGTGGGCGCGACCCGGTTCGGTGCCGAGGTGATGCTCGACCTGCTGGCGGGGGAGCGCACCGAGCGCACCGAACTGGAGATGGTCCGCACCAAGCCGCTGCCGTTCCCGCCCGAGCCCTTCGCCTGGACCGGCATCGCGCTCACCAAGTGGTCGCTGGCCCGCGCGGACGCGCACGACGGCCGGCGCAACCTGTGGCTGCGGACGATGGACAGGCTGGGCCTGGGTTTCGACAGCTGATCCGGCCGGACGCGGGGTGTGACCCGGTTCACCCCAAGGAGTCGCGGCAACCCGCGTAATGCCCGCCCCGAAGCCTCCCTCTCCCTCGTGACGCACCCCGCGTCCACGAGAGAGAGGGAGGCCTTCCCATGCCTGGTGCGAAGACGGCGGTCGCGTGGCTGGTATCCGTCGCGCCGGATCCCGGGTCCTGCCGGCGGGAGTGGGAGCGCGACCCCCGGGGGATCGTGCTGCTGCCCGCCGGCAAGGCCTGGGACGTGCTCTTCCTGCCGAGCCGGCTCGGGCGTCCGACCCTCGACGTGCTGTCCCGCGTCCTGGACCGGCCCGGCCCGGTGCTCGTCGACTCCGCCGACACGCGCACGGGCTTCCTCGTGCCGCCCGGCACCGCCGCCCGCTGGCTGGGCACCGGCATCCGGACGGCCGGGTGCGGCACCTGGATCGTGGTGCCGCACCCGGGGCGGCCGCCGGCCTGCGGCGTCCGCTGGCTGGTCCCGCCCGACGGATCCGGCACCCTCACCGATCCCGCCCTCCTCGAACTGGCGATGCACGAGGCGGCGGCGGGTCTCGCGGCGGGGGAGGAGGGGCGGTGAGCCGCGCGAGGGGTTGACAAGCGAATTGGTCTGGACCAAGTTGGGCGCGCTCCACCCTCCCCATCTCCCCCATGCCCGGAGGCACTTGTGGAACGCGTACGCGTGGAACACCCCGGACCGCTCGCCCGGCGGCCCCTCGTCGCGCTGCTCACCGCCACGGCTCTCGCCGTGTCCGGCATGACCGCGCTCTCGTCGGCCGCCCGTGCGGCCGACGCGGACCTCGCGCGCAACGGCGGCTTCGAGTCCGGTCTCGACGGCTGGACCTGCACGGCGGGCACGACCGTGACCTCACCCGTGCACGGCGGCACCGCCGCCCTGAAGGCCACCCCGGCCGGCGCCGACAACGCCCGCTGCGCGCAGACGGTGACGGTGAAGCCCGACTCCGCGTACACGCTGTCGGGCCACGTCCGCGGCACGTACGTGTACCTCGGCGCGAGCGGCACCGGCACCACCGACGTCTCCGCCTGGGCCCAGTCCGCCCCCGACTGGCAGCGCCTGACGACGACCTTCCGCACCGGCCCGTCCACCACGAAGGTCACGATCTACACCCACGGCTGGTACGGCACCGGCGCCTACCACGCCGACGACATCTCCCTGACCGGGCCCGGCGGCGAGGCGGGTCAGCCTCCGGCGGTCCCCGCGGGTCTGACGGCGGGTTCCGTCACCTCCTCCAGCGTCGCCCTGTCCTGGTCGCCCGTCCCGGGCGCGACGGGCTACGCCGTCTACCGCGACGGCGCCAAGGTCCGCACGGTCACCGGCACCTCCACCACCGTGACCGGCCTGGCCCCGTCGACGGCGTACGCCTTCCAGGTCGCGGCGGTCAACGACGCCGGTGAGTCCGCGCGGTCCGCGACGGTCACCGCCACCACCGCCCGGGACCCGGACGGCGGCGGGTCCGGCCTTCCGGCCCACGCCCTGGTCGGCTACCTCCACGCGAGCTTCGCCAACGGCTCCGGCTACACCCGCATGGCCGACGTGCCCGACAGCTGGGACGTCATCGACCTGGCCTTCGGCGAGCCCACCTCGGTCACCTCCGGAGACATCCGCTTCACGCGCTGCCCGGTCACCGAATGCCCGAACGTGGAGAGCGACGCCGAGTTCAAGGCGGCGATCAAGGCCAAGCAGGCGGCCGGCAAGAAGGTGCTGATCTCCATCGGCGGCCAGAACGGCCAGGTGCAGCTCGCGACGACCGCCGCCCGGGACATGTTCGTCTCCTCCGTCTCGAAGATCATCGACGAGTACGGCCTCGACGGTCTCGACATCGACTTCGAGGGCCACTCCCTGTCGCTGAACGCCGGCGACACGGACTTCAGGAACCCGAAGACCCCGGTGATCGTCAACCTGATCTCGGCCCTGAAGACCCTGAAGGCCAGGTACGGCGCCGGCTTCGTGCTGACCATGGCCCCGGAGACCTTCTTCGTGCAGAACGGCTACCAGTTCTACGGCACCGGCAAGTGGGGCGGCCAGGACCCGCGCTGCGGCGCCTACCTCCCGGTCATCCACGCCCTGCGCGACGACCTGACCCTGCTGCACGTCCAGGACTACAACTCGGGACCGATCATGGGCCTCGACAACCAGTACCACTCCATGGGCGGTGCCGACTTCCACATCGCCATGACCGACATGCTGCTCACCGGCTTCCCGGTCGCGGGCGACCCGGACAACGTCTTCCCGCCGCTGCGCCCCGACCAGGTGGCCATCGGCATGCCCGCCTCCACCAACGCGGGCAACGGCCACGTCTCCCCGGCCGAGGTCACCAAGGCCCTGAACTGCCTCACCCGGAGGACCGACTGCGGCTCGTACACCACCCACGGCACCTGGCCCGGACTGCGCGGGCTGATGACCTGGTCGATCAACTGGGACCGGTACGCGAACTGGGAGTTCCAGAAGAACTTCGACGCGTACTTCGGCTGAGCAGCAGCGACACACCCGTCAGCAGGACCGCCCCCAGGCACCAACTGGCCACCACGTCCAGCGGCCAGTGGTAGCCCCGGCGGACCAGCCCGTAGGAGACGCCGAGGACGAGGACGGCGCAGAGCACGACGAGCAGGCGGCGGACGGCCGGCGCGCGCAGCAGCCGAAGGAGCAGCAGCGTCGCCGCGCCGTACGCGACGAGCGCGGTGGCGGTGTGACCGGAGGGGTAGTAGCCGACGGCCGGCGGCACCGCCGGCGTGCCGGGGCGGTCGGTCCACTCCTTCAGCGGGGCGACCAGCGCGGGCACCAGGACCATCGCCGCGGCCCCGGCGAGGGGCGGCAGCCACCAGCGGTCCGCGCCCCTGACGCGCCCGAGCCACCCGGTACCGGCCAGCGCGAGGGCGAGGACGGGCACCGCCACCTGCACGTTGCCGAGGTCGGCCAGCAGCTCGGAGAACCGGTCCGGGTGGACGAGCGCCCGGCTCACCCGCTCGTCCAGTCCCACCAGCGGTCCGTCGGCGACGACCTGCCAGGTGATCAGGGCGAAGAGCAGCGTGGGGACGGCGAGCAGCCCGAGCGGGCCGCGGGACGGGCGGGGCGAGGAGACCGGCATGCCCCCAGCCTGACAGGCCCCCCGCTCGCGTACGCTCCCCGCCCGTGAAGAGCATACGAACGCCACGCGAGCGTGCGCGCGAGAAGACCTTCGCCCGTCTGCTCGACGAGTTCCGGGCCGGCGCCTACGAGGAGGCCGAGGCCGCGGCCCGCGCGCTCGCCGCGACCCCGCCGGGCCGCCGGCGCGGAAGGCGGTCCCTGCTCCGGTGGCAGGCGCTCTCCCTGGCCACCGGCGTGGCCGTCGCGCACGGCCGGGGCACGGAGGTGCTGCCCGAGCTGGAGGCGCTGATCGCGGAACTGGAACCGGTCGACGTCGAGACCGAGCTGCTGCGGCTGATCGTCCGCAACCACCGCACCCTGGTCCTGATCGGGGAGGAGCGCCATCGGGAGGCGGAGGCCGAGGCCCTCGACGTGCTGCGCGGGACGACCCGGCTCGCCCCGGTCGGCACCGTCGAACCGGTCGCACTGTCCCACCTGGCCACCGCCCTGTGCGGCCAGGGCCGCCACGAGGAGGCGGAGGCCGTCGCCCGCGGGAACCTGCCCCACGCCCGAGGGTCCGTCCTCTCCGCCCTGCACGCCGTCCTGGTGCGCAGCCTCACCGGCCAGGGCCGCCACGAGGAGGCGCTCGCCGAGGCGCGGCGGTTCACCCCGCCCCCCTCACGCGGGGACAGCGGACGGTCGGCCCTGGCCACGGCCGAGGCGCTGCACGGACTCGGCCGCCGCGACGAGGCGGAGGCCACCGCCCGGCAGGCGCTGGCCGACTGCGAGCGGAACCTGCATCCGGCCCACCCCCGCATCCGGGAGGCCCGCGCCCTGCTCGGCCGCATCACCGGGGAGGGGTGAGGGGGGCACGCGCGCGTGGACGCACCGAAGGGCCGGCACAAGGGGGGGAGTGTGCCGGCCCTTCGGTGAACCGCCGTCCCGGGTGCCGAGGCGGCGTCCTGACCGGAACGTCGCGCGCCCCGGGGGGTTTGGGGCGAGCGACCGTCCGATCGGTGAGGAGACCCGGAACCCTCGGATTCCGGTGTTGTGCGCGAGGCACGACCAGGTCGAAGCTGGGGAGGCCCCGGCCCGGGCTTCCGCCCACGGTTCCCCGTGGACGGGGTGTATCTCTCATCTGCGTAGAACCTACGACAGGGGGTGGGTCCAGGACAGGGGCACCGACGTCCTGACATCCACCCCGCACACGTTCTTCACACGCTCTGCGGGTCGCCGCTCCAGGCGTGCGAACCACAGCTCGGACGCTCGCGCACGTGCGCGAGCGTCCGGGGCCGCGCGGGTGCTCCGCTCAGATGCGGGCGAAGCCCTGCTCGATGATGTCGAGGCCCTCGTTCAGCAGGTCCTCGCCGATGACCAGCGGCGGCAGGAAGCGCAGCACGTTGCCGTAGGTGCCACAGGTCAGGACCAGCAGGCCCTCGGCGTGGCAGGCCTTGGCGAGCGCGGCGGTCGCCTCGGGGTTCGGCTCCTTGGTGGCGCGGTCCTTGACCAGCTCCACGGCGATCATCGCGCCGCGGCCCCGGACGTCGCCGATGATGTCGAACTTCTCGGCCATGGCGGTCAGGCGGCCCTTCATGACCTCCTCGATCCGCTTCGCCTTCGCGTTGAGGTCGAGCTCCTTCATCGTCTCGATCGCGCCGAGCGCACCCGCGCAGGCGACCGGGTTGCCGCCGTAGGTGCCGCCGAGGCCGCCGGCGTGGGCGGAGTCCATGATCTCGGCGCGGCCGGTGACGGCGGCCAGCGGCAGACCGCCCGCGATGCCCTTCGCCGTCGTGATCAGGTCCGGGACGATGCCCTCGTCCTCGCAGGCGAACCACTGGCCGGTGCGGCAGAAGCCGGACTGGATCTCGTCGGCGACGAAGACGATGCCGTTGTCGTTGGCGAACTTCACGATCGCCGGCAGGAAGCCCTTGGCCGGCTCGATGAAGCCGCCCTCGCCGAGGACCGGCTCGATGATGATCGCGGCCACGTTCTCGGCGCCGACCTGCTTGGTGATCTGGTCGATGGCCTGGGCGGCGGCCTCGGGGCCGGCGTTCTCCGGGCCGGTCGGCCAGCGGTAGCCGTAGGCGACCGGCACGCGGTACACCTCGGGCGCGAACGGGCCGAAGCCGTGCTTGTACGGCATGTTCTTCGCCGTCAGCGCCATCGTCAGGTTGGTGCGGCCGTGGTAGCCGTGGTCGAAGACGACGACCGCCGGGCGCTTGGTGTACGCACGCGCGATCTTGACGGCGTTCTCGACGGCCTCGGCGCCACTGTTGAACAGGGCCGACTTCTTGGCGTGGTCGCCCGGGGTCAGCTCGGCCAGCGCCTCGGCGACGGCGACGTAGCCCTCGTACGGCGTGACCATGAAACAGGTGTGGGTGAAGTCGGCGAGCTGCGCGGACGCCTTGCGCACGACGGCCTCGGCGGAGGCGCCTACGGAGGTCACGGCGATGCCGGAGCCGAAGTCGATGAGGCTGTTGCCGTCGACGTCCTCGATGACGCCGCCGCCGGCGCGCGTGACGAAGACGGGCAGCGTGGAGCCCACGCCCTGCGCGACCGCGGCGGTCCGGCGGGCCTGCAGCTCCTGCGACTTCGGGCCGGGAATGGCGGTGACGACGCGGCGCTCCTGCGGAAGTGCGGTCATGGGGGGCTCCTGTGGATCTTTTCGGACGCTTGCCTTCTTTTCTCGCAGGCTAGGACCGGGAGCGGGGGGTGGGCATGCTCCATGTGGGCGTTGTCCGCGCCGCCGGTTGTCCGCGGTGGACAGGTGGCCGATACGGCGACATGTGGACACGTCGACGCGGGCCCGGCCGCGTAAGCGGTGAACTCGTCCTGCCAGGGCGTTAGATTGGCTCGCTGACGGTGGACGGAGCGGCTGGTCAGGGGGCAAGGGCGATGGACGGCGACGGCCTGCGGGACACGCGGGGTACACGGCGAGCGGTACCGCGTCCGGCAAGCGGTCCACCTCCGATGCCGCCCGCGCCGCCCGGCCAGCCGCAGGTCCCGCAGTCCTCCCAGGTGGCGACGTGGCTCGACGTGCCGCGGGCGGACGCCAAGGCCGGCATCTGGCGGTTCGGACACGTCCCGCCGAAGGAGACCGGGAAGCGGAAACTGGCCCCGGCCTCCCTCCTCGGCGCCCTGGTGCCCCTGGGTATCGGGATCCTGCTGTGGTCCCTGTGGCTCAACGACACCTTCCCCTACAAGGGCAGCCTGCTGCGCCTCTTCACCCCGAACGACTGGTGGTACCCCGGGACCGTCTGGCCGCATGAGGACATGTGGCAGGGGCAGGTCGCCCTGGCGGTCTACGACGACATTTTCTTCGTCCTCCTCCTGTGTGCCGCGGGCTACCTGGGAAGCTGGCCCACCCTGATCCGCTTCTGGCTCGGCAACCGGCCGCAGCCGCTCCGGGCGGCCATCACGGTCGTGGGGGCGGCGGTCGCCCTGGTGCTGGTGTTCCCCGTCCTGGACAGCGACCCGGTGCCCGTCTACACCACGATCGTCTACCTCATCGCCCTGCTCACGGGCGGCTGGGACACCGCGGGCGCACCCGTGACCGTCTTCCTGGTCGACACATCCATCACGCTCGCGGTCCTGTGGGTGTCCGCCCGTTGGGGCGACTGGTGGCCGTTGCTCCGGCGCTGGAGCGCCGTCCGTCGGGCGGGGCCCCGGCCCCACGGTGACCCCGTGGCCGTCGCGCCCCGGTCGAAGTGGCCGCTCCTGCGGGTGGCCGGGCAGACGCAGGCGGCCGACCTGCTGTCGGCCGAAGTGCTGACCGGGCGGATGAACGACGTGGACTGCGCCCGGGTCGGCCGCGCCTGGGACCTCCTCCACGCACAGGGACGCCTCGCCTCGTTCACCGAGACCGTGCTGCGACACGGTGCCGCCGCATGGACGCACCCTTCGGGCGCCCGCGACCTTCCGCGGCGTACGACGACGCACGACCTGCTCGTCGGCCAGGTCCGTGTCGGCCGTTGCGGCGACGACGAGCGGACGCCTCCCGCCTACCGGGACGCCGGAGTGGCGCTCGACCCGGCGACGCTCGGCACCTCCCTGCTCGCCGTCGGGCCACCGGGCTCGGGCAGGACGGAACGGCTGTCCGTTCCCGTGGTGGAATCCCTCGCCCTCGGTGCGCTCACCGGCGCCTGTGCCGTGGTCGCCGTGGGCACGGTGGGGTCACCGCTGGGCCCCGATGAGGCGTTCGACGTGGTGATCCGGCCCGGTGACCCGGCTTCCGCGTACGACCTGCACCTGTACGCCGAGGCCACCGACCCGGACGAAGCCGCCGCGGTCCTGGCCGAGGGCCTGGCCGGTGACCTCGAGGCGTTCGGCGCCGGACGGGCGGCCACGGCATTGGCTCAGCTGATCGGCCCCTACCGGGCCGCGTACGGCCGCTTCCCCGCCGTTCCGGTCCTTCGTGAACTCCTCGAAGGACGCCCGCAGACCCTGGCCGAGCTGCTGGAAGCGCTTCCGCCGGAGGCCGCCACCATGCGCCGGGAGCTGGAGCCGTGGCTGCGGCAGACCGGTACAGCGGCCGAGTGCGGTCCGCCCCTCGCCGACCGGCTCGCGCTGCTGGACCGCCCGGTGTTCAAGGGGTTCTTCGGCGCGGGTCCCCAGACCGGAGGAGACGGGACGGAGCAGACCCACGCGGCACGTCCGTTCTCCTTGAGCGCCGTCGGCCACCATCCGTTGCGGGTCCGTATCGACCTGCCCGAGCAGGGACACGAAGAGGCGGCGCGGCTCCTGGCCCGGCTCGTGCTGGCCCAGTTCCTTGCCGTGGCCCGCGCCGACGGGGACCGGACGCACTTCGTCTGCCTCGTCCTGGACGACGCCTCCGGCGCCCTGACCCGGGGCACCGTCCGGGCCGTTCAGCGGCTGCGTTCGCACAACGCCGGTGTCGTGCTCGGGCTGCGCACACTGGGCGACGTACCGGAGGCGTTGCACGGGCCGTTGCTGAGCGCCGTGGGCTGCCGGGCGGCCTGCTCCGGTGTCACCACGTGGGACGGGCGTGCGCTCGCGGAGGCGTGGGGCACCGAGTGGGTCGAGACGACGGAGGTCGCCAAGCACACGGTCTTCGCCGACCAGCCGATGACGCGGGCCATCCATGCCCTGCGCAAGCTGGTGACCGGCAAGGCCGTGACGACGGACGCGGTCACCGTGCGGCAGGTCGAGCGCGAGCGCTGGTCGGCGTCCGAGCTGGCGCACGCGGTGCCGGCGGGGCACGCGGTGCTGTCGCTGACCACCGTGGGCGGGGAGCACGCGCCGCCGCTGCTGGTGGACCTGCGCGGCTGAAACCGGGGACGGGCCGAGCCCGGGACTCCGGCCGGGGACGCCCTCGCGGAGACCGTACGGTGAGGCAGAATCGACACAGGCCGTTCATACGCGACGGCCAAAAGATCACAGAGATTCCGCACCGTCCCCGCACACCTGACGCCGATCTGAAGGCCCCATGCCCCCGACCCTCGCCTCGCTCGTCCACCACTCCGCGCTCAAGCTGACCGTGCGCGCGGGCGAGGACCGCCTCGACGTGCCCGTCCGCTGGGCCCACTCCAGCGAACTCGCCGACCCCGTGCCCTACATGGAGGGCGGGGAACTCCTGCTGATCACCGCGCTCAAGCTGGACGCGGAGGACCCGGAGGCGATGCGCCAGTACGTGAAGCGGCTGGCCGGGGCCGGGGTGGTCGGGCTCGGGTTCGCCGTCGGGGTCCACTACGAGGACATCCCCGAGGCGCTGGTCGAGGCCGCGCGCAGGGAGGGCCTGCCGCTGCTGGAGGTGCCGCGCCGCACGCCCTTCCTCGCCATCAGCAAGGCCGTGTCCGCCGCCATCGCCGCCGACCAGTACCGGGCGGTCACGGCGGGCTTCGCGGCGCAGCGC
Source organism: Streptomyces sp. NPDC029152 (assembly GCF_055564355.1). NCBI lineage: Bacteria > Bacillati > Actinomycetota > Actinomycetes > Kitasatosporales > Streptomycetaceae > Streptomyces > Streptomyces sp. NPDC029152. Next base: position 23,848 of record NZ_JBVHWR010000016.1, on the reverse strand, counting down.
GAGCTGACCAAGCGGGCGCTGACCGACGGGCCGGAAGGGCTGCTGGCCGCGCTGGCCGCGCAGATCGACGGCTGGGCGGCGCTGTACGACACCGCGGGCGCCGTCGTCGCCGCGGCGCCCGAGTGGGCGGGCCGCAGGGCGGCGCGGCTCACGGCGGACGTGCAGCGGCTGCGCGAGCGGCCCGCGCCGGCCTCCTCGGTGGTCGGCGCGGCCGGTGACTGCGGACACTCCGAGAACGCGGACCGGGTCGAGCTGCACTCCCTGGGCACCTCCCGCAGGGCCCGCGCGGCGCTCGCGGTCGGCACGGCCGCGCCCCTCGGCACCGCCGAGCGGTACGCCGTCCACTCCGCCATCGCCCTGCTGACGCTCACCACGGAACGCTCCCGCTCCCTGCACGCGGCCGAACAGCGCCTCGGCGCGGCCGTGCTGCGCATGCTGCTCGCCGGTGAACCGGACCACGCCCGCGCGGTCGCCGGGGACCTGTACGGCGACCTGCTCGACGCGCCCTTCCGGATGATCGTCGCCGAGCAGGCGTCGGCCTCGGCCGCCCGGGCGCACGCCGGACCGCAGCCACGCGTGCCCGTCGCCACACCCTCCGCCGCCGCGCAGGCGGCGGCGGACACCGGCGGCGACCCGCTCGGCGCCCTCGCCGAGGTCGTCGAGTCGGCGGCGGCCCGGGCCGGCGAGGCGGTGCTGGTGGTGCCCGAGGGGGAGCGGCTGGTCGTCCTGGCCACCGACGGAGGCGCGGCCGTCGCCGCCTGCACCACGTACGCGGCGGCACGGGAGACGTCCCGGCCGACGCCGGAGCCGCTCGCGGGCGGCGACGAGGAAGGGCTGGTCGTCGGCCTGTCCGCGCCGTCCGGGCCCATCGCCGCGTCCGCCGCCTACAAGCAGGCCGAGCAGGCGCTGTCGGTGGCCCGCCGGCGTGGCCGCGTCTGCGTGGAGCACGAACACCTGGCGGCCGGCTCGGTGCTGCCGCTGCTCGCCGACGACGCGGTGCGCGCCTTCGCCGACGGACTGCTGCGGGCGCTGCGCGACCACGACGCCACCGGCCGGGGCGACCTGGTGGCCTCCCTGCGCGCCTGGCTCTCCCGGCACGGCCAGTGGGACGCGGCGGCGGCCGACCTCGGCGTGCACCGCCACACCCTGCGCTACCGGATGCGCCGCGTGGAGGAGATCCTCGGCCGCTCCCTGGACGACCCGGACGTACGGATGGAGCTGTGGCTGGCCCTGAAGGCGACGTCACCGGAGTGACGCGAGCCCGTCCGGCGTTCGAGGACGAGGCCGTCCAGGCCGAAGGGGGCCGGGGGCGGAGCCTTCAGGGGCGGGAACGGGAAGAGGCGGCGGGTGCGGGGAACGCACCGCGCCGGGCCCCGGACCCCGCCAATCCGTCGAACCCCCACCCCCCACCACTACGACTCGGACAAACCCCACCCGCCGCCCCCCGCCCTACCGTGGACTCCGCAACCCCGTACACACACCCCCAACGCGGAAGGGCCGGGACTCCACTATGACTTCCACCCACGCCTTCTGGCTCGCCGGCCGCCAGGCCACCGGTGAGGACACCTTCGACGTCACGTCCCCCTGGGACGGCCGCACCGTCGCCACGGTGAGCCTGCCGACCGACGCCCAGGTCGAGGAGGCCGTGGCCGCCGCGTACGCCGTACGGGACGAGTTCGCCGCCACCCCCGCCCACGTCCGCGCCGCCGCCCTGGACCACGTCAGCCGCCGCCTGGCCGAGCGCACCGAGGAACTCGCGCAGCTCATCTCCGCCGAGAACGGCAAGCCGATCAAGTGGGCCCGCGGCGAGGTCGGCCGCGCGGTGTCCGTCTTCCGCTTCGCGGCCGAGGAGGCCCGCCGCTTCAACGGCGGCGAGGCGCAGCGCCTGGACACCGACGCCGGCGGCCAGGGCCGGCTCGCCCTCACCCGCCGCTTCCCCAAGGGCGTCGTCCTCGGCATCGCGCCGTTCAACTTCCCGCTGAACCTGTGCGCCCACAAGGTCGCCCCGGCCATCGCGGCCGGTGCGCCGATCATCCTCAAGCCGGCCCCCGCCACCCCGCTGTCCGGCCTGATCCTCGGTGACCTGCTCGCCGAGACCGAGCTGCCCGCCGGCTCCTGGAGCATCCTGCCGGTCTCCAACGACCGCATGCCCGCCCTCGTCCAGGACGAGCGGCTGCCGGTCATCTCCTTCACCGGCTCCGAGACGGTCGGCTACGCGATCATGGACTCGGTGCCGCGCAAGCACTGCACCCTGGAGCTGGGCGGCAACGGCGCGGCCGTCGTCCTCGGCGACTGGGCGAGCGACCAGGACCTCGACTGGGCCGCGACCCGCATCGCGACCTTCTCCAACTACCAGGGCGGCCAGTCCTGCATCTCGGTGCAGCGCGTGATCGCCGACGCCGCCGTGTACGACCGCCTGCTGCCGCGCATCGTCGCCGCCGTCGAGGCCCAGGTCACCGGTGACCCGAACGACGACGCCACCGACGTCGGCCCGCTGGTCAGCGAGGCCGCCGCCGAGCGCGTGGAGTCCTGGGTCGACGAGGCCGTCGCCGCGGGCGCGAAGCTCCTCACCGGCGGCAAGCGCGACGGCGCCACGTACGCGCCGACCGTCCTGACCGACCTGCCGGCCGATGTCACCCTCGCCTGTGAGGAGGTCTTCGGACCCGTCCTCAGCGTGCAGAAGGTGAACGGCGAGGACGAGGCGTTCGCCGCCGTCAACGACTCCAAGTACGGCCTCCAGGCAGGCGTGTTCACGCACGACCTGCAGGCCGCCTTCCGCGCCCACCGCGCCCTGGAGGTCGGCGGCGTCGTCATCGGCGACGTGCCCTCCTACCGCGCCGACCAGATGCCGTACGGCGGCGCCAAGCAGTCCGGCGTGGGCCGCGAGGGCGTCAGGTTCGCGATGGACGACTACACCTACGAGCGCGTGCTGGTCCTGACGGGCCTCGCCCTCTGACCCACCCGAGAAGGCCGACGGTCCGAGCCCACTGTGCGGGGGCTCGGGCCGTCGGTGTCCCGGGCCCGTCCGGCGATTTCCGCCTGCCCGGCGACGTCTGCCCGGCGATGCCTGCCCGGCGGGGATCGCCGGGCAGGCCCTAGCCGCCCACCAGCGCCGCCACCAGCCGGTTCATGGCCGGCCGCGGGTCGGGGGCGCCGGGCCAGGCGGTCATCAGCAGGTGGTGGGCGGTGCCGACGACGGCGAGGGCCGCGGTGTGCGGGTCGACGGTGTCCGGCAGCCGTCCGAGGTCCCGTTCGGCCTCCAGGTAGCCGGCTATCGCCTCCTGGATCGAGGCGAAGCCGGGGCCTCCTTCCTCCATGGCCTCGCGGACGCGGGCCGCCGCGGCCGGACGCGTCATGGCCAGACCCGACAGGGCCGGGCCGCCGCGGTCGAGGAGCGAGAGGGCGACGGCCTCGACGTTCCCGGCCACCGTGCCCCGCCCGGCCCGTCCCGTCAGGGCCCGTGCCTTCGCCGCCGTCCGGGCGAAGCGGTCGAGACAGAGTTCGGCCACGAACGCGTCGAGCCCCGCGAAGTGCGTGTGCAGCAGACCCTTGGCGCAGCCCGCCTCGGTGGTGACGGAACGGCTCGTGAGCGCACCCGGCCCGTCCCTCTCCACGATCCGTTCGGCGGCCGCGAACAGCCGCTCGCGCACGTCCGGCGTCGCCACTCCGCGCGGTGACATGGGCCTCCCTTCCTTACCTGCCTCCGGCGCCCGGGGCGGCGCGACCTCCTCGGATCGTAAGGGGATTGCCAGTATGGGCGCACGCCCATACTGTTTGGGCACACGCCCATTCCCCGTACCCGCATCAGGAGGCACCCGTGCCGGAGATCGTCAACACCGAGCAGGCGCAGGCGTGGAACGGTCCCGAGGGTGCCCACTGGGCGCGCAACCAGGACCGGTGGAACGCCGTGAACGAAGGCTTCGACGAGCCGCTGCTCGACGCCGCCGGACTCACCGAGCACCACCGGATCCTCGACCTCGGCTGCGGTACCGGGCAGACCACGCGCCTCGCCGCCCTCCGGGCACCACGAGGCGGTGCCCACGGCCTCGACCTGTCCGGCCCCATGCTCGCCGAGGCGCGCTCCCGGGCGGCGCGCGAGGGGATCGCCAACGTCACGTTCGCGCAGGGCGACGCGCAGACGCACCCCTTCGCGGCGGGCGCGTTCGACGCGGCGATCAGCCGTTACGGGGTGATGTTCTTCTCCGACCCGCGAGCGGCCTTCCGCAACATCGGCCGCGCGCTGCGGCCCGGCGGGCGCCTGGCGTTCGTCTGTCCCGCCGAGCCGTCCCTCAACGGCTGGGTGACGGCCATGGCGTCACTGCGCGACGTCCTGCCGCTCGGCGACTTCGGCGCGCCGGGGCGGCCGGGCATGTTCTCCCTGGCGTCCCCGGACCGGATCCGCTCGGTCCTCACCGCGGCGGGCTTCTCCGGTGTGGCCGTCGACCGGGCTGAGGCGCACGGGGCGTGGGGGCACGGGGCCGAGGACGCGGCGGAGTTCCTGCTGGACACGGGGCCGGGCCGGCACGTGCTGGAGCAGGCCGACGCGGCCGCACGGGTCCGCGCCCGCCGCCTGCTGACGGACCACCTGCGCGAGCACGAGGCGGCGGACGGCACCGTCCGGCTGCGCAGCACGTTCTGGCTGGTCACGGCGGACCGCCCGGCGGTGGGCGCTCAGGGGGACGATCGGTCCGCGCGGGGAGCGGGCGGGCCGGGGCACGGCACGTCCGCCGCCGGGGCGGGCGGCTTCCCGCCCGAGGACACCCCCTTCTCCGAACCGCCGCACGGGGCACGGGCCGGACGGTGACGCGCTGCTCCCGCCCGGGACCACCGAACCGGAGCCGAGGGGCCGGGCCCGCGCGGTGACCGTCGCCCACGGCCGGGGCCCGGCACCGGCCGCACCGGTGCCGGGCCCCTTCCTCCCGCCGGCCGCCTCCGGACCCTCAGCCGGAGAAGCCGACGTGCGCGAGCCGCAGTGAGCCGCGCAGCCTGACGGTCAGATCGTGCACGCCCCCGGCGGCCAGTGCGGCGCCGAGCTCCACGTAGTCGTACGGGTCCGGCACCGGCGCCCCGGGGGACAGCACCGCCGCCGTCGGACCGCCGTCGAGGGCGAGCTCCACGGTGCCGGAGCCCGCCACCGCGACGGTCACCCGCGTGACACCGTCCCCGAAGTCGCAGGAGCGGTAGAGGAGTTCACCGGACCCGCCCGCGGCCGGCGTCACCGCGTCGCCCGCCGTCCTCGTGCGGTCCACGATCTCCGTGCCGCTCTGCTCGTCGAAGTCGGCCGCCTCCAGGCCCCGTTCGCGCACCGGGCGCGGTGCGGCGGGCTCCCCGTCGAGCACGACCGTCGCCTCCAGGCGCACGTCCTCGCTCGAGGCGCCGGCCAGCAGGGCGTACGGGCCCGGCTCCAGCCGCCACCGGCCGTGCGCGACGTCCCAGAACGCGAAGGCGGACAGGGGCACCCGGAAGGACACCTCGGCCCGCTCGCCCGGGGCCAGGGTGAGCCGCCGGTGGGCCAGCAGCTCCCGGCGCGGACGCGGGACCGAGGGGGTCTCGGCGCGGGCGTAGAGCTGGGCCACCTCGTCGGCGGCGACGTCCCCCGTGTTGGTGACGGTGAAGGACACGGACACCGAGCCGTCCGCGACCCGGGCCGAGAGGTCCGCGTACGCGAAGGACGCGTACGACAGGCCGTGCCCGAACGGGAACAGCGGGGTGCCCTCGAAGTACAGGTAGGTCTGGCGGCCGCCGATCACGTCGTAGTCGAGCAGGCCGGGCAGGTCGGCGTCGTCGGCGTACCAGGTCTGCGGGAGCCGCCCGGCGGGGGAGACGTCGCCGGCCAGGACGCGGGCCAGCGCGGTGCCGGCCGCCTGGCCGCCGTGCGCGGTCCACAGCACCGCAGGGAGACTCTCCGCGTCGACCGCGTACGGGTAGGCGCAGACCAGAGCCAGCACCGTGCGCGGGTTGGCGGCGCGGGCCGCGCGCAGCAGCCGGTCCTGGTGGTCCGGCAGCCGCAGGGTCGTACGGTCCTCGGTCTCCCGGCCGTTGATGTGCGGGTCGTTGCCCGCCACCACCACGACCACGTCCGCCCCGGCCGCGGCCCGCGTCACCGCCTCCTCGCCGCGCTCGGTGACGACCAGCTCGAAGACCTCGGCCTCCGTGTCGTCCGCGGCAACCTTCACGCCGTCGGCGGCGACACGGACGGGACGACCCGTCCCCGTGTGCCGCAGGAGGTGACCGTTGCCGTGGGGTTCCAGCCGGAAGGTCTCCTGCACGACCCAGCCGCCGGGCCGGTCGGCGGAGGCGCGCACGTAGCCGTCCTCGGCGACGGACAGGTAGTGGCCGTCGGGCGCGCGCAGGGTGAGCACGCCCCCGCCCCAGTCGACGAGCGCGAGTTCGCTGCCCGCGGCGTCGGTGGTGAGCGGCGGCAGGTCGGTGCGGCCGGCGATCAGCGCCGGGTCGAGGGCGCCCCCGGAGCCGGGCGCCTCGTCGGGGGAGCCTTCTGCCGGGAGCACGTGCAGGAACGTGCCGGCGGCGGTCCTCAGCCGGACCCGGTCCACGCCCTCCGCGAAGTCCACGCGGTCGGTGCCGAACCGCTCGTACAGGCCCTCCAGCGGGGTGGAGCGGTGGAGGAGCGCGCCGCTGTACCAGTCGAGCTTGCACTCGTCGGCGAGCAGTCCGACGACGGCCACGCGGGTGTCCGGGGCCAGCGGCAGCACGCCGTCGTTCCTGAGCAGGACGACCGCCTGCTCGGCGGCCTCCAGGGCCAGGGCGCGGTGCTCCGGGGTGTCGAAGCCGGCGGTGGCGGCGTACGGGTCCCGCTCCGGGTCGAACTCGCCGAGGCGGAAGCGGACCGAGAGCTGGCGGCGCACGGCTGTGTCGATGTCGGCCTCGGTGAGCAGCCCCCGGTCGAGGGCGCCCCGGACGCGCGCGATGATCTTCGAGGAGTCCGTCCCGTGGTCGGTGAAGCTGTCCACCCCGGCGCGCAGCGCGGCCGCGGTCGCCTCCTCGTGGGTGGCGAAGTAGTGCTCGGAGTCGACCAGGTTGGAGGGGGCGCCCGCGTCCGAGCAGACCAGCAGTTCCTCCTCCGTCCAGGTGCGCAGGTGCTCGGCGAGGTACGGGGAGACGTGGTTCGGGCGGCCGTTGACCAGGTTGTACGCCGGCATCACCCCGGCCACCGCGCCCGCCTCGACCGTCTCGCGGAAGGCGCGCAGGTCGTACTCGTGCAGGACGCGCGGGCGGACGGACGACGAGGAGGTGTCCCGGTCGGTCTCGTTGTTGTGGGCGAGCCAGTGCTTGAGCACGGGCGCGGTGCGCCAGTACACCGGATGGCCGCCGCGCAGTCCGCGGGTGTAGGCGGTGGCGATGGCCGAGGTGAGCCTCGGGTCCTCGGAGTAGCCCTCCTCGTTGCGGCCCCACAGGGGGTGGCGCAGCAGGTTGACGGTCGGGGACCACACGTTGAGGCCGACGCGCTCGTCGCGGGCGCGCATCGCCCTGGCCTCCTCGGACACCGCCTCGCCGACCCGGCGCACCAGATCCTCGTTCCAGGTGGCGCCGAGGCCCACCGCCTGCGGGAACACGGTCGCCGGACCCATCCAGGCCACCCCGTGCAGCGCCTCCTGGCCGGTGCGGAACGCGGCGATGCCGAGCCGCTCGACGGCCGGGGCGAACTGGTGCAGGAACGCGGTCTTCTCGTCGAGCGTCAGCCGCGACAACAGGTCGTCGACGCGCTTCCCGAACGGCAGATGCGGATCGCGGAAAGGCGGCGTGGGTGCGGTCACGTGGAGTTCCCCTTGCGATGGAGCGGCGAGACGCTTTCGAAGCGCTTCGATGCTCAGTCGGCTCCGGGGTGGGTGTCAAGCCGTATCCGCATAACGGCTTCTCCTTCTCGCCACGGTCCAAGTGCGGTATGGATGCGGCTCATCGTTCCCCCACCCGGGGGCTCGCGGAGGAATCTTGGGAGCGACCCTTGTGCGCCCCCGGGGGTTCACTTAACCTCACTGCAACATCGAAGCGCTTCGACTGGTGAGGCGGTGAATCGCGGACGCACCCGTGAGTGCATCCGGAACCGCGCATCCCTTCGACGGCCGCTTCAGCTCAGCCGGTTCCACTGAAGACACCGCAGCCGACGGCCACCGCCGGTTGTCCCGGTGCGCCATGAAGGGTTGACGCAATGACGCCGAACGCCGCCTCCGGTCCCAGCCGGAGAAAGTTCCTCGCCTCCACCGCGGCCGTCACCGCAGCGGTGGCGGGAGGGATGCCGCTGCTCTCCGCCTGCGGCGGAGGGTCGGACGGGGGCTCGCGGGACGGCACCACGTCGGGCAAGGACGCCAAGGAGCTGCTGCCGGCGTACGTGGCCGGCAACGTGGTCACCCCCGACATCCCCAGCAAGAACGGCTCCGCGGTCGGCTTCACCGGCAAGCTGGACCTCGCGGGTCTGAAGACCTCGGTGCCCGAGAAGCTCGGCAAGGGCGGCCGGGTCACCGTCATGTCGCCGTTCTGGGGATCCCCGCCGAAGGCGGACAACGCCTACTACAGGGCGATGAACGACCTCATCGGCGTCGACGTGGTCTGGCAGAACCAGGACGGCAACACCTACGACCAGAAGCTCGGCGCGGTCCTCGCCTCCAGCGAGGTGCCCGACGTGGTGGTCGTGCCCGGCTGGAACATGACCGGCAAGATCCCCAGCGCCATCATCGGCAAGTTCGCCGACCTCGGCCCGTACCTCTCCGGCGACGCCGTCAAGGAGTACCCCAACCTCGCGGCGATCCCCACCGACGCCTGGCAGCGGTCCATCTTCGGCGGCAAGCTGCGCGGCCTGCCGATGCCCTCCTCGTACGTGACCGGCATCGTGCCGCTGTACCGGCAGGACGTCTTCGAGAAGGAGGGGTACGAAGTCCCCCGTTCCTGCGACGAGTTCATGGCGCTGGCCAAGGACGCCACCAACGCGAGGGCCAAGCGCTGGGCCTGCCTGGACATGAAGTGGACCGCCTTCAACGCCTTCGGCGTGCTCTCCGGCAACGAGAAGTCGCTCGGCTGGAACCAGGTCGACGGCAAGATGATCCACCGCGCCGAGACCGACGAGTACCTCGAGGCCCTGGAGTGGACGCGCAAGCTGTTCGCCGCCGGAGTCGTGCACCCCGACGCCGAGCTCGGCAAGAGCAACGCCACCGACCCCGGCCCCAAGTTCGCCGCCGGCGAGTTCCTCATCTACAACCAGGACATGTCCCAGTGGTGGAGCCGTACCGCTGAACAGGCCACCCAGAACCCCGAGTTCAAGATCTGGGGCATGGACGTCTTCGGCCACGACGGCGGCGCCCCCACGCTGTGGGCGCAGAACCCGGCGGGCATCTTCGCCTTCGTCAACAAGAAGGCGTCCAAGTCCGTGATCCGCGACGTGCTGGCCGTCGCCAACGTCACCGCCGCGCCGTACGGCACCAAGGAGTACATGGCCACCAACTACGGCGTGGAGGGCACCCACTACACCGTCGAGGACGGCGTGCCCACCAAGACCGACCAGGGCAACATCGACGTGATGAACGCCTACGTGATGGTGGCGAGCCCCGCCGCGACCATCGCCCACCCCGACTTCCCCGACGTCGCCAGGGGGCAGGTGGAGTGGCAGCAGCGGATGGGCGCCTTCACCAAGAAGTCCACGTTCTACGGCATGCAGATCGTCGAGCCCGCCCGCTGGACCAACCTCGCCAACGACTTCGAGCAGCTCGAGGACGACGTCGTCCGCGGCCGCAAGAAGATCGGCGACATGCAGCGGGCCGTCTCCGACTGGCGGAGCAAGGGCGGCGACGAACTGCGCGACTGGTACAAGAAGCTGCTCGACGAGAACGGCGCGGCGGCGAGCTGACCGGTACCGAGGCGAGGAGAACGGCCGTGTCCCACAGCACGGTGCCCCGGACCAGGGCCGAGGCCGATGCGACGAAGAAGACCCCGGTGGCGTCCGGCGACGCCGCCGGCTCCCGGAAGGGGAAGCCGAACACGGGGAGTCCCAGCCTGCGGCTGAGATTCCGGCGCGACCGCGTACTGCTGCTGATGACACTGCCGGCCGTCCTGCTGGTACTGCTCTTCAACTACGTACCGATCCTCGGCAACATCGTCGCCTTCCAGGAGTACGACCCCTACATCAGCGACAACGGCATCGTCTCCATCCTGCACAGCCCCTGGGTGGGCCTGGAGAACTTCCAGCGGATCCTCGAGGACTCCGCCTTCTGGAACGCGGTGCGGAACACGCTGGTGCTGTTCCTGCTCCAGCTCGTGCTGTACTTCCCGGTCCCCGTCCTGCTCGCGCTGCTCATCAACAGCGTGGTCCGGCCCCGGGTGCGGGCGGTCGCGCAGGCCGTCCTCTACCTGCCGCACTTCTTCTCCTGGGTGCTGGTCATCGCCGTCTTCCAGCAGCTGCTCGGCGGTGCCGGGCTCCTCTCCCAGCTGCTGCGCGACCACGGGTACGACGGGCTCAGCCTCATGACCGACCCGGACACCTTCAAGTTCCTGGTCACCGCGCAGAGCGTCTGGAAGGACGCCGGCTGGGGGATCATCGTCTTCCTCGCCGCACTCGCCTCGGTCAGCCCCGACCTGTACGAGGCCGCCGCGATGGACGGCGCGAACCGCTGGCGCCGCATGTGGCACGTCACGCTGCCCGCGCTGCGTCCGGTGATCGCCCTGCTGCTGGTGCTGCGCGTCGGCGACGCCCTGACGGTCGGCTTCGAACAGATCCTGCTGCAACGCGACGCCGTCGGACCGGGGGCCTCGGAGGTCCTCGACACCTTCGTGTGGTGGAACGGCGTCCGCAACCAGGACTTCGGCTACGCGGCCGCCGCCGGACTCGTCAAGGGCGTCATCAGCCTCGGTCTGGTCCTCATGGCGAACAAGGTGGCCCACCTCATGGGCGAGCAGGGGGTGTACAAGAAGTGACCACCGTTCACGGAACGACCACGGTGATCGACGAACCCGCGCGCACACCGGGCCGGTGGGCGGCCCCGCCCCGGCCGGTGTGGGAGGAGGAGCCCAGCCGGGCCGGGCTCGCCGGCAAGGGCCTCGTCCTGCTCCTGGCCTGCCTGGGCATCCTGTTCCCGCTGTGGATCGTCGTCGTCACCAGCCTCTCCTCGCGCAGGGCCATCGACGAGGCCGGCGGGCTGGTGATGATCCCGAAGGACATCACCTTCGTCGCCTACCAGGAACTCCTCAGCGGCGGCCAGGTCACCCGGGCCGCACTCGTGAGCATCGGCATCACCCTGGTCGGCACCCTGTTCTCGATGGCGGTGTCGGTGCTGTGCGCCTACGGGCTGTCCCGCAGCGGCTCGCTGGGCCACCGCTGGATCCTCATGCTGCTGCTGGCCACGATGTTCTTCAGCGCGGGACTCATCCCCACCTACCTGCTGGTGCAGTCCCTCGGCCTGACGGACAGCTACCTCGCGCTGATCCTTCCCAGCGCGATCAGCGTCTTCAACATCCTGGTGCTGCGCGGCTTCTTCATGGGCATCTCGCAGGAACTGGTCGACAGCGCCCGCATCGACGGCGCCGGAGACCTGCGCATCCTGTGGCAGATCGTCCTGCCCCTGTCCCGCGCGGTCGTCGCGGTGATCACCCTCTTCTACGCCGTCGGCTACTGGAGCGCCTGGTTCAACGCCTCCCTGTACCTCAACGACCAGGACATGCTGCCCCTGCAGAACGTCATGATCCAGCTCGTGCAGAAGCAGGAGGCGCCGGTCGGTCTCGGCCAGGCGATCAAGACCGGCGAACTGTCCGGCCTGGCCGTCCAGATGGCCGTCATGGTCATGGCCCTGCTGCCCGTCGCGGTGCTGTCGCCGTTCGTCCAGCGCCACTTCAAGAAGGGAATGCTGACGGGGGCGGTGAAGGGGTGAGGTCCCACAAGGCCTGTGCGGTCCCCCGGCCGGCGCGCCGACGTGGCTGACCGCGCCCCCGCGGCGGAGCCGCGCACCGGAACGGCCCCGCGCCCCTTGCGTCCCCCACTTCCCGTCCCTTGCAGAACGAGGTATGTCATGTGCGCATCCCACTTGGGCGGACGTGCGGTCCTGGGCGGCGCCGCGGCCGGCGCCGCGCCGGCCGTCACCGCCGTCCACCGCCCCGACGACGAGGCGCGGACCCGGCCGCGGATCGACGACGACCGGCACCAGGGGGGAGGGACCGGCGAGACCGTCACCGGCGACCCGCGCGTCCACGGCCGCGTCCACCTCGCCACCGACGGGCGCGGCATCCGGTACGGGGAGCCCGCGTGATGCCGAGCCTCGCGGACACCACCCGTCACCGCATCCTCTTCGGGGGCGACTACAACCCCGAGCAGTGGCCCGAGGAGACCTGGCACGAGGACGTCCGCCTGATGAAGGACGCCGGCGTCAACACCGTCACCCTCGGCGTCTTCTCCTGGTCGAGGCTCGAACCCCGGCCCGGCGCGCGCGACTTCGCCTGGCTGGACCGCCTCATGGACCTGATGCACGCGCACGGCATCGGCGTCGTCCTCGCCACCCCCACCTCCTCGCCCCCGCCCTGGCTCGGACGCCTCCACCCGGACACCCTGCCCCGCGACGAGGACGGCCGCACCGAGTGGTGGGGCGGCCGGCAGCACTTCTCGCACTCCAGCGCCACCTACCGCCGCCACGCCGCCGCCGTCACCGAGGCCCTGGCCGCCCGCTACGCCGGCCACCCGGCCCTCACGATGTGGCACATCAACAACGAGTACTGCACCTTCGACCACGGCGAGGAGGCCGCCGCCCGCTTCCGCCGCTGGCTCCGGCACAGGTACAAAACCCTCGACGCCCTCAACACCGCCTGGGGCACCGCCTTCTGGAGCCAGGGCTACGGCGACTGGGAGGAGATCCTCCCGGCCCGCCGCACCCACTACCTGAAGAACCCCGCCCAGGTCCTGGACTTCCGCCGCTTCACCTCCGACATGCTCCTGGAGTGCTTCACCGCCGAACGGGACATCGTCCGCCGCCACACCCCGCACATCCCGGTCACCACCAACTTCATGCCGCTGTGGCACGGTCAGGACGCCTGGCGCTGGGCCGAGGAGGAGGACGTCGTCTCCGTCGACCTCTACCCCGATCCGCGCGACCCCCAAGGCGCCCAGCACGGCGCCCTGGTCCAGGACATGACCCGCTCGCAGGCGCGCGGCCCGTGGATGCTCATGGAGCAGGCGGCCGGACCGGTCAACTGGCGCGGCGCGAACCACCCCAAACCGCGTGGCCTGAACCGCCTGTGGTCCCTCCAGGCCGTGGCGCGCGGCGCGGACGCCGTCTGCTACTTCCAGTGGCGCCAGTCGAGGCAGGGCGCGGAGAAGTTCCACTCCGGCATGATCGGCCACGCGGGGGAGCAGGGCCGTACGTACCAGGAGGTCAGACGGCTCGGCGCCGACCTCGCGAAGCTCGGCCCGCACGTGGCGGGCACCCGGATCACCGCCGACGTCGCCGTCCTGCACGACTGGCACTCCTGGTGGGCCGGCGACCAGGAAGGGCGCCCCTCCACCCGCTTCGGCTACCCGGACGTCCTGCAGGCCTGGCACCGGGCCCTGTGGGAGGCCCACCTCACCACCGACTTCGCCCACCCCGAGCACGACCTCACCCCCTACCGGGTGGTCGTCGTGCCCCAGCTCTACGCCCTCACCGACGCGGCGGTCGACAACCTCCTCGCCCACGTCCACCGCGGCGGCACCCTCGTCTGCGGCTTCCTCACCGGCGTCGCCGACCAGGACGACCGGATCAGGGACGGCGGCATGGACGCCCGGCTGCGCGACCTGTTCGGCATCCGCACCCTGCACGAGTGGTGGCCCCTGGAGACGGACGGGACGGCGGCCTGCGACGGCTTTCGGGGCTCACTGTGGTCGGAGGAGATCGAGCCCGACGGCACCGCCGACGAGACGCTCGCGTACAAGGGCGGCGAGCTGGACGGGCTGCCGGCCGTCCTGCGCAAGGGCCGCGCCTGGTACGTCTCGACCCTCCCGGAACCGGAGGCGCTGCGCGGCCTGCTCGCCCGCGCCGCCGCCGACGCGGGCGCCCGCCCGGTGCTCGACGGCCTCCCGGCCGGGGTCGAGGCGGTACGCCGCGGCGGCCTGCTGTTCCTCCTCAACCACGGCCGCGAGCCGGTCACCGTCGGCGTCCCCGGCACCCACCGCGACCTGCTGACCGAGGCGGCCGTCACCGACCGCGTCACCCTCGGCCGCCACGGCGTGGCGGTCCTGGCCGGGCAGGCCTCATGACCGGCGGGCCCGTGCACGGCACCTGGGAGCCCGAGCCCGCCGCCCGCTGGGAGGACGCCTTCCTCAGCGGCAACGGGCACCACGGCGCCCTGGTGTTCGGCGATCCGCGGGCCGACCGCGTCGTCGTCACCCACCACACCCTCGTCCGTCCGGACGGCGACGACGAACACCGCCGGCCGCCCCGGCTCGCCGCCGAGCTCCCCGCGCTCCAGGACCGCCTGCTGGCGGGCGACACGACCGCCGCCGAGGAGTTCACGGACGGCCGTCCGCTGCAATGGGTGCGCCCCTTCCACCCGGCGTTCCAGATCCGGCTGAAAAGGCCCTCCGACGCCACCGGCCACCCCTACCGCCGCTCCGTCGACTTCACCACCGGCGAGACGACCGCCACCCGCTCCGCCTGGACCAGCAGGCTCTTCGTCTCCCGCGCCGACGACGTGATCGTCCAGCGCGTCACCGCCCCGCACCTCACCCTCGACATCTCCCTCGACCCCCGCCTCCCCGGCGCCCCCGCCGGTCTGGGCGTCGGCCACGGCGTCGTCCTCACCTTCGAGGGCGCCCTGCTCAGCCTGCGTGCCCGCTACCCCGGCAGCGACCTGGCGTACACCGGCGTCACCCTGGTCACCGTCACCGGCGGCACCACGAAACTGGTCCCGCCGGGCGTGCTCGTCGAGGACGCCACGGAGGTGCTGCTCCTCACCCGGGTACGCCGGCACACCGGGGAACTGGACGTGACCGCCGAGGGCCGCGCCCTGCGCGACCTGGCGGACGGGGGCTTCCCCGGGGGACCGGACGGGCCCTCGGACGGCGCACCGGAGCGCACGTCCCACGACGCACCGGCCGGCACGCCGTACGACGCCCTCCTGCTCCGCCACCTCGCCGCGCACCGCACCGCCTACGACCGCGTCACCCTCGACCTCGCCGCCGACCCCGCCGAACGCGCCCTGCCGGGCTCGGCCCTGCTGGAGCGGCCCCGCAGCGCGGCCCTCCTGGAGCGCCTCTTCGCCGCCGGCCGCTACCACCTCCTGTCGGCCAGCGGCCTGCTCCCGCCCCGCCTGACCGGCCTGTGGACCGGCGACTGGAACACCGCCTGGTCCGGGGCGTTCACCACCAACGCCAACCTCAACCTCCAGACCGCCTCCGCCGCCGCGGCCGCCCTGCCCGAGGTCACCGAGGCGCACGCGGCCCTGGTCCACCGCCAGCTGCCCGACTGGCGGGACAACGCCCGCGAGGTCTTCGGCACCCGCGGCATCGTCGCGCCCTCCCACACCGACGGCGAGTCCGGGCACACGTACCACTTCAGCCGCGAGTACCCCCTGCACCTGTGGACGGCCGGCGCCGACTGGCTGCTCAAGCCCCTCGTCGACCACGACGAGACCCACGGCACCCGCGACCCGCGCACCGTCGCCGCGCTCGCCGAAGCCGCCCTGTTCTACGAGGACTTCCTCACCCGCACCGACGGCGACGGCCGGCTCGCCGTCGTCCCCTCCTACTCGCCCGAGAACCGCCCCGCGAACGCGAGCTGGGGGACGGTGAACGCGGCCATGGACCTCTCCGCCGCCCGGCACGCCCTGCGCACCGCCGCCGACCACCACCCCGAGCACGCCGACCGCTGGCGCGCCCTAGCCGACCGGCTCCCGCCGCACCGGATCAACGCCGACGGAGCCCTCGCCGAGTGGGCCCGGCCCGGTCTGGAGGACACCTACGACCACCGCCACCTCAGCCACCTCTACGGCGTCTGGCCGCTGGAAGAGATCACCCCTCACGACACCCCCGGCCTCGCCGAGGCCGCCCACCGCGCCCTCGCCCTGCGGGGCGCCGAGAACGACTCGGCCCACGGCCACCTCCACCACGCCCTGGTCGCCGCCCGGCTCGGGGACGGCGCCCGGGTCGCCCACGCGCTGGGCCGGGTGCTCGACGGCGACTACTTCCACGCGTCCCTGATGAGCGCGCACTACCCCCGCCGCGACGTCTACAACGCCGACGCCGCGCACGCCCTCCCGGCCGTGCTCATCGAGATGCTCGTGCAGTCCACCCCCGGCCGGCTCGTCCTGTTCCCGGCACTCCCGGCGATCTGCCCCGAGGGCCGGCTCGAGGGTGTACGCACCCGGTTCGGGGCGGCACTCGACCTCACCTGGTCGGCCGACGGCACCGCGACGGCCGTGGTGCGCCCGGGCCGCACCCGGCGCGTCGACCTCAGGACCCCCACCGGCGCCGAGCCGCTCGACCTCGTCGCCGGGGAGGACCGCGTCCTCAGCGTCAAGGCGCGGTAGCACCGGCGCACCTCCCCCCCACCCACGGAAGGAAAAGCCATGGCACCACGCACGCGCACCCTGACCGCTCTCCTGGCCCCGGCCCTCGCGCTCGGCGCCACCGTCGGCCTCGCCTCCGCCCCCGCCCAGGCCGCCGTCTGGAACTCCTGCGACCGGTGGGGCAACACGAGCCTGAACGGCTACACCCTCTACAACAACATCTGGGGCTCCGGCGCCGGCAGCCAGTGCGTCTGGGCCAACTCCGGCACCGACTGGGGCGTCTGGGCCGACCACCCGAACACCGGCGGCATCAAGTCGTACCCGAACGCCAAGAAGACGATCGGCAAACCGATCGCCTCCCTCTCCTCGCTCACCAGCAGCTACAGGGTCACGGTCCCGTCGACCGGCGCGTACAACACGTCGTACGACATCTGGGACACGGACCACGACTACGAGATCATGCTCTGGGTCAACCACAACGGCGCCGTGGGCCCGCTCGGCACCTCGCAGGGCTCGGTGACCCTCGGCGGCCACTCCTGGAACGTCTACAAGGGGAACAACGGCGCCAACGAGGTGTTCTCGTTCCTGCGCACCTCGGACTCCAGCGCCGGCACGGTCGACATCCTGCCCATCCTGAGGTGGATCAAGGACACCAAGGGCTGGATGGGCAACGAGACCATCGGTGACGTGCAGTTCGGCTACGAGATCACCTCGTCCGCCGGCGGCCTCGACTTCCGCACCGACACCCTCACGGTCAGCGGTGGCTGACCCACCGCGCCACGGCCGGGGGCCGGTCCCGCCGGGGACCGGCCCCTCCCCGCGTTCCCCGCGTTCCCCGCGCGACCGGCGGGTCCCGGCCGGAGAGGCAGGCGTCGTCCACGCCCCACGCGGCCGGGGCGCCGGGACCTCCAGGAACAGCGGCCGCGGCACCGGCAGTCCCCGCCGGTGGCCTCGCGCACCACGTCCGGCAGTCGCCCCTACGGCCGGACCGGCGCCGGCCCCGAGCTCGCCCGCACCGTCAGTTCCGGCGCGAGCAGCACGACCTCCTCGCTGCCGCGCCCCTCGAGCTTGGCGACGAGCTGCTCCACGGCGTGCCGGCCCATCTCCTGCGCCGGCACGGCGACCGAGGTCAGCCGCACCGAGGCCTGGACGGCGACCTGCTCGGGGCAGACCGCGACCACCGACACGTCCTCGGGCACGGCCCGGCCCTGCTGACGCAGCAGCGCGAGCAGCGGCTCGACCGCCGACTCGTTCTGGACGACGAACCCGGTGGTCCCCGGGCGCTCGTCGAAGACGCGGGCGAGGGTCGCGGACATCGCGTCGTAGCCGCCCTCGCACGGGCGGTGCAGCAGCCGCAGCCCCAGCTCGCGCGCGCGGGTGCGCAGCCCGTCGAGGGTGCGCTCGGCGAAGCCGGTGTGCCGCTCGTAGACGGCGGGCGCCTCGCCGATGACGGCGATGTCACGGTGCCCCAGTGACGCCAGGTGCTCCACGCACAGCGCACCGGTCGCCCGGAAGTCGAGGTCGACGCAGGTCAGACCGGTGGTGTCGGCGGGCAGGCCGATCAGCACGGAGGGCTGGTCGGTGCCGCGCAGCAACGGCAGCCGCTCGTCGTCCAGTTCGACGTCCATGAGGATCATCGCGTCGGCGAGGCCGCTGCCGGTGACGCGGCGCACCGCGTCGGGTCCCTCCTCGCCCGTGAGCAGCAGGATGTCGTACCCGTGGGCGCGTGCGCTGGTCGCGACCGCGACGGCGATCTCCATCATCACCGGCACGTACATGTCGGTGCGCAGCGGGATCATCAGCGCGATGATGTTCGACCTGCTGCTGGCCAGGGCGCGGGCGCCGGCGTTCGGGTGGTAGCCGAGCGTCCGGATGCTCTCCTCGACCCGCTGCCGGGTGGTGGTGGAGATGGACCGCTTGCCGCTGAGGACATAGCTCACCGTGCTCGCCGAGACTCCGGCGTGCTGGGCGACCTCGGCGAGGGTGACCATCCAGCTCTCCAAGTTTTGTGAAGCGCTTCGACAGCGCACAGGGTGGGCATAGGTGGGTGAGGGTGGTTCGACAGTAGCTCCAGCAGGAGTGGGTGTCCATAGGCTGTCGAAGCGCTTCGACAGTGTCTTTCCTCCCCAGTGTCTCCCCGGCCTCCCGCCCATCCTCTCGCGTCCGCGGTCATCGGCCGAACGGCCGCACGAAGGGTGGTGGGCCCGCCCCGGAACGGGTAGACACGATCGGGTAGCACCGACTAGTACCGTACGCCCGCGAGTTCGCCGATCGGGGACTTCACGGTCGTACCTCCCTTCGATGCCGATTCGCGGCGAGGTGAGCCTCATGTCCGCTCCACCCACCCCTCCCTCCCGACCCACCGTCTCCGAACGTGAGGCCCGCCAGGTGGCGGAGGCTGCCCGGGAACAGGACTGGCGCAAGCCCAGCTTCGCCAAGGAGCTGTTCCTCGGCCGCTTCCGCCTCGACCTCCTCCATCCCCACCCGGTCCCGGCCGACGAGGAGGTCCAGCGCGGCGAGGAGTTCCTCGCCAAGCTCCGCGACTTCTGCGAGACGAAGATCGACGGGTCCGTCATCGAACGCGACGCGCGGATCCCCGACGAGGTGATCACGGGGCTGAAGGAGCTGGGCGCCTTCGGCATGAAGATCGACACCAAGTACGGCGGCCTCGGCCTCACCCAGGTCTACTACAACAAGGCCCTCGCGCTGGTCGGATCCGCGAGTCCGGCGATCGGCGCGCTGCTCTCCGCCCACCAGTCGATCGGCGTGCCGCAGCCGCTGAAGATGTTCGGCACCCAGGAGCAGAAGGACACGTTCCTGCCGCGCTGCGCCCGCACGGACATCTCGGCGTTCCTGCTGACCGAGCCGGACGTGGGCTCCGACCCGGCCCGCCTCGCGACCGCGGCGGTACCGGACGGCGACGACTACGTGCTCGACGGCGTGAAGCTCTGGACGACCAACGGCGTCGTCGCCGACCTGCTCGTCGTCATGGCCCGCGTGCCGAAGTCCGAGGGCCACAAGGGCGGCATCACCGCCTTCGTCGTGGAGGCCGCCTCCGAGGGCGTCACCGTCGAGAACCGCAACGCCTTCATGGGCCTGCGCGGCCTGGAGAACGGCGTCACCCGCTTCCACCGGGTCCGCGTCCCCGCCGCGAACCGCATCGGCCCCGAGGGCTCCGGCCTCAAGATCGCCCTGACCACCCTCAACACCGGCCGCCTCTCGCTGCCCGCCATGTGCGTCGGCGCCGGCAAGTGGTGCCTGAAGATCGCCCGCGAGTGGTCGGCGGCGCGCGAGCAGTGGGGCAAGCCGGTCGCGCTGCACGAGGCGGTCGGCGCCAAGATCTCCTTCATCGCGGCCACCACCTTCGCCCTGGAGGCCGTCCTCGACCTCTCCTCCCAGATGGCCGACGAGGACCGCAACGACATCCGCATCGAGGCCGCCCTCGCCAAGCTCTACGGCTCCGAGATGGCCTGGTTGATGGCCGACGAGCTGGTCCAGATCCGCGGCGGACGGGGCTTCGAGACCGCGGCCTCCCTCGAAGCCCGCGGCGAGCGCGCGGTACCCGCCGAGCAGCTCCTGCGCGACCTGCGGATCAACCGCATCTTCGAGGGCTCCACCGAGATCATGCACCTGCTGATCGCCCGCGAGGCCGTCGACGCCCACCTCTCGGTCGCCGGCGACCTGATCGACCCGGACAAGTCCCTGTCCGACAAGGCGAGGGCGGGCGCCCAGGCGGGCGTCTTCTACGCCAAGTGGCTGCCGAAACTGGTCGCCGGACCGGGGCAGCTCCCGCGCTCCTACGCCGACTTCCACCCCACCGGCCACGTCGACCTCTCCGGACACCTGCGGTACGTCGAACGCACCGCCCGCAAGCTCGCCCGCTCCACCTTCTACGCCATGTCCCGCTGGCAGGGCCGGATGGAGACCAAGCAGGGCTTCCTGGGCCGCGTCGTCGACATCGGCGCCGAGCTGTTCGCCATGAGCGCCGCCTGCGTCCGCGCCGAGCACCTGCGCGCGCGGGGCGACCACGGCCGCGAGGCCTACCAGCTCGCCGACGCCTTCTGCCGCCAGGCCCGCATCCGCGTCGAGGAACTCTTCGGCCGCCTGTGGACCAACACCGACGACCTCGACCGCAAGGTCGTCAAGGGCGTCCTGGGCGGCGCCTACGCATGGCTGGAGGAGGGCGTCGTCGACCCGTCGGGCCAGGGCCCCTGGATCGCGGATGCGACGCCGGGGCCGAGCACCCGGCAGAACGTCCACCGCCCCATCCCCTGACACATCCGCCGGCACCCGGGCCCCGCCGCCGCCTCCCGCGCGGCGACGGCGGGGCCCGGCCGCGGCGGCCCCGCACGACATCCGCCCGGGGGACGCGCTGTCCTCCCGGAGGGCGGTTGCGGCCACAATGGGGGAATGAGCGACAGTCCAGCCCCCCTCGCCGACCCGCACCTCGTCCACGACCCGGTGGCGGGCGACGGCCCGAAGGACGTGGTGATCCTCGGGTCCACCGGGTCGATCGGGACCCAGGCCATCGACCTCGTGCTGCGCAATCCGGACCGCTTCCGGGTCACCGCCCTGTCCGCCAACGGCGGCCGGGTCGCCCTCCTCGCCGAGCAGGCGTACCGCCTGAAGGCACGGACCGTCGCCGTGGCCCGCGAGGACGTCGTACCGGCGCTGCGCGAGGCGCTCCGCGCGCAGTACGGCACCGAGGAGCCGCTTCCCGAGATCCTCGCCGGACCGGACGCGGCCACGCGGCTCGCCGCCTCCGACTGCCACACCGTCCTCAACGGCATCACCGGCTCCATCGGCCTCGCCCCGACCTTGGCCGCCCTGGAGGCGGGCCGCACCCTCGCGCTCGCCAACAAGGAGTCGCTCATCGTCGGCGGCCCGCTGGTCAAGGCCCTCGCCAAGCCCGGGCAGATCGTCCCGGTCGACTCCGAGCACGCCGCCCTCTTCCAGGCGCTCGCCGCCGGCACCCGCGCCGACGTGCGCAAACTGGTCGTCACCGCCTCCGGCGGCCCCTTCCGCGGCCGCACCAAGGAGCAGCTGGCGGGCGTCACCGTCGAGGACGCCCTCGCCCACCCCACCTGGGCCATGGGCCCGGTGATCACGATCAACTCCGCGACCCTCGTCAACAAGGGCCTGGAGGTCATCGAGGCGCACCTGCTCTACGACATTCCCTTCGACCGCATCGAGGTCGTCGTACATCCCCAGTCGTACGTTCACTCGATGGTGGAATTCACGGACGGATCGACCCTGGCGCAGGCGACGCCCCCCGACATGCGCGGGCCCATCGCCATCGGCCTCGGCTGGCCCGAACGCGTCCCCGACGCCGCCCCCGCCTTCGACTGGAGCAAGGCCTCGACCTGGGAGTTCTTCCCCCTCGACAACGAGGCCTTCCCCTCGGTGGACCTGGCCCGGCACGTCGGACAGCTCGCGGGCACGGCCCCGGCGGTGTTCAATGCCGCCAACGAGGAGTGCGTCGAGGCGTTCCGCCGCGGCGGGCTGCCGTATCTCGGGATCATGGAGACCGTCACGCGGGTGGTCGAGGAGCACGGCACCCCCCGTACGGGAACCTCGCTCACCGTCGCGGACGTCCTCGAAGCGGAGACCTGGGCCCGCGCCCGGGCCCGGGAACTGGCGGCACAGACGGCGGAGGCCCGTGCATGACGACCCTGATGTTCATCCTCGGCATAGTCCTCTTCGCGGTCGGCCTGCTGTTCTCCATCGCCTGGCACGAGCTGGGCCACCTCTCCACGGCCAAGATGTTCGGCATCCGCGTGCCGCAGTACATGGTGGGCTTCGGACCGACGCTCTTCTCGAAGAAGAAGGGCGACACCGAGTACGGCGTCAAGGCCATCCCGTTCGGCGGCTACATCCGCATGATCGGCATGTTCCCGCCCGGTCCCGACGGCCGGATGGAGGCCCGCTCCACCTCGCCCTGGCGCGGCATGATCGAGGACGCCCGCTCGGCGGCCTTCGAGGAACTCCAGCCCGGCGACGAGAAGCGCCTGTTCTACACGCGCAAGCCGTGGAAACGGGTCATCGTCATGTTCGCCGGCCCGTTCATGAACCTGATCCTCGCGGTGGTGCTGTTCCTCACGGTCCTGATGGGATTCGGCATCTCGCAGCAGACCACCACCGTCGGCTCCGTCTCCCAGTGCGTGATCTCCCAGAGCGAGAACCGCGACGACTGCACCAGGTCCGACCCGGCCTCACCGGCCGCGGCGGCGGGCCTGAAGCCGGGCGACAAGATCGTCTCCTTCGACGGCGTGCGCACCGACGACTGGGACGAGCTGTCCGACCTGATCCGCGCCAACCCCGGCGAGGACGTGCCGGTCGTCGTCGAGCGCGGCGGCCGGGAGGTCACGCTCCACGCCCACATCGCCACCAACAAGGTCGCCAAGAAGGACTCCCACGGACAGATCGTCCAGGGCGAGTACGTCACCGCCGGCTTCCTCGGCTTCAGCGCCGCCACCGGCGTGGTGAAACAGGACTTCGGACAGTCGGTGACCTGGATGGGCGACCGCATCGGCGACGCCGTCGACTCCCTCGCCGCCCTGCCCGGCAAGATCCCCGCCCTCTGGGACGCCGCCTTCGGCGACGGGCCCCGCGAGGCCGACTCCCCGATGGGCGTCGTCGGCGCCGCCCGGGTCGGCGGCGAGATCGCCACGCTGGACATACCGCCCACCCAGCAGCTGGCCATGTTCGTCATGCTGGTCGCCGGCTTCAACCTCTCCCTGTTCCTGTTCAACATGCTCCCGCTGCTGCCGCTCGACGGCGGACACATCGCGGGCGCGCTGTGGGAGTCGCTGCGCCGGAGCACGGCCAAGGTGCTGCGCCGGCCCGACCCCGGCCCGTTCGACGTGGCGAAGCTGATGCCGGTGGCGTACGTGGTGGCGGGCGTGTTCGTCTGCTTCACCCTGCTCGTCCTGGTGGCGGACGTCGTCAATCCGGTACGGATCAGCTGACGTCCCCACGGCCCGGCGTGAAGCCCGATCCGGAGAGCATGTCCTTCCGGACCGGGCTTCACGCACGTGACGGGCAGGATCGGAGCCATCGGGTGGTTTCGCCCCACGCCGTGTGCCGGGGCTCGGGACCGTGTCGTAATCTCGAGGGTCGGAGCCCGTCGCTGACCGGGGCCGGATCTTGATCCAAGACTTGGGGTTGCACAGCAGATGACTGCGATTTCTCTCGGCATGCCGTCCGTTCCGACCACGCTCGCCGTGCGCCGGAAGAGCCGGCAGATCCAGGTCGGCTCCGTGGCGGTCGGCGGTGACGCTCCCGTGTCGGTGCAGTCGATGACGACGACCCGTACGTCCGACATCGGCGCGACCCTCCAGCAGATCGCCGAGCTGACGGCCTCGGGCTGCCAGATCGT
>NZ_JBVHWR010000015.1:136338-151884 GCF_055564355.1 Streptomyces sp. NPDC029152 | reverse complement strand
AAGGACCACGGCACCCCGATCCGCATCGGCGTGAACGCGGGCTCCCTCGACCGGCGCCTGCTCCAGAAGTACGGCAGGGCGACCCCCGAGGCGCTCGCCGAGTCCGCCCTGTGGGAGGCGTCCCTCTTCGAGGAGCACGGCTTCCGGGACATCAAGATCTCCGTCAAGCACAACGACCCGGTGATCATGGTCGAGGCCTACCGTCAGCTCGCCGCCCAGTGCGACTACCCCCTGCACCTCGGCGTCACCGAGGCCGGTCCCGCCTTCCAGGGCACCATCAAGTCGGCCGTGGCCTTCGGCGCCCTGCTCTCCCAGGGCATCGGCGACACCATCCGCGTCTCCCTGTCCGCGCCGCCGGTCGAGGAGATCAAGGTCGGCATCCAGATCCTGGAGTCGCTGAACCTGCGTCAGAGGGGCCTGGAGATCGTCTCCTGCCCGTCCTGCGGCCGTGCGCAGGTGGACGTCTACAAGCTGGCCGAGGAGGTCACGGCCGGTCTGGAGGGCATGGAGGTGCCGCTGCGCGTGGCCGTCATGGGCTGTGTCGTCAACGGTCCCGGTGAGGCCCGTGAGGCCGACCTCGGCGTCGCCTCCGGCAACGGCAAGGGCCAGATCTTCGTCAAGGGCGAGGTCATCAAGACCGTGCCCGAGTCCAAGATCGTGGAGACCCTCATCGAGGAGGCCATGAAGATCGCCGAACAGATGGAGAAGGACGGCGCGTCGGGGGAGCCGGCCGTCACCGTGAGCTGAACAGCACCGACCGAAGGGGGCCCGAGCGTGACGATTCTGGAGAACATCCGGGGACCACGCGACCTGAAGGCGTTGTCCGAGGCGGAACTCGGCGAACTGTCCGACGAGATACGCGATTTCCTGGTGCACGCCGTCGCCCGTACCGGCGGTCACCTCGGCCCCAATCTCGGCGTGGTGGAACTCACCGTCGCCCTGCACCGGGTCCTCGAGTCACCGGCCGACCGCATCCTGTGGGACACCGGCCACCAGAGTTACGTGCACAAGCTGCTGACCGGACGTCAGGACTTCTCCAAGCTGCGCGGCAAGGGCGGGCTGTCCGGCTACCCCTCGCGCGAGGAGTCCGAGCACGACGTCGTCGAGAACAGCCACGCCTCCACCGCGCTCGGCTGGGCCGACGGCCTCGCCAAGGCCCGCCGGGTCCGGGGGGAGCGGGGACACGTCGTCGCCGTCGTCGGCGACGGCGCGCTCACCGGCGGCATGGCCTGGGAGGCGCTGAACAACATCGCGGCCGCCAAGGACCGGCCGCTGATCATCGTCGTCAACGACAACGAACGCTCCTACGCGCCGACCATCGGCGGCCTCGCCGACCACCTGGCGACGCTGCGCACCACCGACGGCTACGAGCGGGTGCTGGCCCGGGGCAAGGAGCTGCTCCAGCGCACGCCCGTGGTCGGCCGCACCGTCTACGAGGCCCTGCACGGCGCCAAGAAGGGCTTCAAGGACGCCTTCGCCCCGCAGGGACTCTTCGAGGACCTCGGACTCAAGTACGTCGGCCCGATCGACGGACACGACATCGGGGCCGTCGAGTCGGCGCTGCGGCGCGCCAAGCGCTTCCACGGCCCGGTGCTGGTGCACTGCCTCACCGAGAAGGGCCGCGGCTACGAGCCCGCCCTGCGCGACGAGGAGGACCACTTCCACACGGTCGGCGTGATGGACCCGCTGACCTGTGCGCCGCTCGGTCCCTCGGACGGGCCGTCCTGGACCTCCGTGTTCGGCGAGGAGATGGTGCGGATCGGCGCGGAACGCGACGACGTCGTGGCCGTCACCGCGGCCATGCTGCGCCCGGTCGGCCTCGCCCCCTTCGCCGAGCGGTTCCCCGACCGGGTCTGGGACGTCGGCATCGCCGAGCAGCACGCGGCCGTCTCCGCCGCCGGCCTCGCGACGGGCGGACTGCACCCCGTCGTCGCCGTCTACGCCACCTTCCTCAACCGCGCCTTCGACCAGCTCCTGATGGACGTGGCCCTGCACCGCTGCGGCGTCACCTTCGTCCTGGACCGGGCGGGCGTCACCGGCGTCGACGGGCCCTCGCACAACGGCGTGTGGGACATGTCCGTCCTCCAGGTCGTCCCGGGACTGCGCATCGCCGCGCCGCGCGACGCGGACCAGCTGCGCGCCCAGTTGCGCGAGGCGGTCGCCGTCGACGACGCGCCGACCCTGCTGCGCTTCCCGAAGGAGTCCGTCGGACCGGTCCTCCCGGCCGTGGACCGGATCGGCGGGATGGACGTCCTGCACGCCGCCGACCGGCCCGAGGTGCTGCTCGTCGCCGTCGGAGTGATGGCACCCGACTGCCTCCGGGCCGCCGAGCTGCTGGAGGGCCGCGGCATCGGGTGCACCGTCGTGGACCCGCGTTGGGTCAAACCGGTCGACCCGGCGCTGCCGCCCCTGGCCGCCCGGCACCGGCTGGTGGCCGTCGTCGAGGACAACAGCCGCGCCGCCGGGGTCGGCTCCGCGGTGGCGCTGGCCCTCGGCGACGCCGAGGTCGACGTGCCCGTACGGAGGTTCGGCGTCCCGGAGCAGTTCCTCGCGCACGCCAAACGCGCCGAGGTGCTCGCCGACATCGGCCTCACCCCGGTCGAGATCGCCGGTCGGATCGGCGCGAGCCTCGCCGCACGGGAAGCGGCCGGCGACGAGGCGACCGTCATGCCTGGGCAAGGAGAGAACTGAATGACCAAGGAGTTCGACCTCGGCGCGCTGCTGGCCGAGCGCGGCGCCGAGCGGTACGAGCTGCACGCGAAGCACCTCAACCACCAACTGCCGCGCATGCTGCGCACCATCGGCTTCGACAAGGTCTACGAGCGGGCCGAGGGCGCGCACTTCTGGGACGCGGAGGGCAACGACCACCTGGACATGCTCGCCGGGTTCGGCGTGATGGGCCTGGGCCGCCACCACCCGGTCGTCCGCAAGGCCCTGCACGACGTCCTCGACGCCTCGCTGGCCGACCTGACCCGGTTCGACTGTCCGCCGCTGCCCGGACTGCTGGCCGAGCGGCTGCTGGCGTACAGCCCTCACCTGAGCCGGGTCTTCTTCGGCAACAGCGGCACGGAGGCGGTCGAGACGGCGCTGAAGTTCGCCCGGTACGCCACCGGCCGGCCGAGGATCCTGTACTGCACGCACGCCTTCCACGGGCTGACCACCGGCTCGCTGTCCGTCAACGGCGAGAAGGGGTTCCGGGAGGGCTTCGCCCCGTTGCTGCCGGACACCGCCGTGCCCCTCGGCGACCTGGACGCCCTCGCCCGCGAGCTGGACAAGGGGGACGTGGCCGCGCTGATCGTGGAGCCGATCCAGGGCAAGGGCGTCCACGAGGCCCCGCCCGGCTATCTGCGCGCCGCGCAGGAGCTGCTGCACCGGCACGAGGCCCTGCTGATCGCCGACGAGGTGCAGACGGGACTCGGCCGGACCGGGAGGTTCTACGCCTACCAGCACGAGGACGGCGTCGAGCCCGACCTGGTGTGCGTGGCCAAGGCGCTGTCCGGCGGGTACGTGCCGGTGGGGGCCGCGCTCGGCAAGGAGTGGATCTTCCGGAAGGTGTACTCCTCCATGGACCGCGTCCTGGTGCACTCGGCGAGCTTCGGGTCCAACGCGCAGGCCATGGCGGCCGGGCTCGCGGTGCTGTCGGTGATGGAGAACGAGGAGATCGTCGCGAACGCGGCCGCCGTGGGGGAGCGGCTCATCTCCCGGCTGACGGAGCTCGTGGACCGCTACGAGCTGGTCGCCGAGGTCCGGGGCCGGGGACTGATGATCGGCATCGAGTTCGGCCGGCCGAGTTCGCTGCGGCTGCGCAGCCGCTGGACGATGCTCCAGGCCGCGCGGAAGGGACTGTTCGCGCAGATGGTGGTGGTGCCGTTGCTCCAGCGGCACCGGATCCTGACGCAGGTGTCCGGCGACCATCTGGAGGTGATCAAGCTGATCCCGCCGCTGATCATCGACGCGTCGGACGCGGACCGGTTCGTCGACGCCTTCACCGAGGTGATGGAGGAGGCGCACAACGGCGGTGGCTTGATGTGGGACTTCGGAAAGACGCTGGTCAAGCAGGCGGTGGCGAACCGCTGACCGCCGGGGCCCACCGAGTTTTGCCTGTGAGGCAATAAAATTGCCTCACAGGCAAAACTCGGGCTGAATGGAGGTATGACCTCCTCGAACGGCTCGTCGGAGGAACCGGCGGACGCCGTGTCCTCCGTGGTCGCTCCGCAGCTCCGCGCCCTGCGCCGCCGCGCGGCCCTCACCCTGGAGACGGCGGCCCGCGCCGCCGGGCTGTCGCCCGCCCACCTCTCCCGTCTGGAGACCGGGCAGCGTCAGCCCTCGCTGCCGATGCTGCTCTCGCTCGCCCGCGTTTATGGTACGACCGTCTCGGAACTGCTCGGCGAGACGGCCGCGGAACGGGACGCCGTCGTGCGGGCCGGGGCCATGGAACCGACCGCCGCGGGCGGCTGGACGTACTGGCAGGCCGGCGGTTCCGGCCGCGGGATGCAGGCCCTGCGGGTCCGCGTGCCGCACGGCTCGCAGGGCGACATCGTGCGCGTCCACCCCGGTGAGGAGTGGCTCTACGTCCTGCGGGGCCGGCTGCGGCTGCGCCTCGGGGACGCCGTGCACCTGCTCGGGCCGGGCGACAGCGCCCACTTCGACTCCCTGACCCCGCACCGGATCGCGGCCCAGGACGCCGACGGGCTCGAACTCCTCTTCGTCCACACCCTGCTGCAGAGCCCGACGGCGGCGCTGTGCCTGGGGCCCGCCGCCACACCGACCCGTCACACCTCCGGAGAGATGCCATGAGCACCATGCAGGACAAGCTCCCGCGCGCCCTGTGGGTGCGCCTTCTCATCTACATCGTCCTCGGGCACGTCTTCGGGGGCTTCCTCTACCTGCTGTTCGAGGTGGGAGCCAAGTAGCCGCCGCCCGGGAGCGCGGGCGGGCGGCTCAGTCCAGCATCCGCTCGCGCAGCCGCTCCCTGATCCGCGGGGTGACGCCCAGCCCCTTCTCCAGGTAGGCGTCGACCCCGCCCCAGGTCCCCTCGACGGTCTCGAAGGCCGCCGCCAGGTACTCGGCGCGCGCGTCGAACAGGGGGTTGAGCAGCTCCATGACCTCGGGGGAGTAGGCCGAGGCGGCGGAGCCGCTGCGGCGCACCTTGTAGCGGCGGTGCGTCGCGTTCGACTTCAGGTAGTCCTCGACGATGGCGTCGCGTTCCACGCCCAGGGCGAGCAGGGTGATCGCGATCGACAGGCCCGCGCGGTCCTTGCCGGCCGCGCAGTGCATCAGGGCGGGGACGCTGTCCTCGGCGAGCGCGTGCAGCACCCGGGAGTGCTCCGCCGTGCGCTCCTTGATGATCCTGCGGTAGGAGGCGATCATCCGGTTCGCGGCCTGGTCGTCCGCGAGGATCGCGCGCAGCTGGTCGAGGTCGCCGTCGCGGACCATCGTCCAGAACTCGGCGCCGTCGGCCGGGTCGCTCAGCGGCAGGTTCACGTTGCGCACGCCCGGCAGCTCGACGTCCGGGCCCTCGAGCTTGTGATCGGCGGCGTTGCGGAAGTCGAAGATCGTGTGCAGCCCCAACGAGGCGAGGAACGCGGCGTCCTCCGCGGTGGCGTGCGCGAGGTGGCCGCTGCGGAACAGCACTCCCCGGCGCACGCGCCGTCCGTCCGTGGTCGGCAGTCCGCCCACGTCCCGGAAGTTGCGCACGCCGGCCAGCTCGGGTTCGGTCGACGGGACCTGCTGCGTCACGGGGGCTCCTCCCACTCCGCCCCGCCGGCGCTGCTCGCCGTCGGGCGTCCAGCCGACGATACGGCATCCCTTGCCTGCGGCAACGAGTCGTCCACGGGGCAGCCGCCGGGGCCGAATGGGAGCTATATGCGCCTTCTGTCCCAATTACCTGACTTACCTCAACTTGCAAGGAAATAAAGGGAGCTGGTGCATCTCTCGTGAGCAGCGTCATAGAGGTGACCGTGCGTTGCTGGTCATGTTCACGTAATTCAGGCGCTTTTCGAGGGGGTTTACGGAAAGGGGTGCGCACAGGATTGACGGAGTGTGACCGCTGGTTCCCGTAAAGGATCAAGCGGAACGCCTGTCCGGGGAACCTCTCGCTTGTCCGTTCGCATCTTGGTCCCTTACGTTCACCACCGATCCGGACGGACGCCTAATCCTGCCGCCGACCGGAGCCCGCACTCGTCCACCACCCGTACACGGCAGGAGCGGGGGACCCACAGGTAAGACCGCCTGTTCCGGTTCCCGGAACAGGCTCGGGGTAAAGCCGCGTCAGGACGCGGCCGGGCATCTCCAGCCCGCACCCGACAGCTCACCTCGCAGGCGCCGGAGAGGAATCCGCCATGCCCGCGAAGGGTAAGCACCGCCGTACCAAGGCCCAGCGCCTCACCCGCACCATCGCCATCGCCGGAACCGGGGGCGCCGCGCTCGCGCTCCCGCTGATGGGCGCCGCCGCCGCCCAGGCCGCCCCCGCGCACTCCGTCGCCGGACAGTCCGTCGCGGCCGGTGCGCAGCAGTCGGCCGACAAGGGCCCGGCCTCGCACACCTACGTCGTGAAGAGCGGCGACTACCTCTCGAAGATCGCCGACGAGCAGCACGTCGACGGCGGCTGGAAGAAGCTGTACGCGGACAACCGCGAGGTCGTCGGCTCCGACCCGTCGCTCATCCACCCGGGTCTCGAACTGTCGATCGGCCGGAAGGCCGCGACCGGCACCGCCAAGTCCTCGCCGTCCGCGCAGAAGTCCGCCGAGAAGCCGGCCGGGAAGTCCTCCGCGCAGACCGCCGAGAAGGCGTCGGACACCGCGAAGACCACCTCGCCGAAGTCCTCCGCGTCGGAGTCCTCGGACACGAGCACCCCGTCCGCCGGCGCCACCGGCGGTTACACCGCCCCCGTGGCCGGCGGCATCGGCACCCCCTACCACCAGTCCGGCAGCATGTGGTCCAGCGGTTACCACACCGGCACCGACTTCGTCGTCCCGACCGGCACCTCCCTGAAGGCCGTCGGCGCGGGCACGGTCGTCTCCGCCGGCTGGGGCGGCGCGTACGGCAACCAGGTCGTCATCAAGCTCGCCGACGGCCACTACGCCCAGTACGCCCACCTGTCCTCGCTCTCCGTCTCCGCCGGTCAGTCGGTGACGGCGGGCCAGCAGGTCGGCCTCTCGGGCGCCACCGGCAACGTGACCGGCCCGCACCTGCACTTCGAGATCCGCACCACGCCGGACTACGGCTCCGACGTGGACCCGATCGCCTACCTGCGCTCGCACGGCGTCTCCGTCTGACGGCGGTTCCCGCGCGGTCCCCGCGCCACCGGAGGCCGGACCCCGATCCCCGGGTCCGGCCTCCGGTGCGTCCGTCACCGGCCCGTGCTTATTCCTGAGTTGGCGAACACTTTAGGAGTGGCCTTTCTCACCGCCCGTCAACCCCTTCCTACGGTCGCGTAGGTCACATTCCAAGGTGAATCATGGGCCGACGTGGCAGACGATTCGAAGAGTGACAGCAGGACAGTGATCGGGTCGTACGTGGCGTTGGGGGACAGCTTCACCGAGGGCGTCGGCGATCCCGGCCCCGACGGTGCGTTCGTCGGCTGGGCCGACCGGTTCGCCGTACTGCTCGCCGACCGGCGCCCCGAGGGCGACTTCACGTACACGAACCTCGCCGTACGCGGCAGGCTGCTCGACCAGATCGTGGCGGAACAGGTCCCCCGGGCGGTCGAACTCGCGCCGGACCTGGTCTCGTTCTGCGCCGGCGGCAACGACATCATCCGGCCCGGCACCGACCCCGACGAGGTAGCCGAACGGTTCGAGCGGGCGGTGGCCGCGCTGAGCGCCGCGGCCGGCACGGTGATGGTGACCACCGGCTTCGACACCCGCGGAGTGCCCGTCCTCAAGCACCTGCGCGGCAAGATCGCCACCTACAACGGACACGTGAGGGCCATCGCCGACCGTTACGGCTGCCCGGTCCTCGACCTGTGGTCGCTGCGCAGCGTCCAGGACCGCAGGGCCTGGGACGCCGACCGGCTCCACCTGTCGGCCGAGGGCCACACCCGTGTGGCGCTGCGCGCCGGCCAGATCCTCGGCCTGCGCGTCCCGGCCGACCCGGACCAGCCCTGGCCGCCCCTGCCGCCGCGCGGCACGTTCGACGTCCGGCGGGACGACGTGCAGTGGGCACGGGAGTACCTGGTGCCGTGGATCGGGCGCCGGCTGCGCGGCGAGTCCTCGGGGGACCACGTGACGGCCAAGGGGACGCTGTCGCCGGACGACATCAAGATGCGGATCGCTCCGGTGGCCTGAGGGCGGGGGCGTCCCGCGGCCGGCGGACCGGGCCCCTCAGCGCCGGGGCGTGGTCAACGCCTCCCGGTCCAGGCCGAGTTCCCGGGCGAGCGCCTCGTCCACCCACCGCAGCGCACGGGCCCGGGACACCGTGCCCTCGTACGACGTCAGCTGTACGGCCAGCCCGTCCAGCAGCGCCGTCAGCCGCAGGGCGGCGCCGTCGGGGTCCGGGCACGGGAACTCCCCGGCGGCCACACCGTCCGCGATGACCTCGGCGATGGCCGCCTTCCACTCCCGGTCCAGCTCCCGCGCGACCTCCCGCAGCGCGGGCTCGCGCAGCGACGCCGCCCAGCCCTCGATCCACAGCCGCCAGCCCTTGGCCTGGCCGGTCGGGGCGTACCACCGCACGGCCGCGCGCAGCCGGCGAAGTGCCGACGTACGGCGGCCGAGCAACGCCCGCAGACGGGCCAGGTCGTCCTCGGCGGCGTGGGCGAACGCGGCGGCGACCAGCTTCTCCTTCGTCGAGAAGTGGTAGAGCACCAACGCGCTGCTGACACCGAGCGCGGCGGCCACGTCGGCGACCCGCAGCGCCGCCACGCCCCGCGCCGATATCTGCTCGACGGCCGCGCGCAGCAGCTCCTCGCGCCGCTGGGCCACACTCAACCGGACTCTCGCCACGCCCGTCACCCTATACAGGGCGCGCACGTGCGACGGCCGCCGCTTCAGACCCCGTCGGTCCGGTCCGCAGTGGCGGCGGCCGCGCCCGCGCCCGCGCCCGCGCGCCCCGCGCCGGGCAGGTCGCAGGAGTCCTTGAAGCCCTGACTGGTGAGGTCGAGCGCGGCGTTGACGCGGGAACGCAGGTTCTCGCCGGCGATCATGGCCGTCAGCTCCACGAACGCCGGCTCGCCCAGCCGGGTCCGCAACCGCTCGGCGAGGTCGTCGCCGACGGTCGGCGGGGTCGCCGTCACGGCCTCGGCGTACTCCATGACGTCGCGCTCCAGCGGCGTGTAGGCGTCGCTCTCCCGCCACACCGGCACGTCGTGGAGCTTGCGCCGGTCCATGCCGCGCTCCGCGTTCTCCCAGTAGCCGAAGTCCATGCACCAGGAGCAGCCGATCGAGGCCGCCGAGGCCATCACGGCGAGCGCCTTCAGATCGGAGTCCAGCCTGTCCCACTTGGCCACGGACTGCTCGAACCGCAGGTAGCCCCAGAGCACGCGCGGATCGTGGGCGAGCGCCCTGCCGGGGTCGAGGACCTTGCCGTAGGTGCGCCGGGAGTACCACTCCATGACACGGAAGAAGAGGGTCCGGGGCGGGGTGAGGGATACGCGAGCCATGGGGGCCACCTTCCTGTCCGTCGGCCTGTCCGTCGGCCTGTCCGTCGGTCTGTCCGTCGGTCTGTCCGCCGGCCGGGCCGATCCGTTCCGTTCCGGGCGCTCCGGCGGGAGCGCCCTTCACAGTGACGACGGGTGGAGGGAACCCGGATGTGACATCGGTCGTTCGAGGTGACGTCGGACAGGACGACAATGAGAGCCTGACCCACTCCCCCAGGAGGTACCGTGGCCGCCCCCCGTTCCCCCCACACCGGGCTCCGCGTGCCGCGGCCCGCCGCCTTCGGCGCGGATCCGGGCGGTGAGCGCATGGCGCGCATCCGCAGATCGCCGCACTTCCGCGACGGGGTCTTCCAGAACCCCGGAGGCGCCGCCCGGACCCGGCCCTCCGGATCGGCCCGCGAGTTCGCCAAGGTCTACTTCGACCGGGAATCACGGCTCGGCCGTGCCCCGCGCGGCACGGTCCCGGTCCACGCCACCACGCTCGCCGACCTCGCCCGGCCGCCCGCCACCGGGCTGCGGCTGACCTGGGCGGGCCACTCCAGCGTGCTCGCCGAGATCGACGGACGGCGGGTGCTCTTCGACCCCGTGTGGGGTGAGCGCTGCTCCCCCTTCCCCTTCGCCGGTCCCAAGCGGCTGCACCCGGTTCCGGTGCCCCTGGCGGCCCTGGGCCCGGTCGACGTCGTCGTCATCTCCCACGACCACTACGACCACCTGGACATGCCCACGATCAAGGCGCTGGCCGGGACGGACACCCTGTTCGCCGTGCCGCTCGGCGTCGGCGCCCACCTCGAGCACTGGGGCGTGTCCGCCGGGCGGCTGCGGGAACTGGACTGGCACGAGTCGACGCGCGTCGGCGGCCTCACCCTGACCGCCACCCCGGCCCGCCACTTCTGCGGACGCGGGCTGCGCAACACCCAGCACACGCTCTGGGCGTCCTGGGTCGTCGCCGGTGAGCAGCACCGCGTCTACCACAGCGGCGACACCGGCTACTTCGACGGCTTCCGGGACATCGGCGCGGCACACGGCCCGTTCGACGCCACGATGATCCAGCTGGGGGCGTACTCCGACTTCTGGCCGGACATCCACATGACGCCCGAGGAGGGCATACGCGCCCACCTCGACCTGCAGGGGGGCGAGCCGGGAGGGGTGCTGCTGCCGATCCACTGGGGCACCTTCAACCTGGCTCCGCACGCGTGGGCGGAGCCGGGGGAGTGGACGAAGGACGCGGCCGGGGAGGCGGGGCAGGCGGTGGCCTTCCCGCGGCCGGGCGAGCCGTTCGAGCCGGCCGGGAAGCTGCCGGCGGAGGCGTGGTGGCGGGCGGTGTCCGGCCCGATCGCGCATCCGTGGCGGCGCCCCGGTGGTGTCGAGAGGAAGCCCGGCGTGAGCAGGGCCGGCCTCGACCTCGCGGGCGAGCGGTGAGGCCGGCCGGAGAGGATCCGGTGAGGTGATCCGGCGGTCCAGGCCGTCGCCGACTTCGCAGGAGCCGCTGCGGGTGGCGGCCGGCGGCGGCCATGGCGACGCCGGCCGGGTCCCGCCCCGTGGCGTCAGCGCACGGCGGGGCGGGGCGGTGCCGGACGGTGGGGGCGACGGGGACCCGGGTGCCGCCCGGCGCGGGCCCGGGCCGGCCGGGCGCCCGCGTGGGGCATCGCAGCGGCCGGCGTGCCCGCCCCCGGGGATCGCGCCGGGCACCGGAACCGCGCCCCGCGAGACGCCGTCGGCGACGCGAGCGGTGCACAGCGCGGCCGCCGGCGTCGGACAGCCGCAGGCCGATGCCTCGCCCCGCACATCACGTCCGGGGGACACCGCGGCGTGTTCGGCGGCGTGCCGCCCGGCCGTCCGCGCCGCTCCCGGACGGGCACCGGGGAGGAGACCCGCGGCCCCTGGCATCCGGGCGGACTCACATGGGGGGTGCGTCGACCGGCCGGGTGTCCGAGAACTCCCACCACGCGAGCGGCAGCCAGTCACCGTCGACGAAGCCGTCGACGGACGCTCCGGTGCCCCGGATGGCCACCTGGGTCCCCACCGGATAGCTGGTGCCGGACAGCCCGGAGACCGGGACGAGCAGCACGCCGAGACGTCGGGTCACGGTTCCTGATCCTTTCCACGTCGCACGGAAGGGAAATTTGCCTTCCCTGGATGCAAAGCATTGCATCGTGGACCAGTCTGGACAGTGAGGAAAGTCGCAAAAGCTCGGACGAGCTGCGTGGATCAAGGTTTCTTTCCGAGGGGGCGACGAGGCTCCCTCGAACCAAAAATTTCCGAGAGTGATCGAGCGAGTGCGCCCAGTGGAGGTGCTCGACGATGCAAGCCGTCGTGTACAAGGGACCGTACGAAGTGGCCGTCGAGCAGGTGGAGGACCCCCGGATCCAGCATCCGAACGACGTGATCGTGAAAGTCACGTCCACCGCCATCTGCGGCTCGGACCTGCACATGTACGAGGGCCGGACCGCCGCCGAGCCGGGAATCGTCTTCGGCCACGAGAACCTCGGCGTCGTCGAGGAGGTCGGCGAGGGGGTGACGTCGCTCAGCCGCGGCGACCGGGTCGTCATGCCCTTCAACGTGGCGTGCGGCTTCTGCAAGAACTGCACGGCCGGCTTCACGGGCTTCTGCCTGACCGTGAACCCCGGGTTCGCCGGCGGCGCGTACGGCTACGTGGCCATGGGCCCCTACGTGGGCGGCCAGGCCGAGTACGTGAAGGTGCCCTACGCGGACTTCAACTGCCTGAAGCTCCCCGAGGGCACCGACAACGAGACCGACTTCGTCCTGCTGGCCGACATCTTCCCCACCGGCTACCACGGCAACGAGCTGGCCGACGTGCGCCCCGGTGACACCGTCGCCGTCTACGGCGGCGGCCCGGTCGGACTGATGGCCGCCTACTCGGCGCTGCTGCGCGGGGCGAGCAAGGTCTTCGTGGTCGACCGGGTGACCGAGCGGCTGCGGAAGGCCGAGGAGATCGGCGCCGTCCCGATCGACTTCACCGAGGGCAGCCCGGTGGAGCAGATCCAGGAGCAGACCGACGGCCAGGGCACGGACAAGGGCATCGACGCCGTCGGCTATCAGGCCCAGGCGGGAGGCGAGGGCCGCGAGGAGCCGGCGATCGTCCTGAACTCGCTGGTCGACACGGTCCGGCCGACAGGCGCGCTGGGCGTGCCGGGGCTGTACGTCCCGCAGGACCCGGGCGGACCGGACGAGCAGGCCAAGCACGGCATGCTGATGGTCTCCATAGGCCGCATGTTCGAGAAGGGGCTGCGGATGGGCACCGGCCAGTGCAACGTCAAGCGCTACAACCGGCACCTGCGCGACCTGATCGTCGCGGGCCGCGCGCGGCCCAGCTTCGTCGTCTCCCACGAGCTGCCTCTCGCCCAGGCGCCGTCGGCGTACGAGAAGTTCGACAAGCGCGTCGAGGGCTACACCAAGGTCGTCCTCCACCCCCACGAGTGAGGGCACCGGGGCGGGACCGACGAGGAGGGCTTCCGGATCCCTGACCCGGGAGCCCCCGCGACGGGGCCGGGGCCCGTCTTCGAGCGGGTCCCGCCCGGAGCGGGAACGGCGCTAGACCGACCGCCGCTCCGTAGGAGGTGACGGGGCGTGCCGCCATGACCCGGCGGCAGTGCCACGGGGGACCGCCGCGGGGAGTGGACGAAGGCCGGCGGCCTCCGGCGGCAGGCCGAACGGGGGTGTCCCCCCATGCCGGTTCCTCCGGCCCCGCCCTCCCGTGAGGGCCCGGACCGGGCCCCGGCGGCTTCGGCCCCGACGAGGTGCCGCCTCCCGTGGCCTGTGCCGGCGCCTTCCGCCCGACAGCGGCCGCCCCCGGGGCGGTCACCGATGGTGACGATTTCTGATCGGTCTCGACTGTTCCGTCGCCTTCTCGGAGTGAGCCCTTCACCGGCTTATCGGTCTGTCGTACGACGTCTCATACCAGAGCGGGACGTCGCCCGGGGGACTTTGTCGACTGCCCGCCGCACATGATGCGCAGGCGACTACTGTCGGTGTCCGTCGGGTGACGTAGGGCCGGATCCCCCGGTCCACCCGGCCGACACCGCGATGGCGCACGCCCGCGTGGCGTCGCGTGCCCGCGTGGCGCCCGTCGCCGTGCGCGGGCACCCCGCGCCCGACGGACCAACGGACCAGTACGAGGACCCCGATGTCTCACCTCCGCGCCCCCGCCGCGCGAGCAGACCGCCGTGAGGGCGGGCGGCACGGCCGGCCGGCCCCGCGTACCGCCCCCGCGCCGCACGAGACCCCCATCCGGCCCCAACTCCTGCGTCTCGCCGTGCTGCCGCCCGTGGCGGTCGCCCTCAGCGCCTGCGCGGCCGTGCTGTTCACCGTCCGTTCCACCGGCGCACGGCCCGGTCCCGTCCTGTGGCTCGTGCTCGCCGGGGCGGTGTCGGTGGCGGCGGCGGCCGTCGTCATCGCCGCCGTCGCCGCCGGCCGCGCCGCGCGGTCCGTGCGCGACCGCGTCGACGCGCTGCGCCGCAGCACCGCGCGCGGGGAAGGCGATCTGCGCGCCGTGGTCGAGGCCCTGCGCCGCGGTGAGACCCCGCCCCGGCGCAAGCCGCGCGGCGGCCCGCCGGACGACGCCGACGACTTCGAACTGCTCGCCGCCGACCTCTCCCGCGCCCACGACGGCGCCGTCGCGGCCGTCGTCGAGGCCGCCCGGCTCTCCAGCCAGGCCGGCAGCGAACAGAAGCTGGAGGTCTTCGTCAACCTGGCCCGGCGCCTGCAGTCCCTGGTGCACCGGGAGATCTCCATCCTGGACGAGCTGGAGAACGAGATCGAGGACCCCGACCTCCTCAAGGGCCTCTTCCACGTCGACCACCTCGCCACCCGCGTCCGCCGCCACGCCGAGAACCTCGCCGTGCTCGGCGGCGCCGTCTCCCGCCGGCAGTGGAGCAACCCGGTGGACATGACCGAGGTGCTCCGTTCCGCCGTCGCCGAGGTCGAGCAGTACTCCCGCGTCCGGCTGGTCCCGCCGGTCGACGGCACCCTGCGCGGCCACGCCGTCGCCGACGTCATCCACCTGCTGGCCGAACTCGTGGAGAACGCCACCCTGTTCTCCGCCCCGCAGACCCAGGTGCTGATGCGGGCCAACCTCGTCACCTCCGGCCTCGCCGTGGAGGTCGAGGACCGCGGACTCGGCATGCCCGTCACCGAGCAGAACCGGATGAACGCCCTGCTCGCCGACCCCGACCAGGTCAACGTCGCCCGCCTGCTGGCCGACGGCCGCATCGGGCTGTACGTGGTCTCACAGCTCGCCAAACGGCACGGGATCACCGTACGGCTGCAGTCCAACATCTACGGCGGGGTCCAGGCCGTACTGGTCGTCCCCCGGGCCCTGCTGGGCACGGCGCCCGGCATCCCGGACACCGGGGACCGGCCGGAGGAGGCCACGGGGACCACGCCGTCGCCCGTCCCGCCCCCGCAGCGGCCCCGGCCACCGGCCGCCCCCCTGCCGTCCGCGCCCGCGACGCCCCTGCCCGCTCCTGCCGTGTCCGGCCCCGGGGCGCCCCCCCTCGTACCGGCCTCCGGCGCGCCCGCCCCCGCCGCTCCCGCCACCGGGGCGCCGGTGCCTCCCGGGGCCCAGGCGTCCCCGACCGCCGGGGCCGGGGCACCCGTGCCGCTGCCCGTACGCCGTGCCCGGGAGGGGCGGGCCACTCCGGCCGCCGCGGCGCCGGGGGCCCGGCCCGGGAGCCAGGACACCCCCGCCGAGCACGCGGCCACCCCGCCCGCCCCGCGTCACAGCGCCGTGCGCGGCACCATGGACAGGCCCCGGCTGCCCCGCCGCCGCGCCCACGAGCACATCGCGCCACAACTGCGCGGCGGTCCCGCGCCGCGCCCGGAAACCGACTCCGAGCGCCTCGTCGGCCACGACCCGGGCCTGATGGCGGCCTTCCAGCGCGGTGTCGGCCTCGCCGAGGCCCAACAGCACCTGGAGCAGATCCCCGTGG
>NZ_JBVHWR010000015.1:77827-136238 GCF_055564355.1 Streptomyces sp. NPDC029152 | reverse complement strand
AGCCGGCCCACACGGCCCCGCCGCACACGGGCCGCGCACCCGTGGAGCCGGCCCACACGGCCCCGCCGCACACGGGCCGCGCACCCGTGGAGCCGGCCCACACGGCCCCGCCGCACACGGGCCGCGCACCCGTGGAGCCGACGCACACGGAACCGCACCCCACCGCGCCGGTCCCCCCGGACGCGCCCCACAGGGAGCCGGCCCGCACCGCGTACCCCGAAGCGCACCGCCTGCCCGCGCCCCGAGCCGGCCGCACCGCCCCGCACGACGGGAGCGGCCCGGCCGGATGACAGCACCCCCGCCCACCCCCACGACCAGCGCTCCCGCAGACCTTCGTACCCCAAGGAGTCGATCCACCATGGCGAGCGACGCGCCGACCGGCCACGTGTCCGACCTCGACTGGCTGATGAGCGGCCTCGTGCAGCGCGTGCCGCACACGACCAGTGCCGTGCTCCTGTCCTGCGACGGACTGGTGAAGTCCGTCCACGGCCTCGACGTGGACAGCGCCGACCACATGGCGGCCCTGGCCTCCGGCCTCTACTCCCTCGGCCGCAGCGCCGGCGTCCGGTTCGGCGATGGCGGAGACGTACGACAGGTCGTCGTCGAACTCGACTCGACCCTGCTCTTCGTCACCACCGCCGGCTCCGGCACCTGCCTCGCCGTGCTGGCCGGCCGCGAGGCCGACGCGGCCGTGCTCGGCTACGAGATGGCGATGCTGGTCAAGAGCGTCCGCCCCTACCTGGTCACCGCACCCCGGCAGCCCGCCGTCGAACCCACGGCGATGAGGCCTTGAGGGTGGCCGCGGCCGGCGACGGGCCCTGGCTCGACGATGCCGCCGGACGGCTGGTGCGCCCCTTCACCGTCAGCAACGGCCGTACCCGGCCCACCGTCGCGCTCGACCTGGTGTCCCAGGTGATGGCCACCGGGGCGACCCCCCTCGGCTACCTCGGACCCGAGCACGCGCAGGCACTCGACCTGTGCCGGGCGCCCCTCCCGGTCGCCGAGCTCGCCGCCCGCCTGAGGCTGCCGGTCGCGGTCACCAAGGTGCTGCTGTCGGACCTCGTCGACTGCGGCGCGCTGACCACCAAACCCCCCGCCGCGTTCCACCACGACCCCACGGACCGGGCCCTTCTGGAGGCAGTGCTCGATGGACTACGACGACAGCTCTGACCACGGCCACGGCCACGACGGCACCGACCCGTTCCCCACCGCGCTGAAGATCCTCGTGGCGGGCGGGTTCGGGGTCGGCAAGACGACCTTCGTCGGCGCGGTCAGCGAGATCGCGCCGCTGAGCACGGAGGAACTGCTCACCACCGTCAGTGCCGCGACCGACAGCCTCGACGGCATCGAGAACAAGCTCGAGACGACCGTGGCCATGGACTTCGGCCGCATCACCCTCGACCCGCAGCACGTGCTGTACCTGTTCGGGACCCCCGGCCAGGAACGGTTCTGGTTCATGTGGGACGAGCTGTGCGAGGGCGCGCTCGGGGCGGTGGTCATCGCCGACACCCGGCGCCTGGAGGAGTCCTTCGCCGCCGTCGACTTCTTCGAGG
Organism: Streptomyces sp. NPDC029152; assembly: GCF_055564355.1. NCBI lineage: Bacteria > Bacillati > Actinomycetota > Actinomycetes > Kitasatosporales > Streptomycetaceae > Streptomyces > Streptomyces sp. NPDC029152. Next base: position 134,685 of record NZ_JBVHWR010000015.1, on the reverse strand, counting down.
AACGCGGCCTCGGCTTCATCGTCGCGGTCAACGAGTTCGACGGCGCCCACCGCTACGACCCCGAGGAGGTGCGCGCGGCCATGGACCTGCACCCCGAGATCCCCGTCGTGCGCTGCGACGCCCGGATCTCCAGCTCTGGCGTGCAGACGCTGCTCACCCTCGTGCGCCACCTCATCGCCCACACACCGGCCCCCACGACGGGGTCCGGTGCCGGAGCCCGCCCATGAGGTACGACCCGCCGCGCCCGGCCGGACGTCTGCTGCTCACCCCCGAGGACCGGGAGGCTCCCGCCCGGGTGCGGCGGCTGCGCCGGCTCGGTCTGGCGGAACGCCCGGATCCGGCCCTCGACGCCTTCGCGGCCCATCTCGCGGGGCTCGTCGAGGCGCCGTACGCGATGGTCAACTTCCTGGTCGAGGGCGGGCAGTTCTTCGCGGGTCTGCGGACGCCCGGGATCCCGCCGGTGCGGCGCGCGGACGGCACCCTCCCCGAGTTCGGCCGCGTCCACCCCCGCGACCACGGCTTCTGCCCCCACGTGGTGGTCCGGCGCAGAGCACTGGTCCTGGAGGACGTGCGCGACTACCCGCGCTTCGCGGGCAACGCGGTCGTCGACGGGTTCGGCATCCTCGCCTACCTCGGCGCGCCCCTCATCGACAGCACGGGGACGGTGCTGGGCACGGTGTCCGCCGCCGACGTGCGACCCCGGACCTGGGGGAGGACGGGCCTGGAGACCGTCAAGTCGTCGGCCGCGGACCTCGTACGGCGCATCGAGCGCAGCGCCGAGGACGGGCTGCCGCCGTGAGCGGCCCAGGGACGGCACGGCCGGTGCGCGGGGCGTGAAGGAAAGCTGCGGCCGGGCTTAAGAAACGCTCGATGGACCCGGGGCGGTGCCGTACGGCAGATTGCTGTGCGATCCACTCCCCTCCCCGGACGCGGGCCGCTTCGGCATGCCCACCGCCGGGACCACACCCGTCAGGAGCCGTTGCGTTGAAGGCGCTGGTCAAGGAGAAGGCGGAGCCCGGGCTCCGGCTCGCGGACGTCCCCGAGCCCGTCATCGGACCCGGTGACGTGCTCATCAAGGTGCTGCGCACCGGCATCTGCGGCACCGACCTGCACATCCGGGCCTGGGACGGCTGGGCGCAGCAGGCCATCCGCACCCCGCTCGTCGTCGGCCACGAGTTCGTCGGCGAGGTCGTCGAGACCGGGCGGGACGTCACCGACATCAAGGCCGGCGACCGGGTCAGCGGCGAGGGGCACCTCGTGTGCGGCAAGTGCCGCAACTGCCTGGCCGGACGGCGCCACCTGTGCCGCGCCACAGTCGGGCTCGGCGTCGGCCGGGACGGGGCGTTCGCCGAGTACGTCGCCCTGCCCGCCACCAACGTCTGGGTGCACCGCGTCCCCGTCGACCTCGACGTCGCCGCGATCTTCGACCCGTTCGGCAACGCCGTGCACACCGCCCTGTCCTTCCCGCTGGTCGGCGAGGACGTCCTCATCACCGGCGCCGGACCGATCGGCCTGATGGCCGCCGCCGTGGCCCGGCACGCGGGCGCCCGCAACGTCGTGATCACCGACGTGAGCGACGAGCGCCTGGACCTGGCCCGCAAGGTCGGCGTCAGCCTCGCCCTGAACGTCGCGAAGGCCACCATCGCCGACGGCCAGCGCGAACTGGGCCTGCGCGAGGGCTTCGACATCGGCCTGGAGATGTCCGGCCGCCCCGAGGCGATGCGCGACATGATCGCCAACATGACGCACGGCGGCCGCATCGCGATGCTCGGCCTGCCCTCCGAGGAGTTCCCGGTCGACTGGGCCCGGATCGTCACCTCGATGATCACGGTCAAGGGCATCTACGGCCGCGAGATGTTCGAGACCTGGTACGCCATGTCGGTGCTGCTCGAAGGCGGCCTCGACCTCGCGCCCGTGATCACCGGCCGCTACGGCCACCGCGACTTCGAGGCGGCCTTCGCCGACGCCGCGAGCGGCAAGGGCGGCAAGGTCATCCTCGACTGGACCGCGTGAGTCACCGCGCAAGTCCCCTGCTTTCCTAGGAGCTTCTGAGATGTTCGACTCCGTGCGCGACGACCTGCGCGCCACCCTCGACGAGATCCGCGCCGCCGGCCTGCACAAGCCCGAGCGCGTCATCGGCACCCCCCAGTCCGCGACCGTGAACGTCACCGCCGGCGGCCGCCCCGGCGAGGTCCTCAACTTCTGCGCCAACAACTACCTCGGCCTCGCCGACCACCCCGAGGTCGTCGCCGCCGCCCACGAGGCGCTGGACCGCTGGGGCTACGGCATGGCCTCCGTGCGCTTCATCTGCGGCACCCAGGAGGTCCACAAGGAACTGGAGGCCCGGCTCTCCGCGTTCCTCGGCCAGGAGGACACGATCCTCTACTCCTCCTGCTTCGACGCCAACGGCGGCGTCTTCGAGACCCTCCTCGGCCCCGAGGACGCGGTGATCTCCGACGCCCTCAACCACGCCTCGATCATCGACGGCATCCGCCTGTCCAAGGCCCGGCGCCTGCGCTACGCCAACCGCGACATGGCCGACCTGGAGACCCAGCTCAAGGCCGCCGGCGACGCCCGCCGCAAGCTGATCGTCACCGACGGCGTCTTCTCCATGGACGGCTACGTCGCCCCGCTCGCCGAGATCTGCGACCTCGCCGACCGCTACGGCGCCATGGTGATGGTCGACGACTCGCACGCCGTCGGCTTCGTCGGCCCCGGCGGCCGCGGCACCCCGGAACTGCACGGCGTCATGGACCGGGTCGACATCATCACCGGCACCCTGGGCAAGGCCCTCGGCGGCGCCTCCGGCGGCTACGTCGCCGCCCGCGCCGAGATCGTCGCCCTGCTGCGCCAGCGCTCCCGCCCGTACCTCTTCTCCAACACCCTGGCCCCGGTGATCGCCGCCGCCTCCCTCAAGGTGCTCGACCTGCTGGAGTCGGCCGACGACCTGCGCGTCCGTCTCGCCGAGAACACGGCCCTGTTCCGCCGCCGGATGACCGAGGAGGGCTTCGACATCCTCCCCGGCGACCACGCCATCGCCCCGGTGATGATCGGCGACGCGGCCAGGGCGGGCCGGATGGCCGAGCTGCTGCTGGAGCGCGGGGTGTACGTGATCGGTTTCTCCTACCCGGTCGTCCCCCAGGGCCAGGCCCGCATACGCGTGCAGCTGTCCGCCGCCCACTCCACCGAGGACGTGAACCGCGCGGTGGACGCCTTCGTGGCCGCGCGCGCGGAGCTGGCCGCCTGAGGGGGCCTGACCTGCGGGCACGGGTGAGAGAATCGGTCCCGTGATCGAAGCGCGGCGGCTGCACATCCTCCGTGCGGTGGCGGACCACCGCACCGTGACGGCGGCTGCCGCCGCGCTCTACCTCACCCCGTCGGCGGTCTCCCAGCAGCTGACCGCCCTGGAGCAGGAGACCGGGCACCGCCTGGTCGAGCGCGGCGCCAAGGGCGTACGGCTGACCCCGGCCGGCGAGATCCTGCTCAGCCACACCAACGCCGTCCTGGCCCAGCTGGAGCGGGCCGAGGCCGAGCTCGCCGCGTACGGCTCGGGCGAGGCCGGCACGGTCACGGTCGCCTCCTTCGCGACCGGCATCACCCTCGTCGTCGCGCCGGCGCTGGCCCGCCTCGCGGAGTCGGCGCCCGGCATCCGCATCCGCGTCCAGGACGCGGAGGGCGACGCCAGCCTGCCGATGGTCCTGGACCGGCAGGTCGACGTGGCGGTCGCCGTCGAGTACCGGGGGGCGCCGCCCGCCGACGACCCGCGCCTGACCCACGTCCCGCTGTACGCGGAGCCGTTCGACGCGGTCGTCCCGGTCACGCACCGGCTGGCCGACACCGCGGAGGTGCCGCTCGCGGAACTGGCCAAGGACCCGTGGATCGGCCCCTACCCCGGCAACCCCTGCCACGACGTGGTCGTCCTGGCCTGCGAGGCCGCCGGTTTCCAGCCCCGCCTCGAGCACTCCTCGGACGACTTCCGCGCGGTGGTGTCCCTCGCCGCCGCCGACGCGGGCGTGGCGCTCGTCCCGCGCTCGGCGCTGCTCGGCATGGACCTGGCCGGCGTGGTGGTCCGCCCCGTCGACGGCGTCGCCCCCACCCGCCGGGTCTTCGCGGCCGTACGCCGGGGGGCCGAGGGACATCCGCTGATCCGCCCGGTGCTGGACGCGCTCGAGGCGGTCGCCGAACGGTAGGGGCGCCGTGCGCCGAGGCGCCGGGCGGACGGGACCGGTCACCCGTCGTTTGGACCGGCATCACCCCGCTCCGCCCGGCCACCGCGACCGTCAGCCCCGCCGAACACCCCCAGCCGATCCGCCGGGTGGACGCGGGCCGGGACGATCCCCGACCGCGTCGGCGGGCCCGGACGGGGTGCCGCGGCCGGCCCCCCTCTGCTTCAGGCGGGCCGGCGCCCCGCGGCCGGGGGCGTCTTCGCCGGTTGTCAGTGGCGACGGCTACGGTGCCTGTCATGCCGGACGCCGAAGACGTACGCCGTATCGCCCTGTCCCTGCCGGACACCACGGAGAAGATCGCCTGGAGCATGCCCACGTTCCGGGTCGCGGGCAAGATGTTCGCCACGCTGCCCGAGGACGAGACCTCCATGGCGGTGCGCTGCCCCAAGGAGGAGCGCGCCGAACTGGTGCTGGCCGAGCCGGAGAAGTTCTGGATCGCCGGTCACGAGGCCCAGTTCGCGTGGGTGCGGGTGCGCCTGGCCGCCCTCGACGGCGAGGGCGAGCTGCGCGACGTCCTCGCCGACTCCTGGCGCCAGGCCGCCCCCTCCCGGCTGCTGGAGGCGCACCCCCGGCTGGGAGTCCCGGCCGGAGGCTGAAAACCCCTCGGACGCCGTCAGCGCCCCGTGGCATGATCCGGGGACAGGTGTGGCAGCCGGGGGCCGGGGGGCTCCGGCTGCCGGGAGCGCGGCGGGGACCAGCGGACGGGGGACCGCTCAGGCCCGGCGGGGAGCACAGGGGCCGGCGGGACCGGCCGGGGAGGGGAGCGCGCGGGATGGCCGGGACGTCGTCGGGGCCCACGCACGAAGGGCCGGCCCAGCGGAGGACGGCACGACCCGTCTGGTCACGGGACTTCGCCCTGTTCTTCGTCGCCCGGGCCGTCGCCCGGCTCGGCGACACCATGCTGCCCGTCGCCCTCGCCGCCGGCCTGCTCCAGCACGGGTACGGTGCGGGCGCCGTCGGTCTCGCCATGGCCGCGACGGCCGCCGCCTTCGCCGGACTGGTCGTCTTCGGCGGGGTCCTCGCCGACCGGTTCAGCACCCGCAAGCTCATGATCGGCGCCGACCTGGTGCGCCTGGTCACCCAGGCCCTGACCGCCGCGCTCTTCTTCTCCGGCCACGTGGTCCTCTGGGAGATCTGCGCGATCGGCTTCGTCAACGGCGTCGCGGGCGCCGTGTTCCAGCCCGGCGTCGCCAGCACCGTGCCCCGGCTCGCCTCCGACATCCAGGGCGCCAACGGCGCCGTACGCGTCGCCGAGTCCGCGGCCCAGCTCGCCGGCCCCGCCGCGGCCGGACTGCTGGTCGGCTTCGCCTCGCCCGGCGGGGTCTTCGCCGCCCACGCCGCCACCTACGCGGTCAGCGCCCTGTGCCTGCTGCTGCTCCGCCTGCCCCCGCTCCCGCCCCGGGACCGCGCGGGGGAGCGCCCCGCGGGCCGCGCCGCCGAGGCCTTCCGCGCCGACCTCGTCGAGGGATGGCGCGAGTTCCGGTCCCGCACCTGGCTGTGGGGCGTCATCGCCGTCTGGGGCGTCTACATGATCGCCGTCTGGGGCCCGACCGTGCCCCTGGTCGCGACGGAGGTCGTGCAGCAGCACGGTCCCCGCGCCTACGGCCTGGTCAACTCGGCCCTGGGCGCCGGCACGGTCGTCGGCGGGCTCCTCGCGCTGCGGCTGCGTCCGCGCCGCATGCTCCGCGCGGGCGCGATCGCCCTCCTCGGGTTCGCCGCCTTCCCGGCGAGCGTCGGCGCCGGTCTCGGCGTACCGGCGATGGCCGCCGGAGCCGCCGTCGCCGGGGCCGGGATGTCCTTCTGGGGCGTCATGTGGGCGACCAGCGTGCAGACCCAGGTCCCGCCCGACGTCCTCAACCGCATCCACGCCTACGACGTCGCGGGCTCCCTCGCCATGATGCCCGTCGGCCAGGCCCTCGCGGGCCCCGCCGCCTCGGTCCTGGGCGCCGGTCACGTCCTGCTCGTCGCCGGCGCGACGAGCTTCGTGGTCTGCGCCGCCCTGCTCGTGATACCGGCGGTACGCGGTCTGGTGCGCGTCGACGCGAGCGCGGCCGGTCCGGGCCGGGCGGCGATGCGCGGACGGGCCCGCGCGGAGCAGGGCTGACCTGCGCAGCAGCCGCCCGCCCCCGAAAGCGGTGCGCGACCACCGGCCCGAGTGCGGTATGGTTTTCCTGCACGTTCGGCCGGGGGAAACCCCAGGTCACACGGGCAACGGGACGTGGCGCAGCTTGGTAGCGCACTTGACTGGGGGTCAAGGGGTCGCAGGTTCAAATCCTGTCGTCCCGACTCGTACGAGTCGCAGGTCAGGGCCGGTTTCGGAACCATCCGAAACCGGCCCTGACCTTTGCGGCCGTGGGGTGGGCGAACCGGGCGCCGGCCGTCGTGGGCGCGACGCCCCGGACCCTCAGATCACGCAGCCCACGTGCGCCAGCGCCTGCTTCAGCAGGACCCCGTGCCCGCCCGGCATCTCGCTCTGCACCGCCTCGGACAGGGCCTCCTGCGGGCTGAACCAGACCAGGTCCAGCGCGTCCTGCCGGGGCCGGCAGTCGCCGGTCACCGGTACGACGTAGGCGAGGGAGACCGCGTGCTGCCGGGGGTCGTGGTACGGCGTGACGCCGTGCGTGGGGAAGTACTCGGCCACCGTGAAGGGCTGGAGCGAGGACGGCACCCGGGGCAGCGCCACCGGGCCGAGGTCCTTCTCCAGGTGGCGCAGCAGGGCGTCGCGGACCCGCTCGTGGTGCAGCACCCGGCCGGAGACCAGGGTCCGGCTGACCGTGCCGTCCGGCCCGATGCGCAGCAGCAGGCCCACGCTGGTGACTTCGCCGCTGTCGTCGACGCGCACGGGCACCGCCTCGACGTATAGGATGGGCATGCGTGCGCGCGCCATCTCCAGTTCGTCGGTCGTCAGCCAGCCCGGCGTGGTTTCGGTCATGTCAGACATCGCTTGATCATACTTTCAGCGTCTCGTGGTTCCTGGGCGCCGCTCCGGGACTGTGACCGTCCCCACGTCGCTCAGCCGTCGTCCGGGGCGTCGCCGGGCAGCCCGTACACCCGGCGCGCGTTGTCGCGGCCCGTCCACCGCGCGATGCGCAGCGCGTCCGGCAGGGCGATCTCGTCGGCGTCCACCCGCTCCTGGAGCAGCCCGGCGAGTCCCTGGCGGAAGGACAGCGCCCCGAGGTGGTGGAACTCGGCCACGCCATAGGCGTCGGAGCTGTACAGCAGCTTGCGGAAGGGCGTGATCTCCAGCGCCTCCGCCAGCACCGCCCCCGCCCGGGCGGGGCCGACGTGGTGCAGGGTGAGACCGACGTCGAGGTACACCCGTTCGAAGACCGCCGACAGGTAGGCCGCCTGCCGCTGGTAGGGCCAGCAGTGCAGCAGCAGGACCGGGACGGTCCCGGCGGTCAGGTGCAGCCAGTCGGTCAGGTGGGCGGGGTCGACGCGGTGCATGCGGATGTCGCTGTCACCGAACCCGGTGTGCAGCTGCAGCGGCCGCCCGAGGTCGACGGCGGTCCACAGCAGATGCCGTACGAGCACCGGGTCGTCGAGCCGGCCGCCGCGCGCGAGCCAGGACCGGGCGGCCCGCGCGACCTCCTCGGCCGACGGGCGGGCCGGGTCGAGGTCGAAGCCGGTGCGGTAGGCGGCCACCGACTTCACGCCCACCACGCCCGGCCGCCGTACCGCCTCCCACGCGGCCGTGCGGAACGCCTCCGCGTACGCGTCCGGCTCCACCCCCCGGGCCGCCACCGCCTCCGCGACGCCCTCCAGCCGGACGACCTCGTACGCCACCGCGTCCGCCGCCCGGGCCAGGTCGCCCGGGCCGGTCGCGCGGTGCGGGGCGTACCCGGTGTCCACGCAGAACACGCCCGTGCCCGCGGCGCGCAGGAACCGCCGGTTCACCTCGGCGGCGCCCAGCTCGGACCGCCGGGCCAGATACGCGTCCGGCGGCGCGTGGCGCGGCAGGTCCAGCAGGGGCGCGCAGTGCCGGCGGACGGCGAGACCGACGGGGCTGTCGAAGGGGGAGACACCGGGCCACGCCTCGCCCTCGGTGAGGAGGGACTCGAAGCCCGCCCGGTCCAGGCCGTCGGTGACGGCGCCGTGGCAGTGGTGATCGACCAGGTCCAGGGCGGCGAGGGTCTCGTGGACGGGGCCCGCGGCCATGTCAGTACACCCAGCGGTAGGCCGCGGCCACCTGGTCGTCGTCCAGCCCGTCGGTCGCCGCGATCTCGCCCCGCCGCACCGCGGTCACCGCGTCGGCCAGGACCGGCCCCAGCGCGCTTCGGAGCACGTCGTCCGCGTCGAACGCCTCGACCGACTCCGCGAGCGAGAGCGGCAGCCGGCGCACGCCCCGGGCCGCCGCCTCGGCCGCGTCGAACCGTGCCGGGTCGCCGGTGATCTCCTCGGGCAGGGACGCGGACGAGGCCATGCCGTCCAGTCCGGCGGCGATCGCACAGGCGAGCGCGAGATACGGGTTGGCGGCCAGGTCGACCGGCTTGAGTTCCAGGTTCGCCGCCTGGTCGCGCACTCCGGCCGTGCCGGTGATCACGCGCAGGGCGGCCTCACGGGTCTCCCGGCCCCAGGCCGTGAACACCCCGGCCCACTGGGACGGCCTGAGCCGCAGACGGCTGGCCGGGCTCGGCGCGGTCACCGCGGTGAGCCCGGGGAGGTGGGCGAGCACCCCGGCGGCCAGGGACTCGGCCTCGGCCGTCATGCCGTACCTGCCCGTACCGCCCGCGTGCAGGTTCCTCCCGTCCCGCCAGGCCGAGAGGTGGAGGTGACCGCCGTTGCCGACGCCCCGCGCCGACACCGCGGGGGAGAAGGAGACCCGCATCCCGTGCCGTCGGGCCACCGCGCGGATCGTCTGGCGCACCAGGACGCTGCGGTCGGCCGCCGCCACCGGGTCGAGCGCGCCCACCGAGACCTCGAACTGCCCCGCCGCGTACTCGGGATGGAGCTGTTCCACGTCCACGTCCTGCGCCGCCAGGGCGGCCAGCAGGTCGGCGGCGCAGTCGCTCAGCTCCACCTGCCGGGTCGCCCCGTACGCCGGCCCCGACACCGCGGGCACGAAGGCGTCGTCGGGCGCGTCGCCCCGGCCGAGGACCCACTCGATCTCGACGGCGGCCCTGAACGAGACCCCGTGCCGCTCCGCGGCCTCCGTCACCGTCCGGCGCAGGACGGTCCGCCCGCACGCCGGGTGCGGCTCGCCCTCCTGCGTGATCCGGTCCACCGGCGCCCACGCCCAGCCGGGCTGCGCCGCGAGGACGGTCAGCCGGTCGAGGTCGGGGTAGAGGCGCAGGTCGCCGTCCGGGGAGCCGAGGACGTCCGTGGAGACGATCGCGTCGTTCGCGAGGAAGGTGTCGAACACCGGTGACATCCCGACGCCCCAGGCCGCGGCCGAGGCGAGCTTCGCGGCGGGCACGGTCTTCACCCGGCCGATCCCGGCGGTGTCGACGTACGCCAGGACGACGCCGTGGACACCCTGCCGGGACAGCTCACCGCTCAGCGAGGCGGCCCGCTCGACGTCACCGGGACGGCCGCCGGGGACGGGATCGGCGAGCGTGGTCATACGTCCTCGAGCGTGGTCATACGTCCTCCCTGACGGGACGGGATGCGGTGCCCACCGGGCTTCGCGCGTGCGCGGCCCGTCCCGGACCATTGTGCCGCCCGGTCGATCACGGTGTCCCGGGATTCGGTGAGGGCGCGCGGCACCCGCCCCGCGCTCCCGGGCGCGGGGCGGGTGCCGCGCGACGCGGTCAGTCGAGGTCGCCGGGCTGCGGGGAGGGGGTCTTGCCCGCCAGGACGGCCTTCAGCCGTTCGGTGCCCTGCTGCGTGGCCTGCTGCACGGAGTCGGTCTCGCCGCCGCTCAGGCCGCCGCCGGTGACCGCGACCGCGTTGATGCCGACGCGCACGGCGGCGACGTCCAGGGTGAGGGTCGCGGGGTCGCCGTCGGCGCTGCCCTGCACCGTCACGTGCAGGCCCGCGCGGGCGTCGCCCACCTTCGGCACGGAGGCCTCGGTCACCTGCACCGTCCGCTTGTCGCCGGAGTCGTCGGTCGCGGTGAACTGGTCGCAGGTCTGCGGCAGCGAGTTCATCCACTTCAGGGAGGTGTCCAGCTGGGTGCGGTCGTAGGCGGCGACCTGCTCCAGCAGACGGGAGTCGCCCTGCTCGAAACCGGTGAGCGCCGACGCCCCGGACGGCTTGCCCAGCAGGTCGCCGGAGTAGAGCCGGTCGAGCAGTTGCTGGCACTCCGCGGCGTCGGCCTTCGCGGAGAGGAAGTCGGACACGTCGACCTTGCCGACGAGCATGCTGTCGTGCCACTTGTCCGCGTCCTGCACCTGGTTCCAGTCGTCCTCCACGTCCGCCTCCGTGATCAGCGCGGCCTTCGCGCCGGACTCGGTGAGAGCCGAGGGGGAGGCGGTGGGGGAACCGGTGGGCGCCTGCCGCACCGCGTCCCGTTCGGCGGCGGGTGACGCGGACCCGGCGGCCTCCTCGGCGGTGTCCGGGGCGGCGCCCGACGCGCCGCCGTCGTCCGAGCAGGCCGCCGTGGTCAGCAGCGCGCCCGCCGCGAGCGCGGAGGCGAGGAGACGGACGGGGTGGGACGGGCGACGGCTCATCGCGGTTGCCTCCTGGACGACGTGGCACGGTGTTCCCAGGGCATCACCGCGGCGGTGGGGTCACCAGCCGCACGGGGCCGTCCGGGTGACGGCGCGGCCACCGGTGACGGGGCCGGTCCGCGCCGGGGCGCCGTCGAAGTACGGTGCGCCGGCCGGTCGTCGGGGCCGCGCGCGGTCAGCCGGCGCGGTCCAGGCAGTCCCGCACCGTTTCCCCGTCCACGGCCGCGCGCACCAGGGCGGCGGCCAGGACGGCCGGTTCCGTCCCGCCGGCGAGCTCGAGCAGCCGGCCGGCGTCCTCGGGCAGGCCGAGGCGCCGCGCTCCTTGCAGCGCCTTGCGATCGAGACGGGGCCCTGCCTCCGGCCAGACCCGCTGGACCTCGCGCAGGAAGATGTCCGCGCCGACCGGTCCCACGCCGGGGAACTCCTGGAGCAGGCGGCGCAGTTCGGACACGTCGCCGTCCGCCTCCCTCCGGAGCCGGCGCAGGTCCCCGCCCCACCGGCCGATCAGCAGCTCGGCCCCCTCGCCGAGCTGCGTGGCGGTGCGCTCGTCGTAGCGCCGGTAGCCGCCCCGGCCCAGCGCGTCGACCCGCTCCTGCCACCCGGCGCCGGCCATGCGGCGCGGGTCGCCGAGTCCGGCGTCGTGGAGGGCCCGGGCGGTCGCCACCGCGACCGGGGCGCGGATGCGGGCGCTGAGCAGGTGGGCGAGGACGAGCAGCCGGTACAGCGGCTGCGGGGTGTCCTCCAGCCGGACGCCGGCCTCCTCGGCGTACGTCCGTCCGTGTGCGGCGAGGAGTTCCCGGACGACGCGCTCGTCGTGGTCCGCCACTACGGCTTCAGGGGGTCGTGGCCGATCGTCATCAGCCGGTGCCTGAGCCGGGTGTCGTCGGCCCGGGGCTCGTTCTCCAGGTCCGCCTGCGAGGTCACGGTGTCCACGACCTCGCGCATGGCGCGGAGGTCGTCCTCCGTCAGGTCCGTGCGCCGTTTCTGCAGGATCGCCAGGACGTGCCGGCCGAGCGGCGGGCCGGCGTCGTCCGGCAGGGGTTCGGTCAGCTCGCCGGAGTCCCGTACCCGGAGCCAGTCCGCGAGTTCGGCGGAGGTCATGTTCACCACGCGGTGGAAGTCCTCCCACAGCGCGTCGAGCTCGAGGGCGTCGGCCATGGTGCCCCTCTTTCGTCGTGTTCCATCGTGCGGATGCGCCCGGTGCGGGGCGGCGGTCGCAGGGCGCTCGTGCCGTTCCCCGCCGCCGGGCACCGGCCGCTCACCGGGAAGGACGGATCCGGGGCCCGTCCACGCGGGCGGCGCGGCGCGACCACGGGGGCGCGGGTGCCCTCGGGGCACCGGGGCAAACGCCCCGGCCGCTCAGCGGGCGAGCACGCCGTCCAGGAAGCGCGTGACGTCCGCGAACACCTCCGCCCGGTTCGTCTCGTTGAAGACCTCGTGCCGGGCGCCCGGGTAGATCCGCTCGGTGAGGTCGCCGCCGCCGAGCCGCTCGACGCCGACGCGGCTGCCGGGCAGCGGCACCAGCCGGTCGTCGTCGCCGTGCACCCACAGCAGCGGGAGCCGGCCGACGTCGCCGCCCTTCGCGACGGTCTCCAGCGTCCGGACGAAGGCCTCCAGCGTCGGCCGCTTCATCGGGCCGTGCCACACCAGCGGGTCCGCCGCGTACGCCGCGCCGACCGACGGGTCCCGGGAGAGCGAGGACGGACTGATCGGGGTGTCGGGGATCTCGTCCAGGGCGAGCAGGCGGCGCGGCAGCTCCCAGTCGCCGATGACCGGGCCGGACAGCACCAGCGCGGCCTGCCCCCCGGGGCGGCGCTGCGCGTAGCGGGAGGCGATCAGGCCGCCCATGGAGTGGCCGATCACGACGAGGGGCAGGCCGGGACGGGCGGCCCGGGCCAGTTCCGCCACGGCGTGCACGTCGGTGACCACGTCCTCGAAGTCCTCGATCAGCACCCGCTCGCCGTCCGACGCGCCGTGCCCCATGTGGTCGGGGCCGTAGACGGCCGCGCCGTGCGACGTCAGGACGCCGGTCACCTCCTCGTAGCGACCGGAGTGCTCCCCGTAGCCGTGGATCAGCAGCACCGCGTACCGGGGCCGCCCGGCGGACCACTCGCGGACGGCGATCCGTCCCCGGGTTCCGGACAGGACGTGCTCGCGGGCCTCGGCCATGTCTCCTCCAGCTGCCTCGGTGCAGGTCACCCGGAGGATCTTCCCAGGGAGGCGGGCGGAGGTCTATAGTCCAAAACTAGCAGTGCTAATTTCGACTGCGGGAATGAAGGAAGAAGGCTCGCGGAGGCCGGCCGGCGGCACACCGCCCGGCGGCCGAGCGACGACGGTCAGGAGTCACCCCGTGCGTCCCGTCCACTTCGCGGCCGCCCGCCGCACCCCGATCGGCAAGCTGCGCGGCGCCCTGTCCGCCGTACGGCCCGACGACCTCGCCGCCACCGTGATCCGCGGCCTGGTCGCCGACGTGCCCGCGCTCGACCCCGCCCGCGTCGACGACGTGTACTGGGGCGCCGCCAACCAGGCCGGCGAGGACAACCGCAACGTCGCCCGGATGGCCGTCCTGCTCGCGGGCCTGCCCGAGACCGTGCCCGGCGCCACGGTGAACCGGCTGTGCGCCTCCGGCCTCGAAGCCGTCACCGCCGCCGCCCGCACCATCGCCGCGGGCGAGGCCGACGTCGTGCTCGCGGGCGGCTCGGAGTCGATGAGCCGTGCCCCCTTCGTCCTGCCCCGCCCCGACGAGGCCCTGCCGCACCGCATCGAGACCGCCGACACCCGCCTCGGCTGGCGCCTGGTCAACCCGGCGATGAAGGACCTGCACGGCCTGCTGGCCATGGGCGAGACGGCGGAGGAGGTCGCCGCGCGGTACGACGTGTCGCGCGAACGGCAGGACGAGTTCGCCCTGCGCAGCCACCGCCTGGCCGCCGAGGCCCGCAAGAACGGCCGCTTCGACGCCGAACTGCTGCCCGTCGAGCGCCCCGACGGCGTGGTCGTCGACGCCGACGAGTGCGTCCGCGAGGACACCTCCCTGGAGAAGCTGGGCCGCCTCAAGCCGGTCTTCCGCGCCGGCGGCACGGTCACCGCGGGCAACGCCTCCCCGATGAACGACGGCGCCGCCGGCCTCCTGCTGGTCAGCGAGGAGGCGCTGAACGACCTGGGGCTGGAGTCCCTCGGCCGCTACGTGGCCGGCGGCTCGGCGGGCGTCCACCCGGACGTCATGGGCATCGGCCCGGTCCCCGCCACCCGCAAGGTCCTCGCCCGGGCCGGCTGGAGCATCGACGACATCGCGGAGGCCGAGTTCAACGAGGCGTTCGCCGCCCAGGCCCTCGCCTGCGTCGACCGGCTCGGCATCGACCCGGACCTGGTCAACCCCACCGGCGGCGCCATCGCGCTGGGCCACCCGCTCGGCTGCTCCGGCGCCCGCATCCTCACCACCCTGCTCCACCGCATGCGGCGCACCGGCGCCGCCCGCGGGCTGGCCACCATGTGCGTCGGCGTGGGGCAGGGCAGCGCGGTGCTGGTCGAACGGCCCTAGCCGTCCGCCGCCACCCACCCGACCCCACTGCAGAGCCGCAGCAAGGAAACGGAGCAACACCCCATGGCAACCCTCTCCGTCGCCGCCATCCTCGCCGAGAACGCCCGGCGTCGCCCCGACAAGGAGGCGCTGGTCGAGGGCGACCTGCGGCTGACCTTCGCCGAGGTGTGGCAGCGGGCCCGCGCCCAGGCGGGGGCCCTGGTGGACCTGGGCGTACGGCCGGGGGACCGGGTCGCCCTGATGGCGCCGAACACCGCCGACTTCCCGCAGGCGTACTACGCGATCGCCGCGGCCGGCGCCGTCGTGGTCCCGGTCCACCTGCTGCTGTCCCCGGCGGAGGTGGGGCACGTCCTCACCGACAGCGGAGCGACCCTGCTGCTGGTGCACCCGGCGCAGGCGGAGACGGGCGCGGCCGCCGCGCGGGAGGCCGGGGTGCGGGTCGTCGTCCTGGGCGACGAGCTCGGCAAGCTCGCCGCGGACGCCGAACCGCTGCCGACGTACGTGACGCGTGACGCCGACGACCCGGCCGTCGTCTTCTACACCAGCGGCACCACCGGCGTGCCCAAGGGCGCCGTGCTCAGCCACTTCAACCTGGTGATGAACGCGACCGTCAACGCCTTCGACGCCAACGACATCCGTCCCGACGACATCGCGCTCGGCGCGCTGCCGCTGTTCCACGCCTTCGGCCAGACCGTCTCCCTCAACTCCACCTGGCGGGCCGGGGCCACCCTCGTGCTGCTGCCCCGCTTCGACGCGGCGCGCGCGATCGAGCTGATGGTGAAGGAGAAGGTCAACACCTTCCACGGCGTGCCCACCATGTTCGTCGCCCTCGCCGCCGCGGCGGCCGAGGCCGGCGCGCTGCCCGGTCTGCGGGTGTGCGTCTCCGGCGGCGCCTCGCTGCCCGTCGCCGTGCTGGAGCGCTTCGAGGCGGCCTTCGGCGCCAGGATCTACGAGGGGTACGGGCTGTCCGAGACCTCGCCCGCGGCCGCCGTCAACCAGCCGGTGTTCGGCGCGAAGCCGGGCACCATCGGCCACCCGCTGTGGGGCGTGGACGTGGAGATCGCCCGCGCGGAGACCGAGGACCGCGTCGAACTGCTGCCGCCCGGCGAGCTCGGCGAGGTCGTCGTGCGCGGCCACAACGTCTTCTCCGGCTACCTCGGCCGCCCCGAGGCCACCGCCGAGGCGCTCGTCGACGGCTGGTTCCGCACCGGGGACCTCGGCACCAAGGACGACGAGGGCTTCCTGCGGATCGTCGACCGGAAGAAGGACGTCGTCATCCGGGGCGGCTACAACGTCTATCCGCGCGAGGTCGAGGAGGTCCTGATGCGCCACCCCGGCATCGCCCAGGTCGCCGTCATCGGCCTGCCGGACGAACTGCACGGCGAGGAGGTGTGCGCCGTGGTCGTCCCCGCGCCGGGCGCGGCGCCGGACGGCACCGAGATCACCGAGTGGTCCAAGCAGCACCTCGGCAGGTACAAGTACCCGCGCCGGGTGGAGTTCACGGACGCGCTGCCGCTGGGCCCGAGCATGAAGGTGCTGAAGCGGGAACTGCGGGCGCGCTACGCCGGGTGACAGTGATCGTCTGACGAGACGGTCCTTACGGACGCCGGCCGGGGGCGCATAGCATCGGTGCCCGGATGGACACCATGACGCTCTGGCACCTCACCGGCCCGGGATTCGCCGCCCTCGCCTTCGCGGCCCTGCTCGTCGGCTTCTCCAAGACCGCCGTGAGCGGGGCCAACACGGTCAGCCTCGCGATCTTCGCGGCGGTCCTGCCGGCCCGCGCCTCCACCGGCGTCCTGCTGCCCGTCCTGATCGCCGGTGACGTCCTGGCCGTCCTCACCTACCGGCGTCACGCGCACTGGCCCACACTGTGGCGGCTGTTCCCGGCGGTGGGGGCCGGCGTGGTGGTGGGCACCGTGTTCCTGGTGTGGGCCGACGACGCGATCGTACGGACGTCGATCGGCGTGATCCTGCTGTTCATGGCCGGCGTGACGGTGTGGCGCCGGCGGCAGGCCGACGCGGACGGGCGGCCGGACGAGGTCACCTCCCGGCCCGGCCGGGCCAAGGCACGCTCCTACGGCGTCCTCGGCGGCTTCACCACCATGGTCGCCAACGCGGGCGGCCCGGTGATGTCGATGTACCTGCTCTCCGCGGGCTTCCGCAAGCTCGGCTTCCTCGGCACCTCGGCGTTCTTCTTCCTGATCGTCAACGTCTCCAAGCTGCCCTTCAGTGCCGGCCTCGGCCTGATCGACGGCCGCTCGCTGCTCCTCGACGCCGCGCTCGTGGTGTTCGTGGTGCCCGGCGCGCTGCTCGGCAAGTGGGCCGTGAACAGGATCGACCAGCGGCTCTTCGAGCAACTGGTCATCGCGGCCACGGTGGTGGGCGGCCTGCAACTGCTCCTGCGTTAGGCGGCGCCGGCGGTCGGGAGACGCCGGCGGTCAGGCGGCGCCGGTGGCGGCTTTGTCGAGCGCGGTGAGTGCGGCGGCGGCCTCCACCTGCCGCGGGCTCCTCAGCGCGGCGAGGGCGTCGCGGGCGGCGAGCAGTGTCTCCCGGGCGTCGGGGTGTCCCACGGCGCCGAGCACGCGGCCCAGGTCCAGCCGGGCCCCCTCCGTCCAGGCCGGCATCTGCGCGGCGTCGAAGGCGGCGAGGGCCTGCCGCAGCGGCGCCTCGGCCTCGTGCCAGCGTTCCAGGGCCGCCAGGTCGTTGCCGATCTGCTGCCGGGCGACCGCCTGGTACACCGCGATCACCTCCCGCGTACGGCCCGGGACCCCCGCCCGGCAGATCCGCTCGCTGCGGCGGTGGATGTCCAGCGCCTCCTCCGCCCGGCCGGAATCCCGCACGAGCATCCCGAGGGTGTTGAGGATCGACAGCTCGGCCAGCCTCCCCTGCGGGGACTCCTGCGAGGCGAGACGGCGGGCCGCCTCGCGCAGTCGCTCCTGGGCTTCGTCCATGCGCCCCAGCCGGTGCAGCGCGCCCGCCCCGTAACCCAGCGCCCACCCCTCCTGAAGCCCGTCCCCGCACTCGCGGGCCGCCGCGAGTGCCGCGTCGGCGCTCGTCAGGGCGGCACGGGGATCGTGCACGCAGAGGTTGTGGGCCCAGGCGAGGTAGTTGAGGTGGACGGCCTCCTCCTGCCTGCTGCCGAGCCGGCGGGCGGAGTCGGCGGAGCGCCGGAACACCTCCACCCACTGCTCCCAGTGCTGGTTGAGGTCGGAGAACCAGTGCATCGCCTTCGCCGCGTCCAGGACCTGCCGGTGCCGGCCGCCTTCGTGGGCCCGGCGCAGCGCGGCGAGCCACTGGGACCGCTCGGCCTCCAGCCAGGCCCGTGCCTCTTCCCGGCCGGCGGGCGCCGTGTCCGGGTCCGGGTCGCCCTGGGACGCGACGCGTTCGTGGTCGACGTCGAAGTGCAGCGCGGCGGCGGTGGCCCGGCGCAGCACCCAGGACTCGGTCCGGTCGAGGGCGGCGTCGCGGACCTCGGGGCCGTCCTCGGCCTCCACCTGCTCGGCCGCGTAGAGCCTGAGCAGGTCGTGGAAGCGGTACCGTTCGGCGTCGGCGTCGCTCTGGAGCAGTCCGGCGTCGGTCAGTTCCTCGGCGCAGGCGACCGCGTCGTCGTGGGACAGGCCGGCCAGGAGCGCGGCGGTCCCGGGGCTGAAGTCCGCTCCGGCGGCCAGCGCGGCGCGCCGTAGCACCGTCCGTGATCGCGGGGAGAGTTGCCGGTAGGAGAGCGCGAAGGCGGCACGCACCCGCAGGCTTCCGGCCTGGAGGCCGTCGAGGCGCCGGCCCTCGGCGGCGAGGCGGGTGACGAGCTTGCCGAGGCGTTCGTGCGGCCGGCCGAGGAGCCGCTGGCCGGCGATCCGGACGGCCAGCGGCAGGTGCCCGCACAGATCGGCGAGGTCGCGTGCGGCCTGTGCCTCGGCCCGCACCCGGTCCGGGCCGATGATGCGGGTCAGCAGTTCCACCGCCTCCTCGCGCCGCAGCAGGGCCAGATCGGTGCGGTGGACGGACTCCAGACCCGCCAGGGCGTGGCGGCTGGTGACGATGGTCAGGGACGGACCGGTGCCGGGCAGCAGGGGAGCGACCTGGGACTCGTCGGCGGCGTTGTCCAGCAGCACGAGCACGCGCCGCTCGGCGACCAGGGACCGCCACAGGCCGGCGCGGTCGTCGGCGCCGGCCGGGATGGCCGCGTCGGCGACCCCCGTCGCGCCGAGCAGCCGGGCCAGCGCGTCCCGCGGGGTGATCGGCTCGGGGTCCATGCCGTGCAGGTCCAGGGCGATCTGCCCGTCCGGGAAGTGCGGGGCGAGACGGTGCGCGGCGTGCACCGCGAACGCGGTCTTGCCGAGCCCGGGCTGCCCGGCGACCACGGTGACCGCCGGCCGGCCCGGACCGGTGTCCAGCGCCAGGTCCAGCAGCTCGGCGAGGGCCGGACCGCGGGCGGTGAAGTCATGGATGTCGCGCGGCAGGGCCAGGATGCCGCCCCCGGCGGGGCCGGTGGCCGCCCGGGGGCGCGGACGGCCGAGGGAGGCGGCCCTCTCCAGGCCCGCCGCCTCGTCGCCGTCCAGCTCCAGCGCGTCGGCCAGCGCCTGCACCGTACGGCGCTGAGGCCCCCGGGTACGGCCGCGTTCCATGTCGGCCAGGGCCCTGACGCTCACACCCGCCGCGTGGGACAGCGCTTCCTGGCTCAGACCGGCGCGGATCCGCAGGTCGCGCAACCGCAGCCCGAAGTCCCCCGCCGAAGGCGTGCCGTCGTGCACCGTCGGTGTCCCCGATCGTCCGGCCCGTCCGGACGCGAGCCACCGGCAGAAGTATCGCCGACGGTACTTCTGCTGGGAGAACTGCCTGGTCGGCCGGGGTCGGAAGTGATCGACTGAAGGCCGACGCGGAACGCCCCACCCGGGCCTGACCGATCCGGGTGCCTCGGCGACGGATCCGCCGGGGCCCGGAGCCGGCGCGGGTCCGGGAGAGGTCCGGACCACCCGCCGTCGAACGACCGTGGCACACATGCCGTAGCTCACCGAACGGGGATCCCTCACATGAACCGCAGTACTCCGCGCCGACGCTCCACGCTGCTCGCCGTCGCGGGCACCGCCCTCGTCCTGTCCCTCACCGCCTGCCAGAGCGACGCGGCCCCCGAGTCGGCGTCCGCGCCGTCCGCCCCGGCCACGGCGGCGTCGTCCCCGGCGGCCGCCGGGACGCCGGCCGGCGAGGGCACCGGCGCGTCCGGCGCGGCGGGACCGGCCGGCTCCGCTCGCTCGGCGGGACCGGAGGACCCGGCGGGCTCCGCCGACGCCTCCGCGGGCGAGTCCGGCGCGACCGGCAAGCAGGTGACCGCCTCCACCCCGGTCTGCACCGCCGGGGACGTCCGCGTCACCGCCGCCACGCAGGACGGCCCGCCCTACACCCACATCGTCCTCACGGCGAAGAACACCACGGGGCACTCCTGCCGGCTGACGGGCTTCCCGCACATCCAGTTCCTGGAGAGCCACAAGCAGGACGTCCCGGCCGTCGCCAAGAGCAAGCCGGCCACGCCGGTCGTGCTCCAGGCGGGAGCCCCGGCCTACGCCCTGGTGAAGCTGTCGGACGGCGGGGTCGACGAGGACAACGAACCCGTGTCGGCGTTCTCCGTCGTGCTGGAGGGCGACTCCACGGTCATCGCCGTCACCGCGCCCGGTGGCGACGGCATCGCCGTCGACCCGGCGAAGGCGCTCACCGGCTACTGGACGCCCGAACTCCGCAACGGGGCGGACGACTTCTGAACCCCGCCGGAGGGGACGACAGCCGCCTCGGGTGACGCGCTCGCGCCGGCACCGAGAGCCGGGCCGCGCCGGTGCGTCCGCGCCCACCGCCCGTCCGCAGCGGCCGCGGTACCGCACCGGAGTCGGCGGTGTGCCCGGACCGGGCACCTCGTACCCTCGACGCCATGCCGATCCCGCACGTCCTCGTCCTCGGCGGCACCACCGAGGCCCGCCGCCTCGCCGCCGCCCTCGCGGACCGGCCCGGGGTACGGGTGACGACATCGCTGGCGGGGCGGGTGACCCGGCCGGGGGCGCTCGCCGGGGAGGTGCGGACCGGCGGCTTCGGCGGTGCGGAGGGGCTCGCCGCCTGGCTGCGCGAACAGCGCGTGGCCGCCCTCGTCGACGCGACCCACCCCTTCGCCGAGACCATCACGGCGAACGCGGTACGCGCCGCGGCGGCCTGCGGAACCCCCTTGGTGATCCTGCGCCGGCCGGGCTGGCACCCCGGCCCCGGTGACCGGTGGCACCCGGTCGCGTCCCTCCCGGAGGCGGCCGGCCTGCTGCCGGGACTCGGCCGCCGCGTCCTCCTGACCACCGGCCGCCTGGGCCTGGGGGCCTTCGCGCACCTGGCCGGCCTCCACTTCGTCGCCCGCTCGGTGGAGCCCCCCGAGCCTCCCCTCCCGCCGGACACCCGGGTGCTGCTGGCCCGCGGACCGTTCACGGTGGCCGACGAGACCGCCGTCCTGCGCGACCACCGCATCGACGTACTGGTGACCAAGGACAGCGGGGGAGCGGCCACCGCGGCCAAACTGACGGCGGCCCGGGACCTCGCCCTGCCGGTGGTGGTCGTGCGCCGGCCGCCGCCGCCGGGGGGCGTGCCCGTGGTGCCCGACGTGCCCGGCGTCCTGGAGCGGCTGGGCCTCGACGCGCCCTGACGGGACGGCGCGCCCGCGGCCGGCGGAGTCCGCGCCCGGTCACGGGTGCTCCCGCCGTCCCAGTGCGCCGCCTCGGGACCGGCTGCCGCACCCGGCGGATCGAGCGGACCGTGAACACCGGGTCGGCGAACAGCCGCTTCGGCGGCACCGGTTCGGCCGCCCGGGTCTCCACCGGGCAGAACGGGGCGAGCGCGATCGGTCCACCCGCGAACAGGCCGGTGATCACGCCCGAGCCCCAGGCGTACTCGTCGCCGCCCCGGCTCGTCGTCAGGACCAGCGCGCTCGCGCCGAGGGCGACCAGGGCGATGCCCGGGCGGTCGACGACGGGCCGGACGGCCGGCTTCACCACCGGGGCGGTGCGGGCGGCGGCGATCACGACGACGACCGCGACGGGCACGTCGACGCGGAACGCCCAGCGCCAGGACAGGCGGTCGGTGAACAGCCCGCCCGGCAACGGCCCGACGACCGCCGCGCCCCCGGACACCGCGCCGACGGCGCCCTGGTACCCGCCGCGTTCGCGCAGCGGGACGACGTCCGCGATCAGCGTCATCGACGTGACCGTCGGCCCGCCCGCGCCGATGCCCTGCACGGTCCGCCGGGCGATCGGCAGCGGCACGTCCGTGGCCGGCCCGCACAGGAACGAGCCGGTGATGAACACGATCGCCGGGACCTGGAGGACCACCCTGCGGCCGAACAGGTCGCCGAACCCGCCGACCGGCACCGTCGCCACGGTCTCCGTGAGCAGGTACGAGGTGCCCTCCACGACATGTGCGCGGCGCCGCCCGGGTCCCACACGCGGCGGTCCGTGGCGTTCCCCCGGCGGCTGTCACCCGGTCACGATCACACCCGTGCACGGGCCACGCGCGCGGGGACGGTCCGCCCGGGCACCGCCCGGCGGCAGGCCCTACCAGTCCCCCGGGTTGCGCCGCAGCAGGTACGTGTCCATGATCCAGCCCTTGCGCTCCCGGGCCTCGGCGCGCAGCCGCTCGATGCGGGGCGCGGCCTCGGCGATCGGGCCGGAGGCGAGGATCTCGTCCGGGGTGCCCAGGTACGCGCCCCAGTAGATGTCGATGTCCTGGTCCGCGTACCGCCGGAAGGTCTGGTGGGCGTCCAGCATCACCACCACGTCGTCCACGCCCTCCGGGAAGCCCTCGGCGAGACGCCGCCCGGTCGTGATCTGCACCGGGCGCGCGACCCGGTTCAGCCCGGTCCGGTGCCGGGCGACGAGCGAGGAGACGCTGCTGATGCCGGGCACGACGTCGTACGCGAACGTCACCGCGCCCCGGTCCAGGATCTCCTCCAGGATGCCCAGCGTGCTGTCGTACAGCGCCGGGTCGCCCCAGACCAGGAACGCTCCGCTCTCGTCCTCGCCCAGTTCCTCGGCGATCAGCCGCTCGTAGATGCCGGCGCGGGCGCTGCGCCAGTCCCCGACGGCGGGGGAGTACGCCGAGCCGCCCGCGGTGCGGTCCCGCTCCGGGTCACGCGCCTCGACGATCCGGTACGTGCCCTCCGGCACGTGCGCCTCCAGCATGTCCCGGCGCAGCCGCACCAGGTCCGCCTTCGCCTCGCCCTTGTCCAGGACGAAGAACACGTCCGTGCTCCGCAACGCCCGGACCGCCTGGAGGGTGAGCTGGTCGGGGTCGCCCGCGCCGATACCGATGACATGAATCTTCCGCACGCCCCGAGTCTGCCGTACGCCACCGACGACGCCCCGGCCGGGCCGCCCCCGGCCCCGCGGCAGCTCGGCCGAGGGGCCCGGGGAGGGCGTTCAGCCCCGCAGCCGCGGTGCCCGGGCCCCCGCGTCCACCGGCGTGCCGCCCTCCACGTCCCGCGCCAGCTCCCGGGCCCATCCGGCGGCCGCGGCCAGATCCATCCCGTACGGCCGCTCCCGCCCGTGCTCCGACGCCGCCCACCGCGTCACGGCCCCGGCCCCGCGCCGCAGCAGCCTGGCCCCGCCGGTGACGTTGCCGCGCGCCGCGTGCGTGAGCCCGACGGCCAGCTGGGCCAGGCCCCGCCACAGCTCCCGCTCCTCCTCGGGGCCCGACTTCCAGGCGTCCTCGAAGACCTCGTGCGCGTGGAAGGGCTTGCCCTCGTCCAGCAGCCGCTGCGCCTCGGCGACCGTCTCGTCGGGGGCCCGTACGACGCCCTCGGGCTGGCGGGGGACACCCTCGGCGCCGTACGGCAGCGGCCGCCCCAGCCCGTCCCGGGGCCGGGCGTTGCGGGCCCGTCCCTCGTCGTCGCGGTCCCGCGGGTCCGCCGGGCGGTCCGAGGCTGTGCTGTCGGCAGGGCTGTCCATGAGGCCGATTGTCCCTCGTCCGTCCCCGCTTAGGCGTAGCCCGGGGTGTGGGGTAAAGTGCTGTCCGCGTGATCGCGCGGTGCACCGCGTGTGAGTACATCGGGACGTGGCGCAGCTTGGTAGCGCACTTGACTGGGGGTCAAGGGGTCGCAGGTTCAAATCCTGTCGTCCCGACTCGTGAGAGTCGTAGGCCGAAGGCCGGTGCCGGAGAGATCCGGGACCGGCCTTCGGTCGTCGTCGGGCCTGTCGGTGCGGACCGCGGCCTCGGCCGGGCGCCGGCGGCGAGCAGACCTTCGGCCCTCCCCGGGAAGGTGACCACGGCGGAGCGGTCCCGCCGGCGAAGTCGACGGAGCCGCAGCGGACCGCGGGAGCCGGTGCGAGAAGGGCGCCCGTCCGCTCCAAGTGCCCTGCGCCGCCGCCTCCGTCCGCCGGGACGGCCCGTGCGAGCCGTCGCCGGGTTCCGCGGGCCCGCTCGCCGTGCTCTGCCGTCAGCAGAACGACGCCCCGGCCGGCTCGACGCTCGTTACGGTCGAGCCGCATGACGACGATGACGACGCGCACGGTCGAGTACCCCGCCGACGGCCTGACGATGGTCGGGCACCTCGCGCTGCCGGCCGGCACCGGCCGCCGGCCCGCGGTGCTGCTCGGACCGGAGGGCCCGGGGCTCAGCGACGTCGAGCGCCGGCGGGCCGACGCGCTCGCCGAACTGGGATACGTGGTGCTGGCCTTCGACCTCCACGGCGGGCGCCATCTGACCGACCCCGAGGAGATGCTGGCCCGTTGCCTGCCGCTGCTCGCCGACCCCGGCCGGATGCGGGGCATCGGCCACGCGGCGCTCGACGTGTTGCGGGCCGAACCGCGGACCGACCCCGACCGCATCGCCGCCGTCGGCTACGGCACCGGGGGCGCGGTCGGACTGGAGCTCGGGCGCGACGGCGTCGACCTGCGGGCGATCGGGACGGTCAACGGGCTGACCACGGGCCGGCCGGGTGAGGCGGCGCGCATCCGCTGCCCGGTGTGGGCCGGGGTCGGGTCGGAGGACCCGATCATGCCGGCCGGGCAACGCGACGCGTTCACCGCCGAGATGCAGGCCGCGGGCGTCGACTGGCGCCTCGTGGTCTACGGCGGCGCCCTGCACGCCTTCCACCACCCGCCGGTCGACCAGCCCCTGCTGCCGGGTGTCGGCCCCCACCCACGGCACGCGCGGCGGGCCTGGCGCGACATCGTGGACCTGCTCGCCGAGTGTCTGCCCCTGACGGAGTGATCCGGTCGGGACGAGCGGCCGCCCCGAGCGGGGCCCGACATGCCCGGGTCACCGGTTCCGGGCGTGACAGGGGAAGAATCCGGATGCCTCTGGATGGAGTAAATCTGCACTGGCCGATGTAGACATTGCCCCGGGCGGGGGCTACTGTTCTGGGTGTAGCCCAGAAGTCGAAGGGCACGGCAGAGACGAACTGCCGTGCGAGCAGCAGTACGGAAAGATCGATCGAGAGAGACAAGGAGCCGAACGCCATCAGGATCGCCCGGGCAGGTGGAACCGCCCGGGTACCGCAGACCCCGGATGGGAAGGTGGTCCTCGGTCACGCAGCCGCGATCCCCGCAAGCCCGCCCTCTCGGGCGGAACCTACGGATACAGAAGCCCGGCGCAGTCAGCCGGTAGATGGTGTGGAAAGCTCGGGGCCCGGGCGCCGGTCGGCGCCCGGGCCCCCCGACGCGTCACCCGGAAGAAGAGGTCTATGCCCCCTGGCAGTTCCCGCCCCGTCGACAACCTCGACGACGACGATTACCCCGCCTACACCATGGGCCGGGCCGCCGAGATGCTCGGCACCACCCCCGCCTTCCTGCGCGCCCTGGGCGAACACCGCCTGATCACCCCGCTGCGCTCCGAAGGCGGCCACCGCCGCTACTCCCGCTACCAGCTGCGCATCGCCGCCCGCGCCCGCGAACTGGTCGACGCCGGCACCGCCGTCGAAGCCGCCTGCCGGATCGTCATCCTCGAGGACCAGCTGGAAGAAGCCCAGCGCATCAACGAAGAACTCCGCGCGGCCCAGGCCACCGGCACGCAGCCGAGGAGCTCGGTCTGACGCCCGACCCCCGCAGGACGGACCGCTGGGCTGCGGGGTACGGAAGGGGCAGGCCGGACGCCCTCGTCGCCCCGCAGCACCGGACCGTCCGCCCCGTCCCCCTCAGTCCTCGGCGACCCGGATGACGGTGCGGCCGGGGACGCGCTGACGCCGGGCGAGCGCGTCGGCGGCCTCCGCGAGCGGCCGCACCGCGCCGACCCGCACCCGGAGCCGTCCGTCCCGCAGCCGCCGGGCGAGGTCGGCGAGGCGTGCGCGGTCCGGTTCCACCACGAAGAAGACGGACCGCCCGTCGTCCGGACGTACGGTGGGCGGCTGGGCGATGGTGACGAGCGTGCCGCCGGCCCGCACGAGCGAAGCCGAACGGGCCAGGACGTCGCCGCCGATCACGTCGAACACGACGTCGGCCTGCCCGGCCTCCTCCCACCGGTCGTTCTCCAGATCGAGGAACGCGTGCGCGCCCAGGCCGAGCGCGGTGCCCCGGTCGGCGGCGCGACCCGTGCCGACCACGCGGGCACCCGCCTCGCGGGCGAGCTGGACGGCGATCGAACCGACACCGCCCGCGGCGCCGTGGATCAGGACGCTCTGGCCGGTGACGAGACGGGCGTGGTCGAACAGGCCCTGCCACGCGGTCAGTCCGGAGATCGGCAGTGCGGCCGCCACCGTGTGGTCGACGTCGGCGGGGAGGGGCGCGAGGTTGCGGGCCTCCACGGCGACGTACTCGGCGAGCGAGCCGTCGCGGGTCCAGTCGGTCGGCCCGAAGACCCGCTGACCGACGGTGAGGCCGGTCGTTCCGTAACCGAGTCCGCTCACCACCCCCGACACCTCGTGGCCGGGCACGCTCGGGGTGCGGTCGCGGCCGGCGCGGTCGGTCCAGGACGCGGGCCAGTCGAGCTCCCCCCGAGTGAAGCCCGCGGCGTGCACCCGCACGATGACGTCGTTCTCCGCGGCGTGGGGACGGGGAAGGTCCTCCAGGGTCAGCCCCGCGACCCCGGCCTCGCGGTCTCGGACGGTGATGGCTTGCACGTGCACTCCTCACTCCGGCCAGGGCGCGTCGATGACGCGCTCGACCATGGACGTACGGCGGAAACCGGGAAGGAAGTGTTCCAGGATGTCCGCGTTCACGGTTCCGTACGTGGTGTCCGGGCGGTCTTCGAGGCCGTCGACGAATGCCTGCAAGAACTCCTTCTTGAAATCACCACGCGGATGGGCGGCGACGATTTCGTCCACCTGGTAGCCGTCCAGCTCGTCCAGCCCCCAGCCGACCGCGTCGGTCAGCACGCCGTAGTTCGTGGCAGCCGTCTCGGGCCCCATCCGGGCGGGAATCCCCGGCGTCGTGTGCAGGGCGATCGACGTCCAGACGGCCTCGGCGGCGCTTGGGGAGAACCCGCGGTCGCGCAGGAACTTCCGCGCGTGGTCGGCGCCGTCCAGCTCGAAACGCTGCTGCGCGTCCGAGAACGGGATCAGAAGGCCCACGTCGTGGAAGACCGCCGAGATGTAGAGCAACTCTGGATCGGGCCGGAGACCCAGTCGGCGCGCGTGGAGGGAACCGAAGAGAAAAACACGCCGGGAGTGGTGGAAGAGCAGGGGACTCGTTCTCCCTCTCAGGAATTCCGTGGCCTCCGTGACGGCCGGAGTCCCGGGAATTTCCGTTCCTGCGATGACGTCGGTCATGGTGTCCGTGCTTTCCGGTGCGATGTACTGCGAACGGACCGCGCGCCCGTGCTCCACCATGGGAGCGGTCCGGCCATGAACCACTCGAACCCACTCATCCCAGGATGAGCCCGTGAGATCCGGTACGCATCGCGTGGCGATCCTCGTCCACGACGGGGTCGAACTGCTCGACGTCGCCGGCCCCGCCGAAGTGTTCGGCGAAGCGGACCTGCTCGGCGCCGACCACCGGATCGCCCTGGTGCCGACGGCCGCTGCCGACGTCGCCTCCTCGACCGGCATGCGGATCCCCGTCGACGGCAGCGCCGCCGGGCGGCGGCGTCGACCGCCGTGGTCACGGTGCGGCCCGTGCAGGCGGTGGACGGGCGTCCACCGCTGCCCGACGCCACGGACGAGGCGTCCGACGAGGAGGGCTTCGCGGCCCACGACCAGTACCGCGCCCGTCACGGCGCCCCGCCGCCGCGCCTGGACGACGAGGCCGTCGCGCACGCCGCGAGCCGCGCCCGGGCCGCTTCGACCCGGGACGGACCCACGCCGCCGCGGGAGACGGGGGGCTGGGGCGAGAACCGCTACTGGTCCGCCGCCTACGGGAACGGGCCGGCCTCGTGCGAGGAGGCCGTGCGGTTCTGGTACGAGGCGCGCTGGACGGGCGGCTACGACGGGGACCGGCCCGGCTGCTCGCCCGACACCGGCCCCTTCACGCAGGTCGTGCGGAAGCCGACCGACACGCTCGGCTGCGGCCGGGCCGCGGGGAAGCCGGACGGCGAGGAGTCGTACCGGACGTACGTCGTCTGCGGCTGCGGCCCGGCGGGGAACACGATCGGCCGGTTCCGGGAGAACGCGGGGGAGCCGGCCGGCGAGAACCGAACCGCCTGCCGGGGGACCGGCCGACGCGACCGTGGTCCCGGCGGCGCCGGTCCGGCCGGGCGCCTGCCGAGGTGCACGACGCGCCGGCGTGCCGCCTCCCGCGCGCGGACCGGCCCGTACGCCTCGACGCGGCCTGGCGGCAGCACGGAACCGGCGCACCGTTCGTCAGCGAACGGTGACGGACCCGGCGCCGCCCGGCCGGTCCGTACCGGAAGGCGGGCCCCGACCGGTGTGCGGGGCGGGGGCGGGGGCGGCGGCCGCTCCGCGCCCGCCCCTCTCCGGTCAGGTCAAGCGGCCAGGCCCTGGTCGGCCTTGACGGCCCGTTCACGGCCCGCCCGAAGCTGCTCCAGGAGGGCGTCGGCGGCGACGAGCGCCTGGTCCACCGACCGGGTGCCCGTCATCACGCACAGCGTGTACGAGGTGTCTTCCAGCTCCCGGCTCGAACGGCCGGTGGGCTCCAGGTCGTGACGGAAGCGGGCCTGGGCGAAACGGGCCAGCACCGCGCGCAGTTCCTTCTCGGCGGGCAGCAGCAAAGCACAACCTCTTTCACAGACGGGCTGATCGGGCGGTCCCGTGACAACCGTCACCGCGGATTCCGCGAACACGTGTGCCCCCGCCGCTTCTCGGTATGCATCCGTGTCGGCGGTCTCACGGTGCCCGGACCACCGGCGGCTCCCCGCGCGGCACGATCAGCGCCGCGCGCAGGGCGGCCGCGGCCTCCTCGCCGATGCGCTCGGCCAGCACGCCCTCGATGACGGCGAGGGTCGCCTGCGCGCGCCGGTGGACGCGGACGCCCTCCGCGGTGATGCGGATCAGGCGGTTGCGTGCCGAGGAGGGGTCCGGGACCTGCTCCAGCAGGCCGAGGGAGACCAGGCCGTGCACCGCCTGGTGGGCGGTCTGCCGGGTGACGCCGAGGCGGCGGGCCAGTTCGGCGACCGTGGTGCCCTCCGCGTCCAGGAGGGCGAAGACCTGTCCCTGGGCGCTGCTCAGCGGCTGCTCGCCGGCCGCCCGCATGCTCGCCATCAGCGCGTCGTCGAACCAGCGCCTGGCGCCTGCCAGCAGCAGGGGCATGTTCCGGGCGGCTTCCTTCGCTTGTGTCATGACTCCTCGGACTCCTCGGGCCACGAGCATACGGGTGGGCGGGTGACGCGGTGCTCCCGCCGTCGCGAGGGGTGTCGCCCGACCCGATCGTCAGGTAACCTGACACGCAACAAACGTCAGGCAACCTGACAAAGCGCATCCGGAGGCTTTCCGTGACCATCGAATTCGCCAGGCGCACCCACTCCCTCATCCCCGCCGAACCGGGCAAGCCCTACTTCATCGAGAAGGGCATGGGGGACCGCGCCCACCTCTTCGGCGACCTGTTCACGATCTACGCGGGCGGTCCGCAGACCGAGAACACCTTCAACTTCTTCACCTGCGACGGCCCCAAGGGCGACATCATCCCGGCCCACTCCCACCCCGACACCTACGAGGTCTTCTTCGTCACCCAGGGGGCCGTCCGCCTCTTCGTCGAGGACCTCGAGGGCGAGCAGCACGAGAAGCTGCTCACCGTCGGCGACTTCGGCTTCGTGCCGAAGAACTGCCCGCACGCCTACCGCATCGAGCGCCACCACAGCCAGATCGTCGGCGTCGCCGCCGGCCCCGGCGGCACCTTCGAGCGGTTCTTCGAGAGCCTCGGCACCGACACGGACGAACTCGGCCTGCCCAGGCAGCCGTTCGTGCCCGAGCCGCACAAGTTCGGCACCGTGCCGCAGCAGTACGACGTGACCTTCCTGCCCGACCACCAGTGGCGCACGGGGAGCTGAGACCGCCATGGCGTACGTACGGGCGCTGCTCGCCGGCGCTCTCGTGGGCGCGCTGTACGCCGCCCTGAAGGTGAGGTCCCCGGCGCCCCCGCCGGTGGCCCTGTTCGGCCTGCTGGGCATGCTGGCCGGCCAGGCCCTGCCGGGGGCGCTGTGAAGCCCCGGCTCGCGCGCCTGCGCGGCCCCGCCGTCAGCCTCGGGGCGGGGCTGCTGACGGGCGCCGTCTACTGGGCCCTCGGCGTCACCTCGCCCGCCCCGCCCCTGATCGGCCTCACCGGACTGCTCGGCATCGTCCTCGGCGAGCGCGCCGTCACCTGGGGGCGCGGCCGGATCGCCGCATCGAGACACCACACCGCGAAAGGAGAGGCCCATGACCGCACCGGATGAGCGGACAGGCTTCGTCGACGTCCACGCCCACTTCGTCACCGACTCCTACGTCCGGCAGGCGAAGGCCGCCGGCCACGAACTGCCCGACGGTGTGCCCGCCTGGCCCGGCTGGTCCGCCGAAGCCCACCTGGAGCTGATGGACCGGGTCGGCATCAGCACCGCGATCCTTTCCGTGTCGTCCCCCGGGGTGCACTTCGGCGACGACGCGGCCGCCCGCCGCCTGGCCCGCGAGATGAACGAGGAGGCCGCCCGGGTCACCGCCGGACACCCGGACCGCTTCGGCTTCTTCGCCTCCCTCCCGCTGCCCGACGTGGACGGCGCCCTGGCCGAGGTGGCGTACGCCTTCGACGGACTCGGCGCCGACGGCGTCGTCCTGGAGACCAACACCCACGGCGTCTACCTGGGCGACACGCGCCTGGAACCCCTCTTCGCCGAGCTCGGCCGCCGCCGCGCCGTCGTCTTCCTGCACCCGACCTCCCCCGTGTGCTGGGAGCGGTCCGCCCTCGGACGGCCGCGCCCCATGGTCGAGTTCGTCTTCGACACCGCCCGCACCGTCACCGACCTGCTCCTGGCGGGCACCCTGGAACGCCACCCGGGCCTGCGGGTGATCGTCCCGCACTGCGGCGGCGCGCTGCCCGTGCTCGCCGACCGCGTCAACGGCTTCATGAAGCTCTTCCTGCCCGACCGGGCGGGTGACGCCCCCGACGCCGTGGAACAACTGCGGCGCCTGCACTACGACATGGCCGGGCCCGCCTTCCCGCGCCAGGTCCCCGCGCTCCTCTCCCTGGTCGAGCCGGACCGGCTGCTGTACGGCAGCGACTACTGCTGGACGCCCGCGCGCGGCGTGGACGCCCACGTCGCCATTGTCGACGCGGCGCCGGCGCCGGCGGGCGCCGCCGACTGGCGGTCCCTGACGACGGACAACGCCCGCCGGCTGCTGCCCCGCCTGGCCGGCCGGCCCACCCGGACCCCCGAGGAGTGACCGTGCATCCCCGACTCGCCCCGTACCTCGCCCCGCCCGACCCCACGGCCCTGCCCCTGCCGCCCGCCGCGCACCCCGCCGACGGCGTACGGCTGCTGCGCGCGGTCCCGTACGCCGTGCACGACGGCAGCAGGCCCCTGGAACTCGACGTGTGGCTCCCCGAGGAGGCCCCCGACGGGCCGCTGCCCGTCATCGTCTTCGTGCACGGCGGCGCCTGGCGCACCGGACTGCGCGACGACCCGGGCCCGCGCTTGCGCACCTGGCGGCCCGGCCCCTTCGCCCGCCTCGCCCGGGCCGGGTTCGCCGTCGTCTGCCCCGACTACCGGCTCAGCGGCGAGGCCGCCTTCCCCGCCCCGCTGGAGGACCTCGCCGCGGCGCTGGCGTGGCTGCGCACCCGTGCCGCCGACCTCGGCGTCGACCCCGACCGGATCGTCGCCTGGGGCGAGTCCGCGGGCGGCCACCTCGCCGCCCTCCTCGCCCTCACCGCCGGGCCGCCCCTGCGCGGCTGCGTCGTCTGGTACGGCGCGACCGACCTCACCGCCGCGCCCCCGCACACCCCCGAGGCGGCACTGCTCGGCGCCCCCGCCGCCGAGGTCCCGGAACGCGCCCGCGCGGCCAGCCCGGCCGCCCGGGTCACGCCGGGCGCCCCGCCCTTCCTGATCCTGCACGGGGACGGGGACACGGTCATCCCCGTCGCCCAGGGAGAGGCCCTGGCGTCGGCGCTCCGGGCGGTCGGCGCACGGGCCGTCCTCCGGACCGTCGCCGGAGCCGATCACCTGTGGATCGGGGCGGCCGAGGCGGACGTGGAACACTGCTTCACCTCCTCCCTCGACTTCGTGCGGAGCCGGACGGAGTGATAGAAGCGGGCATGACCACCTTGCCCCACCCCGCAACGCCGGACGGCCCCCGATGACCGCCGGGATCGACACCCCGGACCAGCGGGGCCGCACCGGACTCGACCGGGCCGGCCAGGACCTGACCGGCAACCCGCGCGTCAGGATCCGCGACGTCCGGCTCCTCTCCAGCCACTGGTACGTCGAACGCACCACCACCTTCGACCTCCAGCGCGCCGACGGCACCTGGAGCACCCAGGAGCGCGAGACGCACGACCGCGGCAACGGCGCCACCGTGCTGCTCCACGACACCGACCGCGGAACGGTCCTGCTCACCCGTCAGTTCCGCCTGCCCGCGTACGTCAACGGCCACCCCGACGGCATGCTGATCGAGACCCCCGGCGGGGTGCTCGACGACGAGGACGAGCACCCCGAGGCCGCCGTGCGGCGCGAGGTCGTCGAGGAGACCGGACACACCGTCGGTGAGGTCCGGCACGTCTTCGACGTGTACATGAGCCCCGGCTCGGTCACCGAACGCGTCGGCTTCTACGCCGCCGCCTACGGCCCCGCCACCCGCACCCACGAGGGCGGCGGCCTGCACGAGGAGGGCGAGGACATCGAGATCCTCGAACTCCCCTTCCACCGGGCCCTGGAGATGATCCGCACCGGCGAGATCTGCGACGCCAAGACCATCATGCTGCTCCAGTGGGCGGCGCTGGAGGGCCCCTTCGCCCCCCTCCGCGAAGGCGATCGAGGCCCGGGGCCGGGACGTCAGAGGTGACGGCGGCGGTCGGCGGCGGCGCGCTCGTACCGGGCGCGGGCGTCGGCGGCGGCCGGGCGGGCGGAGACCTCGGCCACCGGCACGTCCCACCAGGCCTCGGCCCCGGGAGCGGTCACCGCCGGATCCGTCTCGACGTGGACGCAGGTCGGGCGGGTCGCCGCACGGGCCGCCGCCAGCGCCTCCCGCAGCTCGCGCACCGTCTTGGCGCGCAGCACCTCCATGCCGAGGCTGGCCGCGTTGGCGGCGAGGTCGACGGGCAGCGGGGCGCCGGTGAAGGTGCCGTCGGCGGCGCGGTGGCGGTAGGCGGTGCCGAAGCGCTCGGCGCCGACCGACTCGGACAGGCCGCCGATGGAGGCGTAGCCGTGGTTCTGCACGACGACCAGCTTGACGGGCAGGTTCTCCTGCACGGCGGTGACGATCTCCGTCGGGTTCATCAGGTAGGTGCCGTCGCCGACCAGCGCCCACACGGGTGTCCCGGGCGCCGCCTGCTGCACGCCGAGCGCGGCCGGGATCTCGTAGCCCATGCACGAGTAGCCGTACTCCAGGTGGTACTGGCGCGGGGAGCGGGCCCGCCAGAGCTTGTGCAGGTCGCCGGGGAGCGAACCGGCCGCGTTGATCACCACGTCGTCGTCGCCGACCACCGCGTCCAGCGCCCCCAGCACCTGGGTCTGCGTCGGGACGGCGTTGTCGTCGTCCGCCGTCAGGGCGGCTTCCACGACCCGTTCCCAGCGCTTCTTGCCCGCGCGGTACTCCGCTTCGTACGACGGCGCCACCCGGTGTCCCGCGAGGGCGTCCGTCAGCAGCGTGAGGCCGGCGCGCGCGTCGCAGACCAGGGTGCGGGCGGCGAGCTTGTGGGCGTCGAAGGCGGTGATGTTGAGGTTCAGGAAGCGGACGTCCGGGCGCCGGAAGAGGGTGCCGGAGGCCGTGGTGAAGTCCGAGTAGCGGGTGCCGACACCGATCACCAGGTCCGCGGTGCGGGCCAGGTCGTCGCTGACGGCGGTGCCGGTGTGGCCGATGCCGCCGAGGTCGGCCGGGTGGTCGTGGCGCAGGGAGCCCTTGCCGGCCTGGGTGGAGGCGACCGGGATGCCGGTGGCGTCCGTGAACGCCCTCAGCGCCTCCTCGGCCTCGCTGTGGTGGACGCCGCCGCCCGCGACGATCAGCGGGCGCTCGGCGGCGCGGACCGCCCGGACCGCCTCGGCCAGTTCCGCCGGATCGGGGGCGGGCCGCCGCACGTGCCAGACGCGGTCGGCGAAGAACTCCTCGGGCCAGTCGTACGCCTGCGCCTGCACGTCCTGGGGGAGGGCGAGGGTGACCGCGCCGGTCTCGGCCGGGTCGCTCAGCACCCGCATCGCCCGGAGCGCGGAGGCGATCAGGGCGTCCGGGCGGGTGACGCGGTCGAAGTACCGGGACACCGGGCGCAGGGTGTCGTTGACGGACACGTCGGCCTCGGTCGGGTGTTCCAGCTGCTGGAGCAGCGGGTCGGCCGCGTGCGAGGCGAAGTAGTCGCCGGGGAGCAGGAGGACCGGCAGACGGTTGACCGTGGCGAGGGCGGCGCCGGTGACCAGGTTCGTGGCACCCGGGCCGATCGACGTCGTCACGGCCTGCGCGGACAGGCGGTTGAGCTGGCGGGCGTGGCCGACGGCCGCGTGCACCATGGCCTGTTCGTTGCGGCCCTGGTGGTACGGCATGACGTCGGCGTACTCGACGAGCGCCTGCCCGATGCCGGCCACGTTGCCGTGGCCGAAGACGCCCCAGGTGCCGGTGATCAGACGGTGCCGTACGCCGTCGCGTTCGGTGTACTGGGCGGCCAGGAAGCGCATCAGCGCCTGGGCGGTGGTCAGGCGGCGGGTGACGGCGGCGCTCATGCGGACCTCTCCGGTGCGGTGTAGAGGGGGAGCCGGGGGTCGACCGGCTGCTCGGGCCAGGTGTCGCGGATCCAGGCGTGGTCGGGGTGGTCGCGGATCAGCCAGGCGCGCTCGGCCCCCGGGCCCGCCATGACGTTGAGGTAGTACATGTGGTGGCCCGGTACGGCCATCGACGGTCCGTGCCAGCCGTCGGGGATCAGGACCACGTCCCCGTCGCGGACCTCGGCCAGCACGTCCGTGCCCCGTCCCCGCCCGGACGGCGAGACCCGCTGGTAGCCGAGGCCGGGGGTGCCGTCGTGGCCGGCGAACTCGAAGTAGTAGATCTCCTCCAGCACGGACTCCTCGCCGGGGCGGTGCTCGTCGTGCTTGTGCGGCGGGAACGAGGACCAGTTGCCGCCCGGGGTGATCACCTCGACCGCGATCAGCCTGTCGCACGCGAAGACGCCGGCGGCGGCGAAGTTGTTGACCTGCCGCGAGCAGGTGCCGGTGCCCCGCAGCTCCACCGGCACCGACGACGCCGGGCCGTGGCGGGCGGGCAGACGGCGGTCGCAGCGGGCGCCCGCGAGCGCGAACCGGCCGCCGCCGGCGGAGGTCACCGTCGTACGGGCGTCGCGCGGTACGTACGCGAAGTCGGTGACGCCGCTGAACACGTCGGCGCGGCCGGTCAGTTCGAAGACTTCCCGGCCGAAGTCGCCGGTGGTGGCGACCGTGCAGCCGCCGGCGAGCGGGAGGACGATCCACTCGCCGGCGCCGCTGTCGAAGGTGTGGCCGCCGCCGGGCGGCAGGTGGAGCACGCGCAGACCGGAACGGTCCCAGCCGGCCTTCTCGGGCGTCACGTCCACGGCGTACGGGCCGTCCGCCGCCTCGCCCGCGGGAAGGTGATACGTCATCGGGTCCTCTCCTGTTCTCTCCCGTGCCACAGCCCCTGTGACACGGCTGCCCGGGTCACAACAGCCCGACGGCGGTGTCGACCGCCTGTTCCACCGTGCCCTCGGCGGGGTAGAGCAGCGAGCGCCCGACGACCATGCCCTGCACGGTGGGCAGCCTGAGCGCCTTGCGCCAGCGCTCGTAGGCGGCGGTCTGGTCCGCGGGGGAGCCGCCCACGTCGCCGCCGAGCAGGACCGCGGGCAGCGTGGAGGTCTCCAGGACCTCGCCCATGTCGTCCGGGTCGTGGGTGACGGGCAGTTTCAGCCAGGTGTAGGCGGAGGTGCCGCCGAGGCCCGAGGCGATGGCGACCGAGCGCGTGACGGCCTCGGCGGACAGGTCGTTGCGGACCCGGCCGTCGATCCGGCGGGAGACGAACGGCTCGACGAAGACGGGGAGTTCGCGTGCCGCCATGGCGTCGACCGCGCGGGCCGCGGTCTCCAGGGTGGCCAGCGAGCCGGGGTCGTCGTAGTCGATGCGCAGCAGCAGCTTGCCCGCGTCGAAGCGCAGGCGGGCGAGGTCCTCGGCGCGGTGCCCGGTGAAGCGGTCGTCCATCTCGAAGGCGGCGCCCGCGAGGCCGCCGCGGTTCATCGAGCCCATGACGACCTTGTTCTCCAGCGCCCCGAGCAGCAGCAGGTCCTCCAGCACGTCGGCGGTGGCGAGCACCCCGTCGACACCGGGCCGCGACAGCGCGGTGCACAGGCGCTCCAGCAGGCCGGCCCGGTTGGCCATGGCGAGCCGCCGGTCGCCGACGCCGAGCGCGCCGCGTGCCGGATGGTCCGCGGCCACGATCAGCAGGCGCCCGGAGTCGCCGATCAGCGGACGGCGCGTCCGGCGGGCCGCCGCCTCGGCGATGGCCCGCGGGTGCCGGGCCCTGACCGCCGTGAGGTCGGGGATGCTGAGGGACAAGGCAACGCTCCGTTCAGGGAGTGGCTCGCGCGAGGAGGCCGTCGATCTCCGCCCCGGTGGGCATCGCGGAGGAACAGGCCAGGCGGGAGGCGACGAGGGCGCCGGCCGCGTTGGCGTACCGCATGGTGCGCTCCAGGTCCCAGCCGGACAGCAGGCCGTGGCAGAGGGAACCGCCGAACGCGTCGCCCGCGCCGAGGCCGTTGACCACCTCGACCGGCACCGGGGGCACCTCGGCCGTCCGCCCGTCGCGGTGCACGGCGAGCACGCCCTCGGGGCCCTGCTTGACGACGGCCAGCTCCACGCCCGCGGCCAGGAGCGCCTCGGCGCACGCCCGCGGCTCGCGCACGCCCGTGGCGATCTCGCACTCGTCGAGGTTGCCGACGGCGACGGTCGCGTGCCGCAGCGCCTCGGCGTAGTACGGGCGGGCCCGGCCGGGGTCGGCCCAGAACATCGGCCGCCAGTCCAGGTCGAAGACCGTGGTCCCGGCCTTGGCGCGGTGGGCGAGGGCGCCCAGGGTCGCCGTACGGCTCGGTTCCTCGCTCAGCCCGGTGCCGGTGATCCAGAAGACGCGGGCCGCGCGGATCGCGTCGAGGTCCAGCTCCTGCGGGTGGATCTCCAGGTCGGGGGCCTTGGGGCGGCGGTAGAAGTACAGCGGGAAGTCGTCCGGCGGGAAGATCTCGCAGAAGGTGACGGGCGTCGGGTACGCGGCGACCGGGGTGACCCAGCGGTCGTCGACTCCGAACTCCTTCAGGGCCCGGCGCAGATAGCCGCCGAACGGGTCGTCGCCCGTGCGGGTGATGACGGCCGCGGCACGGCCCAGGCGGGCGGCGGCGACCGCCACGTTCGCGGCCGAACCGCCGAGGAACTTGCCGAAGGTCTCGACCTCCGCCAGGGGTATACCCGTCTGGAGGGGGTAGAGATCGACCCCGATGCGGCCCATCGTGATCAGATCGAAGTGCCGGACTGACTCGGCCATGAGCGACGCTCCTCGGGCTGGGCGGGAGGGGGCCTGCCGCCTCCCAGGTGTAGGGCGGCGAGACGACCTTGTCAATACTTTGTACTTACATTCGGACCAACTTGTGAAGTGATGTCTTGACAAGACATTGACAGCGGGCCCCCCAAGGACTTGTATCCGGTCCCAGCGCAACAGCCCTTCTTCTCCGGTCCGACACACGGCTCCCGTCGCACAGTGAGGTGCAGGAAAGATGGTCCGCTCTTCGCACGCACGCCCCCGCAGATCCGTCCCGGCCGTGGCCCTCGCCGCGGCGGCGGCGCTGGCCCTCGCCGGCTGCTCCAGCGGCTCCGGGGGCAAGAAGGCCGACGAGGAGGGGAACCCCGGCGCCTTTGCGGGCAAGGCGGACACCCCCCGCATGACGGTCGCCCTGGTCACCCACCAGGCGCCCGGCGACACCTTCTGGGACATCGTCCGCAAGGGCGCCGAGGCCGCCGCCGCCAAGGACAACATCGAGCTCGTCTACTCCGCCGACCCCAACGCGGGCAACCAGGCCAACCTGGTGCAGAACGCGATCGACCAGAAGGTCGACGGCATCGCGGTCACCCTCGCCAAGCCGGACGCCCTGCGCGCCGTCCTGGCCGGGGCGAAGCGGGCCGGCATACCCGTCGTCGGCCTCAACTCCGGCCTCGCCGACTGGAAGGAGCTCGGCCTGACGGAGTTCTTCGGGCAGGACGAGAGCGTGGCGGGCGAGGCGTTCGGCAAGAAGCTGAACGAGGTCGGCGCGAAGAAGGCCGTCTGCGTGATCCACGAGCAGGGCAACGTCGGTCTGACCCAGCGCTGCGACGGCGTGCGGAAGACCTTCGAGGGCGCGGTCGAGAACCTCTACGTCAACGGCACCGACATGCCGTCCGTGAAGTCGACGATCACCGCGAAGCTGAAGCAGGACGGCGCCGTCGACCACGTCGTCACGCTGGGCGCCCCCTTCGCCATGACCGCGACGCAGTCGGTCGAGGAGACCGGCGGCAGGGCGAAGGTCGCCACCTTCGACCTCGACAAGGAACTCACCGGCGCCATCGAGAAGGGCACCGTCGAGTTCGCCGTCGACCAGCAGCCCTACCTCCAGGGCTACTTGGCGGTCGACGGCCTGTGGCTCTACGAGAACAACGGCAACTACAGCGGCGGCGGCGAGCAGCCGGTGCTGACCGGCCCGGCCTTCGTCGACAAGTCCAACGTCACGTCCGTCGCCGAGTTCGCATCGAAGGGCACCCGGTGATGAGCGCCGCCCCACAGGCCGGGCCGGCGGTGACCGCACCGCCGGCTCCCGGTCCCGGACCGGGCGACGGGCGGAGCCGGCGGCGCCCGCTCGCGCTGCGGCTGCTCGCCCGGCCCGAGGTCGGGGTCCTCCTCGGCGCCGTCGCGGTGTACGTCTTCTTCCTGATCGCCGCGCCCCCGGTCCGCGACGGCAGCTCCATGGCGACGGTCCTCTACCAGTCGTCCACCATCGGCATCATGGCGCTGCCGGTCGCCCTGCTGATGATCGGCGGCGAGTTCGACCTGTCCGCCGGTGTCGCCGTGGTCACCTCGGCGCTCACCGCGAGCATGCTCAGCTACCAGCTGACCATGAACGTCTGGACGGGCGTGATCGTCGCCCTCCTGGTCTCCCTCGGCGTCGGCGCGTTCAACGGCTGGGTGCTCGTCAGGACCGGACTGCCGAGCTTCCTCGTCACCCTCGGCACCTTCCTGATCCTCCAGGGCGTCAACCTCGCCGTCACCAAGCTGGTCACCGGCAACGTCGCCACCGACGACATCAGCGACATGGACGGCTTCGGCCAGGCCGAGGCGCTCTTCGCCTCGTCCTTCGGCGTCGGCGGCGTCCAGGTGAAGATCACCGTCGTGTGGTGGCTGGTCTTCGCCGCGCTGGCCACCTGGGTGCTGCTGCGCACCAAGTACGGCAACTGGGTCTTCGCGGTGGGCGGCGACAAGGAGTCCGCCCGCGCGGTCGGCGTCCCCGTCACCTTCACCAAGATCACGCTGTTCATGCTGGTCGGCCTCGGGGCCTGGTTCACCGGCATGCACCAGCTGTTCTCCTTCAACACCGTGCAGTCCGGCGAGGGCGTCGGCCAGGAGCTGATCTACATCGCCGCGGCCGTCATCGGCGGCTGCCTGCTCA
Source organism: Streptomyces sp. NPDC029152 (assembly GCF_055564355.1). Taxonomy (NCBI): domain Bacteria; kingdom Bacillati; phylum Actinomycetota; class Actinomycetes; order Kitasatosporales; family Streptomycetaceae; genus Streptomyces; species Streptomyces sp. NPDC029152. The sequence goes on along the minus strand of NZ_JBVHWR010000015.1, from coordinate 95,117 downwards.
CCGGCGGCCACGGCTCGGCCGTCGGCCCGGTCTTCGGCGCCTTCATGTTCGGCATGGTGAACCAGGGCATCGTGTACGCCGGATGGAACCCCGACTGGTTCAAGGCGTTCCTCGGCGTGATGCTGCTCGGTGCCGTCCTCGTCAATCTGTGGGTCCGCCGCGCGGCGACCCGGAGGTGATCGGAAAATGACCGGCAAGACCACCGGCACCCCCGGCGCCGCCCCCGCGGGCACCACCCCCGAGGACACCGGCCGGCCGCTCGTCGAACTGCGCGGCGCCGGCAAGTCCTACGGCACCGTCCGCGCCCTGCACGGAGTCGACCTCACCGTTCACCCCGGCCGGGTGACCTGCGTGCTCGGCGACAACGGCGCCGGCAAGTCCACCCTCATCAAGATCATCTCCGGACTGCACCAGCACACCGAGGGCGACCTCCTCGTCGACGGCGAACCGGTGCGCCTCACCTCCCCCCGCGACGCCCTCGCCCGGGGCATCGCCGCCGTCTACCAGGACCTCGCCACCGTGCCGCTGATGCCGGTGTGGCGGAACTTCTTCCTCGGCTCCGAGCTGACCAGGGGCCCCTGGCCCGTCCGCCGTCTCGACATCGCCCGCATGAAGAGGACCGCGGACGAGGAACTGCGCGCGATGGGCATCGTCCTGGACGACCTGGAACAGCCCGTCGGCACCCTCTCCGGCGGCCAGCGCCAGTGCGTCGCCATCGCCCGCGCCGTCCACTTCGGCGCCCGCGTCCTCATCCTCGACGAGCCCACCGCCGCCCTGGGCGTCAAGCAGTCCGGCGTGGTCCTCAAGTACATCGCCGCCGCCCGCGAACGCGGTCTCGGTGTCATCCTCGTCACCCACAACCCCCACCACGCCCACCTGGTCGGCGACCACTTCAGCGTGCTGCGCCTGGGCACCCTCGAACTCAGCGCCGCCCGCGCCGGCATCACCGTCGAGGAACTCACCCACCACATGGCCGGCGGCGCCGAACTCGCCGCGCTCGAGCACGAACTGGCGCAGGCCGGCGGGACCGGCGCGGCGGCGCTCCCGGGACAGGAGCCGGAGGTCCCCGCACCCGGCGCCGCCCCGTCCCGGGCCGCCGCGCCCACGCCCCCCGCGTCCGGCACCGCCGAAGGGAAGACCTGACATGCCCCCTGCCCTGGACCGCATCCGCGTCGGCTCGGCCCCCGACTCCTGGGGCGTCTGGTTCCCCGACGACCCGCGGCAGGTGCCCTGGGAACGCTTCCTGGACGAGGTCGCCGAGGCCGGCTACGAGTGGATCGAGCTGGGACCCTACGGCTACCTGCCCACCGACCCGGCCCGGCTCGCCGACGAGGTGGCCCGGCGCGGCCTCAGGGTCTCCGCGGGCACCGTCTTCTGCGGCCTGCACCGCGGCCCCTCCGAGTGGGACGCCACCTGGGAGCAGGCCGGCCGCGTCGCCGCCCTCGCCCGGGCCGTGGACGCGACGCACCTCGTCGTCATCCCGTCCTTCTGGCGCGACGACAGGACCGCCGAGATCCTCGAGCCGCCGGAGCTCACCCGCGAGCAGTGGACGCACCTGACCCGGGGCATGGAACGCCTCGGCCACGAGGTCAGGGAGACCTACGGCCTGGAGGTCGTCGTCCACCCGCACGCCGACACCCACATCGACACCGAGGAGCACGTCGAGCGCTTCCTCGACTCCACCGACTCCGGCCTGGTCGGCCTCTGCCTGGACACCGGCCACTACGCCTACTGCGGCGGCGACAGCGTCGAACTGATCGAGACCTACGGCGAGCGCATCGGCTACCTCCACCTCAAGCAGGTCGACCCGGAGATCCTCGCCGACGTGCGCGCGAACGGCCTGCCGTTCGGGCCGGCCGTCCAGCGCGGGGTGATGTGCGAACCGCCGTCCGGCGTCCCCGAGCTGGGACCGGTGCTCACGGCGGCCCAGCGGCTCGGCGTGGACCTGTTCGCCATCGTCGAGCAGGACATGTACCCCTGCGAGCCGGACGATCCGCTGCCCGTCGCGGTCCGCACCCGCAGGTTCCTGCGCTCCTGCGGAGCCTGACGGCCCGGGCCCCCTCCCGCCCGGCGGGCCGTCGCCGGTGCCACGCGCCGGCGTGCGAGGCACCGGCGTCCTTCCGTCCCGCCCCCGGCACCGCGGGCGTGTGACGTACGGCGTCGCCCCGGGCGCACGGCGCGGCCCCGTGCGACGCCGCTCCTGCCGTCGGGGCACGGGGAAATCGACTCCGGCCGGCGGTTCCGAGCGGGTGGTGGCCCTGGCCGACGGCGTCTTCGCGCTCGCCCCCGCCCTGCTCGTCCTCGACTTCTCCGTGCCCCGTGGGCCGGACTCCGCGGCCGCGCGGCGAGGCGGTCCCCGAGGAGGGGTTCCCGCTGTGCGGCCTGGACATCGCGGCCTCGGTGGCGGTGTTCTCGCTGAGCGTCCCGCTCGCCCTGACGACCGGCCCCGCGGCCGTGCGGGGCCGGCTCGTCCCGGTCCCGGTCACGAGCCTGCCCGACCGGTGGGCGAACGGGTCGCGCCGCGCACACCGTCACCCGGGGACCTCGGGGACGACCCGGGCCGAGGCGTGCCGTCCGGCAGGCCTACCCGAGGTCGACCGCGTACGCCTTGCGCAGCGTCTCGTGCACCGTCCACGTCGTCCGGTCGCCCTCGCGCAGGACGGCCAGGTCGCCCGGTCCGACCGTCAGCGTGGGTCCGCCCTCCACCTCGATGGTGGCGGAGCCGCTGAGCACGACGAAGAACTCGTCCGCCTCGGTGTCGGTGACGACCCCGGGGGTGATCTGCCAGATGCCGCGCGCCCGGCGGCCGTCCGCCGACTCCCAGACCACCTTGCCGGTGACCTCGGGGGAGCCGGACACGATCTGCTCGGGGGAGAGGGGCTCGGGTTCGAGCTCGGCGTCGGGGACGTGGACAACGAAACTGTGGGTCATGCGGTGACGCTAGCCGGGGCGGAGGGGGCCGCGGGGGCGACAGGGTGTGCCGTATCCGAAGGCGCGTACGGACACTTCGTCGCGCTTTCCGCGGACTCCGTGCGACAGGCGGCCCTGCGCGCGGCCTGTCGGCGACAGCGCGGCCCGACGGCTGCGCGAGCGGCATGGGTTCACCGTCGAGACCGAGGACGCTGTGGACGTCCACATGGTGCGCGAGCCGGTCCGGACCCGGTCGGCGTCCGTCGTGCGCCGACCGGGGGCGCGTCGGGGAACCCCGCTCGGCCGACCGCGGGTCACCGCCCCCGGCGGGACAGCCAGGCGGCGGTCAGGGAGCCGGAGACGTTGTGCCAGACGGAGAAGACCGCGGCCGGCAGCGCCGCCAACGGGCTGAAGTGGGCGGTGGCCAGCGAGGCCGCGAGACCGGAGTTCTGCATGCCGACCTCGAAGGCCATGGCACGGCTCGCCGGTTCGCCGAGCCGGCCGAGGCGCCCCGCGCCGTAACCGAGCGCCAGTCCGAGGCCGTTGTGCAGCACGACGGCGAGGAACACGATCCCGGCCGCCGACCTGATGGCGTCGGCGCTGCCCGCGACGACCACGGCGACGATCACGGAGATCGTCAGCGCGGACAGCCACGGCAGCGCGGGCAGCGCCCGCCGCACGTACCGCCCCGCCACGAGCCGTACGACGACGCCCGCGAGGATCGGCAGCAGCACCGTCTTGAGGATGTCCGTCACCATGGAACCGGCGTCGACCGGGAGGTACTCACCGGCCAGCAGCAGTGTCAGCGGCGGGGTGACCAGCGGGGCGACGAGCGTGGAGACGGTGGCGACGGAGACCGACAGGGCGACGTCGCCCCGGGCCAGGTAGGTCACCACGTTGGAGGCCGTGCCGCTGGGCGCGCAGCCGACCAGGATCACGCCGGCCGCGAGCTGCGGCGAGAGGTGGAGCAGGTGGGCGATCGCCCAGCCGAGCCCAGGCATGACGACGTAGTGCGCGACCAGCCCGAGGACCACCGCCCAGGGACGTCCGACGACCCCGCGGAAGTCCTGAGGGGTCATGGTGACGCCCATGCAGAACATCACCACGCCCAGCAGGTACGGCACCGCCTCGCCCCACCCGGTGAAACTCCCCGGGAGCAGGAGGCCGAGCGCGCCGGCCGCGAGGACGAGGAGCGGGAAGACGGTGACGGCGCGGCGCGCGGAGCGGTCGCCGGTGGTGTCGCCGCCGGGGTGTTCGGGTCGTTCGGTACGCACCGTGCGAGGTAACGCCCGGCGGCAGGCGTGACGCAACGCCGTCTCGCGATGTGATCATCGGGACGGCTCGTGCCGCCGTCGCCGGCCGCTTCCGAGGGGGACGGCCGGCGACTCCGCCCCGCTCGGCGGATGGGGTAGGGTTGACCTGCGTGATCACACGGAAACCGCTCGCGCGGTCCGTGCGACGCACCGCGGGACGTGGCGCAGCTTGGTAGCGCACTTGACTGGGGGTCAAGGGGTCGCAGGTTCAAATCCTGTCGTCCCGACGCGGACGAGTCGTGGATCAGGGCCGGTTTCGGAGCATTCCGAAACCGGCCCTGGTCGTTCCCGGGCTTCGGCCGCAAGGGGCCGTCCCGGCCGGGCGGCACGGTCGTCCCGGGACATCAGGGTGTGCCAGTGCTCGGACAGTTCGACGGCTGCCCCGGGCACACTGCGGGAGCGGGCTTCGGCGCACGGCCGTGCCACGCGCTCCCGCTCCGCCGCGCAGCCGGAACCGCGAGGTTCCGCTCCGGCCTGACGGCCATCCGCCGGCGCACCGGCGCGTCCGCCCGCGCGTGGGGGTCCACCGGCTCGCGCCACGGCGCGTGCCCGGCGTCCCCGGCCCGGGGCCAAGGGCACGCCGACTCCTCCGCCGGCCGAGCGCCCGGCGGTGCCTTCCGGTGCGGTGGCACAGTGGAAGGACTTGTCCCGTCCCGTGGAGGTAACCGTCCGTATGCGTCTGCTGCTCGTACGCCATGGCCAGACCCCGTCCAACCTCAAGCACCTGCTGGACACCGCGGCGCCGGGCCCCGGGCTGACGCCCCTGGGGCAGGAGCAGGCCGCCGCGCTGCCGCGGGCCCTGGCGACGGAGCGGATCGGCGCCCTGTACGCCTCCACGCTCGTGCGGACCCAGCTGACCGCGGCGCCGCTGGCCGCCGGGACGGGGCTGGAGGTCCGGGTCCGCGACGGGCTCCGGGAGGTGACGGCCGGGGATCTGGAGATGCGGGGCGACGACGACGCCGCCGCCGTCTACCTCTCCACGGCGTTCGCCTGGGCCGCGGGCGACACCGGCCGCAGGATGCCCGGCGGCGAGAACGGCGTGGAGGCCCTGGGCCGCTTCGACGCCGTCGTCGACGAGGCGGCGGGGACCGGGACGGGGACGGTGGCCATGGTCAGCCACGGCGCGATGATCCGTGCGTGGGTGGCCGCCCGGGCGGACAACGTCGACGTGGCGTACGCCGCGGGCCACCCGCTGGGCAACACCGGAGTCGTCGTGCTCACCGGCGCACCCGGCCGTGGCTGGCGGGCCCTCACCTGGGAGGGGCGCCCGCTCGGCCCGGAGGGCGACTTCCCCGGGGGCGGCGGGCCGGCCGGCGAAGCCGCTCCCCGGCCCTGACCGCCCCTCGCTCCGGGGGCGTCCTGACCACAGCGTGGACGCCCCCTTGACGTCCCCGGGACACCGGCCGACACTTCCCTGGTAATCCTAGTGAACAGGTAGGGAAACATGGGGAGCAGCGAGCCGGTGACCGCCGACGCGAGCCGTGCGCCGGACCCGTCCCCCCTGCTCACCTCCCGCCGTCACATCGACCTCCTCCGCGTCTGCAGCGCCATCGGCCCGCAGGACTGAGCCGATCCGAGCCCGGCCGTGCCCGCCCGCGGCCCGCCCGCCGCTGCCTCCGCCGCGCGTGTCCTGACGCCCCCGCACCCGAGGAGAACCATGTCCGTCACGCCCCTCGCCCCCGCCCCCGCCTTCCGGGGACGCATCGGCCGCGACCCCCGCAGCGGCCACTACGCCGTGCCGCGCCGCTACCGCCTCCACCTGTCGCCCGGCCACGACGACTGTCTGCGCATCGCCGTCGTCCACAGCCTCCTCGGGCTCGACGAGGTGTGCCCGGTGACCCTCCTCGACCCGGGCGCCGACTGTGCCGACGGCGGCCACCCCGCGCTGCGTCCGCTGTACGAGGCGAGCGCGCACCACTACCGGGGCCCGGCCGTCGCGCCGGTGCTCAGCGACGACTGGTCGGGCCGGATCGTGAGCACCCACGCGCCCGACATCATGCGCGACCTCGCCCGGCACTTCGCCTCCGCCGGCCCCGAGCTGTACCCGTGCGGCGAGGACGCGGCGATCGAGGCCGTCGAGCTGCTCTGCGCCCGGGCGGCCGACCCGGCGGTGCTGGACCTGCTGGAGGAACGGCTGGCCGCCCGCCCCCACGTCCTGGGGGAGCGGCTGACCGCGGCCGACGTCGAGGTCTGGGTGGCCCTGACCCGGCTCGACCCCGCGCACCGCACGGACCGCCACCCCGCCCTGTGGTCCCACGTGCGGCGCCTGAGCGCCCACCCGGCCTTCGCGCGCCACCTCGGGGGCCGTCCCGCCTGACGGAACGGCGTTGACACGAGCACGGTCAACTGCCTTACTTACGGACCAAGAACGGTCATGAGCGTCAGCGACAAGCCCTGGCTGGCTGACCGGCAACCCTCGCTCCGCGGTGGGGTGCCCCAGGTGACGACCGGACCGGATGACACTTCGGTAAGCGCGAGGCCCACGGGGCCGGAAGAGTGACGGTGACGGACATGTACGCAGCTCCCAGGACGGCCCACCGCCGCCCCCAGGGCGCCGTACGCCCGTACCCGAGCCCGCTCGTCGCCGACCGGACCGTCGATCTGCTCCGCGTCAGCAGCGCACTGTGTACCGACCGCGGCCGCGGCCGCCGCCGGGGCTGACCTCCTTCCCGGACCCCAGCCCCCGCAGCGGTCGCCCGGCCACGACGAACACCGCCCGTGCGGTGTGCCGTTGTCCGCCCCGCCCCGGTCCCGTGCCTTCCCCCGTGCGCCGCCTCGCGCCGCGGAGCGGCTCCCGCCGCGCCACCGCGCCGTAGCGGCCCGCTGCCGTCCGCACGACCCCGGGGCGTCCGAATCCACCGGAGTCCTCCCATGAGCGAACCCCCGGGCGCCGCCGTGTCCCTCGCCGAGGCACCGCCCGCCACCGACAGTCCCCGGCCGCCCACCGCCCAGCGGGTGCTGCCGCTGCGCCGGCCCGGCCGCTGGATCGCGACCGCCGCCGTCCTGGTCGTCGTCGCCCAGATCGTCCACGGCCTGGCCACCAACCCCTTCTACCAGTGGGACCGCTTCCGTTACTGGTTCCTGCGCCCCACCGTCCTCGACGGTCTCCTCGTCACCCTCGAAGTGGCCGCGCTCAGCGCCGTGCTCGGCCTGCTGGGCGGCGTCCTGCTCGCCCTCGCCCGGCTCTCCGGCAGCCCGGTCCTGCGTGCGGTGAGCTGGACCTACACGTGGCTGTTCCGGTCCGTCCCGCTGATCGTCGTCCTGATCTTCCTCTACAACTTCTCCGCCCTGTACCGGACGTTGAGCCTGGGCGTCCCCTTCGGACCGGCCTTCGTGACCTTCGACGAGTCCCGGCTCGCCACCGACCTGGCCGTCGCCGTCGTCGGCCTCGGCCTCAACGAGGCGGCGTACGCCTCCGAGGTGGTCCGCGGCGGCATCCTCTCCGTCGACCAGGGCCAGCACGAGGCGGCCGCGGCCCTCGGCCTGCCCAAGGGCTACCAGTTCCGCCGGATCGTCCTGCCGCAGGCCCTGCGGTCCATCACCCCCAACTACGTCAACCAGCTCATCGGCCTGATCAAGGGCACGTCCCTGGTGTTCTACGTGTCCCTGCTCGACCTGTTCGGCTCGGTGCAGACCATGGGCAGCACCTATCCCGGCGACATCGTGCCGCTGCTGCTGGTCGCCACCGTCTGGTACCTGGTCCTCACCAGCGCCGTGTCCGTCGTCCAGTTCTACGTCGAGCGGTACTTCGCCCGGGGCGCGACCCGCACCCTGCCGCCGACGCCCCTGCAGAAGGCGCGCGCCGGCCTCACCGGGGTCCGGGCCCGGCTGCGCCGGGAGGCCGCCGTATGACCACCCCCACCACCACCGGCATCGTCCCGGCCGCCCTCGAGGTGCACGGCGTCCACAAGTGGTACGGGACCCACCACGTGCTCGACGGCATCGACCTGACGGTACGGCCCGGCGAGGTCACCGTCGTCCTCGGCCCGTCCGGCTCCGGCAAGTCGACGCTGCTGCGGGTCGTCAACCACCTGGAGAAGCCCGACGCCGGCCACGTCAGCGTCGGCGGCGAGCCGGTCGGCGTACGGCGCCACGGCACCCGGCTGAGGGAACTCGGCGAGCGGGCCGTCCTGCGCCGGCGGGGCCGGATCGGCTTCGTCTTCCAGAACTTCAACCTCTTCCCGCACCTGACCGTCCTCGACAACGTCGCCGCCGCGCCCGTCGCCACCGGAAAGCTCCCCCGCGACGAGGCCCGGCAACTGGCCCGCGACCTGCTCACCCGCGTCGGTCTCGGCGACCGGACCGGCGCCTACCCCCGCCAGTTGTCCGGCGGTCAGCAGCAGCGCGTCGCCATCGCCCGTGCCCTCGCCCTGCGGCCCGGCATCATCCTCTTCGACGAGCCGACCTCGGCCCTCGACCCCGAGCTGGTCGGCGAGGTCCTCGCCGTCATCGAGGACCTGGCGAGCAGCGGCACCACCCTCGTCGTCGTCACCCATGAGATCGGCTTCGCCCGCGAGGTCGCCGACCGCGTCGTCTTCATGGACGACGGCCGGATCGTCGAACAGGGCCCGCCCTCCCAGGTGCTGGACCACCCGCGGCACGAACGCACCCGGGACTTCCTCGCCAAGGTCCTCTGACGTCCCGCCCGTTGCACACCACCCCATTCCTCCCAGCGACAAGGACAGCCATGCGCCACCACCCCTCCCTCTCCCGACGCGGTCTGCTCCGCGGCATCACGGCGGCCACCGCCGCGGCCGCCCTCGCCACCGGGCTCGCGGCCTGCGGCGGGGACAGCGACGCCGCCACCACGACCGACGCCGAGGGCACGGTGACGGTGGGCCGGCTGTCCAACGGCGCCGCGAAGGAGACCGCGCTGAAGGTCTCGGAAGTGGAGTCGATCAGCTCCCGCGTCCCCGCTTCGGTCCGCAGGAGCGGAAAACTCGTCGTCGGCGTCGGCGCCCTGCCCGAGGGCTTCCCGCCGCTGGCGTACGTCGGCGAGGACCAGAAGTCCCTCACCGGCGCCGAACCCGACCTGGCCCGGCTGGTCGCCGCCGTGCTGGGACTGGAGCCCGAACTGAAGAACTCCACCTGGGAGAACATGTTCGTCGGCATCGACAGCGGCCGCACCGACGTCGCCTTCGCCAACATCACCGACACCGAGGAACGCAAGCGCAAGTACGACTTCGCCTCCTACCGCAAGGACGACGTCGGCTTCGAGGTGCCGAAGAACAGCACCTGGAACTTCGACGGCGACTACCGCAACCTCGCCGGGAAGACCGTCGCCGTCGACAACGGCACCAACCAGGAGAAGATCCTCCTGGAGTGGCAGGCGAAGCTGGAGCAGGAGGGCAAGCGGCTCACCGTCAAGCACTACGCGAGCAAGAGCAGCACCTACCTGGCGCTGGCCGGCGGGAAGATCGACGCCTACCTCGCCGCCAACCCGGGCGTCGCCTACCACGTCACCCGGACCGCGAAGTCGCCCAACGCCACGCGCAGCGCGGGCACCTACTCGGGCGCCGGCGCCTCCCTCCAAGGGCTGATCGCGGCCACCACCAAGAAGGACAGCGGGCTCGCCCGGCCGATCGCGGACGCCATCGACCACCTGATCGAGAACGGCCAGTACGCGAAGTGGCTGGCCGCCTGGAACCTCTCCAGCGAGGCCGTCGGGTCCTCCGAGGTCAACCCGCCCGGACTCCCGCTCGACAACTCCTGACGGCGCGTCGGCAACCGCGCGCCCTGTCCCGTCCGTCGGAAAGGACCCCGATCCCGTGACCCAGCCGACCGGCCTCCGCGTCGACGCGGCCCCGGCCGTCCCCGCACCGCACCCCCTCGACAACGCCGTCTGGGCAGCCCTGACCGGCCCGCACGCCCCCCTCGCCGAACGCCACGGCAAGGCGGCCCGCTACCCCTCGGACATGGCCGTCTTCGCCGCCCTGGAGGACCCCGCCGACCCGGCCGCCTGGGCCGACCTGCACCGTCTCGTCGGTCCCGGCACGGCGGTCGCGGTGCCCGGCGCGTCCGCCGTCCCCGAGGGCTGGCGGACCTCCGGCGGCGTGCCCGGCGTCCAGCTCGTCGACACCGCCCTGCGCGCCGAACCCGATCCCGAGGCCGCACGGCTCGGACCCGCCGACGTTCCCGAGATCCTGGACCTGGTCGCCCGCACCAGGCCCGGCCCCTTCCTGCCCCGCACCGTGCTCCTCGGCACCTACCTCGGCATCCGGCACCGGGGCCGGCTGATCGCCCTGGCCGGCGAACGCCTCCGGCTGCCCGGCTGGACCGAGATCAGCGCCGTCTGCACCGACCCGGACCACCGCGGCCGGGGCCTCGCCACCCGCCTGGTCCGCGCCGTCGCCGCGGGCGTCCGCGAGCGCGGCGACACACCGTTCCTGCACGCCGCCGCGAGCAACACCCGTGCCATCGGGCTGTACGAGTCCCTCGGTTTCAGCCTGCGCCGCTCCACCGCGTTCCGCGACGTCATCACGCCCGCCACGGCCGCCGCGCCCAGGGCGCGGTGACGGGCGGGGGCGCGGCCGGGGCGGGCACCACGCGCCCCGCCGGCCTCCGCGCCCGGCCCCACGCGCCCCGCGGCGCCCGGGCGACGCGTCCCGTCCCCCCTGATCCGCTGCCCGGCCGCCCGCCCCGCCCGGCGAGGGCGGCGTCCTCCTACGACGACCAGGAAGGCACACCCGTGTCCACCACTCCTCCCGCCCCCCTGCACCTCGCCGTGGCCCTGGACGGCACCGGCTGGCACCCCGCCTCCTGGCGCGAGCCGGCCGCCCGGCCCACGGAGCTGTTCACCGCCGCCTACTGGGCCGACCTCGTGACCGAGGCGGAAGGCGGCCTGCTCGACTTCGTCACCCTCGAGGACGGCCTCGCCCAGCAGTCCTCCCGCCTCCTCGGCCCGGACGAGCGCACCGACCAGGTCCGCGGCCGGCTCGACGCCGTCCTGATCGCGTCCCGCGTGGCGCCCCTGACCCGGCACATCGGGCTGGTGCCGACCGTGATCGCCACCCACACCGAGCCGTTCCACATCTCCAAGGCCATCGCCACGCTCGACTACGTCAGCACCGGCCGCGCCGGTCTGCGCGTGAAGATCTCCGCCCGCCCCGACGAGGCCGCCCACTTCGGCCGCCGCACCGTCCCGCGCATCGACGGCTACGAGAGCCCGGCCGCGCGCGAGCCGGTGACCGAGCTGTTCGACGAGGCCGCCGACCACGTCGAGGTGGTCCGCCGGCTGTGGGACAGCTGGGAGGACGACGCGGAGATCCGGGACGTGGCCACCGGCCGCTTCATCGACCGGGACAAGCTGCACCCCATCGACTTCCGGGGCCCGCGCTTCAGCGTCAAGGGCCCCTCCATCACCCCCCGGCCCCCGCAGGGCCAGCCCCTGGTCACCGCCCTCGCCCACTGGACCGTGCCGTACCGGCTCGTCGCCCGGCAGGCCGACGTCGGCTACGTCACCCCGCACGACAGCGACCAGGCGCGGGCGGTCATCGCCGAGATCCGCGCCGAACAGGCGGCGGCCGGACGCGCCGCCGAGCCGCTGCACGTCTTCGCCGACCTGGTGGTCTTCCTGGACGACCGCCCCGCCGAGGCCGCCGCCCGCAAGGACCGCCTGGACGAGCTCGCCGGAGCGCCGTACACGAGCGACGCCCGCGTCTTCACCGGCACCCCCGTACAACTCGCCGATCTGTTGGAGGAGTTCGCGGCCGCCGGGCTGACCGGCTTCCGCCTGCGCCCCGCCGTCCTCGGGCACGACCTGCCGGCGATCACCCGCCGCCTGGTCCCCGAGCTGCGGCGCCGCGGACTCTTCCGCGACGCCTACGAGGCGGACACCCTGCGCGGACTGCTCGGCCTCGCCCGCCCCGCCAACCGCTACGCCGCCACCGCCACCGCCTGAGCCGGGAGGACACGACCACCATGACCAAGCCGCTGAAGCAGATCCACCTGGCCGCGCACTTCCCCGGCGTCAACAACACCACCGTGTGGAGCGACCCCCGGGCCGGCAGCCACATCGAGTTCAGCTCCTTCGCGCACTTCGCGCGGACCGCCGAGCGCGCCAAGTTCGACTTCCTGTTCCTCGCCGAGGGCCTGCGCCTGCGCGAACAGGGCGGGCGCATCTACGACCTGGACGTCGTCGGCCGCCCCGACACCTTCACCGTCCTCGCCGCGCTCGCCGCCGTCACCGACCGGCTCGGCCTGACCGGCACCATCAACTCCACCTTCAACGAGCCCTACGAGGTCGCCCGGCAGTTCGCGAGCCTCGACCACCTCTCCGGCGGACGCTCCGCGTGGAACGTCGTCACCTCCTGGGACGCCTTCACCGGCGAGAACTTCCGCCGCGGCGGCTTCCTGCCGCAGGAGGAGCGCTACTCCCGCGCCCGCGAGTTCCTGGCCACGGCGAACGAACTCTTCGACTCCTGGCGCGGCGACGAGGTCGTCGCCGACCCGGCCACCGGCACCTTCCTCAGCGACGCCAGGGCCGGTGCCTTCGTCCACCGGGGGCAGCACTTCGACATCCACGGCCGCTTCGACGTACCGCGCTCCCCGCAGGGCCGCCCGGTGATCTTCCAGGCCGGGGACTCCGAGGAGGGCCGCGAGTTCGCCGCCGCGGACGCGGACGCGATCTTCAGCCGGTACGCCACCCTGAAGGAGGGCCAGGCATTCCACCGGGACGTCAAGAGCCGTCTCGCCAAGTACGGCCGCCGCCCCGAGGACCTGCTGATCCTGCCCGCCGCGACCTTCGTCCTCGGCGACACCGACGAGGAGGCCGAGGAACGGGCGCGCGAGGTCCGCCGGCAGCAGGTCAGCGGGACCACCGCCCTCAAGCACCTGGAGTTCGTCTGGAACCGCGACCTGTCCGGCTACGACCCCGAGGGCCCGCTGCCCGACATCGACCCGGACGTGACCGGGGAACACATCGCGCGCGGCCGGGCCCAGGTGCGGATGTACCGGGACCCGCTGGCCACCGCCCGGGAGTGGCGCGAACTGGCGGCGGCCAACGACTGGTCCATCCGCGACCTCGTCATCCACACCGGCAACCGCCAGACCTTCGTCGGCTCCCCGGCCACCGTGGCCCGCACCATCAACGAGTTCGTGCAGGCCGACGCCGCCGACGGCTTCATCCTCGTCCCGCACATCACCCCGGCCGGCCTCGACGAGTTCGCGGACGAGGTCGTCCCGCTGCTCCAGGAACAGGGCGTCTTCCGCGCCGACTACGAGGGCACCACCCTGCGCGACCACCTCGGCCTCGCCCACCCCGACGCGGTGCGCGCCGACGAACGGGCGGCGTCGTGAAGCCGCCCGCCGTCACCCGTCCGGTCCGAGGCCGTCGTGCCGTGTCCGCCCCCCGCGCGGCGGACACGGCACGGGCCGGGGACGTCGCCTCCCCCGAGGGCGACGTCCCCGGCCGTCCCCCGGCGCCGGACCGTGGCCGGCCGCGGCCGGGTGCGGTGGAGCCGTGCGGTCACCAGCACATGACCGCCGTCTCGCCCGCACCCCACGAGGAGTACAGGCGCACCCGGACGACATAGCGGCGGCCCTTGACGAGACGGGCCCTGATCGTGGCGTTGCGGGGCGTCCCCCCGTCGTCGTGGCCGGCGAGGAAGCGGGGCTCCCCGCCGCGCTCCTCGAAGACCACGGCGACGGCGTCGCTGTCGCCGAACGTGCCGACGGTGTACTCGCGGGTCTCCGGCGGGTCGAGGCGGAAGTCGGCCTGCTCACCCGGCCCGAGGCCGAGCGGCACCGAACGGAACGGCACCAGCGGCCCCGGCCGGCCGAGGGGCGGGTACCAGCGCAGCGCGAACTCCTTGTCGGCGGCGGAGAGGGTGCCGGGCGGATACAGGCCCGCACGGTAGTGCTCCGGCTCCAGTATCAGCCCCGACGGGAAGGGGTACTCCATGATCGACTGCGGGTCCCAGACCGGACCGTTGACCTCGTCCGAGTCCAGCTTGCGCAGGATGTTGTGGAACGTCCGCTCCCGGCTCCAGTGGTTCGGCGGCCCCGCCAGCTCGGCGTAGACGGCCTCGTCGTCCCAGAGGATGCCCGCGTACGGGCTCTGGTGCTCGTGCAGCATGCCGAGCGCGTGCCCGATCTGGTGCAGGGCCGTCGCGCGCTCCCCGGGCGCGGTCAGGTCCCAGCCGAAGTTCATGGTGCGGTCGTTCAGGCCGGTCCGCAGCGCGTCGCGGCCCACCGCCGACCAGGAGCCGTCGCCGGGCCGGAAGCCGATGCGCAGTTCGGCCTCCGAACGGTCACCGACCTCGGTGAGGACGAGCCCGATCCCGAGGTCCTGCCACTCCTGGAAGCAGTCGCGCACCACGGCCCGCTGCTCCTCCGTACCGGCCCACGCCCCCCGCCGCGGCCGGCCCGTGCCCCGCAGGGGGACGACCGAGGTGTCGGTGTCACCGCCGAGGAAGCAGTAGTGCAGCACCGTGCCGTTGACCCACATCCGCTGACCGCCGGCGAGCGCGGCGCACCGCTCGGCGGCCAGCCCCGGCGGATACGCGGGGGCGGGCTGCCGCGCGAGCGAGCAGTAGCGAGCGGTCATGGCCCCAGCCTGCCGTCCGCCCCGCCCGGGCGCCTGAGTCGAGGGCTACTCAAGTCGCCCTGTATCAGGAGTGAGCAGGCGGACTCCTGTTGCCGTGACGACTGTGACGACGCCCGCGCGGGACGCGAAGACGCTGGAGCTGCCCTGGCCGTTCACCGGCCGCGCCGACGAACTGGAGCTGGTGCGCCGCTCCCTGGCCGCCGGGCGGGCAGGCATCGTGGTGACGGGACCGGCGGGCTGCGGGAAGACCCGGCTCGTGACGGAGGCCGTCCGCGGCACGGACTGCGCCCGCGCGGCAGGTACGCCCGGGACCCGCGGCATCCCCTTCGCCGCCTTCGCCCACCTGCTGCCCGAGACCGTCACCCTGCACCGCGCCGTGCGCCTCCTGTCCGGGGTGCGCCTGCTGGTGGTCGACGACGCGCACCTGCTCGACGACGCCTCCGCCGCGCTCGTGCACCAGCTCGCCGTGCAGGGCCGCACCCGCCTCCTGGCCGTCGCCACCGAGGGCGCCCCGGTGCCGGGCGCGGTGTCCCGGCTGTGGACCGGCGAGCTGCTGCCCCGGCTCACCCTGGAACCGCTGCCCCGCCAGGAGACCGCGGACCTGCTCACGGCGGGCGCGGGCACCCCCCTGGAGCCGCTCACCGTGGACCGGCTGCACCGCCTGTGCCGGGGCGACCTGCGGCTGCTGCGCGAACTGCTCACCGCCGTGCGGGAACACGGGCTGCTCACCCCGGTCCCGGGCACGGACGAACGGGCCTGGCGCGGCCCGGTGCCCCTCACCCCGGCCGTGCGGGAACGCGCCGCCCGCCTCCTCGGCCGCGCCCGCCCCGAGGAACGCGAGACGCTCGACCGCCTCGCCTTCGCCGAACCCCTGCCCCTCGACCCGGACGCCCTCGACCTGCGGGCCCTGGAGCGCCTGGAGACCGAGGGCCTGGTCCGCGTCGACGACGACGGCGCCGCCCGCCTCGCCCACCCCCTGCACGGACCCGTGCTGCGCGCCGCGGCCGGCCGGCTGCGGGCCCGGCGGCTGGCCCGCACCCCGGACCGGTGCGGCCCCGCCCTGGCGGCGGAGACGGACGCGCTGAACCGGCGGATCGAACGGGCCGACGTACGGGCCCTTCCGGCGCCCGTGGGGGAGTGGCTGGTGGCGGAGGGGACGCCGGTGCCGGCCGGCGACGCGGCCGTCCGCGCCCGGTTCGCGCGGCTGCGCGGCCGCCTGCGGGAGGCGGCGGCGTGGGCCCGCGAAGGCCTGCGTCAGGACACCGGCGACCCCGGCTGCCTGACCGAACTCGCCCTGGCGGCGGCCCAGTCGGGTGAGGTACCCGCGACGGGCGAGGCGCGGGCCGCACGGGGCGACGGGCACGACCGCCCCGCCCCTCCCGCGTCGGGCGGCGGCGCGGCCGCGTGGACGGCCGCCGCGCGCGGCGACCTCGACGGGGCCGTCCGGGCGGCCCCGGACGGCGATCCCTACGACGCCGTCCGGCTCGGCGCCCCCGAGCGCGCCGCCGGCCGGCTGACCGGCGTCTTCGCCGCCCACGCCGACGCCCTCGCCCGCGGCGACGGGCCCGCACTGGACCGGGTGGCCGGGGAACTGGAGCGGCGCGGCTTCCTGCTCTTCGCGGCCGAGGCGCACGCCCAGGCGGTACGCGCCCACCGCGACCCGCGGGCCGCCCGCACCGCCCGCACCCGCGCCGTCGCCCTCGCCCGGCGGTGCGAGGGCGCCCGCACCCCGGCCCTGTCCGGTCTGGTGCTCGGCGAACTCACCGCCCGGCAACGGCAGATCGTCACGCTCGCCGCCGCGGGGCTGAGCAACCGGCAGATCGCCGAGAGACTCACCCTCTCCGTCCGCACCGTCGGCAACCACCTCTACGGCGCCTACACCCGCCTCGGCGCCGGGGACCGCGGCGCCCTCCCCTGGCTGGTGGACCTGCCCGCGGCCCAGCCCGCCTGACCCCCGTGTCAGGCGGCGCCGAACGCCGAGAACGCCCACCCCGTGGCCTGGTGCACCGCGTCGCCCGGCAGCGCGGCCCGCGCGTCGCGCAGCGACTCCGCCAGGGACAGTCCGGCGTCCAGGCCCTTGTGCAGCGCGAGCATCAGCGGCACCACCGCGGCGTCGTTGACCGGCGCGCTGCACGCCACCACGCCGGCCGTGCCCAGCGGCAGCAGCGCGGTGACCAGTCCGAGCAGCTCGTCCGCGCCGACGGACGCGAACCGGGCGGTGTCGCAGCAGGACAGGATGATCCGGTACGGGCTGCGGTCCAGCCGCTCCAGGTCGTGCACGATGAGCGGACCGTCGGCCATCCGCAGCGACGAGAACAGCGGGCTGTCCGCACGGAACGTGCCGTGCGCGGCGATGTGCGCCAGCGCGGCCCCGTCCAGCTCCCGCAGCACCCGCGGCACCCGCGCCGCGTCCCCCTCCAGCACGACCGGAGGCCCGTACCGGTCCCCGTCCGGCTCCCCGCGCCCACCGCCGGGCTCGCCGCCCGGCCCGGCGGCCGGCGACCGCGGCTCCTCGTCCGCC
>NZ_JBVHWR010000015.1:0-77727 GCF_055564355.1 Streptomyces sp. NPDC029152 | reverse complement strand
GCCGCGACCGCGGGCCCGTCGCGGACGACCCGTGCCCCCGGCCGCCCGCCGTCCCCGGGAACACCCGGCCCCTCGTACCGGCCGCCGGGTGCCGGTCCCACGGACCGGCCGGCGAGTTCCGTGTCCGCCGCCGCGACCGCGGGCCCGTCGCGGACGACCCGTGCCCCCGGCCGCCCGCCGTCCCCGGGAACACCCGGCCCCTCGTACCGGCCGCCGGGTGCCGGACCCACGGACCGGCCGGCGAGTTCCGTCACCTCGGCCCCGCCGGTCGCCAGCCCCGGACCGCGGACCAGGACCCGCCGGCCGCCGGGCGGGGGCGTCGTCTCGCGGGCGCGCAGCCAGCTGCTAGCCGACGGCGACACGCTCAGCACCCGCTCCCGCAGCGCGGGCAGGAGCGCCCACGGCACCCGGTGCAGCCGCCCCGGCGGGACGACCACCACCGGGCCGGTGCCCAGGTGCGCCGCCGCCGGACCGAGCAGCAGCTCCTGCAGCCGCGCTCCCGCGGCCTCCACCACCGGCAGCCGCGCCTCCGCGCCCGGATGGGCCAGCCGCCGCAGCCCCGCCTGGACGTGCTCGGCCTCCCGCTCCGCCTCGGCCAGCAGTCCCGCCTCGAACCGCCGCACCCGTCCCTGCCCGCACAGCAGCACGTGCACCCGCCCGTCGACCACCGCCAGTTCCACCAGCCGCACGCCCTCACCGAGCCGCCGCAGCAGCCGGTCCACGTCGAACCGGTCGCCGTCCCCGGACACCTCGCCCCGCATGTGCAGGGTGCGGGAGCGGATCTCCCGCTCCAGGCGCCGCTGTTCGCGCTCCAGCGCGGCAACGGGCCGGCCGCCGTCCAGCCGGGCCTCCTCCGCGCGGGCGGCGATCTCCCGGAACGCCGTCATGCCGCTCAGCAGCGCCGGGTCGGCCGGCGGCCGGGCGGGCGGAGCCGTCAGCACGGTCGCCCGCCACCGCTCGCTCCACACCAGCAGCCGCCGCGGACCGCCCGAGACCAGGCTCGCCCGCTGCGCCGTCGCCGCCAGCTCCGCGCCCTGCGCGGTGGCCCGGGCGCGCAGCTCCGAGGCGCCCAGCGTCATCCGGTGGTCGTCCAGGACGTCCAGCCCCCGCCGGCACGCCTCGAGCACACCCCGCGTCGACCCCGCCGCCCGGGCCCGCAGCGCCTGCGCCGCCCAGCCCGTCATCCGCGCCAGCGGCGGCCCGCCGCGGCGGCTGCGCGCGGCGACGGCCAGATGCCGTTCCGCGTCGGCCGTCCAGCCCAGGTCCAGTGCGATCCGGCCCGCCAGCAGCGACGCCTCCGGCGCGGCCGGCGCCCCGAACGCGGCCAGCCGCTCCGCCACCGCCGCCGCGTCCGCGACCAGCCGGCCCGAGGGGCGTCCCGTCGCGACCCGCGCCTCGATCAGCACCAGCCGGGCGTGCGTCTCGTACCAGGTGCGCCGCTGCGCGGCGAACAGCCGTACCGCGACGGCCGCGCGCGCGATCGCGGTCTGCGCGTCGCCCGCCAGCCGGGCCGCCCGCGCGGCCACCAGCAACAGCTCCGCCTTGCGCGTGGACTGCCCGCCGATGCCGTCCAGCGCGGCGATCGCCGCGTCCGCCTCCGCCAGCGCCTCCGGTGCGAGCCCCGCCGCCAGCAGCACCTCGCAGCGCCGGATGGTCAGCATGAACGTCGGCGTGCCCAGCTTCGCGTACCGCTCCTCCGCCTCGTCCAGCAGCCGCAGCGCCGCCGGCACGTCACCGGACCGGAACGCCGCGAGCCCCCGGCTCTCCACCGCGTCGGCCTTGTCGTGCTCCTGCCCTGTCGTGTCCCACAGCGCCTCCGCCGCCGTGAAGTCCGCCTCCGCCCGCTCCACCGCGCCCAGCGCCAGGTGCACGGTCGCCCGCAGCGTCAGCGCCCGCGCCGTCCAGATCACGTCGTCCGCCTGCCGCAGCACCGGGACCGCCCGGCGCACGTCCTCCAGCGCCTCGCCGTGCCGGCCCAGCACCCACCACACGTACGCCCGCCGGTACAGCACCCGCGCCCTGGTGTGCCCGGTGCCGCGGGCCACGCCCCGCTCGAACGCCGCCAGACCGTCCCGCGTGCGCCCGGCGTGCACGAGGGCGACCCCGAGCGTGGCCAGCACGTCCGCCTCCCGCTCGGCCGAGTCCGCCCGGGCCGCGAGGTCGCGGGCGCGCCGCAGATGGGCCAGTGCCCGCCGCATGTCGCCGAAGTCCCGCTGCCAGATGCCGATCACCTGGTGGGCGACGGAGGCGTGCAGCGGCGACGGATCGGCGCCGAGCAGCTCTCCCGCCCGCTCCACGGCCTCGTTGGGGGCGGCGAACACCATCGGCAGCAGTTCGAGAACCGAGTCGTTTCCCGCTGTCACCCCACGGATGGTAGTGGTCCGCAACCACGTCCCACAGGTTCGAGTCTGTATCAATCGACCGCCACCCGACTCTGATTGTCGACCGCCGCCGACCGCGCACGACCGCCGGTGACCGTCGCCACGACAGCCGCCTCAGTGGAGGACCCGCATGGCACCACAGCGTTTCCGCGAGCAGTTCGACCAGATCCAGCGCTCGATGCCCGGCGTCCCGCTGGCGATGGGCCCGGACGACTCCGCCGAGTTCTTCTACGAGAAGGGCGTCGTCCTCGCCCGCGACGGCGAGGAGGCCCGCCTGGTCGAGGACACCGTGCGCGAGCACTTCACCGCGTCCGCCGGTCTGGCCCCGGACCACGTCCGCCGGGCGGGCCCCGAGACCAACCGCACCGGCATCACCCGCATCCGGGTCGGCGACCCCGGTGAGGGCGACCGCGGCGGCGACCCGGCCGTCGCGCACGCCCTGCGCTCCCTGAGAACGGTGGAGGGCCGCGCGGGCCGCCGCCTGATCAGCCGCAACCACGTCGTGTCCATCGCGGTCAACGCCTGCCCCGGCGACGAACCCGTGCCCGTCCCGGCCGGCCAGCCGCCGAACCCGGCGCCGGCCGCCACGGAGTACGACGCGGGCACCGCCGTCGGCGTCCTCGTCGTCGACACCGGCCTCATGCACGACTACCGCTCCTACCCGCCGCTGGTCCACACCGACGGCGACACCCAGGCGAGGGAGTGCGACGACGACGGCGTCCTCCAGCAGTACGTCGGCCACGGCACCTTCATCGCCGGCCTCCTCGCCGCCGTCGCCCCCAACACCGACGTGACCGTACGGGGCACCCTCAACGACGCCGGCGCCATCCTGGAGTCCGAGTTCGGCGAGAAGCTCTTCGAGGCCGTCGACCGGGGCGGCTGGCCCGACATCCTCAGCCTCTCCGCCGGCACCTCCAACGGCCGCACCGACGGCCTGCTCGGCCTCCACGCCTTCATGGAGGAACTGCGCGAACAGCGCACGCTGCTGGTCGCCGCCGCCGGCAACAACGCCAGCGCCACCCCCTTCTGGCCCGCCGCCTACGCCGACCTGCCCGGCTGGGAGCACGCCGTCCTGTCGGTCGGCGCGCTGCGCGCCGACGGCGAGTTCGGCGCCTGCTTCAGCAACCACGGCGGCTGGGTCAAGGCCTACGCCCCCGGCGAGCGCCTCACCAGCGCCCTGACCGGCTTCCGGGCGCCCGTGCCGTACGTCTACCAGCACTCCACCTACGACGCCTGCCGGTTCGGCTTCGGCTACGACTGCACCTGCCGGTACCCCCGGCACAACGGCGTGCTCAGCGAGCCGGGCGAGGCGCCCGCCAAGCCGGACCAGGTGATGTTCGAGGGGTACGCGCAGTGGAGCGGCACTTCCTTCGCGACCCCTGTGGTCGCGGGCCTGGTCGCCTCCCGCATGACGGAGCACAAGGAGACCGACCCCCGTGCCGCCCGCAGACAACTGCTCGCGGCCAACACCGAGTTCGCCGAGGTGCGCGGAGCGCACGTACCGGCGCTGCTGCCGCCCACCTGGCGTCCGGTCCCCGTCGGACCGCCGGCCACGGGGACGTGAGCGGCGCCGTGCCGGGCGGAGGCGCCCCCTGTGCGGCGTACGATGACGTGTCGTACACGAGGGGTGGGGCCGTGGACCGTGCAGATGTCGGGGCGCTCGTCAGGTCGGCCGCCGACGGGGACGCGGCGGCCTGGAAGTCACTGGTGGACGGACTGGGGCCGCTGGTGTGGTCGGTCGTGCGGGCACACGGCCTGTCCGACGCCGACGCGCACGAGGTGTACCAGACCGCCTGGTTCAGGTTCGCCCAGAACCTGGGGCGGATCCGCGAACCGGAGAAGACCGGCTCGTGGCTGGCGAGCACGGCACGCCACGAGTGCCTGAAGCTGCTCAAGGCGTCGAGGCGCTGGACGCCGACCGACGACCCGCAGCTGCTCGACCGGCCGAGCGAGGACCGCACGCCGGAGGAGTCGGTGCTCGACTCCGAGGAGGCCGCCGCGCAGACCGAACGCGTGCGGCAGCTGTGGCAGGAGTTCGAGCAACTGGGCGAGCGCTGCCGGCAGTTGCTCAGGGTGCTGATCTCCTCGCCACCACCCAGTTACCAGGAGGTGTCCGCCGCGCTGGAAATCGCGGTGGGCAGCATCGGGCCGATGCGGCAGCGCTGTCTGCGCCGGCTGCGGGCCCGGCTCGAGGCACGGGGGACGACGACATGAGCGACGTGTACGACGGTTACGACGACGACGCCGAGGACGGACCGCCCGACGCGGCGTCCGCCGGCGGGGAGTGGGAGACCGGGCTGCTGGAGGAGGAACTGCGGCAGGCCGCCGCGATCCTCGACCCGGTACCGGCCGGGCTGCGGCGGATCGCCGTCGACGCCTACGCGCTGCACGACCTGGAGGCGCGCGTCGCCGAGCTGACCTTCGACTCGCTGACCGACGCCATCCCGGTGCGGGGGGAGCCGGACCCGCCGCGGATGCTGACCTTCCGCGCGGACGACGTGATCGTCGACGTGGAGGTGACCTCCGACGGACTGTTCGGGCAGGTGCTTCCACCGGGTCCGGTCCGGATCGAGGTGCTCGGCGGCCCGCTGGCCCGTGCGCGGCTGACGGCCGACGACATGGGCCGCTTCACCGGCGACGCCCCGCCCACCGGCCCGTTCGCCCTGCGGCTGCGGACCGGCGGCGCGGTGGTCGTCACGGAGTGGCTGCGCGCCTGACCGTCGGTGGACGCCGGCCGGTCAGCCCGACACGGCGTCGACCAGCGCCGCCAGCGATTTCGCGAGGCGGGACAGGCCGGGTCCGGCCCGGATCGAGGTGCTCGGCGGCCCGCTGGCCCGTGCGCGGCTGACGGCCGACGACATGGGCCGCTTCACCGGCGACGCCCCGCCCACCGGCCCGTTCGCCCTGCGGCTGCGGACCGGCGGCGCGGTGGTCGTCACGGAGTGGCTGCGCGCCTGACCGCCGGCGGACGCCGGCCGGTCAGCCCGACACGGCGTCGACCAGCGCCGCCAGCGACTTCGCGAGGCGGGACAGGCCGGGCCCGGCCGGACCGCCCGGCTCGGCCATGTAGGTGTCCCGGCGGATCTCCACCATCAGCGCGCCGACCTCGCCCCGCTTCCCGTAGAACTCCAGGGGCACGTACGTCCCGCTGAACGGGCTGTCGAGCCCGGTCTCCCCGCACGGCGCGAAGGCCTCACGGGCGGCGGCGAGCAGCTCGGGCGGCGTGTGGAAGCCGTCGGTGCCCAGGCAGACCGGCGGGCGCGGGCCCTCGCCGTGCAGCTCGTAGGGCAGCGGCTCGGCCGGGTAGGAGTGCACGTCGATGATCACGGCCCGCCCCGTGGCGGCGAGCCTGGCGGCGACCGCCTCGGTCATCGCCCGCGCGTACGGCCGGAAGTACCGTTCGAGCAGCGGCTCCGGATCGGTGCCGTCGGCCCGCAGCACCTCGCGGTGCGTGGTCCGCGTGTACACGGCGCCCATTCCGACGGCCGTCATCTCCTCCCGCTCGTCGGGGAACCGCTCGGGGTCGACCACCAGCCGCGACGCCCGGTTCACGAACCGCCAGGGCGTGACGCCGGCCAGTCCGGCCGCCGCCTCGGCGATCTCGGCCGTGTGCGAGTCGGTGATGTGGTCGAGCTCCCGTTCCAGCGCCGCGTCGTCGAGGACGATGCCGGGGCGGACGCCGGCCGGTATCTCCCGCGAGGAGTGCGGCACGTGCAGGATCACGGGGGAGTGCGGGGCGCCGGGCAGCAGCTCGAAGGACTGCGGGGCGTCGGTCATGGGATGCTCCGGAGGTGTGGTCGGGGGGACGCGCGTCAGGCGCCGGCGCAGAGACGGGCACCCCGTCTCCGGCGGACGGAGACGGGGTGCCCGGGAGCCCTGGGGGCCGGTGAGGATCAGGCGAGGGACGCCAGCGCCTCGTTCCAGGTGGCCGACGGGCGCATGACCGCGGCGGCCTTGGCCGGGTCGGGCTGGTAGTAGCCGCCGATGTCGGCCGGCTTGCCCTGGACGGAGTTCAGCTCGTCCACGATCTTCTGCTCGTTGGCGGCGAGCGTCTCGGCGAGCGGGGCGAAGGCCTTGGCCAGGTCCGCGTCGTCGGTCTGCTTCGCCAGCTCCTGCGCCCAGTACAGGGACAGGTAGAAGTGGCTGCCGCGGTTGTCGATGCCGCCGACGCGACGGGTCGGGGACTTGTCCTCGTCGAGGAAGGTCGCCGTGGCGCGGTCGAGGGTGTCGGCGAGGACCTTGGCGCTGCCGTTGCCGGTGGCCGCCGCGTACTGCTCCAGGGACGGCACCAGGGCGAAGAACTCGCCCAGGGAGTCCCAGCGCAGGTAGTTCTCCTTGACCAGCTGCTGGACGTGCTTCGGCGCGGAGCCGCCGGCGCCGGTCTCGAACAGGCCGCCGCCCGCCATCAGCGGGACGACCGACAGCATCTTGGCGCTGGTGCCCAGCTCCAGGATCGGGAACAGGTCGGTCAGGTAGTCGCGCAGCACGTTGCCGGTGACGGAGATGGTGTTCTCACCGCGGCGGATGCGCTCCACCGACAGCTTGGTCGCCTCGACGGGGGACAGGATCCTGATGTCCAGGCCCTCGGTGTCGTGCTCCGACAGGTACCGCTCGACCTTGGCGATCAGGTTGGCGTCGTGGGCGCGGCCCTCGTCCAGCCAGAAGACGGCCGGGTCGCCGGTGGCGCGGGCGCGGGTGACGGCCAGCTTGACCCAGTCGCGGATCGGGGCGTCCTTGGTCTGGCAGGCGCGGAAGATGTCGCCGGCGGAGACCGTCTGCTCCAGGACGGCGTCGCCGTTCTGGTCGACCAGGCGGACCGTGCCCGTGGCGGGGATCTCGAAGGTCTTGTCGTGGCTGCCGTACTCCTCGGCCTTCTGCGCCATGAGGCCGACGTTCGGCACCGAGCCCATCGTCGACGGGTCGTAGGCGCCGTTGGCGCGGCAGTCCTCGATGACGGCCTGGTACACGCCGGCGTAGGAGGAGTCCGGGATGACGGCGAGGGCGTCGTGCTCCTGGCCGTCCGCGCCCCACATGTGGCCGGAGGTGCGGATCATGGCCGGCATCGAGGCGTCGATGATGACGTCCGAGGGCACGTGCAGGTTGGTGATGCCCTTGTCGGAGTCGACCATCGCCAGCTCCGGGCCCTCGGCGAGCTCGGCGTCGAAGGATGCCTTGATCTCGGCGCCCTCGGGCAGGGACTCCAGACCCTTGTAGATGCCGCCCAGACCGTCGTTCGGGGTGAGACCGGCCTTGGCGAGCGTCTCGCCGTACCGCGCGAACGTCTTCGGGAAGAAGGCGCGCACCACGTGACCGAAGATGATCGGGTCGGAGACCTTCATCATCGTGGCCTTCAGGTGCACCGAGTACAGGACGCCCTCGGACTTGGCGCGGGCGACCTGAGCGGTCAGGAACTCGCGCAGCGCGGCGACGCGCATCACCGAGGCGTCGACGACCTCGTCCTTCTTCACCGGCACCGACTCGCGCAGCACCGTGGTGGTGCCGTCGTCGCCGACCAGCTCGATCCGCAGCGTGCCGTCCTCGGCGATCACCACGGACTTCTCGGTGGAGCGGAAGTCGTTCTCGCCCATGGTCGCGACGTTCGTCTTCGACTCGGGGGTCCAGGCGCCCATGCGGTGCGGGTGGGACTTGGCGTAGTTCTTCACCGAGGCCGGGGCGCGGCGGTCGGAGTTGCCCTCGCGCAGGACCGGGTTGACCGCGGAGCCCTTGACCTTGTCGTAGCGGGCGCGGATGTCGCGCTCCTCGTCGCTCTTCGGGTCGTCCGGGTAGTCCGGCAGCGCGTAGCCCTGGCCCTGCAGCTCGGCGATCGCGGCCTTGAGCTGGGGGATGGACGCCGAGATGTTCGGCAGCTTGATGATGTTGGCGGCGGGCGTCTTGGCCAGCTCGCCGAGCTCGGCGAGGGCGTCCGGGATGCGCTGGTCCTCGGTGAGGTACTCCGGGAACAGCGCGATGATCCGGCCGGCCAGCGAGATGTCCCGGGTCTCCACGGAGACACCCGCCTGCGAGGCGTACGCCCGGATCACCGGCAGGAACGAGTAGGTCGCCAGGGCCGGGGCCTCGTCAGTGTGTGTGTAGATGATGGTCGAGTCAGTCACCGGGTGCTCCGCTCCACGTCTGCAACATTGCTCGACATCAAGATATCTCGTGATCGACCCCGGCTCGACAGGGGTCGCGCGGAGATTCCGGCCATCCGGCCGCGCGGCCCCGGCCGAGCGGGTGACCGGTCAGGCGGACGGCACGGTGTCCTCGCCCGCCCGCTGCTGCGGGATCACCACGGTCCCCTGCTGGAGCGCGACCGTCCGGGCGGGCGCCGGAATGCGGATGCCCTCCTCGCGGTAGCGCCTGTGCAGGCGCTTGATGAACTCGTGCTTGATCCGGTACTGGTCGCTGAACTCGCCGACGCCGAGGATCACGGTGAAGCCGATCCGCGAGTCGCCGAAGGTGTGGAAGCGCACCGCGGGCTCGTGCTCCGGCACCGCCCCGGTGATCTCCGTCATCACCTCGGCGACGACCTCGATCGTGACCCGTTCCACATGCTCCAGATCACTGTCGTAGGCGACGCCCGCCTGCACCAGGATGGTCAGCTTCTGCTCGGGGCGCATGAAGTTGGTCATGTTCGTCTTCGCGAGCTGCCCGTTGGGGATCACGACCAGGTTGTTGGAGAGGGCGCGGACGGTGGTCTGCCGCCAGTTGATGTCCTCGACGTAGCCCTCCTCGCCGCTGCTGAGCCTGATGTAGTCGCCCGGCTGCACGGTCTTGGAGGCGAGGATGTGGATGCCCGCGAAGAGGTTGGCGAGCGTGTCCTGCAGCGCCAGGGCAACCGCCAGACCGCCCACGCCCAGGGCGGTGAGCATCGGGGCGATGGAGATGCCCAGCGTCTGCAGCACCACCAGGAAGCCGATCGCCAGCACCAGGACCCGGGTGATGTTGACGAAGATCGTCGCCGACCCGGCCACCCCGGAACGGGACGCCGTCACCGTCCGGACCAGTCCGGCGATCACGCGGGCCGCCGACACCGTCACCACGAAGATCAGCAGGACGGTCAGCACCTGGTTGACGTTGTGCTGCACCGTCCGGGTCAGCGGCAGCGCCGCCGCCGCGCCGGCCGCGCCGCCCGTGACCGCCGCCCACGGCACCACCGTGCGCAGCGCGTCCACGATCACGTCGTCGCCGCTCCAGCGGGTGCGCTCCGCGTGCCGTCCCAGCCAGCGCAGCAGCATGCGCAACAGGAACGCCCCCAGCAGCCCGGCGGCCAGCGCGATGCCGGCGGGCACCAGGTGGTCCACGGTGAGGTCCTCGGTCATCGGTCACCTCCGGGGGGAACGGCCGCGGCGAAGCCGCTCGCCGACGGGCGGATGTGCTTACTCGTCACCTGTCACCTGCTCGATTCCTTGATGTCGCGACCGCACCGGTCCGCGAGGACCGCAAGGGGGTCCGACCGGCGCGGGGGCTCATCCTGCCGCATCCGGCACGGCAGTTCGTACCGGCGGGGGAGTCCGGCCACCGCCCCGGCCGGCCGGGGGCGCGGCCCTTGACCTCAAGGAAGCTCGAGGTCGTACCGTCCCCCTCATGAGCATGGAGACCACCGCCTGGACCCAGCTGCACAGCGTGATGAACGCCGAGCAGGAACGCCGCCCCCTCGCCCGCGCCACCCTGCGCCGCATCGGCGCCTTCGCCCGCCCGCACCGCCGCCGCATCACCTGGTTCGTGCTGCTCGGAGTGGCGACCGCCCTCCTCGCCGTCGCCACCCCCGTGCTGGCCGGGAAGGTCGTCGACGCCATCGTGACCGGCGGCGACGAGGGCACGGTCGTCCGCCTGGCCCTGCTGATCGCGCTGATCGCCGTCGCGGAGGCGGCGCTCGGCATCCTCTCCCGCAGGCTGTCGGCGACGCTCGGCGAGGGACTCATCCTCGACCTGCGCACGGCCGTGTTCGACCATGTGCAGCGCATGCCGGTCGCGTTCTTCACGCGGACGCGTACGGGAGCGCTCGTCTCCCGCCTCAACAACGACGTCATCGGCGCCCAGCGCGCCTTCAGCAACACCCTGTCCGGTGTGGTCAGCAACCTGGTCACCCTGCTGCTGACCCTCGCCGTCATGCTCACCCTGTCCTGGCAGATCACCCTGATCGCGCTGGTGCTGCTGCCGGTGTTCGTGGTCCCCGCGCGGCGCATGGGCCGCCGCATGGCCCGCATGCAGCGCGAGGCGGCCACCCTGAACGCCGCCATGGGCACCCGGATGACCGAGCGCTTCTCGGCGCCCGGCGCCACACTCGTCAAGCTGTTCGGCCGCCCGGAGGAGGAGTCGGCGGAGTTCGCCGCCCGCGCCCGCCGCGTCGCGGACATCGGCGTGCGCACCGCCACCGCCCAGGCCGCCTTCATCACCGCGCTCACCCTGGTCTCCGCCCTCGCCCTGGCCGTCGTCTACGGCCTCGGCGGCTACTTCGCCCTGCGCGGCACCCTGGACCCGGGCGCCGTCGTCGCCCTGGCGCTCCTGCTGACCCGCCTGTACGCGCCGCTCACCGCGCTCGCCGGGGCCCGCGTCGAGGTGATGAGCGCCCTCGTCAGCTTCGAGCGGGTCTTCGAGGTGCTGGACCTGGCCCCGCTCATCGCCGAGAAGCCCGACGCCCGCCCCGTCCCCGACGGCCCCGTCGCCGTCGAGTTCGACGACGTCCGCTTCGGCTACCCGTCCGCCGACAAGGTCTCCCTCGCCTCCCTCGAGGAGGTCGCCTCCCTGGACACCCGCGGCGGCGACGAGGTCCTGCACGGACTCTCCTTCCGCGCCGAACCGGGCCAGACCGTCGCGCTCGTCGGCTCCTCCGGCGCCGGCAAGTCGACCATCGCCCAGCTGCTGCCGCGCCTGTACGACGTCGACTCCGGCGCCGTGCGGATCGGCGGCGTCGACGTCCGCGACCTCACCGCCGAGTCCCTGCGCGACACCCTCGGCATGGTCACCCAGGACGGCCACCTCTTCCACGACACCGTCCGCGCCAACCTGCTGCTGGCCCGTCCCGACGCCACCGACGCCGACCTGTGGGACGCGCTGCGCCGCGCCCGCCTCGACGACCTCGTACGGTCCCTGCCCGACGGCCTCGACACCGTGGTCGGCGAGCGCGGCTACCGCCTCTCCGGCGGCGAGCGCCAGCGCATGACCATCGCCCGGCTGCTGCTGGCCCGCCAGCGCGTCGTCATCCTCGACGAGGCCACCGCGCACCTCGACAACACCTCCGAGGCGGCCGTCCAGGAAGCGCTCGGCGAGGCCCTGGAGGGCAGGACGGCCATCGTCATCGCCCACCGGCTGTCCACGGTCCGGGCGGCCGACCAGATCCTGGTCGTCGAGGCGGGCCGCATCGTGGAACGCGGCACCCACGACGAACTCCTCGCCACGGACGGGCGGTACGCGGAGCTGCACCGCACCCGGTTCGCCCGGCCCGCGGTCGAGGAGGCGGCGTGACGCGGGGCGCCCGGACTACGCCGGCCCGGGCGCCCCGGTCCGCGCCGGCAGGTCCTGCTCGGCCCAGACGACCTTCCCGTCGGCGGTGCGGCACGAACCCCACCGCCGGCACAGCATGTTGATCAGCTGGAGCCCGCGCCCGCTCTCGTCGCTCACGTCGGCGTGCTGGATCTGCGGCAGGTCGGGCCCGGAGTCGGACACCTCCACCGCCAAGCGCTCGTGCCGCAGCAGCCGCAGCTCACCGGGGGCGTTCCCGTAGCGCAGGGCGTTGCCGACCAGCTCGCTGACCACCAGCTCCGTCGTGTCGACCAGATCCTGGAGACCCCACTTCTCCAGCTGTTCACGAACCGCGGCGCGGGCCTGCCCCGCGGCCGTGCCGTCCGGCGGCAGCGCACACGCGTACGCGTCGCCCTCGGGGCCGAGCGGCCGGGTGGCGGCCACGAGCACGATCGCGTCGTCGGTCCGGTCCCCGCCGACGCGCTCGGTGACCGCCCGGCACACGGTGCCGTCCCCGGGCACGGTGCCGCCGACCGCCTGGCGCAACCGCTCCAGCTGTGTGTCCAGACCGGCGGTGCGCGACCTGATCAGCCCGTCCGTGTACAGCGTCAGCCGCCCCCGCCCGGGCACGACGGGGCAGTCGACCGGGTCGTACGGGATCACCCCGGCCCCCAGCGGCGCCCCGACGGGCACGTCCAGGAACGAGGTCGTGCCGTCCGGCCCGGTCAGCAGGGGCGGCGGGTGACCGGCGCTGGCGATGCGGAAGGCGCCGGCGCACGGGTCGTAGACCGCGCACAGGCAGGTGGCGACCTGGTCCTCCTCCAGGTCGCGGGAGGCCAGGTCCAGCCGGGCCAGCAGCCGCTCGGGCGCGATGTCCAGCGCCATCAGGGTGCGGGCCACCGTACGCAGCCGGCCCATGGTGGCCGCGGCGGCCAGCCCGCGCCCCATCACGTCGCCGACCATCAGCGCGGTACGGCCGCTGGGCAGCGCCACGACGTCGAACCAGTCGCCGCCCACGCCGGCCGGATCACCGGCCGGCGTGTAGCACGAGGACACGTCCAGTCCGGGTGTGGCCGGGCTGGTCCTGGGCAGCAGGGCCCGTTGCAGCGTGACCACGTGCTCGCGCTCGCGCCCGTAGAGCCGGGCGTTGTCGATGCACACGGCGGCCTTGGACGCCAGCTCCACGGCGAGGACCGCGTCGGCGCGCGTGAACGGGGCCCGGCTGCCCGCCCGGACGAAGTCGGCGAGCCCCAGCAGCACCCCGCGGGCGATCAGCGGAACCGCCAGGTAGGAGTGGACACCCGCGCGGCGCATGAGGTCGGCGGCCTCCGGGGTGGGGGCGACGGCGGTGAAGTCGGACCGTTCCAGCCGGGGGACCAGGACCGGTTTCCTGGTGTCCAGGCACATCCGCACCAACCGGTGGGCGGTGTGGGAGACCTCGCCGACCGGGTCCGGGGCGAGGTCCAGCCCGGGGATCTCGGAGACCGCCACGGCCCTCAGCCCGGGGGCCCCCAAACCGCCCGCCCGGTCGCCCTCCTCGAACCGCAGCACCGAGTCCAGCAGGTCCACCGCACACCCGTCCGCCAGTTCGGGCACCGTGAAGCCGGAGAACTCCTCCGCCGTGCGCTGCAGGTCGAGCGTGGTCCCGATGCGCATCCCGGCCTCGTTCAGCCAGGCCAGCCGGCGGCGCGCGCCCAGCACCTCGGTGACCGGCCGCAGCGCGGCCCGCAGCGTGCGGTGCCCGTGGGCGAAGGGGCTCGGAGGCCGTCGCGCTCCACGCGGCCACTGTCTTTCCCGCACGCGTCGCCTCCTCCCACGGCCTCCTGGAACCGATTCTGCCCCTCCCGCCGCCCACCGCGCCTGTCCGGGCGGGAAAAGCCTCTGCCCGGCGCGGAGGACCCGGCACACCTCCGGGCGCCGCGCCGGGCCGGGGCACCGAAAGCCGGATCGTTCTCCACCGCGGTCGTCCTCCCCGCCGGTGGGCGGGGAGGATGACCCGCGAAGGTCCGGGCGAGGCGTGCGGCGGCCGTCAGCGGTCCGCGGCGCCGCCGCGGACGACGCAGGACCGCTGGTCCTCCCAGCCCCAGCCGTCGCCGTCGGGGTCGGAGGCGGCGCCGTGCACGCAGTACGGGTAGCCGTTCGGGGCGGTGCCGCCCGTGGCGCGCCCGTAGACGGTGGCGGTCCGGGAGGTGGAGGAGATGCCGTCGGCTCCGTAGAAGACGCGGTGGCCCCAGCCGGTCAGGGAGTTCGCGTCGAAGCCGGCGACCATGTCGAGGTACTCGACGCCACCGCCGTTGCCGCTCCAGGACCAGCCGAGGTAGCCCACCCCCAGGGACCGCGCGGTGGCCATGACGGCGTCCTCGTCCGGGTCGCCGTCGCCGTGCCGGTCGCCGAACTCGCCGACGACGACGGGCAGGCCCCTGTCGACGAAGGCGCGCAGGTAGTCCCGCACCTCGGCGGCGGTGTCGTAGACCCCGTACATGTGGATCGAGAAGACGGTGTTGCGGTCGGGGTCGGAGGCGAAGACGGAGGGGGCGCCGTCCCGCATCGTGTGCGACCAGTCCTGGCCCCAGTTGGGGGCGTCGACCATGAGGGCGTGGTGGATGCCGGCCTTGCGGAGCTTGCCGATCGCCGCCTTGGTGGCGCCGGTCCAGGCCGTGTAACCGCTGTTGCCGAACGGCTCGTTGCCGATGTTGACGACGACGTAGTCCTCCTGGTTCTCCAGTGCGCTCTTCACGCTGATCCAGTAGTCGGCCGCCCGGTCCAGGGTGGTGGCGGCGCCGTCCTCGCCGTAGCCGGTGGTGTCGTGCACCTCCAGGACGCAGATGACCTTGCCGGCCTTGCACCGGCCGATGAGGGCGGAGACCTCCGCCGTGCTCGTCCGGGTCCACCGGTCGCCGTTGCTGAGCACGACGCGCACGGTGTTGGCGCCCTTGCGCGCGATGTCGGCGATGGAGGCGGTGCGGTCCGGATACCAGGCGTGGGCGTGGTTGACCCCGCGCATCACGAACGCGTTCCCGTTCGCCTCGACGAGGCGTCCGTCGCGGACGTGCAGGCCGGCGGGCGCGGCGGCGGCTCCGCCGGCCGGGCCCACGACCGAGAACAGCAGGCCGAGGACGGCGGCGAGCGCCATCCCCGCGGTGGTGGTCAGGGTGCTTCCCGGTGGCTTGTGCATGTCTCTCCTCGGGGTCGGGCGGGGCTGAGGACACGAGCGGCGCGGCACCGCCGACAACGATGTCGTCGTGTGGGGCACGCCTGATGGGCCGTTTCGCGGGGCGGGGGATCTCCGGCACCGGACGACGGGCCGCTCGTGGCCCCTATGACGCACCCGGTGTTACGTCCATGTCAATGCTTGATTCAGGGTCATTCCGTCCGGCCGTGACCTGAACCGCTAAACCCGCTGCTCACATCCGATGCCGCGGAGAAGAGGGATGCCCGCCTTGCGGGACCGCGCTACTATACCGGTTTAATAACAGAGGATCGCCGATTGTCGATAACCGGTCGCACGCCGTTAACGTACGACCGTGGACCTACTTCGACCGATCATCAAGCCGTACGCCTGGGGCTCCCGCGAGGCCCTCGCCCGACTGCAAGGGCGGGACCTGCCCTCGGCCGGTCCGGAGGCGGAACTGTGGATGGGTGCCCACGCGTCCGGTCCCGCGGGCCTGACGCGCGACGGGTGCTCCACGACGCTGCGGGACGCGGTGGCCGACGACCCCGAGCGGGAGCTCGGAGCCGCCTGTGCCCGCCGGTTCGGCGGCAGGCTTCCGTTCCTGCTGAAGGTGCTCGCCGCCGAGCAGCCCCTGTCCATCCAGGTGCACCCCGACCGCGAGCAGGCGCGCGCGGGCTTCGCCGCCCAGCGGGCCGGCGGCGGTCACGGCCCCTACGCGGACGACTGGCCCAAGCCCGAACTGCTCTGCGCGCTCAGCCGCTTCGAGGTGCTGGCCGGTTTCCGTGACCACGCGCAGGCCGCCCGCGTCCTCGGCGACCTCGCTCTCGACCGGCTGCGGCCGGTCACCGCGCTGCTGCGCGACGGCGTCGGCGACGAGGCGCTGACCGAGGCGCTGCGCGCCCTGCTGGAGTGGCCGCGGCACGACCGCGAGCCGTTCGTCTCCGAGGTCGTCGAGGCGAGCCGGAGCCGGGCGCTGCGGCCCGGTCCGCACCGCGCGGCGTACGACGCGGTGGTGCGCATGTCCCGGCACCGTCCCGGAGACCTCGGCCTCGTCGCCTCCCTGCTCCTCGACCACCGGGTCCTGGAGCCGGGCGAGGCCCTGTTCATGCCGGCCGGCGGCCTGCACGCCTACGTGCGCGGGGTCGGTGTGGAACTGCTCGCCAACTCGGACAACGTGCTGCGTGCGGGGCTGACCGCCAAGGAGGTCGACGTCCCCGAGCTGCTGCGGATCACGGACCCCTCGGTGCGGGTGCCCGAGGTGCGGCCGAAGGGCGTCGCGGGGCCGGGGCGGACCCGGCTCTACGACTGCCCGGTCGAGGAGTTCGCCCTCTACCGGAGCGAGCTCACCGGCCCCGGCGGCCCCCTCGTCCCGTCGTCCGGACCCCGCATCGCCTTCTGCGCGCACGGGTCCCTCCGCTTGCGCACGGACCGGGGGGAGGAGCTGCGGCTCGACTCCGGCGCCTCCTGCTTCCTGCCCGCCTCGGACGAGGACGTCCTGGTGGACGGCGCGGGCACGCTGTTCGTGGCGGCCACCGGCCAGGGAGCCGACGGCCGCGGCACCCGCTCCTAGGAATTCCCGCCCACTCGTCTTGTGACAACGTTGTCGGCCTCCCGGGCCGCAGAGAGGACTGCATCGGTGTACGCCGCCCTGGACATCGGAGGAACCAAGATCGCGGGTGCGCTGGTCGACGAGGGGGGAACCGTCGTCCACCGCACCGAACTCCCCACCCCGGCACGGGAGTCCGCCCAGCGCCTGGCGCGCGCGGTCGACTCCGTGATCGACGCCCTGGCCGCCGCTCCCGCCTGGGGCGCCGTGCGCGGTTTCGGCATCGCCAGCGCGGGCCCCGTCGACACCGCGGCCGGCACCGTGAGCCCCGTGAACATCCCCGCCTGGCGGGCCTTCCCCCTGACCGAGAGCGTGCGCGCCCATCCGATGCTCCCGGACGGCGCCGCACCCGTACTGCTCGGGGACGCCGTGGCCATGGCCGCCGCCGAGCACTGGCTCGGCGCCGCCCGCGGAGCGGCCAACGCGCTGTGCATGGTGGTCTCCACCGGCGTCGGGGGCGGCTTCGTCCTGGACGGCCGGCTGCGGCCGGGGCCCTCGGGGAACGCCGGGCACATCGGTCACGTCTCCGTCGCCCTCGACGGCGCGCCGTGCGTCTGCGGCGCGCGGGGGTGCCTGGAGGGCTACGCCAGCGGCACCGCCATCGCCCGTCACGCCCTGGAGGCGGGCTGGACGCCCGACCCCGGATCGCCGCCGACGGCCGCCTCCGTCGCCGCCTCCGCGCGCGCGGGCGACGAACGCGCCCTGGCCGCCTACGACCGCTCGGCCCGGGCGCTGGCCGCCGCCATCGCCGGCGCCGCGACGCTGCTGGAGATCGAGGTCGCCGTCATCGGCGGCGGCGTCGCCCGGGCGGGCGACACGCTCTTCGCCCCCCTGCGGCGCCACCTGCGGTCGTTCGCCGTCCTCGACTTCGTCGGCGGCCTGGAGGTGCGGCCCGCGGCCCTCGCCGCGGACGCCGGTCTGATCGGCGCCGCGGCGGCGGCCCGTCAGCGCGTCCGGGAAATCGGTCACGCGACGGTCTGACCACCTCTCCACATTTCACCGGAGAGGAACTTAACCGGTTCTCCTCCTTTCTTTCCCGCTCATGCGGGGAGGAGGGTGGAATGCCTTTCCGCATCGAAAGGGAGAGGGGCGGTTCCCGCCCGGCCCGCCCCCGTTCCGGAACGCGTGTTCCCGCGCGATCCCGCATACCGGCGCGTCATCGAGGAGCCGGAGAACGCCCGAGGGGCGCGGCACCGTGCCGCGCCCCTCGGGCGTATCGGTGGATCAGGACCGGGGGGAGGCCGTGGACGCCCTCGGCACCAGCGACGGTGTCGCCACGGGCCGGGAGACGACCTCGTGACCGGCGATCACCTCGAACAGCACCCGCGCGACCTGCGCCCCGAAGCCGTGCACGTCGTGACTCATCGCGGACAGCGTGGGATGGGTCAGCCGGCACAGCTGCGAGTCGTCCCAGGCCAGCAGGGACAGGTCGTCCGGCACCGAGACGCCCATCTCGGCGGCGACGCCCAGCCCGGCGACCGCCATGATGTCGTTGTCGTAGACGATCGCCGTGGGCCGGTCGCCGGACAGCAGGAGGGAGCGTGTGGCGCGTGCGCCCTCCTCGCCGGAGAAACCCGTCTCGACGTGCAGCCCTCCCTCGAGACCGAGTTCCCCCAGGGCCTGCTCGAACGCGGCCGTCCGGATGGCGCTGTGCCCCAGCCCGCCCGGGCCGCCCACGCGTGCGATGCGCCGGTGGCCCAGGGCCGCCAGGTAGCGCACCGCCTCGCCGACGGCGGCGGCGTCGTCGGTCCACACCGAGGGGAAGCCCCCCGTGAGGGAGGGGTGCCCGACCGCGACGGCGGGCAGGCCCAGCTCACGCAGGGGGACGAGGCGAGGATCCTCCTGGTGGAAGTCGACCAGGATCGAGCCTCCCACCTGGCGCTCCCGCCACCAGCGCTCCTGGAGACGGACCTCCTCCTCCAGCGAGCCGACCAGGCGCAGCAGCAACGAGCAGTCGCGCTCCGCCAGCACGCTCTCGATGCCGGAGACGAACTCCATGTAGAAGGGCTCCAGGCCCAGCAGCCGGGCGGGCCGGCAGATGGCCAGCCCGACGGTGTCGACGGACTGGCGGGACAGGCTGCGGGCCGACGAGTTCGGGGCCCAGCCGAGCTGCCGGGCCACCGCGAAGATCCGTTCCCGGGTGGCCGCCGAGACCCCCGGTTTGTGGTTGAACGCCAGCGACACGGCGCCCTTGGACACGCCGGCGGCCGCGGCGACGTCCTTGATGGTGACGCGTTCGGAGGGTGCGCTCACGCCGGTTCCACACAGAACAGTGCCGTGCGCACGGCGTCGGCGCGCGTCTGCGTCGCCCCCGTGACCCGCAGGCGGGCCTGCTCCCCGGGGAGCAGGGTGCGCAGACCGGTGTCGCAGACGGCGTCCGGACCGAGCCGGTCCGCCTGCAGCAGGAGGTCACGTACCAGCGTGTGAGCGGTTACCACGACCTCGACACTACCGGCTCCGGCCCCGGCCAAAGACTCCACCGCCACGTCGAAACGCGGGACCGGGTAGGCGAACGCCTTGTCGACGACGGGGAAGTGGAGCGCGCGCAGCGTGTCGCAGTCGGCGACGAGGAACTCCTTCCCGGAGCTCTCCTCCGGTGCCAGGTCCCGGGGGACGGGCTGCCGGTGGACCGAACGCGCGGCCGCGGTCACCTCGAGCACGTGCTCCGCCACCCCGCTGCCGTCGGCCCGCATCCGGCGCAGGACCACACGTGCGTGCCAGGGCTCGGCGCCCTGGTTGACGACGGCGAGCACCGGGCCCCCGGGGTCCGGCTGGAGCGTGAGGAGGCGGTCGGCGTAGACCCGGCGCAGCTCGTGGTAGAGCGGCTTGGGCCGGCCGTCGCCGTCGACCGCCGCCCAGGAGCTGACCGGCCAGCAGTCGTTCAGCTGCCAGACCACGGTGCCCGCGCAGACCGGCCAGTGCGAGCGCCAGTGCTCGATGCCGGCGGCGACCGCGCGGGCCTGTACGACCTGCGTGAGGTAGTGCCAGCGGTCGAAGTCGCCCTCGGGCGGCGCGAAGTGGCGTTCCAGGCCCCGGTCGAGTTTGCCGTTGCCGTCCTCCGCCTTCTGGTGGTGCAGCATGCCGGGGGAGTCCGGGGCGAACCGCTCACCGGGCAGCGCACGCCGCAGGGTGGCCATGGCGGGCGGCGCCTGCCAGCCGAACTCCGCGACGAAGCGGGGCACCGAGTCGCGGTACTCGGCGTAGTCCCGGCGGTTCCAGACCTCCCACGAGTGGTGGGTGCCGTGGGCCGGGTCGTTGGGGTGGTGGTCCCAGGAACCGGACCACGGGCTGCCCGCGGTGTAGGGCCGGGTCGGGTCGAGTTCGGCGACCACGCGCGGCAGCAGGTCCAGGTAGTAGCCGCCGCCCCACGAGTCGCCGGCCAGCTCCGGCTCCCACTCCCAGTCGCGGAAACCCCACAGGTTCTCGTTGTTGCCGTTCCACAGCACGAGGCTCGGGTGCGGCATCAGGCGGACAACGTTGTCGCGCGCCTCGGCCTCGATCTCGCCCCGCAGCGGCTGTTCCTCGGGGTAGGCGGCGCAGGCGAAGAGGAAGTCCTGCCAGACCATCAGCCCCAGTTCGTCGCAGACGTCGTAGAAGGCGTCGTCCTCGTAGATCCCGCCGCCCCAGATCCGCACCAGGTCCACGCCGGCCTCGGCCGCCTGCCGCAGCCGGGTGCGGTAGCGGTCGGGGGTGATCCGGGAGGGGAAGACGTCGTCCGGGATCCAGTTCACCCCGCGGGCGAAGACCCGTACGCCGTTGACGACGAGGGTGAAACCGGTGCCGTGCTCGTCCTCGGAGCGGTCCAGTTCCACGCTCCGGAAACCGATGCGCCGCCGCCAGGAGTCCAGCCGCCGCTCCCCGGGCCCGTCCTCGACGAGCAGCAACCGCAGGTCGTACAGCGGCTGTTCGCCGTAGCCCCGCGGCCACCACAGGGAGACGTCGGGCACGTCCAGGGTCAGTACGGCCCGCCTGCCGTCCACCGTGGCCCGCGCCCGGACGTCGTCGCCGAGGTCGGCGTGCACGGCGAGCGGGCGGTCCGCGCCCTGCCCGGTGCGCTCGACCTCGACGTGCACCTCGACCCGTCCGGTGCCGTCGACGACCGTGACCAGGGGGCGCACGTCGGCCAGCCGGGCCGTCGACCAGTGTTCCAGCCGGACCGGGCGCCAGATGCCGGCGGTCACCAGCGTCGGGCCCCAGTCCCAGCCGAAGCTGCACGCCATCTTGCGGATGTACTGGAACGGCTCGGGGTAGACGTTCGGGCGCTCTCCCGTCAGCGCGCGCACCGCCTCGGCCTCGTCGTAGGCGGAGGCGAAGTCCACCCGCAGCGGACCGCTCAGGCCCGTGACGTCGAAGCGGTGGCGCCGGTGCATGTTCCGGGTGCGGCCCACCTCCCGCCCGCCCAGGGTGACCACCGCGGCCGTGTCCAGGCCGTCGAAGACCAGATCGGTCCGCTCGTGCTCCTCCTCGCCGGTGGCGGGGGCGTCGAGGTCCCGGACGTAGCTCCAGGCGCGGCGGCCGACCCAGGCCACCTCGGGTTCGTTGGTGCCGAGGAAGGGGTCGGGGATCAGGCCGGCCGCGAGCAGATCGGTGTGGACACAGCCGGGGACCTGGGCGGGCAGGAGGGCGTCGTCGTGGCGCAGGCTCCAGCCCTCGGTGAGCGGGACGACTTCCTTCATGTGCGGCTCCTTAAGGCAGGACGGGTCCCGGTTTCATGGATGACGCCCACAACCTAACGTCCCATGTGTTAACCGGTCTAGTTCCCTCTTGCCGGTGGCTGGTCCCTGCGAAACCGCAGCTCCTACTACAGATGACTGGTCATTCTCTTTCCCGCACGTAACGATTGGGTATCGCGAGGAAGGTGAGAGCTTTACCGGTTCACTAGTGACTGACATAGTCGCCGTCAGTCACCGCAGCCCGAGCCGTAGTCCATGGAAGGAGCTGGGCGCATGGGGAAGAAGACGCTGAGCGTCGCTCTGCTCACCACCGCGATGCTGACCGTCGCGGGGTGCAGCGGAGGGGGAAGCCCGAACGCCGACGAGACCGCCGCCGCGCCGGTGAGCCCGGACGGGGTCTCGGGCGACATCACCGTCCTGACCAACCGCACCGACCTCGTGCAGGACGGGACGATGAAGAAGTACGCCGCGGAGTTCAACAAGACCTATCCCGAGGTGAAGGTCAGGTTCGAGGCCCTCACCGACTACGAGGGCGAGGTCAAGATCCGCATGAACACCGACGAGTACGGTGACGTCCTGCTGATCCCCGCGGTGATCGCCAAGGGGGACTACCCGAAGTTCTTCGCGCCGCTCGGCGACACGTCGTCGATGAAGGACACCTACCGCTTCACCGACAAGACCGATGTCGGGGGCAGGACGTACGGCATCGCCTCCTTCGGCACCGCCAACGGCTTCGTCTACAACAAGGCGGTGTGGAAGAAGGCCGGCATCACCGACTGGCCGACGACCGCCCGGCAGTTCCTCGACGACCTGAAGGCCGTCAAGGACAGGACGGGTGCCACGCCCTACTACACCAACTTCAAGGACGGCTGGCCGCTCAGCAGCCCCTGGACCAACAGCATCGGCTCCGTCAGCTGCGACACGCAGGCCTCCGACAAGCTGGCCGCCATGGACGAGCCCTGGGGCGAGGGCACGGACCTGAACGCGCTCGACACCCTGCTGTACGACATCGTGCACGGGAAGCTGTCGGAGAAGGACCCGGCCACCACCAACTGGGAGAGCTCCAAGACCCTCCTGGCCAAGGGCGAGATCGGCAGCATGATGCTCGGCTCCTGGGCCGTCAACCAGATGCGGGACGCGGCCGAGAAGGCCGGCGCGAACCCCGACGACATCGGCTTCATGCCCGTTCCCGCGCAGCGGGGCGGCACGTTCTGCGCCACCCTGGTCTCCGACTACCAGCAGGCCGTCAACATCCACTCCGACAACAAGAGTGCCGCCCGGGCCTGGATCGACTGGTTCACCGCGAAGTCCGGCTACGCGGCGAAGGAGGGCGCGGTCTCCGCGCTGAGGTCCGAGCCGATGCCCGACACCCTCGAAGGCTATGTTGACAACGATGTCAAGATGGTGGAGCGCTCCGAGGCCAAGACCGCCGAGGTCAACGCCGTCGACAACGCCTCCGAGATCGGTCTGGCCAAGCCGGACTACCGCCAGAAGCTCATCGACATCGCCCGCGGCGCGGTGGACGGCTCCCTCGACGACTACTTCGACGATCTGAACAAGCGCTGGTCCGAGGCCCGGCGGACCGTCGGCTCCTGACCCCGCGCACCGGGTTCCGGCCTCCTGGCCTCCCGCTCCGGCCGGAACCCGGCGCACCAGTGCCCAGCGGACGACGAAAGGCCCGGCTCCGCAATGACCCGAACCGTTTCCACCGCATCACCGCCCGCCCCGGCCACCGAGCCGGGCCGGACCGGCGAACGACGCCCCCACCGCGCGTCCGGCGGCGGCTCCTGGCACCACCGGCCGATGCGCCGGGTGACCCCGTGGCTGTTCCTGGCCGCCCCCCTCGTCCTGCTGATCACGTTCACGTACGTGCCGGTGGGCAACATGCTCTTCTACAGCTTCACCGACTGGGACGGGGTCAGCCCCGACCGCGAGTTCGTCGGCACGGAGAACTACACCGAACTGTTCACCCGTCCCGAACTGTTCCGGGTGTTCGCGGTGAGCCTCTACTACCTCGCGGCGTCCGTCGTGCAGATCGTGATCGCCCTGTACTTCGCCACCGTCCTCAGCTTCGACCTGCGCTTCAGGAACCTCTTCAAAGGCATCCTGTTCTTCCCCTACCTGATCAACGGCGTCGCCATCGGCTTCGTCTTCCTGTACTTCTTCCAGGACGGCGGCACCCTCGACTCGGTCCTGTCCTGGTTCGGAGCGGGTTCCGACCACGCCTGGCTGGGCAGTCCGGAGTCGGCCAACACCTCACTGGCCGGCGTGTCCGTCTGGCGCTTCACCGGCCTGAACTTCGTCCTGTTCCTCGGCGCGATCCAGTCGATCCCCGGGGAGCTCTACGAGGCCGCCCAGTTGGACGGCGCGAGCCGGTGGCAGCAGTTCCGGCACATCATCGCGCCGGGCATCCGGCCGGTGCTGAGCCTCAGCGTCATCCTGGCGATCTCGGGTTCCCTCTCGGTCTTCGAGATCCCGTACATCATGACCGGCGGCGCGACCGGCACCTCGACCTTCGTCATCCAGACGGTCAAGTTCGCCTTCCAGTTCAACAAGACCGGCCTGGCCTCGGCCTGTGCCGTGGTGCTGCTGGTGATCATCCTGCTGATCACCTGGATCCAGCGCCGGCTCGTGCCCGACGAGAAGGTGGACCTCGTATGACCGTCACCGCCCCCGCCCCCGCA
This sequence comes from Streptomyces sp. NPDC029152, assembly GCF_055564355.1. NCBI lineage: Bacteria > Bacillati > Actinomycetota > Actinomycetes > Kitasatosporales > Streptomycetaceae > Streptomyces > Streptomyces sp. NPDC029152. Next base: position 53,746 of record NZ_JBVHWR010000015.1, on the reverse strand, counting down.
CAGGCGCGGACGCGCCGGCGCCCGCGCCTCGGCACCACACTGACGTACCTGTCGCTCGTCGTCGCCTCGCTCGTGGTGCTGCTGCCGCTCGTCGTGGTGTTCCTGACCTCGCTCAAGTCCTACGACGAGATCGCCGACGGCCAGGGCGCCCTGACCCTGCCGGACGACTGGCTCAACTTCTCCAACTACGCCACGGCCTTCCACGACGGCCACATGCTCACGGCCTTCGGCAACACGGCCTTCATCCTGCTGTTCTCCATCACGGGCACCGTGGTCATCGGCTCGATGACGGCGTACGCCATCGACCGCTTCGACTTCCGGCTCAAGAAGCTGATCATGGCCCTGTTCCTGATCGCCACCCTGGTACCGGGCGTGACCACACAGGTCGCCACCTTCCAAGTGGTCAACAGCTTCGGCCTGTTCGACACCCGCTGGGCCCCGATCCTGCTCTACATGGGCACCGACATCGTGTCCGTCTACATCTTCCTGCAGTTCATCCGGGGCATCCCCCCGTCCCTCGACGAGGCCGCGCGGCTCGACGGCGCCAACGCGTTCACCATCTACCGGAAGATCATCTTTCCGTTGCTGAAGCCGGCGATCGCGACCGTCGTCATCATCAAGGGCATCACCACGTACAACGACTTCTACGTCCCGTTCCTCTACATGCCCTCCGAGGAGCTCGGGACCATGTCGACCGCCCTGTTCCGGTTCAAGGGGCCGTTCGGAGCGCACTGGGAGAACATCTCCGCGGGAGCCGTCCTCGTGATCGTGCCGACCCTGGTGGTCTTCCTGTTCCTGCAGCGCTACATCTACAACGGGTTCGCGCAGGGAGCCACCAAGTAGGGCTCCCGGAGGCGCCGTCCACGCGGTGGACCGCCGGTACCGCGGAGGGGTCCCCGGCGGGCCGGCCGCACAGTGGCGACCGCGTCACCGCCCGGCGCGCGCGTGGGGGTCCGCGACCCCGCGGTGCCGTGCCCCGCCGTGCTCGGCGTCGCTCCCGCACCCCGCTTCCCGGCGGTCGCTCCCCCCGCGCCGTACGCGTCACCGCCGGAGCGGCCGTGGCCGTCCACCGGCTGGACGAGCGCGGGGACGGCCACGCCGGGTCCGGCACCCGCCCGGCCGTCCCCGCAGCCGGTGCCGTGGGCCGGGCCGTGGTGTCCGGCGGGACGGGGCTCCCGCTCGCCGCCGGGCAGTCCGTCCCCGCCGTCCCCGCCGTCCCGGCCGGCACCGCGCCGGACGCCCCCGCGGTCCTGCCCGTCCGGCTGCGCGCGCCGGGGCCGGCGGCTTCCTCGCCGGTTTCCTCACGTCCCCGGCGTCCCGGGGCCGACACGGCCGGCGCACGGCCCCGGGGCTCCCCGGGCACGCGCCCCGGAGCATGGCGGCGAGGATGGCCAGGGGGAGGGAACACACAGGTCGAGGGCGGGTCCGTGCCCCTCGGCGCCCCGTCCCGCGGCCGGCCAGGGCCACAGGACGGCGGCACGGCGGCCGCCGAATGAGACGTGCCACGGCCCTGCGCGTCTGCGCGGGCGGCTCCGGCGGGTAGGTTCCTACGGCCCGCGCCCCCAGGGAAGGGGCCGACGGGCAGCCAGTGACCGCGGACATGCCGTCACATTTCCCTCCGAGGGGAGAACACGAGACATGGCTTCACGTGAATCCGCGCACCACCCACCACGGCGCATCGGCGTGGTGGCCGAGTCCGCCGCCGGGGAGACGCGTGTCGCGGCGACTCCCGCGACGGTCCGTCAACTGCTCGGCCTCGATTACGAGGTCGTGGTGGAGGCGGGGGCCGGCGCGGCCTCCGGCTTCGGCGACCGGTCCTACCTCGACGCCGGCGCCGAGATCGGCGAGGCCTGGAGCGCGGACGTCGTCCTGAAGGTCGCCTCCCCCTCCGGAGAGGAGGTCGCCCGGCTGCGGCGGGGCGCCGTCCTGGTCGCCCTGCTGGCCCCGGCACAGCACCCCGAACTGCTGCGGGCGCTGGCCGGTGCCGGGGTCACCGCGCTGGCGCTGGACGCGGTGCCGCGCATCTCGCGGGCGCAGTCGATGGACGTGCTGTCGTCGATGGCGAACATCGCCGGGTACCGGGCGGTCATCGAGGCCGCGCACGTCTTCGGCCGGTTCTTCACCGGCCAGGTCACCGCGGCGGGCAAGGTGCCGCCGGCGAAGGTGCTCGTGGCCGGCGTGGGCGTGGCCGGTCTGGCGGCGATCGGCGCCGCCTCCAGCCTCGGCGCGATCGTCCGGGCCACCGACCCGCGGCCCGAGGTCGCGGACCAGGTCGCGTCGCTCGGCGGTGAGTACCTCCCGGTGGACGTCGCCCAGGAGACGAGCGCCGACGGGTACGCCAAGGCGACCTCCGCCGACTACGACCGCGCCGCCGCAGAGCTCTACCACGAGCAGGCCCGGGACGTGGACGTCGTGATCACCACCGCGCTGATCCCGGGCCGGCCGGCACCGCGCCTGCTGACGGCCGGGGACGTGGCCGTCATGAAGCCGGGCAGCGTCATCGTCGACATGGCCGCGGCACAGGGCGGGAACGTCGAGGGCACCGTGCCGGGGCGCGCGGTGGTCACCGACAACGGCGTCACCCTCATCGGCTACACCGACCTCGCCTCCCGGCTGCCGGCCCAGGCCTCGCAGCTGTTCGGCACCAACCTGCTGAACCTGCTGAGACTGCTCACGCCCGGCAGGGACGGGCAGCCGGTGATCGACTTCGACGACGTCGTGCAACGGGCCGTGACCGTGGTGCGGGACGGGGAGGTCACGTGGCCGCCGCCGCCCGTGGCGGTCTCGGCCGCGCCGGCCGCGCGGCCCGCCGCCGAGCCCGCCCCGCCCGAGCCCCGACGGCCGAGGCCGTCGCCCGCGGGGCGCCTCGGCGTGCTCGGGCTCGGCATGCTCGCGCTGTTCCTGCTCGTGGCCTTCGCCCCGGCCCAACTCGCCGAGAACCTGACCGTGTTCGCCCTGGCGGTGGTGATCGGCTACTACGTCATCGGCAAGGTGCACCACGCGCTGCACACACCGCTGATGTCGGTGACCAACGCGATCTCCGGAATCGTCGTGATCGGCGCCCTGCTGCAGATCGGGCACGAGAGCAGGATCGTCACCGCGCTGTCCTTCGCGGCGATCCTGCTGGCGAGCATCAACATCTTCGGAGGTTTCGCCGTCACCCGCCGCATGCTGTCCATGTTCTCGAAAGGCTGAGCCCGGATGACCTCCCTGACGGCCTCTCACGCGGCCGACCTGGTCGCCGCCCTGCTGTTCATCCTCAGCCTGGCCGGCCTGTCCCAGCACCGCACCTCCCGCGCCGGCGTCGTCCACGGCATCGCCGGCATGGCCCTCGCCCTGGTCGCCACGGTCGTGGTGGCGGCGCAGAGCATCACCGCCGGGGCGGTGGCCCTGATCGTGCTGGCGACGGCGCTCGGCGCTGCCGTCGGCCTGTGGCGGGCCCGCCGCGTCGAGATGACGCAGATGCCCGAACTCATCGCGGTGCTGCACAGCTTCGTCGGCCTCGCCGCGGTGCTGGTGGGCTGGAACAGCTACCTGGAGGTGGAGGCGCACGGCGCGGCGCAGACCCGGATCGGCGCCGGCCTGCTGGGCATCCACCACGCCGAGGTGTTCATCGGCGTCTTCATCGGCGCCGTCACCTTCACCGGATCGGTCGTCGCCTTCCTGAAGCTCTCGGCGCGCATCGCGTCCCGCCCGCTGATGCTGCCGGGCAAGAACGCGCTGAACGTCGGCGCCCTCGGCGCCTTCGTCGCGCTGACCGTCTGGTTCACGATCAGCCCGAACCTCCCCCTGATGATCGCGGTCACCGTGCTGGCGCTGGCCCTCGGCTGGCACCTGGTCGCCTCGATCGGCGGCGGCGACATGCCCGTCGTCGTCTCCATGCTGAACAGCTACTCGGGCTGGGCGGCGGCCGCGGCGGGCTTCCTGCTCGACAACGACCTGCTCATCGTCACGGGCGCGCTGGTCGGCTCCTCCGGTGCCTACCTGTCCTACATCATGTGCAAGGCGATGAACCGGTCCTTCCTCTCCGTCATCGCGGGCGGCTTCGGCATCGAGGCGCCGTCCGGGCGCGAGGGGGAGCAGGGCGAGTACCGCGAGGTGCGGGCCGCGGAGGCGGCCGAACTGCTCGCCCGGGCCCGCTCGGTGATCATCACCCCCGGGTACGGCATGGCCGTCGCCCAGGCCCAGCACCCCGTCGCGGAACTGACGCGGCGGCTGCGCGAGCGGGGCATCGAGGTCCGCTTCGGCGTCCACCCCGTCGCGGGACGCCTGCCGGGGCACATGAACGTCCTGCTGGCCGAGGCCAAGGTGCCCTACGACATCGTCCTGGAACTGGACGAGATCAACGACGACTTCGCGGCCACCTCGGTCGTGCTGGTCATCGGCGCCAACGACACCGTCAACCCGGCCGCGGTCGAGGACCCGACCGGTCCGATCGCCGGCATGCCGGTGCTGCGGGTCTGGGAGGCGGAACAGGTCATCGTCTTCAAGCGCTCCATGGCCTCCGGCTACGCGGGCGTGCAGAACCCGCTCTTCTTCCGCGAGAACAGCGGCATGCTCTTCGGCGACGCCAAGCAGAGCGTCGAGGAGATCCTGCGCGCGCTCGGCACGCACGACGGCCGCGGACCGGCCGGGGGCACGCGACGGGCCGCGCCGGCCCGCCGGTGACACGGCCGCGAAGACGGGCGGCCACCGGTCCGGCCGGCGGCCGCCCGCGCCGCGCCGCCCGGCGCCGGGACACGCCCCCCGAACCGGCGCGGCCCCCACCCCGGGGGGACGACGCCGAAGAGGGCCGGTGGCCTCGGCCGCCCCTTCCGCACCGGGGCGGCGGCGGGCACCGGCCCGGGGGACGAACCACTGCCGGAGCGTTACGCCGAACGGCCGGAACGGTGCGTGCCCTCGCCGGTGATCGGGCATCCATGTCCCGTCCCGGACACACCGGCCCGCCACCGGATTCCCCTCAGGAGCCACGCATGGAACCAGGCGCCACCGCGCGAAACTGCCCGTTCGACTATGCCGAAGCCCTTGAGTTCGACCCCATGCTCCGACGCCTGATGACGGAGGCGCCCGTCTCCCGCATCCGGCTGCCCCACGGCGAGGGCGACGCATGGCTCGTCACCGGCTACGACGACGTGCGCACGGTGACCACGGACCGGCGTTTCAGCCGTCGCGCCGTCGTCGGCCGGAACTTTCCGCGCATGACTCCTGAACCCATCGTTCAGGACGAGGCGATCAACGTGATGGACCCGCCGGCCAGCAGCCGCCTGCGCAGCCTGATCTCCAAGGGTTTCGCGCCGCGTCACATGGAACGCATGCGGGTCCGCACCCAGCACGTCGTGAACGAACTGCTCGACCGGATGGCGGAGCGCGGTTCCCCCGCGGACCTCGTCGAGCACCTGGCCGACCCCCTGCCCCTGGCCACCATCTGCGAGGTCCTCGACATCCCCGAGGCCGACCGGGCCCGACTGCGCTCCCACGCCCGGACCATGATGGACACCGGCGTCGACAACCGGGACGACGCCGTACGGGCCAAGGCCGATCTCCGCGCCTACTTCCACACGTTGACCCGGCACCGGCGCGAGAACCCCGGTGACGACCTGATCAGCGCGCTGGCCACGGCCCGCGACGGGGACGAACTCCTCGACGACCAGGAGCTGGCCGTCATGGCCATGGTCCTCCTCATCACCGGGCAGGACACCACCACCTACCAGATCGGGAACATCGCCTACACCCTGCTCACCCGCCCCGAAGAGCTCGCCATGCTGCGCGCCGACCCGGGGATGCTCCCGCAGGCCATCGAGGAACTGCTGCGCTTCATCCCCTTCCGCAAAGGCGTCGGTATCCCCCGCGTCGCCATGGAGGACGTGACGTTGAGCGGGGTGAAGATCAAGGCGGGGGACATCGTGCACGTCTCCTATCTGACGGCCAACCGTGACGGACGGAAGTTCGACCGGCCCGACGAGCTGGACCTCGAACGCTCCGGTCCGTCTCACATGACCTTCGGCTGGGGCGGGCACCACTGTCTGGGTGCCCCGCTCGCCACCACCGAACTCCAGGTCGCGATGGGAACCCTCCTGGAGCGCTTCCCCGGCCTGGAACTGGCGAAGCCGGCCGAGGAGGTGCGCTGGAACAGGACGTCCATCTGGCGCTATCCGCTCGCGCTGCCCGTCACCTGGTGACCGCGGCTCCCTCCGGTCGCGCACGCGTTCCGTGCGCCTAGGCACTTCCCCGGGGCCTCGGCCCCCTAGCTGCGCCCCGCCGCTGAACACGCGTCCGGCGGGGCGCGGGAGGCTTTGGGGAGCGAACCGTCGACTCGACCGGCCGGGAACAGGAACGTCATCGGCGGTGTGCCGGCAGGAGGGCCACGGCCCGCTGTGCACCGGGCCCTCCCGCCGGACGCTCCGCTGACATGCGGCCCTCACCCTCCCGTCGTAACGTGGATCAGACGGCTGACCAGGCCGTGGCGGATCACCCTCCGTCCGAACGGTGAGAACTCAGTCTTCGACGGTCCATCCCGGCCGCGCCCGCGCCAGGGACATCGAATCCGGCAACGGAGCCCGCCTGCGGTTCGTTTCGCACCGTTTCCGTGTGGACGGATCCCTGCGGCTACCACCGGAAGACGACCTGCCCCCGTCCGGTCACGGCCCGGCCGTGTGGACCACGTCCACTGGGAGGCATTCCATGGCGGTTCTCTGCAAGCCGGCGATCGAAGTGCCCGAGTACGTCATCACCAACGAGGAAACACTCGAACTGGCGCAACGGCTGCACGGCGACCATCCGCAGCTCGAACTGGCCCTCAAGCTCATCGAACACACGGGCGTGCAGAAGCGGCACCTGATCCAGCCCATAGAGAAGGTGCTGCAGCACCCGGGCGTGGACGCCCGCAGCGCCACCTACGAGGAGCACACCAAGGCCCGCGTGCCGGCCGTGGTGCGCCGGGCCCTCGCCCAGGCGGAACTGGAACCGCAGCAGATCGACATGATCATCTACGTGTCCTGCACCGGCTTCATGATGCCTCCGCCGACCGCATGGCTCATCGACACGATGGGCTTCCGGCCGGAGACCCGGCAGCTGCCCATCGCCCAACTCGGCTGTGCGGCGGGTGGCGCGGCCATCAACCGGGCGCACGACTTCTGCACGGCGTACCCCGACGCCAACGCGCTCGTCGTCGCCTGCGAGTTCTGCTCGCTGTGCTACCAGCCCACCGACCTCGGCGTGGGGTCCCTGCTGTCCAACGGCCTGTTCGGCGACGGGATCGCCGCGGCCGTGGTCCGGGGCGACGGCGGCACGGGAGTCCGCCTGGAACGCAACGGCTCGTACGTCATCCCGGGCACCGAGGAGTGGATCTCCTACGCGGTCCGCTCCACAGGCTTCCACTTCCAGCTCGACAAGCGCGTGCCCGGGACCATGGAGCCACTCGCCCCGGCCCTGCAGGCCGTCGCGGAACAGCACCAGTGGAACGCCGGCAAGATGGACTTCTACATCATCCACGCGGGCGGTCCGCGCATCCTGGACGACCTGAGCCTCTTCCTCGACGTGCCGTCCGAAGCGTTCCGCTTCAGCCGCGCCACCCTCACCGAGTACGGCAACATAGCCAGCGCGGTGGTACTCGACGCCCTGGCCCGCATGTTCGACGAGGGATCGGCCCTCGAGGGCCACCGCGGCCTCATGGCCGGCTTCGGGCCCGGCATCACCGCCGAGATCGCGCTGGGCACCTGGACCTCGGAGTCCGAATCCTGACGCCCGCCGGCCGGGGGACGCGCCTCGTCACCACGGCGCGGCATCGGCGGGGACCCGGCCCGGACGACGCCCTCGGCGGCCGTCCCCAGGGGGCCGCCGAGGGCGGGCCGGCGGCTTCGGCGGGCAGGCACCCCGGGCGCCGCCGGGCGCCGCCCGGCGGATCGGCGGCACGGTGGGTGCTGGTCTGCCCGCGGTCGTGATCGAACGCTTACGGGGAAGGCACGTTGGGCGGGAACGGGCACCAGGCCGGGACAGCCATGACCGGGCAGGTCCGGCAACCCGACGACGCCGGCACGGACATGGACGGCACCGGCGAGGACGACCTCGCCGACGGCAGTGCGGACAGGGCGTCCACCGGTGGTCTCCCGACGCGCACGGCGTCCGCCTTCCGTGGAGGCGGTGCCGCGATCGCGGTGGCCGCGCTCCTCGCTCTCGCCGCGGGCTGTGGATCGAGCACCGGCGAAGCGGCCGGCGGCCCCACGAGCCACCCGGTGAGGGACACCAGCATCAGTGCCGAGCCGGGCGAGCGCTTCGCGCTCACCGTCGACCGGAACGCCTCCACCCGCGAGTACTGGTACCTGGTCGGCCCCGAGCCCGACAGCGCGGTGCTGGTCAGCCGCGGCCAGGAGTACGCGTCGAACTCCGGTGACGACCCGGAACCCGGCGCCGGCGGCCGGCTCACCTTCACCTTCGAGACCAAGGGCAAGGGGACCACCCGGTTCACCCTGCTGCACTGCACCTTCACCACCTGCCGGGGCAACGCCTCCACCCGGCCCCCCGAGACGACCGGCCCCTCCGCCACCCCCTCCCAGGCCCCCGAGCGCATCACCTACACCGTCACCGTCGGCTGAGCCGCGGCGGACCGCCCCGGAGCCGAGCCGGGCCCGGCCGCCTTCCCCGCCGAACGGAGGGGTGACCGGTCCCACGGCGCGTTGCCACGTCCCGTGGTAGTGTCATGCGTTTGCGTGGTCGTCGCGGTGGGCGCTTTTGCACGTTCGGTTCCGCTCGTGCGCGGGCTGTTCCGTCCTGCCGGGCCTTCCTCGGTACGTTCCCCCCTGCGGAAGGCTGTTCATGAAGCATCCCGATGACCCCGACATCGCTCACGGCGACCCCGCCCGGCCCGGTGCCGCGGCCCCGGCCCGGGCCGTCTCCTTCGCCGGTCTCGGACTGCCGGCGGAGGTGCTGCGGACACTGAGCGGGCTGGGGGTGCGCGAACCCTTCCCGATCCAGGCCGCCACACTGCCCGACGCCCTTCGGGGCCGCGACGTCCTGGGACGCGGTCGCACCGGATCGGGCAAGACGCTCGCCTTCGGCCTGCCGCTGCTGACCCGTACGGCAGGGCGGCGCGCCGAATCGAGACAGCCCCTCGCCCTGGTCCTCGTACCCACCCGGGAGCTGGCCCAGCAGGTCGCCCAGGCGCTGGCGCCGTACGCCGAGGCGCTGCGGCTGCGGATGGCCACGGTCGTCGGCGGCATGCCGATCGGCCGGCAGGTGGCCGCGCTGCGCGAGGGGGCCGAGGTGGTCGTCGCCACCCCCGGTCGCCTGCACGACCTGATCGAGCGCAACGCCTGCCGCCTGGGACGGGTGAGGATCACCGTGCTGGACGAGGCCGACCAGATGTGCGACCTGGGATTCCTGCCGCAGGTCGTCGACGCGCTCGACCAGGTGCGCCCCGACGGACAGCGGATGCTGTTCTCGGCCACCCTGGACCGCGACGTCGATCAGCTGGTCAGCCGCTACCTCCACGACCCCGTCGCCCACTCGGTCGACCCGTCCGCGGGCACGGTCGCGACGATGGAGCACCACGTCCTGGTCGTCCACGGCCCCGACCGCTATGCCGTCACCACGGAGATCGCCGCCCGCGACGGCCGCGTCCTGCTGTTCCTCGACACCAAGCACGCCGTCGACCAGCTCACCCGGCACCTGCGGGCCAGCGGGGTCCACGCCGGGGCCCTGCACGGCGGCAAGTCCCAGCCGCAGCGCACGCGGACCCTGGCGCAGTTCAAGAACGGCGGGATCACCGCCCTGGTGGCGACCGACGTCGCGGCGCGCGGCCTGCACGTCGACGACCTCGACCTCGTGGTCAACGTCGACCCGCCCACCGACCCCAAGGACTACGTGCACCGGGCCGGCCGCACCGCCCGCGCCGGCGGGTCCGGCAGCGTGGTCACGCTCGTGCTGTCGGGCCGGCGCCGCGAGACGAGCCAGATGCTGGCCGCGGCCGGCATCGAGCCGACCGTCACCAAGGTGCGCTCGGGCGAGGCGGAGCTGAGCCGGATCACCGGCGCCAAGGCTCCCTCCGGCGTCCCGCTCGACGGCGGGCCCGCCGTCCCCCGTCCCAAGAACGGCAACGCGCCCTTCCGCGGCCTCGGCACCAGCAAGGACCCCTCCCGCGGCGCCGGCGGCAAGTCCCGGAAGGCCGGCGAGGCCCGCAAGCTCGCCGAGGCCCGCAGGGCCGCCCTCGTGCGCCGCAACGGCTGAGAGGGGCCGCCCCCGCGGTGAGCACCCCGACCACGGGATCGACGGCCCCCGGCCCGGGCCCGGAACCGTCCTGTTCACCTCCCCGCCGGTGCCCGGCATGACAAGCTGTCCCTGCCCACCCCCCCCGGACCCAGGAGGTCACCATGACCGCAGAACCCGTATCGACGGAAGGTTCGGAGCCGGCCGACCCCGAGACGTCCCCGCCGGCGCCGGACGGCGACGGCGACCTCAAGCGCAAGTTCCGCGAAGCGCTGGCCCGCAAGCGCGGTGCGCAGGCGGACGCCGCCGACGGTGCCGCCGGCCCCGGCGCGTCGAAGGTGCGCGCGGCGCACGGCCCGGCCGCGGGCCGCAGGTCGTTCAGGCGCAAGAGCGGCGGCTGAGCCGGGGGCCCGCATCCCACCCGCCCGCTCCGTGCGGTGGCCCGCGACGCGCGTACTTCCGTGTGCGTCGCGGGCGAGGCGCGTCCCGGCCAGGACGCCCGGCCGTCGGCATCGTACGAGCGGCCAGGAGGCGGCCGGCGGCCCGCCAGGGTTCCGGCTCCTGTCGGAACCGGAACCGTGGCATGCCGTCAGCGCTGCAGCGTCAGCAGACCCGGACGGTAGGGCAGCAGACCGTAGTCGCCGCCGGAGGCGGGGCTGCGTCCCTGGTAGAGCAACTGCAGATTGCAGGGATCGACGGTCATGGTCTGGTCGGGGCTGGTGCGGATCAGCTCGCCGTGGCTGATGTCGTTGGTCCAGGTGGCGCCGCTGTTGGCCTTGCCGGCGAAGGGGTTGCTCTCGGTCGCGGCCTGGGGCGTCCACGAGCCGTTCAGACTGGTGGCCGTGAACGAGCGGAAGTACCGGCCCTGCGAGCCGATCGCCTCGACGATCATGAGGTAGCGGTTCTGGCCCTGCAGCTTGTAGACCTGCGGAGCTTCGAACAGGTTGTTCGTCGTATCGCTCATGATCACTGTCGAGGTGGAGCCGAAGCTGCCCGGGAAGTTCCCGATCGGCATGCTGGCCCGGTAGATCTTGCCGTTGTCGCCGGCGAAGAACAGGTACATGTTCGTGCCGTCACCGATGAGCGTCTGGTCGATGGGTCCCGTTCCGGAGCCGGAGATGCTTCCGGAGAAGAGGACCTGCTCGGACGACCAGCCGTTCGGGTTGGTGGGGTCGCTCGACGTCCGGTAGGAGAAGGCGGTCCCGCCCCACTGGTAGGCGAGCACCCAGATGTTCTTCGGCGCGAAGTAGAAGAGCGTGGGCGCGACGGCCGAGTTGGACATCGTGTTCTGACTGGCCGAGGCCATCTGCGACCAGTCGGTGAACGGGCCGAAGTTCATCGAACCCCACCTCGTCCCCGTGTCGTGTGTGGTCGCGTAGACGAGCTGTCTGCCGTTGTAGGGGGCGACGGTGAAGTCCTTGAGCGAGACCCACCCCTGCTTGGGCTGCGCCAGCGCGCCCGTCGATGTCCAGCGGTAGCTCGACGGAAGAGCGCACGAGCCGGGGGTGTCGGCGCCGACCTTGACGAGCCGCCACTGCTGGTTGGTGCCGCCCCAGTCGTCGTACTGGACGATGTTCGCGTTGTCGGCGGTGGAGGCGCCCTGCACTTCGAGGGCCTTGTTGCTGTGGCGCGAGATGAGCCTCACGTAGCCGTCCGAGCTGTCGGCCAGCCGCCACTGCTGGTTGGTGGCGTTCAGGTCGGACCACTGGACGATCGAGCCGCCGTTCGCGCTGGACCAGTTGTAGACGTCCAGCACCTTGCCCGAGTGACGGGACTTGATGCGGTAGTAGCCGTCCCCGGAATCGACGAACTGCCACTGCTGCTGAGTCTGGTCGTTCCTGGTCCACTGGGTGATGCGGGCGCCGTCGCCGGTCGCCATGTTGTAGACGTCGAGGGCTTTGCCGCTGTTGCGGTTGACCAGCACGTACGAGGCGTCGGGGTCCACGGTCGCGGCCTCGGCGGGCTGGGCGCCGAGGAAGGCGGCCACCAGCAGCAGGGGAGCGAGGACGCCGAGTAAGCGTCTTGGCCGGACCGGGGACGGGTGGTGGAACCACATCGGAGGGCCTCCTTGGGGGCGGGGGTGGGGCGCCGCCGACGAACCGCGGGGCGGCAGCCGCGCCGGAAGGGCGGGGACGGATTCGAAAGTTTCGACGTGATCCCGGTTCTGTGACGCCACAAGCTAGGAAGGCGGGGCCCTCCGGTCAAGGCCTGTCGCTGATCTGTCCGCAAACAGTCCCTCCCTCCGGGCGCGGCGATCCCTTGTGCCGGCCGCGTACCCGCAGGTGGTGTGCGGTACGGCTCGCCGGTCCGGGGATCCGCCCGCCTCGACGCGGTATCGAAACTTTCGAACCAGAGTCGGAAACTTCTGCTGTCACGAGGGTTGACGAGTCACCGTCAACCCCTCGACCATTCTGTCTGGTAACCCGACCGTAGGACGAGATTTCGAACCACACTGGTCCCGGGCGGATTGTGCCGCACCCGCAGAGCCGCGCACAGCCGTACGACGGATCCGCACACCGAAGCACCTGCGCCACCCCGTTTTCCGTTCCGGTGAGGCCTGCACCGGCGCGTCCCGCCCCTCCCTGAGGCAGGAGAGGCGCGCGGCGCCGCGTGACGGCCTCCCGGCTGAGCCGCGATGGAGCACCCCGTGCCTGTGTCGGAAGACCGCTGCCGCCCGGCGTACGCCACTCGGCGGCCGACCGGGCCCGTCCGTGCCGGTCGAGAACCTCCCGGGACTCATGACCGCGGTGTCCGGTGATCCCGTCATCCCTACCTTGGAGGCACAGCCATGGGCCCTCACGCCCTTCCCAGACCCGATGTCCGACGGAAGATCCGCGTTCTGCTGCCGACGCTGGTCGCCGGAGCCCTCGGCGTGGCCGCCGCACTGGCCGCGCCGCCGCCCGCGCAGGCCGCCGAGAGCACGCTGGGCGCCGCGGCGGCGCAGAGCGGCCGCTACTTCGGCACCGCCATCGCCGCGAACAGGCTGAGCGACTCGACGTACGCGACGATCGCGGCCCGTGAGTTCAGCTCGGTGACGGCCGAGAACGAGATGAAGATCGACGCCACCGAACCGCAGCGGGGCCAGTTCAACTTCACCGCCGCCGACCGCGTTTACAACTGGGCGGCGCAGAACGGCAAGCAGGTGCGCGGCCACACCCTGGCCTGGCACTCCCAGCAGCCCAGCTGGATGCAGAGCCTCAGCGGCGGCGCGCTGCGCCAGGCGATGATCGACCACATCAACGGCGTGATGGGCCACTACAAGGGCAAGATCGCGCAGTGGGACGTCGTGAACGAGGCCTTCGCCGACGGCAGTTCGGGTGCCCGGCGCGACTCCAACCTGCAGCGCACCGGCAACGACTGGATCGAGGTCGCCTTCCGCACCGCGCGCGCCGCCGATCCGTCCGCCAAGCTCTGCTACAACGACTACAACGTCGAGAACTGGACCTGGGCCAAGACCCAGGCCATGTACGCCATGGTGCGGGACTTCAAGCAGCGCGGCGTGCCGATCGACTGCGTCGGCTTCCAGTCGCACTTCAACAGCGGCAGCCCCTACAACAGCAACTTCCGCACTACGCTGCAGAACTTCGCCGCCCTCGGCGTCGACGTGGCCATCACCGAACTCGACATCCAGGGCGCCCCGGCCTCGACCTACGCCAACGTGGTCAACGACTGCCTGGCCGTCTCGCGCTGCCTCGGCATCACCGTCTGGGGCGTGCGCGACAGCGACTCCTGGCGGTCGGGGGACACGCCGCTGCTGTTCAACAACGACGGCAGCAAGAAGCCCGCCTACACCGCGGTCCTCAACGCGCTCAACGGCGGCTCCACCACACCGCCGCCCGCGGACGGCACCACGCTCAAGGGCGTCGGTTCGGGCCGCTGCCTGGACGTGCCGAGCAGCAGCACCACCGACGGCACCCAGCTCCAGCTGTGGGACTGCCACAACGGCACCAACCAGCAGTGGACGTACACCGACGCCGGTGAGCTCAGGGTCTACGGCAACAAGTGCCTGGACGCCGCCGGCACCGGCAACGGCGCCAAGGTGCAGATCTACAGCTGCTGGGGCGGCGACAACCAGAAGTGGCGCCTCAACTCCGACGGATCCGTCGTCGGCGTCCAGTCCGGCCTCTGCCTCGACGCCGTCGGGGGCGGCACCGCCAACGGCACCCCGATCCAGCTCTACTCCTGCTCGAACGGCACCAACCAACGCTGGACCCGCGTCTGACCAGGGCTGCGCGAAGGCATCGCTGACGATCGTGTGGGCCGCCGCCGTGACGGCGGCCCACACGATCGACACGGCCCGGTGGAGGCGTCACGCCGGCCCGGCCCCGCGGGGGCGCGGGCAGACGTCCTCCTCCTCGGAACGAACGATGTTCCTCGCGGTCCTCTGGTCCGACGCGCGCCGCGATGTGCGGTGAAGACCGCCCTCGACCTGTACGAAACGGGCAGAGAGCCGTCTTCCAGGAGTCCCGGGAGGGCCAGCCGGCATCCCTGGCCGCCGTCGACGGCGTATACCGTGCCGCCGACGGCGAGCAGGAGCACGGCTGCTGCGCGCTCGACCAGGGAGTGCGACGGTGTCAGGGAGGCGGTGCCGTTCATCCGCTCAGTGCGAGAGAGCCGCCGGCCACGTGCTGGACGAAGGTGAGGGGATCGGTTGTCCCGGCTTCCTCTCGGAAGGGAGGTGGTCGAGGGCCGCAGGGCGGGGGCAGGAGCATCGCACTGGGCTCCGAAGAGCCGAGTACACACAAGAGGCTTCTGTAAGTCCGTGTACAACGTCAATGCGCTCCCTTCTGGGTTGCGGATTGCGGCCCGTGTACGCTGGGGATATGACGGACAATGCCGCTTCATCGGTCGGCCCTCTTGTCACCGGTTCCGAGATCGCTCGGTTGGCGGGGGTCACCCGGGCCGCTGTCTCCAACTGGCGTCGGCGCTACGACGACTTCCCGGCGCCGGCGGGAGGTGCCGCGAACAGTCCGCTCTACGCGCTCGCCGAGGTCCAGGCCTGGCTGGACGAGCAGCGCAAAGGCCAAGAGGTGTCACCCGAGGTCGAACTGTGGCAGGCCATGCGGGCCGCGTACGGGGAGCAGATGGTCACGGGACTTGCCGGAGTGGCCGGAATGCTGGCCGGAGAGCATGAGCTGGTGCTGCCGGACGACATCGCCACCCGTGTGCGGAGGCTCGCCCGGAGCGAAGGGTCCGTCGACCTCCTGAACGGGCTGACGGAACGTTTCACGGATTCCGCCCGGCGTGCGGGATCGGACCAGGTGACCTCCGAACGCGTGGTGCGTGCAGTGCGTCACTTCGCTCCTGAACTACCGGCCAATGCCACGGTTTTCGATCCCGCATGCGGGATCGGGGTGCTCCTCCTGTCCGTTGCGGCCCAAGAGGGAACGCGTTGCCGCGGTCAGGAGGCGGATGCTGACAGTGCTCGTTTCGCGCAACTCCGCGCCGGCCTCCTGGGGCGCTCGGGTGTGCGCATCGTGGCAGGTGATTCCCTGCGTGCGGACGAATGGCCGGACCTCAAGGCGGACCTGGTCGTCTGCGACCCGCCGGCCGGCGTGACCGAGTGGGGGCGGGAGGAACTGCTGCTCGACTCGCGCTGGGAACTCGGCACCCCCTCCAAGGCCGAAGGGGAGCTCGCGTGGCTCCAGCACGCCTACGCGCATACCGGGCCCGGCGGCCAGGTCATCATGGTCATGCCGGCCTCGGTCGCCTACCGGAAAGCCGGCCGCCGCATCCGGGCGGAACTCGTACGCCGAGGCATCGTGCGCCAGGTGGTCGCCCTGCCGCCGGGGACGGCGACCTCTCATGCCCTACCCGTCCATCTGTGGTGTCTGCGACGCCCCGAGGGCGCGGGAGCCGCAGACACGCACCACACCGTGCGCCTGGTCGACCTGACCGACAACAGCCCCGACGGGAGCCTGGAACCGCGCCCCGACCAGGTCACCGACGTGCCGCTGATCGAGCTCCTCGACGACACCGTCGACCTGACTCCTGGCAGTCACCTACGGGCACGGCACAGGGACTATCCCGGTGAATACGCCGCCCTGCGCGAGGAGCTGGAAGAGAAGGTCCGTCAGCTCGCCGTGCTCCTGCCTGAGCTCGTGCCGGGCGGCGGGCCGGGTTCCCTGGACGGCGCCGCCACCAGCGTCGCGGATCTCGCCCGCGCCGGACTGGTCACGTACGAGGGCTCGGAACCGGTCTCGGCCAGCGAGCAGCTCGACACGGACTACCTGCGGGGGTTCCTGCGCAGCTCCGTCAACGCCCGCCGGTCCACCAGCACCAGTGGGACCTACCGTCTCGACGGCAGGGGTGCACGCGTCCCCAGCATGGGCATCGACGATCAGCGTCGGTACGGCTCTGCTTTCCGGGCCCTGTCCGCGTTCGAGGAGGGAATGCGCAAGGTCGACGAGTTGAGCCGGCAGCTTGCCGAAGTCGCCCGCGACGGCCTCGCCACGGGTGCCCTGTCTCCGGAGGAATGAAGCTCCGCCCTCTTGAAGTGGCTGGTCAGCGGGGTGGTGTGCCCCCGTTTCGGGGTGCTCGTGCTGGTCGCGGGCGGCAGTCTGTGGTGTGGATCGTCTGGCAGGGCGGTCTTGCCGATGAGTTCACCGTCCTCGAACGGTCCACCCAGCGACACGACCGTTCTCGACAGGAGTGCCATGTCCACCGTCCAGCCAGTGATCTTGACTGCCGACCACGACGTCCTGCTCGGCTTCTACACGAAGTTGTTCGGCGCCGAGGAGATCTTCCGGGTACCGGAGGAAGGCCCGGTGTTCTACCTCGGCTTGCGCATCGGCGACACCGACCTCGGGCTGGTGGCCAAGGCGAACCCGGGGGACCGGGAGGCGTCGCGGATCCTGCTCGGCATCGGTGTCGACGACGTCGAGGAGACGCTCGGTCGGGTGGAGGCGCTGGGCGGCTCGGTCCGCGGCGGCCCCAACGACATGCCGTGGGGACAGCGCGTCGTCCACATCCAGGACCCGGACGGCAACCCTGTGAATCTCACCCAGCCGATCCCGGCTCAGTGACGCTGTTCCAGGTGCTTGTGCTGGTCGCGGGCTGCCTGCGGTGGAGATCATTTGCCAGTAGTGGCCTCGACGTTCGCCAGGACGAGCAGCGCGCGAAGCAGGTGGGTGGCGCGGGCGGGGCCGGTGCGGAGTTTGGTGAGGATCCGCCAGTTCTGCAGGTGGGCAAAGCCGCGTTCGACGGGGGCGCGTCCGGCGGCGAACACTCGGTTGGCCCCCTTCTCTGCGGGTGTGAGCTTGCGGGCGCGGGTGGCCTTGAAACCGGTGACGACCACGGGATCGTCCCCGTCGTCGTCCAGGCCGACAAAGCCCAGGTCGGCCAGGGCGCCGAGGCCGGCAGCACGCAGGTGGGCCAGGATGCGGTCGTGGCGGGCGGCGGTGATGTCGTGGGTGCGGCCGGGCCGGGCGGCCGCTCGACCGGGCGGGCACCCGGACGCACCGTGGAGCGCTGCCGGGTCGGGGACTCCTGCCGGACATCGGCCGTCGCCGCACGTAGACGCCCCTCCTCCAGTCAGGACGCGGAGTTGAGCACCTTCTTGAACACCGGAAGTTCTTCCCGCTGATTCCTGGTCTCGCTGGGCGGCGCCTCGGCCACCTGGGACCAGGCCGGCGAGTACAGGCCGGTCGCCTCGGCCACCGCGTATCTCTCCACGGCCCGCTGAAGGTCCAAGAGGATGTGGTTGAGGTTCCGGTGGAGGCGGGCGACGTCCATGGCGGTGCGCACGGGGCGGCCCGTGGTCCTGCGGCGGAAGTCCGTCTGCCGGCTCGAGCCGCCGCTGAGACGTACCCGGTTCCGCATCGAACCATCCCCCAACCAGTGACACGCTGTGCGGCTCGTCCGCGGTCCGGACGAGAGGACCGTTCCCCGTGACCGGCCCCCGCATGGTCAAGCAACGCTGGAACCGTAGAAGGGTGCGTTGGCACTGTCAACAGAGTTATGCTGGCAGTAGTTCGACCTTCACGGTTTCCGGCCACTACGCGGGCTCCGGCCGTCGTCCTCGTGCCGACCCGCACCGATCCGCTGCGTCGGGAGGCGGTCGATGCGGAGCGAGTGACACATGGCGCCGTGATTCGGCTATACCGTTCTCCTGGGACGTCAACCGCGGGCTGACGTGGGGATGAGTTGGGGGGACGATGATCGACTACCGCAAGGCGACGAATGTTCCGGTCTGGACGCTGGCGACACGTGATGTCCAGGTGCCGGCGGTGTTCGAGGACGGGCCGATGACGGCGGAGCGGCTGGATGAACTCCGGGGAGTACTGGCCGCGTTGGCCGACCAGCCGATCGCCACACTTGAGGCGCACCCGCTGCCCGACAAGCTCGACCGCGGCCGGGGCATCCCGCTCGATGCCGCCAGCCCCCTGGCGCAGCACCTGTCGCAGCTCATCACCGAGTCGGCGAAGACTTCCGCCACGGCCGCCAAGGCGACGGCCTCCGGCGAGACCCTGTATCGCATGGTGATCCCGGCGAAGGTCGCCGCCGAGTGGGGGCAGGGCCTCGTGCGCCCGATGGTGCCGAAGGGATCGACCGGCGAGATCTACGGCACCTTCGTGCGAACGACGACGGGCCAGATCGTCGCCAATCCGAAGCTCGTGCCGGTCACGGGAGCGGCGGCGGCGGGCACGGTCGGCGGTGCCGGCGCGACCGCCGGAGCCGCGGCCGCGGGTGGCACGGTGCTCACCGTGGCCGCTCCGCTCGTGCTCATGGCGGTGGCCGTCGGGGTCAGCGCGCACGCCGACCGCAAGCGGCAGCAGGCCATCGAGCACATCACGGACCTGCTGGAGCAGCTCCAGGCCGACAAGCTCGACGACGAGCACAGCGCACTCAACGGCTGCCGTCCCGCCATCGACAAGGCCACGGCCGTCCTGCTCGACCAGGGCAAGCTCGGTGTCTCGCTGGGACTCGACTCGGCGGTGCACGCCATCGACACGGCACTGAGCAAGGCCGACATCCGGCTGGCCCGTTGGCGGAGCGCGCTCGACAAGCTGCCCGCCGGCGAGCCCGTCGAGATCGGCACGCTGACCGAGGCGTTCCCCGGCGTGGAGGAACAGGGCGGCACGTTCCGCACCCACCTCGAACTGGCGTCGCTGGCGATCGCGTTGAAGCGGCGCGTCAACGTCCTCCAGGCGGTCGAGCGGGCCCAGAGCGAGCCCGACAACCTGTTCGAGAACTTCGCCCGTGCCCTCAAGGACGACGAGCGGCGTCTCGACGAGCTGGAGTCGGGCATCGCCGGTGTGCTGGTGCGTCTGTCGGCGCTGGAGCTGGCGCGCCCGAACAGTAAGCGCCCCGTTCTCACCACGGGTGAGGTCGACCGGCTCCTGCGCGCGGCGTACCAGCTCCGCCGCCTGGGCGACGGCGTCGCGGTCAACGGCCGCCCGACGGACGTGGCCATCGAGATCGCCCGCGACCGGGACGGTTCGGTGGTCGTGTTCCCCGCGCTGCCCGCGGAGGCGTAGGCGCGCGGAAGGGGCGGCGGTTCCTTGCCGTCGCGCAGGTGACGGACGTCGTGGTGCGGCCCGCTGACGGGTGCCGCACCACCAAGTCCCTCCGTGTGTGCGCCTTCGTCAGTCGGCCGAGGATTTGGAGAGCTGCGGAGCCTGGTCCAGGGTTCCGGTCCGCTCCGGGCTCTGGGCGGGTGTGGGGACCCGGTCCGCGGTGGAGGGAGCGGCGAAGACCTCGTCGAGGGTGGTCGCGTCGATGGCGCGGTCGAACCAGAGATCCAGGACCGGCATGTCCGTGCAGGTGGTGACGCGCTGCCGGGTCTCTTCCGTCAGCGGGAGGCCGCGGCGCTCCAGCAGGCGCAGCAGTTGCTCGGCCTTACCGGCCGCACGTCCTTCCTCGCGTCCTTCTTCCTGTCCTGCGAGACGGGCGTCGCCCACGATGGTGCCCTGCCTCGGGGTGAAGAGGGTCTTCATCAGGTTCCTCCAGATCTTCCGGGCGTGTTCGCTGCCCAGGCCGTCCTCGATCAGTCCCGCCAGGTCGTCCCGCGCCTCGCGGTCCGTGTCCTGGGCCAGTGCCTCGCCCACCGCTGTCAGTATGCCCTCGATGTCCGGGTCCTTGCTGTGGATCCACAGGGAGAACGCGGCGAAGTCGAGGTCTCCAGCGGCCTCCTGAACCCCACTCACACGCGGGACGCTGCCCGGTCCCAGCACATGGGGAACCGTCATCTGGGTGGGGCGCCCGACGCCGGTGCTCAGCGGTCTGGCCGCCCATGCCTCCGTCGCCGTGTCCACGCACAGGACCAGCAGGACGACCTCCAGCTTGTACCGGTCACGCAGGTAGGCGACGTAGTACGGCCATGAGGTCTCCTTCTTCGGCTCGACGCCGTTCTGTGCCTCGAGCAGCAGGATGAACGGATCACCCCCGTCGGGACGGATCACCCGCAGCACGGTGTCCATGTGCCGGGTGAACATCTTCGGGGCGCCGGAGGCGTCCGTCGGGAGGGGTTCGGTGGTGACATCGGGCGGGATGTCGAGTCCCAGGAGGTCCAGCGCACGGTTCAGCGCTTTCGGACGTCCCGGCAGAAAGCCGTGCAGGGTGTCGTGACTTACGTTGGGCATGATCGGAACCTATGCGTGGATCGGGAACGTTCTTTTGCCTTTGGGCTGTGATCACCCGTTGGGTTGAACCGCCTGGACCTGGCACCGTGGTGGTGCGGACAGCACCGCCCGGACGGTCTTGCCGCCGGGCGGGTAGGGGACCGTGTCCCAGCGGTCGGCGAGGGCGGTGACGAGGGTCAGGCCGCGGCCGCCGGTGAGGAGGGGGTCGGGTGCGGTGTCCGTGAGGAGGGGGAGCGGGGGGAGGTCTCCGCGGGCGTCGCTGACCTCGATGCGGAGGCGGCCGGTGGCCGGGTCGAGGACGAGCGTCAGCCGGAAGCAGCGGCCGGGCACGCGGCCGTGGAGGACGGCGTTGGCGGCCAGCTCCGCGACGACGAGTTCGGCGCGCTCCGTCAGGTCCTGCGGGACGTCCCATGACCGCAGTTCGGTCACGGCCAGCAGCCGGGCGAGCCGGGCGCCGCGCCGGGTGGAGGACAGCAGTTGCGTGAAGGTGCTGACAGGGGCGCCGACTTGGGGTGTCGCGTGGTTCATGACGCCAGAGTGGCGGCCGGGAGCGGGCGGAGGCGAGTGCCGCGCCCCGTACGCGGAGTGAGCGTACGGAGACGGGCAGGAGTCGGTGCGCGCCGGGTGCTCTACGCGCAGGGGCACGGCAGTTCGGGGGCCGCGCGGTTCGGGGAGCACGTGACCACCGCCAGGGAGAGGTACGAGGGGCGTTCGAGGTAGTGGCCGTACGACGCGTCGGCGCCCGAGCGCAGGCGTTCGGCGGCGGCGTCCACCAGGCGGGCCAGGCGCGCGGTGTCCCGGTCGGCCTCCGACGCGAACCGGGGCGCGTACTCCGCCAGTCGCTCACCGAGCCAGGCCGCCGCCTCCTTCGCCTCGTCCCAGGTGCCCCGCACCAGTGAGCGGGGCTTGACGAGCCAGTACGCCGTCTCCAGGGGCGGGAGGTCCGACGTGGCGAACTCCGCGGCCACCTGGCGGTAGCGCTCGATCAGTTCCGGCCTGCTCCCGGCCGGCGGCGGCTCGGGGTGCGGGGGCCGCCGCAGGGCCTCGTCGTCGAAGCGCGCCTTCGGGCCGGTCCAGAGGTAGGCGTGGTGGTGCACGTGCTGCTCCCGTTTCGAGGAGCGCCGGCGGCCGGACGCGGGGAGGGACCCGGTCCGGCCGGCGGCGGGGAGGGGAGGGGGGAGGGTCAGGCGCCGAGGCCGAAGCGCGCCGGGTCGATGCCGGCCGCGTCCAGTTCCTCGGTGGTGAACCGCAGCGGCTGCGCGTCCGGCCGCTTGCTGTCGCCCAGCGCCCAGGCGTCCTCGCCGATCCGGGCCAGGGTCACGCACCCCTCGGTGCAGGGGCCGCCGCACGCCTTCGTGAACGAGGCCCCGCTGATGTCGAGCGCGTAGAGGTTGGTTCCGTTCCGCATGACTGCACCTTCCAGCTCGTCCGACGCGGCCGGGTCCGGCCGCTGCCGCCCGTGGTGGGCGGGAGTGCACGGGAGGGGAGACGGCCGTCCGGGTGTTTCCGCAGGTGAGCGGCGTACGCGGACGGTTTCTCCTGGCTCTCCGTGACCTCAGGGTGGCGGTCGGACGGGAGCGGAGACGAGTGTGGCACCTCGTACGCTGAGTCAGCGTACGGACACGAAGAGTGGACGGTACGTCTGATGATCCGCCAGCCTGGAGGTGGGCGCGGGCGGCGTGAGGAGCCGTCGTGGTGCGCGGCACGCAGGAGAGGAAAGGGGCGGCGGATGGACGTGGTCGGGGTCGAGGGGGAGGCGGCCGGGAGCGCCGGCGCACGGGCGGTTCCGGCGGGGGAGTGGGAGCGGGAACCGCATCCGTCGGACAGCCTGCGGACGTTCGGCGCCGTCGTCCAGGCGTTGCGCGAGCACGCGGGACTCAGCCGGGCCGACCTCGGCGCCCAGGTCCGGTACTCGAAACACACGGTCGAGTCGGTGGAGTTGGGGCGCAGGATGCCGGACGAGGCGTTCGTGGAGCGGGCGGAGGAGGCCCTCGGCAACACGGGTGCGCTGCGGAAGGCCGCGCGGCATCTGACGCGGGGGGAGGCGGGGCTGGCGGCGTGGTTCCGGCGGTGGGCGCGGCTGGAGCGGGAGGCGGTGAGCCTGTGCACGTACGAGTGCCGGTTGGTGCCGGGGTTGTTGCAGTCGGAGGCGTACGCGCGGGCGGTGTTCGACAACAGCATCCCGCTGCTGACCGACGAACAGACGGAGGCACAGGTCACGGCTCGAATGGAACGGCAGGCGATGATGCGGGAGCGGCCGACCGTGCCGTTCGGCTTCATCGTGGAGGAGTCGGTCTTCCGGCGCGGGCTGGGTGGGTCGCAGGTCCAGGCGAACATGCTGGACCATGTGCTTGAGCTGACCGCGCCGCGCAACGTGACGCTTCAAGTGGTGCCGGTGGAGTTGGAGTTCCACGGGTGCCTGGACGGGCCTATGCGGATTTTGGAAACCCCGGAGGGGCGGCGCCTCGGGTACTCCGAAGGGCAGCAGAACGGACGGCTGATCTCCGACGCGAAAGAGATGAGTCTGCTCTGTCGACGCTATGACACACTGCGCTCGCAGGCCCTCAACCCCAAGGAATCCCGGGCCCTGCTGGAGCGACTGCGAGGAGAGCTATGAGCAGCGGTACGTCGGAACTCGCCTGGTTCAAGTCCAGCTACAGCGGTACCCAGGGAGACGACTGTGTGGAGATCGCGATCGCCGAACAGGCCGTCCACGTACGGGACTCCAAGGACGTGACCCGCCCGTCCTTCGCCGTCGGCCGCGAAGGCTGGGGGCGGTTCGTACGGTTCGCGTCGGAGCGCTGAGCGACTTGGGGGCGTGCGTCTGCTGGAGCGGCGGACGGCACGCCCTCACCGCGTTCGGGAGCCCTTGGTCTCGTTCGTAGGGTCGTAGCCGAGGGCCGCGCGGTTGATGAAGCGGTCGCCGAGGTCGCGCACGGGCGCGGGCTTCGGCTGCTGGGCGGTGCTCTTCGCCGTGGACTTCTTCGGGGCGGGCTTCTTGCCGCCCGCACGCTTGGCCGGTGCCGCCTTCGCCTGCCTGGCGTTCTTCGCGGCCGGCGTGTTGCGCGCCGCGTACCTCTTGCGTGCCGCTGAGAGTTTCTCGCGTTCTCGAACGGCCACGTTGGCGGGGAGGGCGTTGGTCAGGGCGCGGGCCCGGCTGAGCGCGTAGCGCGCTGCGGTCCAGTTCTTCTTGTCGATGGCCAGATTGGCCAGCCTGACGGCTTGCTGCAAGGCCCTGATCTTCGCGGGCTGCCGTTGGGGTATCGGGGTCTCGGCCCCGCTGCTCCGCTTCTGCCCGGCGGCACGGGTGCCCCAGTCCGTACCCGAGGTCAGGACGACGACCGAACGAGGATTGCTGCTCTGGCTTCGACGTACCACGTGCGTTGTTCCTTGGTCGAGCGGTGGGGCGTGCCCCTGGGGCGGCCACCGGGTGGGGCCGCCCCAGGGGCAGGTCGGTCGTGGCGGGGGCCCTGACCGGGGGGCGGGGTGAGGGGGGAGCGGTAAGTACCGGACTCGCCCTCGGTGAGGGGGTTCTCCAGGGTCAGGCCGGCGGCGGTCATGCGGTCGTACTCGGCGAGGATCAGGTTCTTGGTGCGGTACCCGCCGTGCGCCTTCTTCGGCCCGGTGTACCTCGTCCGTGTTCCCGCGCCCCACGGCCCGTGTGATCCGGGACCGTCCGCCGACCGTCTCCAGGTCCACTGCCCCTCCCCGTTTCACCCCCTTGCGTGCGCGGTGGGTGCGTCCCGCAAGGGAGCGTACACCGTCCCGGTTGAAGAGGATCGTGCACCTGCGTTGACGTTGTCAACGTGGCATCGGGTTGATCCGGTGCGACCGGGCCGGCGGCTGCCCGCGGGGCGTCGGGCGGCGCGTCTCGTCGGTGGTACGGCTTGCGGTCCGCCGAGGTGGCGCTCCGCCGGCGCGGACGGGACGCGCCTACTTCAGGTAGGGGCCGTCCTTTCCGATCTTCCCGGGGCCGTTGAGGACGTAGACGCGGAGATTGCCCTTTCCGGGTGCCCCGACGGTGAGCCTGCCGTCGGAGACGGTGCGGGCGTCGCCGGTGACCGCGTCCCGGTAGGTGCCGTTCGGGATGCCCGTGTACGTGGCGGAGCCGGACACGGTGACGAGCGCGAAGCTGTCGGTGCCGCCGTCGGTGTACCGGCGCTTGAAGGCCATGCCGCCCGAGATGCCCTCCGTGGAGTACTGGCCCGCCTGGAGGGCCGGGACGGCCCGGCGGATCTGGTTCAGCCGCTGCAGGTGCTTCACCAGCGGCTGGTCCAGGGTGGTGGCGACCTCGCCGCTCGCGGACGCCACCGTGCCGAAACCGGAGGCCGTGACGGAGCCGGCCAGGTGGTCGCCGTAATAGGCGCGTCCGGTCGTGGCGAGGGGGCAGGTGGGGCCGCAGTCGGTCTTCTTGCCCTTCTGGAACTCGATCTCCGAGCCGTAGTAGAGCGTGGGGATGCCGCGGAAGGTCCACATCAGGGACATGTTCTCGGCCCAGGCGTCGGTGCCGCCGGCGTAGCGTTCGCTGCTCTTGTTGGGGCCGTAGTCGTGGCTGTCGACGTAGACGACGTTGTAGGTGGCGTCGTTGACGCTGTCGTCGGAGTCCTTGCCGTTGCCGAAGGCGTTGTACGCGTCACCGAAGTTCATGTGCATGCGCATGTCGATGATGTTCATGCCGGAGAACCTGCTGTGGTCGGGCGCGTGGTAGCTGTTGCCGTTCAGGAAGGCGTTGTTCGAGGTCGGCTGGTTGCCCGTGCCCTGGCCGTTCTCGTAGTCGTACTGCTCGAGGGCCGCCTTCTCGTCGTCGGCGCTGTACTCCTTGCGTTCCTTCCACGTGTAGAACTGCGCGGAGTGGTTGACCGAGCCCCGGTTCCACTTGTCGTTGACGAAGGCGGCGACCTCGGCGAAGACGAAGAAGTTCTTCGCGGCCCCGGCTCCGAACTTCTGGGTGACGCGCTCCTGGATCGCGGGCAGGAAGCGGCGGTTCCAGGTGACGCGGGGGATGTGGACGGCCGTGTCGACGCGGAAGCCGTCGACGCCCATGTCGATGTACTTGTCGTAGGCGCCGATGAGGTAGTTCTGCACGGGCGCCGACTCGGTGTCGAAGTCGGCGAGGTCGTCGTGCAGCCAGCAGGAACGGGAGTCCTCGCCCTCCCAGTTGCCGATCCAGCAGTTGTGGTAGTACGTCTTGGGGAACATGCCCGACGTGGGGTTCGGCCACTGGCAGTTGTAGATCGTGTAGCCCTCGGGGCTCTTGGCCCCGGTGGGCCTGCCCCAGTTCAGGCAGGTGTTGCCGGCCGGCTCGGCGGTGGACCAGAGGTCGCCGTTGTAGTACGACTTGCCGGACTTGGTCTCGATGGTGAGGCCGTCGTACTCGAAGCCCGCGTTCTTCTCGTCGTAGAGCCAGCTCCACTGGTCGTCCCGCACGCCGTACACGGTCGGCGTGAACAGTCCCTTGGCGCCCCAGCGGGAGCTGTGGTTGTAGACGACGTCCTGGTAGATCTTCATGCCCTTGGCGTGGGCCGCGTCGATCAGGTCCTGGTAGGTCGCGCCGGCCGACTCCAGGCGGGCGTCGACCTTGTAGAAGTCGTAGCCGTGGTAGCCGTGGTAGTCGTAGTCCGAGCGGTT
Source organism: Streptomyces sp. NPDC029152 (assembly GCF_055564355.1). Taxonomy (NCBI): domain Bacteria; kingdom Bacillati; phylum Actinomycetota; class Actinomycetes; order Kitasatosporales; family Streptomycetaceae; genus Streptomyces; species Streptomyces sp. NPDC029152. The sequence goes on along the minus strand of NZ_JBVHWR010000015.1, from coordinate 27,335 downwards.
GAGGACGACCGGGGTGATCCACACGGCGGAGAAGCCGAGGGCCTTGATGTAGTCGAGCCGCTCGACCAGGCCCTTGAAGTCGCCGCGGAACATGGGGTCGTCGTTCGCCGCGTTGCCGGACCTGGTGTGCTGGTTGCCGCCGCGGTTGTTGGAGCTGTCGCCGTCGTTGAAGCGGGCGGTCATGACGAAGTAGATCGGGTCCTTGCGCGGGTCCGTGCCCAGCGGGGCGCCCGTGGGGGGTGTGGACGGCTTCTTCCCGGTGGTCGTCGAGACCGGGGCGGAGGCGGCGGAGGCGTTGCCGGCCGCGTCCAGGGCCCTGACCGTGTAGGTGTAGGCGGTGTTCTCCTCCAGGCCGGCGTCGGAGAGCACGGTGGAGGTCACGTCGGTGACCGTGGTGCCCCTGGTGCCGCCGGTCCGGGTGATCTGGTACGTGGTCACGCCGGTGTCGTCGGTGGCGGCGTTCCAGGACAGGACCACGGAGGTGCCGGTTGCGCTCGCCCGGACGCCGGCCGGGGCGGTGGGCGCCTCGGTGTCGGGTTCCTCGGCGGCGCACGGGTCCTTCGCGTCCGCGGTGACGGTGTTGTTCCTCACCGTGCTCGTCCCGGCCTTCAGGGCGTAGTCCGAGCCGTTGTTGTTGTCCCAGACCCCGTTGCCGTTGTTGAAGGCCGCCTTCAGCGAGGTCGCGGAGCCCAGGCCGACCGTCCGCTTCCACCAGCCGGCGCAAGCGGCCTCCATGCCCACGCCGGGCGCGGTGGTCCAGGAGCCGCCGGCGGGCTGGTAGTGCAGGTTGGCGGTGGTCCAGCCGAGCGTCTGTGTGGAGTAGTAGACGGTCGCCTCGGTGCCGGGCGCCGGGGAGGCGGCGCACGGGTCGCTGTGCGCCACGACGCCGTCCTTGACCGTGATGTCCCCGGTGCCCAGGGCGTAGTCCCGCCCGCCGTTGTTGTCCCAGACGCCCTTGCCGTCGTTGAAGGCGGCCTTCAGCCCGGCGGCGGATCCCAGGTCGACGGTGAGCTTCACCCAGTCCGTGCAGGCGGCCTCCATGCGGGTGCCGGGGGCGGTCGTCCAGCTTCCGCCGTCGGGGGCGTAGTGCAGGTAGTGGTCCGTCCAGTTCTTGGTCTTCGTGTAGTAGAAGACGGTGGCCGAGGTGGCGGGCGCGGCGGCGGCCTCGGGTGCGGTGGGAGTGGTCAGGGGCAGGACGAGGGTGCCTGCGGCGAGAGCTCCGGCCGCCCAGGGGCGGGCGAGGGAGCGGCGGCGTCTCATGCGCGTCTCCAGAATGCGGTGGGGGAGGGCCGGCTGCCGTGCGGACGCCGGCGGAGACCTTGACGCGCCTCGAGGTCCCCCGCACCCGCGCCCGTGATGCGCCGCATACCGGAAACTTGCAGCAACACCTTGCAGCCATCCGGAGGTTACTCGTACATGACAGGCCCGTAAAGGGTGCACGCACCGCCCCGCCCCGGCCCCGGGCGGGGAGGGCCGTCGGATCTCAGCGTGCCGCCGCGAACGCCGGGGCCAGGTACCGGGCGCCCTCCCGCACGCCCCGGACGGTGATCGCCCCGGTGGCCGGCAGCCGGGCGAGCAGGGAACCGGTCAGGCACGCGTTCTCCGGCCGGGAGGCGTACCGCGTGGCCGCCCGCGGCACCGGCACGACCAGGTGCGCGGGCGCCCCCAGCGTCTCGGCGACGACCGAGGCCCAGGCGGCGCGGCTCACGCGGTCCGGCCCGCCCAGATGGAGGAGCGGCGGGAGGGGCGCGTCGGCACCCAGCAGGGCCGCCGTCACCTCCGCGACGTCGTCGACCAGCACCGGGGTCGTCCACTGGTCCCGCGGCACCCTGACCTGCTCGCCGCGCCGCAGCCGGTGCGCGCACGCGGCGAAGAAGTTGAGCCACTTGCCGGCGTCCGCGGGCTCGTGCCCGTAGACCAGGCTGACCCGCAGCACCACCGCGTCCGCCGCCGCGTCGAGCACGGCCCGTTCCGCCCGCAGCTTCGCGCGGCCGTAGGCGTTGGCCGGGGAGACCGGGGCGTCCTCGGGATTGTCGGGCCGGGACCCGTCGAAGACGTTGTCGGTGGAGATCAACAGCAGCCTCGCGTCCCCGGCCAGCGCGGCGAAGCGGGCGGCCGCGGCGGTGTGCGCCGAGGCCGCCAGGTCCGGGTGCTCCTCGCACCACGTGACGTCGGACGGGCCGTGCACGAGGACGATGCGCCGCGGGCCCAGCCGGGCCACGAGCCGGCCGCACGCCGCGGGATCGGTGGCGTCCAGGGCGTGCCACCGGATCCCCGGGACGTCCGGGAGGCGCTCCGGGCGATGGCGCGAGGTGACGGTGACCGGCTCACCGGCCGCCGCCAGCCGCCGCGCGATGCCCCTGCCCACGAAACCGCTGCCGACGACGAGGGTGCCCCCGGCGCTCATCGGGCACCCGCCGGGGAGGGCCGGGACATCCGGTCGGCCAGCAGCCTGCCGACACCGATCAGGCCGTGGTCGTCGTCCGGTTCGCCGAGCGACACCATGGCGTCGACCGCGTCCGCGTCCAGACCGAAGCACCCCAGTCTCGCCAACTCGCCCACCAGCAGCTCCCGGTAGCGTTCGCCGACCGCCAGGGCGAAGCCGCCCATCACGATGTACCGGCACACCCCGACGGAGGTGAAGACGGCCCCGATCGCCTGCGCGAGATGCGTGAGGGTGCCGCGCAGCACCCGCGTGGTGAACGCGTCGCCCTCCCGCACCGCCGCCGCGACGGCCGGGTTGTCGATGCCGGGCGCGCGGCCGCCGCAGCGCGCGGCCAGCCGGGACCGGGCGAAACCGGCCGGGTCGGCGTCCGCCGCACGGCGGACCGCGGCGAGCACCCCCCGCCCGGAGGCGACGGCGCCGAGATGGCCGCGCGCACCGCAGTCGCACAGCGGCGCCCCCGGGGACGGATCGCACACCCAGTGCCCGAGCTCGCCCCCGTGCCCGTCCGCGTCCAGCAGCACCTCCCCGCCCCGGAAGACCTTGTTGCCGATGCCGGAACTGACGGTGATCAGACAGAACGGCTCGGTCTCGGTCGCCGCGTAGCGCCAGGCGGCGGCGGTCAGGTCGTTGACCACCACGACCGGCACGCCGGTCCGCTCCGTCAGGAGCTGCCCCAGCGGCAGCGGGTCACCGCGCCGCCCCCACACCGTGGGAGCGGCCAGCACCAGGCCGCCGGCGGAGATCGGTCCGGCGAAGGCCACGCCGACGGCGCGCGGCGCCGTCCCCGCGGTGTGCCGGCCGACCTCGTGGACGATCTGGTCCACGACGCGGCGCTGCAGGCCGGCCACCGGGACCCCCGGATGACGGGTCATGCCCTCGACCGGCACCCGGCGCACGCGGGAGACGGCCGCCGTCACCGGGTCGTAGCTCCCGGTCCGCAGCGTCGTGCCTCCCACGTCGAGCACGGTGAAGACGTCGTGGGACCGCCAGGGATCCGCGCGGTGCGCCGGACCGGCGGCGAGACGGTCAGACCACGGGACGGTCACGGAGCTCCTCCTCGAAGACCAGAAGCCACAGATCGGCGGCCGAGTCGTTGACGAGGCCGTGCTCGCCGTACGGACGGTTGACGACGACGTCCCCGACGCCGACGCGGAACTCGGCCCCGTCCCGGTACATCAGGCCGCTGCCGCTGAGCACGACGTACGTCTCACGGTCCCGGGCGTGCCGGTGGCGCCCTATGGACGTGCCGGGCGGCAGCACGGCGATGTCGACGAACTCCGCTCCCGCACTCCCCTCGGCGCGGGCGAACAGGCGGTGCGCGAGGATCGTGCCCCGCCCGCCGTGGTCGTGCTCCTTGCCGCGCAGGAGCGCGTCGAGGTTCACCACGTCGCGGGCGGTCACCGCGTGCCCCCGTCGCGCGCCAGCGCGTCCAGGGCGGCCCGCAGCACGCCGGCGGGCACGTCCTCCAGCCGCTCCACGAAGTCCGCCTTGCCGATGCCGGTCGGCACGACGAGGTGCAGTGCGCGTCCCCGCCGCTGCCAGGAGGCGTGCAGGGCCTGCGTCATCAGCTCCGGCGTGCAGGTGGCCGGGTCGAACACGGGGAGGCCGATGCGGCGCAGCAGTGTCACCACGCGCGCGCAGCTCTCCGCGTCGAGGAGCCCCAGCAGCCGGGCCAGGTGCGCCGACAGGGCCATGTCGACGGCGACCGCCTCGCCGTGTTCCAGGCGGTGGCCGCCGGCCGTCTCGATCACCGGGCTGAAGGTGTGCCCGAAGTCGACGAGCCGGGCGAGGTCGTGCTCACGCAGGTTGGGGCAGAGCTCCTCCATCATCAGCCGCATGGAGGTGCGCAGCACGTACGTCTCCAACGCGCCGTCGGAGGAACGCAGGAAGGCGTCCGGGTGCTCCTCCAGCACCCGGAAGAGGTCGGAGTCGAGGATCACGGCCATCTTCACGATCTCCGCGAGGCCGCAGCGGATCTCCCGGGCCGGCAGCGTGGCCAGCAGGGCGGGGTCGTTGAGCGAGGCGTGCGCGGGGTGGTAGGCGCCGAACATGTTCTTGACGTCCAGGGCGTTGACGCCGGTCTTCACCCCGACGCCCACGTCCGCCTGTCCCACGAGGGTGGTGTTGACCTTGATGTAGCGGATGCCGCGGGCGTACATCGAGGCCGCGAAGCCCACGACGTCCGCGACGATCCCGCCGCCCACGGCGAGCATCACCCCGTGCCGGTCCAGGCCGGACGCCTTGGCGAGGGCGCACACCCGCTCCACCGAGGCGAGGGACTTGTTCCGTTCACCGCCGTCGACGGTGTGGACGCTCCAGCTGCCCGGCTCCAGCCGGGCGCCGAGGTAGGCGCGCAGCCGGTCGCCGTGGAGACGGTCCACCGTGGGGCCGACGAAGGCCACCACGCGCCGTCCCGCCACATAACCGGCGAGGAGCGGGTTGCGGGGGTCGAACACTCCGTCGGTGACGTCCACGCGGTAGCGCGTGCCGTCCGGCGCCAGCAGGTCGAAGCCTCCGGGGTCCTCGCGGACTCCCTCGAGCCGATCAAGGGCCTGGCCTGACATCTCTCTCCTCGGTCTTCGTTCCGTGCGGTCCACCGTCGGCGAACACGCGGGCGACGGCCTGTACGTGGGGATGGCCGGGCAGGTCCTCCAAGGGCACCGGCCGGCCACGCCCGTCCGCCACCGGCAGCCTCCAGTTGGGGTGCACGTCAGCGGTACCGGGCAGGTTCTGGGGCCTGCGGTCGCCGGTGGCGTCCGGCAGCCAGACCCCGAGCAGGGTGGACGGGGTACGGGTCAGGAAACGGTGCAGGGCGACCAGTTCGCCGTCGGTGTCGGGCAGCAGGCCCTGCCGGCGCAGCTCCGCCAGCCAGCCGTCCCGTTCGGCCGCCGCCTGCGCCTCCTCCTCCGCTTCCGGGCGGGTCAGCAGTCCCAGCCGGGCCCGCAGGCCGACGTGTTCGCCGCTCAGCCACGCGGTGGTCGTCGGCAGGTCGTGGGTGGTCAGCGTGGCCAGGCAGTTCCTGCGCCACTGCCGCGGCGGCAGCGGACCGTGCCGTCCCTCGGAACCGCCCAGGTACTCGAAGCGCTGCACCGACGTGCCGAGCACGCCGCGCGCGGCCAGTTCCCCGCGGACACCGCGCTCCACCGTGCCGAGGTCCTCGCCGATCACCGCCACCCCGGCCCGGTGGGCTTCCAGGAGCAGCACGCCGAGCATGGCCTCGGCGTCGTAGCGGACGTAGGTCCCCTCGGACGGGGGGCGGCCCTCGGGCACCCACCACAACCGGAACAACCCCATGACGTGATCGACCCGCAGGGCCCCCGCGTGCCGCATACCGGCGCGCAGCAGCCCGGCGAGCGGCCGGTACCCCTCGGCGGCCAGCGCGTCCGGCCGCCAGGGCGGCTGGCCCCAGTCCTGACCGAGCGGGTTGAAGTCGTCCGGTGGCGCCCCGACGCTCATCCCGCCGGCCAGGCAGTGCTGCAGCGTCCAGGCGTCGGCCCCCTCGGGGGCGACGCCCACCGCCAGGTCGTGCACCAGGCCGATGTCCATGCCCGCGTCCTTCGCCGCGCGCTGCGCGGCGGCGAGCTGCTCGTCGGTGATCCACGCCAGCCAGCGGTGGAACGCCACGGCCTCCGCCAGTTCCCCGCGCGCCTCGGCCACCCGCGGCGACCGCGGGTCGCGCAGCCCTTCGGGCCAGGACCGCCAGGCGCCGCCGTACACCTCGGCCAGCGCGCACCAGGTGGCGAAGTCCGTCAGGTCCCCGCCCTCGCGGGCGGTGAACGCCTCCAGGGCCGCACGGCGGCCGGGCGGGGCCGGCACCCGGTGGAGGTGGCGCAGCGCCTCGTACTTGAGGGCGCGCACCGCCTCCCGGTCGATCAGCGTCCCGCCGCCCAGCACGCGATCGTTGAGGGCCCGTGCCCGGGCGGCGCAGGAGTCCACCGCGCGGCGGGCCTCCCGGTCCAGGTACCGGTACTCCGGCACCTCCTCCACCCGGACGTGCATCGGGTCCGCGAACCGCCGCGAACTCGGCCGGTACGGCGACGGATCGGGCAGCGGACCCGGCTCCACCGCGTGCAGCGGCCCCAGCTGGACGAAGCCGGCGCCCAGCGCGCGACCGGACCAGGAGGCCAGCTCCGCGAGGTCGGCCAGGTCGCCCATGCCCCAGGACCTGCGGGAGAGCACCGAGTACAGCTGGACCAGGAAGCCCCAGCCGCGCCGCTCGGGCACGGGGATGCGCTCGGGCACCGACAGCAGCGGAGCGGACGCCCGCCGCCGGCCCGCGACGGCACGCAGGACGTGCGCGCCCGGCGGCAGCGGGGCCTCGAGGCCGCTCTCACCACCGCCCTCCAGGGCGACGCGGGCCTCGGCGCCGGGCGGCAGCCGCAGCCGTGCGGCCGATCCGGAACGGACGACCACGCAGGGCGGAAGCAGCCTGTCCGCGTCCGCCGCGCGCCGGGCGGCCAGGGCCCGCCGGGCGGCGTCCGGGGTGCTCGCGTCCACGCCGCACGCGGCCAGGACCGCGACCAGGGTGTCCGCGGCGACGGTGACGCGGTCACCGCGGTCGGTGACGTACTCGGTGCCCACGCCGTGCGCACGGGCCAGGTCCCGCAGGGACGCGTCGGGCGTGGCGGGGCGGATCACGGACGGCCCCCTTCCGGCGCGAAGAGGCGTTCGAGGACGGCGGCGACCCCGTCCTCGTCGTTGCCCGGGGCGACCTCGTCGGCCATGGCCCGCAGGTCGTGGTGGGCATTGGCGACCGCCACGCCGTGGGCGGCCCAGGCCAGCAGCGGGATGTCGTTGGGCATGTCGCCGAAGGCGACGGTGTCGGCGCCGGTGAAGCCCAGCAGTTCGGCGGCCCGGGCCGCACCGGCGCCCTTGTCGGTGCCCGCGGGCAGGACCTCCACCATGCCCCTGACCGAGTGCACGACGGTCACCTCACCGCCCGTCAGCCGTTGCGCGACGGCGGCCAGCCGGTCCTCGTCGACGTGCGGGTGGTGCAGGATCAGCTTGTCGATGGGCGCTGTCCACAGCCGGCCGGGGTCGGTGGTCACGTCCCAGCCGTGACGGACCCGTTCCCCGAATCCGGGGGTCACCTTGAACCGGCTCTCCGGCGGCGAGGTGACGACGCCGAGCTCGACCCGGCCCAGTTCGGCCTCGACCTTCTCGACGACGCCGCGGGCGAGATCACGGTCCAGGGACACCGAGGACAGCAGACGGTCCGCACCGGCGTCGTACAACTGCGCGCCCTGACCGCAGACGGCCAGCCCTCGGTAGCCGAGGGCGTCCAGGAGCTGCCTGCAGGCCACCGCGGGGCGTCCGGTGACCACCAGGTGGTGGGCGCCGGACGCGGCGACCCGTTCCAGCGCCCGGCGGGTGCGCGCCGACACGGTCAGGTCGCTGCGCAGCAGCGTGCCGTCGAGATCGGTCGCCACCAGGCGGAACGCGGGTGCGCGGGCCGGCACGGTGTCCCAGACCACCCGGCCGGAGCGCAGGGTCACCATGGCGACGGCGTGACCTCCGACGGGCGGTCCGTCCAGGGTCCCCGTGAACACGCCGTCGCCGTCGGCGGCGAGCGGCCGCAGCACGGCACCACCGGAGGCGGGAGCCGGCTCGTCGGAGGCGAGGACCTCGGTGACCGACTCCAGCGGGGGGCGCGGGGCCGTGGAACCGGACCCCGGACGTCCCGCGACCGCCGTGTCCGCGGAGCCCGTGTCCACGGGGGCGAGGCCCGCGGAGCCCGTGTCCACGGCGGTCACGCCCGAACGGGCCGTGCCGGCAGCGGCCGTGACCGCGGGCGCCCTGACCGCGGATGCCGTGGACGCGGTGGCCGTGACCGGGGGCGGGGCGGCGAATGCGGTGGGGGCGGAGGCCGCCGGGGCCCGGCCGGGGGCCGTACCCGTCGTCGCGGACGCCTCGGCCACCAGCTCGACCCGTTCCGCCTCGGCGTGCGCGTACCGCACCCGCCACGTGCCGTCCGAAGCGGCGGTGAGCCGGAAGCGGTCGGCCTGCCGCGCCCACAGGTCCGGCCGGCCCGACCGCCGGGCCAGTTCGGCACAGCGGGCGAAGTCCCCCCGGCGGTGGGCCGAGGTGAACAACCGCTCCCAGTCGTCCGCTCCGAGGCCGTCGAGGCCGCACCCGAGGGCGCGGGCGAGGGCGGTGGCGTCACCGCGTTCCGTCGCCGCCCGCGCGATCAGCTCGCGATGCTCGGCGTGCGCGGCGGGCGACAGCGCCTCCAGCCAGCCCCGCTCGACCAGTTCACCGGCCGGCGGCTGTGCGCGCTCGCCGCGCAGCAGACGCTCGTAGGCGGCCAGGCGCAGGTCCGCGCTGCGGGCCCAGGTGAACGAGCGGCCCAGGCGCCGGGCGTTGCCCGAGAGCCGGGCGTGGGTGTCGGGTGCCGTGCGGAAGACCGTCACGGCCTCGCGTATTCGCTCGGCGAGGGCCCGGGCCAGCCCCGGGTCGTCGTCGCGGAAGGAACCGGGCACCGAGAACCCCGTCGCGTCCGGGTCGTCGAGGGGCCGCCCGTGCCCGAAGTGGGAGGTCACCCGCTGGGCGGTGGCGATCGGCACCGCCCCGCAGGCCATCGCCTCGGCCTGGGCGATGAGGAAGCCGTCCAGTTCGAACTTGGACGGATACACGCAGAAGTCGGCGCTCGCCGCCTGCTCGAACAACGTGTCCTCGTCGGCGAGCCGCCATTCCAGGTGGAGTTGTCCCGGAAAGCGGTCGGTGAGCCGCTGGAACGCGGCGTTCGCGACCGCCGCCGGCGCGTCGCCGCCGCCCCCGGTCGAGCAGCGGATCACGAAACCCACCTCCGGATCTTCGGCCAGCACCTCCTCCACGGCCCGCATCAGCTCCAGCTGGCCCTTGTGGTGCACCGCGTAGCGGGCGGCGTGGTAGAAGACCGGGCCGGCGCCCGTCAGGCCGAGCGACCGGCGCACCGCGGCCCGGTCCACGGCCTCCGGATCGCGCGCCAGCCAGCTGTCCGCGATGCCGCAGCCGCCGGCCAGCAGCCGGTCCGGTCGTTCCCGCAGCCGCCGGGCCACGGGCAGCGACTGGAACAGGGCTTCGAACGGCGTGTCCTGCCAGGTGACGTAGTGGTCGCGCTGACCGGGGGACACGAAGTCGATCAGATCCGCGCGGTCGGCGATCAGCGGGAACACGCCCACGTGGTCCGGCCCGTACTCGACGTGCATGCGGGTGCCGGCCAGCGCCCGGGCCACGGTGGCCGTGGGGGAGTCCTCGGCGGGCGGTGGCCCGTCCAGGGCGTCGAGGTCCGGCCCGCGGACCCCGAAGAGCTCCAGCAGCCGTTCCACCTGCGGCCGGTACACCTTCTGCGTGACGGGGGCGTTCGCGGCGACCGTGCTCACCGTCCGGAACCGGTCGTCGTCGGCGAGGACCGCGGGCAGCAGGTAGTGGTAGGAGGGCTCGAAGCCGTGCACGATCGCCGGGCCGTCCGCCAGGCGGCGCTGGACGAAGCGCAGCCCGCCGACCTGGAAGACCAGCGGCTTGACGTACGCCAGGTCCCGGCCCTCGAAGGCCGGGGGCGGGTAGAGCCGGTCCGGCAGCAGGTCCAGGAAGGCGTCGGACAGCAGGTAGACGTCCACGCCGTCCAGGCGTAACAGGTGGGCGCGGGTGTCGAGGGCGAGTCCGGTCTCGGCGGGCCGGCCGGGCCACACCTTGGGGTCGAGCACCAGCGGCACCGCGTGCTCGTCGCGGTAGTCGAGTTCCCGTACGTCGAACCGCTCCCGCAGGGCCCGGAGGTGACCGTGCGCGGGGGTGACCAGCGAGACGCGGTGGCCGCGTGCGGCGTACTCGCGGGACAGGTTCCACACGAGCGGGGACAGCCCGCCGCGCATCAGCCGGTTGTCGAAGCCGCCGCACTCGAAGGAGAAGGTGACGATGTGCACGCGCAGGGCCCCTTCACTTCGCCGCGGCCCGCGCACGGGCACAGGCCGCGCGCAGGCCGGGCAGGTCGATGAACTCGGTGTGGGTGCCGGCGGCGCCGCAGGCGAAGGCCCCGGACACCGATCCGGCCAGGACGCACTCCTCCACCGGCCGCCCCTCGAAGCGCGCGTGGAGGAACGCGGTGACGAAGGCGTCGCCGGCGCCGTTCGAGTCGACGACCGGCCGCTCCGGCCGCACGGCCGGGAAGTGGCGCGCCTCCGCCTCGCCCCGCACGAGCACGTGGCAGCCGTCCGCTCCGTCGGTGGCCACGACGAGGCGGGCCCGGCCCTCGTCGACGATGCCGTGCAGGACCTCCTGGAGCCGGTCGTGGACGGCCGCGGCGCTCATGAAGACGTAGTCGGAGGCCAGGGCGTAGGTGCGGTGGTGGGGGTTGACCCCGTCCCAGTCGTGCAGGTCGGTGGAGCTGGTCACCCCGAGCCGGTGGACGTCCTCGTACAGGTCGCGGTTGTGTCCCACGATGGAGAGGTGGACGTGGCGCGCCCGCTCCAGGTGGGGCAGGTAGAAGGAACGGGGCAGCCGGAGGTCCGCGGGGTGCCGGGAGTCGTAGAAGGAGAAGCGGCGGCCCTGGGCGTCGACCAGGTTGACGCCGCGCGGAGTGCCGTGCGGGGACACCACGTGGCTGAAGTCGAGACCGCGTTCGGCGTACGCGGCGAGCACCGCGTGACCCTGGGGATCGTCACCGAGGAAGTCGACGAACTTGGTGGCGAGGCCGAGGGCGTGCCAGCCCAGCGCCACGCCGTTGCCGGTGTGCGCCACGTAGTCGTACACCGGCGGCACGTGCAGCGAGTCGCCCGGGGGGACCTCCAGCTTCTCGACGCGGACGACGGTGTCCACGCCGGCTCCGCCGACCACCAGGACGTCGTAGGGGGAGGGGTTCATGTTCGGGTTCCTTCCGTGCCGGCCGCGGTGTCCTCGACCCGCTGCACCTGTCCGTTCTCCATGACCACCGCCGAGTCGATGTCCTGACCCGGGCGGACCGCGGCGCCGGGCAGCAGCACGCTGCGCCGCACCCGGGCGCCCGCCCCGACGCTGACACCGGGGAAGAGCACGCTGTGCTCCACCAGGCCGTCGTTGACGAGGTCCGCCGGGACCAACGACGCGACCACGCCCGGGGAGTCGGCCACCCAGCCGCGGTCCACCCCGGGCCGGACGGTCCTGGGCATCCGTTCGACCGGGAGTCCGGCCCGCGGCCCGCCGGACGCGAGCATCAGGTGCGCCCGGTGGTAGCGCTCGACGGTGCCGATGTCCTCCCAGTGGCCGGCGACCTCGTGACCGCGGATGTCCTCACCGCCCGCGAGCATCGCGGGGATGACGTCCCGGCTGATGTCGTGCTGCCAGTCGGTGCCGTCCAGCTTCTCCAGGTAGCGGTGCAGCATCGTGGCGTCGAAGACGCAGAAAGCGGCGAACACCAGGTCGCTGGTCGGTTCGGCGGGCTTCTCCACGAACTCGGTGAGCCGGCCCGCCCGGTCGAAGCGGACCATCCCGAACAGGTGGACCCAGCGCCGCTCGATCCGCTGGTAGGCGACGGTCAGGGCGGCGCCGGAGGCCCGGTGCTCCGCGATCAGCGGCCGGTAGTCGAAGCGGTAGACGTGGTCCGCGTGCAGCACCAGGACCTGCTCGCGGTCACCGCCGAAGACGTGCCCGGCCTTGCGGATCAGGGCGTCCGCGGTACCGCGCTCGGCCGGCCAGGTGCGTTCGGGCAGCTCGCGGGGGAGTCCGGCGCCCGCGGCCCGGTAGGCGTCGTCGTACGGCCCGAAGTGCACCCGGAAGCCCGGGTCGCGGTTCCACACCCGGTGCAGGTCGTCCATCAGCCGGCGTTCCTCGTACTGGGACAGCAGCAGTACTTCCCCCAGCCCCGAGTCACGCGCGTTGGCGAGGCTGAAGTCGATCAGGCGGCAGGCACCTCCGTACGGGACGAGCGGCTTCAGGCGCCCCTCGCCCAGCGGCCCCATGCGCCGCCCCTCGCCGCCCGCCAGCAGCACCGCGCGCACCCCTCCCCGCTCAGCCATGACGGGCCTCGTCCCAGGTGACCCGGCCGGAGGACAGCGTCAGCAGCAGCCGGGCCCCCGGCGCCAGCGGGGGCCCCTCGAACACGCCGGGCGCGGTACGGCGCAGCTCCCGCACCTCGGGCAGCGCCCGGACCGCGGTGCCGCGCCGGGCCGGGGTCACCAGCTCCACCCGCTCGGCGTGCGGCAGCCGGTACACCAGCCCGCCGCCGGTGACCGAGCACCGCTCACGCAGGCCGCGCACCTCCCCGGCGGTCACCGCGGTGGGGCAGCGGTCCACGATCCGTTCGCACGTGCCGAAGTCGGCCCGCTCCCAGGCCGCCTGGAAGAACCGCCGGGCGGCCGGGGCGTCGAGGGGCGCGCGGCGCGCGTACGCCGCCAGGTCGCCGTGGGCGAGGGCCGCCTCCTCGGTGATCTCCTCGTCCTTCAGCAGGTCGAACCAGCCGTGCCGCAGGGCGCGTTCGGCGGACAGCTCGGCCGGTTCGCCCCGCCACAGACGGCGGAACGCGGCGAGGTGCAGGTCCGCGCAGTGCTCCCAGGTGAACTGCCGGGCGACCGCCGCCGCGCGCCGGGACAGCTCGCGGTAGCGGGCCGGGTCGTCGGACCACAGCGCCACCGCCTCCCGGATGCGCGCGACGAGCGCGGCGGTGAGCAGGGGGTCGTCCTCGGCGAAGGAGCGGTTGACTGCGAGGCCGGTGGTCTCCGGTTCGGGCCGGGCGTGCCGGAAGTGCGCCGTCCCCTCCTGCGCGGTCGCGATGGGCACCGCCCCGCACACCATGGCCTCGCCCTGGGCGATGAGGAAGGTGTCCATCTCGAACTTGGAGGGGAACAGGCAGAAGTCGGCGGCCGACGCGTATTCGAACACCCGCCGCTCGTCCACCCGTTCCCACTCCAGGTGCAGCCGGCCCCGGTGCCGCTCGGCGATCTCGCGGAAGCAGGGGTCGTCGAGCGGGGCGCCGGAGATGCAGCGCACGACGAAGTTCGCGGCCAGACCGTCGCCCAGCACCCGGTCGACGGCGCGCATCAGCTCCAGCTGGCCCTTGTGGTGCAGGGCGTAGCGCGCGTTGTGGAAGAACGTCGGCAGCGCGGGATCCAGCCCCAGCCCGCCGAGCACCGCCGCCCGGTCCACCTCGCCCGGGTCCCGGGCGAGCCACTGGTCGGATATGGCGCAGCCCCCGACGAACATCTTGTGCGCGTTCTCCTTCACGGCCTGCGCCAGGGGCAGGTGCGCGAAGAGCGCCTCGAAGGGCGTGTCCCGGAAGGAGGTGTAGAAGTCGAGCTGGCCGGGCGAGAGGAAGTCGATCAGATCGGCGTTCTCCAGGACCAGTCGGTAGACGGCCACGTGGTCCGGCGGGTACTCGTAGTGCAGATGGGTCAGCTGCTGGTACTGGCGCACCGCTTCGAGGTCCGGTCCGGTCCGCGGGTGTTCCCGCGGCAGGCCGACCGGGGTGCCCAGGAGCTCCAGGAGGCGGCGGACCTCGGGCGCGTACACCTTCTTGGTGATCGGCATGTTGCTCTGCACCGTGCTGACGACGTGCTTCGTCGGGTCGTCGCGCAGCGCGGCCGGTACCAGGTAGTGGTAGAAGGGCTCGTGGGCGTGGACGATCGCCCGCTCCTCGCCGAACCAGTGGCGCAGGAAGCGCACACTGTCCACCTGGAACACCAGCGGCTTGAAGAAGACCAGGTCCCGGCCCTTGGCGGAGTACGGCGGGTAGAAGACGTCCGGGAGCCGGTCGAGGTGCTCGTTGGACAGGAAGTACAGGTCCACGCCGTCGAGGCGGATGCGGTGCGCGGTGGTGCGCACGGGCAGTCCGGTCTCGGCGGGGAAGCCGTGCCACACCTCCGGGTCGAGGACCAGCGGCAGCACGTACTCGTCCGAGTAGCCGAGGTCCTCCACCTCGTACCTGCCGCGCAGGTCGTCGAGTCTGCCGTGCGCGGGGGTGACGAGGGAGACCCGGTGCCCGCGGGCGGCGAACTCCCGGGAGAGGTTCCACAGGTACACCGAGGTGCCGCCCTGCAGGAAGGTGTGGTCGAAGCCGCAGCATTCGAAGTAGGTCTCGATGATGTGCATCGGGGGCTCGGTCACGTTCACGTCCTTGCTGGAAGGGTCGGGGCCGGGGTGCGGGCGCCGAGCGCGAGGGCGTGGCGCAGGTCGATCGCGGCGTGGTAGGGACGGGCGTGGTCGATGTTGTAGGCGAGTTCGTGCAGCAGCCGGCCCAGGTACAGCAGCCGGCGCAGGGGGTCGTCCGCCGTGCGTCCGAGGAGCAGCCGCAGCACGTGCGCCCGCCAGACGTCGGCGGCGTGGAAGACCGGGCGCAGCACGGCGCTCGACCCGGGCGGCCGGTCGCCGGCGCCGTCCAGCGCGCCCCGCATCGTCTCCATGGAGTCGACGCCGAGGCGCCGCGCGCTCTCGAAGGCCGCCTCGTCGGCGGTGAAGTACTCCAGGGCGCGCTGGACGGCGACCAGGTCCTGGACCGGCGACTGTGCGGCCCAGCCCGCCTCGCCGGGGCCGAGGGCGGGGGTGGACATGTCGATGACGTTCATCGACCAGCCTCCGTCGTCGCGCGGCCGGCACAGCAGGTGGGACAGGTGCAGGTCGCCGTGGCACGGCCCCGAGGGGAACCCCGCCGCAGCGGCGTCGAAGGCGCTCCGCAGCGCGGCGGCCTCCTGCCGCAGGGCCGCGAAGGCGGCGGTGCGCGGAGCCTCGGGCAGGTCGATGCCCGCCGGGGCCAGCGCGGCCGTGCGGGCGGTGGCCCGGGCCAGCATCTCCCGTACCGGGTACGGAGGCACGGGACCCCGGCCGAGCCGGCCGGCCAGGTCGCGGTGGAAGCCGGCCAGGAAGCGCCCGGCGTCGCGCAGGTTGTCCGCGAGCGGGCGCAGGTGCGCCCGCACGACGTCGTCGAGGGAGCCGGGGGTCCGTCCGCCGGTCACCTTCGGCCACAGGGACCGCAGGCTGTGCCTCAGCGGCAGGTCGATCCCGTCTCCGGGGGCGTACCGGTAGAACACGCCCAACGGGCGGTGGGTGCCGTCCGCGGGGTCGACGTAGGTGTAGTCGCCCGCCCAGTCGGGGGTGCGGCCGGTCCGGTTCATCAGCCGCAGGAGTTCCGGCTCCCGGACGGTCTCGTCCAGCCGCCGGTAGGTCTTGTGGACGTAGGCCGTCCCGTCGTTCTCCACCAAGGACAGCACGTTGGAGGACCAGCCCCGCTCGAACGGCAGCCGGCGCACCGAGCGCGCGGTGAGTCCCGCGCCGCGGAAGAGCACCCGGCCGCCCCGGGCGGTGGGCAGCCGGCGTCCGGCGCAGACCGCGTCCAGCACGGCGGAGTCGAACTCGACGCCGCCGTGCGCCTCTTCGGCGCCGTCCCCCGCGGGCGCGGGCCGCACCGGCACGAAGTAACGCCGTCCCGACGCCGGTCCGCCGACGGCGGCCACGACCAGCAGGCGGGCGGTGGCGCCGAGGTCCGCGTGGTCGACGCACTCGAAGCGCTCGGCCCGCCGGCCGCCCTCGGGCATCCACGGGGCGGTGCGCAGTAAGGGGCCCAGATCGTCGTTTCTCAACATGCCAGACTCAACTTCCGGTCATCTCGTAGCGGTTGACGCCGCGGCGCCAGACGGTCAGCGCGAGGGCCAGGGCGCCGGCGGTCACCACGGGCAGCCAGCCGAGCAGACCGGTGCGGCCGGTCAGCAGGTAGACGCAGGGCACGTAGGCGGTGAAGGCGAAGGGCAGGACCCAGGTGAGCAGGGCCTTCAGCGAGGGGTGGTAGACGTCCAGGGGGTAGGCGGAGAACTCCGACACCTGGCCGGCCGCGTACATCGCGGGCATGCTCGTCACCGTCCAGAAGGACAGGGAGGCGAAGAGCAGCTTCACCGAGGTGTGCAGCAGCGCCCCGCACAGCACCAGCACGGGCGCCAGCACCCACTGCGCGGGGCTGAGCGACAGGCCGAGCTCGCTTCCCGCGTATCCCACCAGGACGGCGCCGACGACGAGTTCGCCGAGCCCGTCGGGGTGGAAGAAGCGCTCCGACAGCAGGGAGAACAGCGGGTCGACCGGCCGGACGAGGTAGCGGTAGAACTCCCCGCGCTGGACCAGTTTGCGGCCCAGTTCCCACAACTGGTCGGTGAAGAGGTGGTCGAGCCCGCGCGGCAGCAGGGAGAACCCCAGCAGGAACAGCACCTCGTGGTACGACCAGCCGCCCACGACGGGGACCTGCCGGAAGACGAGGCCGACGACCGCCGTCTGGATGCCGACCCGTACCAGGAAGGCGCCCGCGCCGAGCACGAAGTCCGTGCGGTAGGCCGCCAGCCGGTGCAGACCGACCCCGCCCAGGAACCAGGCCAGCCGCAGGTACCGCGCCGTGGTGCGCGTCATCCGCCGAGCACCTCCAGCCGGCCGAGGGCGGTGCGCCACAGCGCGGCGCACAGCAGCGACAGCCCGGCCGTCCAGGCCGCCTGCTGGGCGAGCAGCCCGGCGGCGTCCGTCCAGCCGTCGTAGCGGCCGAGCAACAGGGTCAGCGGACCGTCGACCATGCCGCGGAAGGGCAGGGCCTTCGCGAGCGCGGCCAGCGGCTCCGGCATCAGCGCGAGGGGCACGAGCTGTCCGGCGAAGAAGGCGACGACGCTCTGCTTGACCATCCGCACGCCCCAGGTGTTGGTGGTGAGGAAACCGGTCATGCCGGTCAGCAGGTTCACGCAGAACGCCAGCAGCACCGACAGGGCGGTGGAGACGGCGAACAGCAGCAGGTCCGCCGGCCGGGGCGCGGTGAGCGGGACGAGCAGCGCGAACAGGCCGAGGACCGGCAGGCCGACCAGGACGGCGTTGGCCCCCACCACGGGCAGGCAGGCGAAGAACCGCATCACCGGGTAGCTGACGGGACGCACCAGCATGACCGCGACGTCACCCCGGTACACCTCGGCGGCGACCTCGTCGTCCACCCGGTTGGTGTGCAGCACCTGCAGGATCTGGGCCACCAGCAGGTAGGTGGTGATGTCCTCCGCGGTGAACCCGCCGGGCCCGCGGCCGGGGGTGCCCGCGTACACGGCACGCCACAGGAAGACGGTCACCGCCGCGCCGGCGGCCGCGGTCACCGCGGTCATCGCGAACATCGAGCGGTACTGCAGCAGGGACTGCAGGCCGCTGGTGGCGAACGGCGCGTAGCGGCGCAGGCGGGCGGTCATGCGGCACCGCCGGCCGTGCGGCCGCTCCCGTCGGGTGTGTCACCGGGAACGCGTGCGCGGCCGTAGATCCTGCGGAGCACGTCCTCCAGGCCGGGTTCGGGGGCGTACCAGTCCGCGAGGTCGAAACGGTCCAGGAGGAAGGTGAGGACCTGCCGGGAGGTGTAGCGGCCGGTCGGGTAGTCGACGCGGATGCGGCCGCCGTCGTCCGGTGTCGCGCGCACGCCCGGCAGGCCGGCCTCGATGCGGGCGCGGACGGTACCGGCCGCGGTGCCGTCCCGGTGGTCGAAGACGACCGAGCGGTGGTCGGCGGTGCGCAGCAGGTCCTTCAGGGTCCCCTGGTGCACGACCCGGCCGTGGTCGACGACCAGGGCGCTGTCGCAGATCGCGGCGATGTCGGCGATGTCGTGGCTGGTGAGCACCACGGTGGTGCCCAGCTCCCGGTGGGCGCGGTTGACCAGGTGGCGCACCGCGTCCTTGAGCACCATGTCGAGGCCGATGGTGGGCTCGTCCCAGAACAGGACGGCGGGGTCGTGCAGCAGACTCGCCGCGATCTCGGCACGCATGCGCTGGCCGAGGCTCAGCTGCCGTACGGGGGTCGAACCCAGCGCGTCGATGTCGAGGAGCTCCCGGAACAGGTCCAGGTTGCGCCGGTAGACCGGTGCGGGGATGTCGTAGATGCGGCGCAGGATGCGGAAGGAGTCCGGCACCGACAGGTCCCACCACAGCTGGCTGCGCTGGCCGAAGACGACGCCGATGGTGCGGGCGTTGCGCTGCCGGTGCCGGTACGGCTCCAGGCCGGCGACCGTGCAGCGGCCGGAGGTGGGGGTCATGATGCCGGTCAGCATCTTGATCGTGGTCGACTTGCCGGCCCCGTTGGCGCCGATGTAGGCCGTCCTGGTACCGGCCGGTATCTCGAAGGAGACGTCGTCGACCGCGCGCACCACGCGGTGGCGGCGGGTGAGGAGGGTGGAGAGGCTGCCGAGCAGGCCGGGTCTGCGTTCGGCCAGCCGGAACTCCTTGACGAGGTGTTCCGCCACGATCACGCGATCACCCGCTCGACGGCCTTCTCCAGCAGCCGCAGGCCTTCCTCGAGCAGGGCTTCGTCGAGGGTGAACGGCGGGGCCAGACGCAGGACGTGACCTCCGAGGGAGGTGCGCAGTCCCAGGTCGAGGGCCGTGGTGTAGACGGCCTGGGCCGTCTCCGGCGCGGGTGTGCGGGCGGCGGGACCGGTGACGAACTCCAGGCCCCACAGCAGTCCGAGGCCGCGTACCTGGCCCAGCCGGTCGAAGCGGGACTCCAGGACCCGCAGACGGTCCTCCATGATCTCGCCGAGGACGCGTACGCGGTCGATCAGCCGGTCGCGCTCGACGACCTCGAGCGTGGCGCGGGCGGCGGCGATGCCCAGCGGGTTGCTCGCGTACGTCGAGGCGTACGCCCCCGGGGTGGCCGCTTCCGGCCTGCGCAGCAGCTCCGCACGGCCGGCGAGGACGGCGAACGGGAACCCGCTCGCGGTGCCCTTGGACAGCATCGCCAGGTCCGGTTCGATGCCGAAGAGGTCACTGGCGAGGAAGGCCCCCGTGCGTCCGCCGCCGGTGAGCACCTCGTCCGCGACGAGCAGGACGCCGCCGTCCCGGCAGGCGTCCGCGATGCGTTCCCAGTAGCCCGGCGGCGGCACGATGACCCCCGCCGCGCCGAGGACGGGCTCGAAGACCAGCGCGGAGACGTTGGGCTTCTCGGCGATGTGCCGGCGCACCAGCGTCGCGCAGCGCACGTCGCACGACGGGTACTCCAGCCCCAGGGGACAGCGGTAGCAGTAAGGGCTGTAGCCCAGCACGCTGTTGCCGCTGAACGCCTGGTGGCCGATGTCCCAGTGCACGAGCATCCGGGCGCCCATGGTCTTGCCGTGGAAGCCGTGCCGCAGGGCGCCGATCCGGTTGCGTCCCGGCGGCGCGGTCGCCTGGACGACCCGCAGGGCGGCCTCGACCACCTCCGCGCCGGTGGAGAAGAACGCGTAGGTGTCGAGCCGCTCGGGCAGCAGCCTGGCGAGCAGGTCCAGCAGGTCGGCGCGGTCCGGTGTGGCACTGTCGTGGACGTTCCACAAGCGGTGGGCCTGGGCGGTGAGCGCCTCGACCACCTCCGGGTGCCCGTGACCCAGGGACTGGGTGAGGGTGCCGGCGGCGAAGTCGAGGTACTGGTTGCCGTCGAGATCGGTCAGCACGGGGCCGCGCCCCTCGGCGAACACCCGGCGTCCGTGGACGGCTTCCTCGGAAGCGCCCGGCGCCAGACGCCGGGCCTCCCGTGCCAGGTGCTGAGTCTGCCGTAAACCTGTCATCGCTGTCCCTGCTCGTCGGACCGGCTGCACGCGATCGCCGGCGAACTGCGGTGTGACGCACCACGGTTGGCGGTTCGGCTTGAGTCAAACACTTGAACACAGACGACTGCAAGGCTTTGCGGATCGTTTCAGAAACTTGTTGCGGACGGTCGCGGCAGTCTGCTTGAGTCGGTGTGCCCACGGCGACGCCACGCCTCTCATGCGAGGAGAGACCTGTGAGAAAACGCCCCCAGACCAGCCCGCCTCCGCGGAGGCCGCGGTGAAGGCCCTGGTCCTGGCAGGTGGAACCGGCAGCAGACTGAGGCCCTTCACGCACACCGGCGCCAAGCAGCTGCTCCCCATCGCCAACAGACCCGTGCTGTTCTACGCGCTGGACTCCCTCGCCGCGGCGGGCATCGGGGAAGTCGGCGTCGTCGTGGGGTCGCACGGCCGCGAGATCCGCGAACTGACCGGAGACGGAACGGAGTTCGGGTTACGCATCACCTACCTGCACCAGCCCCGCCCGCTCGGCCTCGCGCACGCGGTGCGCATCGCCCGCGGCTTCCTCGGGGACGACGACTTCCTGCTGTACCTGGGCGACAACTACCTCCCGCAGGGCGTCACCGACTTCGTGCGTCTCGCCGCCGCCGACGCCGCGGCGGCCCGGCTGCTGCTGACCCCCGTCGCGGACCCCTCCGCGTTCGGAGTCGCGGAGGTCGACACCGAAGGGAACGTGCTGCGCCTGGAGGAGAAGCCCGGCACCCCGCGCAGCGCGCTCGCCCTCATCGGCGTGTACGCCTTCAGCCCGGCCGTGCACGAGGCGGTACGCGCCATCTCCCCCTCCGCCCGCGGCGAACTGGAGATCACCCACGCCGTGCAGTGGATGGTCGACCAAGGGCTGCGCGTGCGCGCCGAGACCACCACCCGGCCCTGGCGCGACACCGGCAGCGCGGAGGACATGCTGGAGGTCAACCGCCACGTCCTCGACGGGCTGGAGGGCCGGATCGAGGGCAAGGTCGACGCGCACAGCACGCTGGTCGGCCGGGTCCGGGTGGCCGAGGGCGCGGTCGTGCGCGGGTCACGCGTCGTCGGCCCGGTGGTCATCGGCGCGGGCGCCGTCGTCAGCAACTCCAGCGTCGGCCCGTACACCTCCATCGGTGAGGAGTGCCGGGTCGAGGACAGTGCCATCGAGTACTCCGTCCTGCTGCGCGGCGCGCAGGTGGAGGGGGCCTGCCGCATCGAGGCGTCCCTCATCGGCCGCGGCGCCGTCGTGGGCCCGGCCCCCCGTCTTCCGCAAGCCCACCGTCTGGTGATCGGCGACCACAGCAAGGTGTACCTCACCCCATGAGCGCAGCGATCCTCGTCACCGGCGGGGCGGGTTTCATCGGCTCCGCCTACGTCCGCCGTCTCCTGTCGCCCGGAGGGCCGGGAGGCACGGCGGTGACCGTCCTCGACAAACTCACCTACGCCGGCAGCCTCGCACGCCTCCACGCGGTGCGCGACCACCCCGACCTCACCTTCGTCCAGGGCGACGTGTGCGACGCGTCCCTGGTCGACGCGCTGGCCGGACGCCACGACCAGATCGTGCACTTCGCCGCCGAGTCGCACGTCGACCGTTCCATCGCCGACAGCGGTGCCTTCGCCCGCACCAACGTGCTGGGCACCCAGGTGCTGCTCGACGCCGCGCTCCGCCACGGCGTGCGCACCTTCGTGCACGTCTCCACCGACGAGGTGTACGGCTCCCTCCCGCGGGGAGCGGCCAAGGAGGACGACCCCCTGCGGCCCACCTCGCCGTACGCGGCGTCGAAGGCCGCCTCCGACCTGATCGCCCTGGCCCACCACCGCACGCACGGGCTGGACGTCCGGGTGACCCGCTGCTCGAACAACTTCGGACCCCACCAGCATCCGGAGAAGCTCATCCCGCACTTCCTGGCCCGCATCCTGTCCGGGGGCTCCGTCCCGCTCTACGGCGACGGACGGTACGAACGTGACTGGCTGCACGTCGACGACCACGTCCGGGCCGTCGAACTCGTCCGGCTGTCGGGCCGGCCGGGGGAGATCTACAACATCGGGGGCGGCACCGCACTGTCCAACCTGGAGCTCACGCACCGGCTGCTCGCCCTGTGCGGAGCGGGCCCCGAGCGGATCGAGCACGTCGAGGACCGCAAGGGGCACGACCGGCGCTACGCGGTCGACCACAGCAAGATCACCGAGGAACTGGGGTACCGGCCCCGCACCGACTTCGAGACCGCCCTGGTCAAGACCGCCCAGTGGTACGAGCGCCACGCGGACTGGTGGCGTCCGCTGCTCGCGTCCGCATGACGACGGGCCGGACCGGGACCGCCGGACCCCGTCCCCGGCACGCCGCGGCGCGCCGGGGACGGGCGGCGGCCGGCGGGTCAGCGCTGGTCCGGCGAGCGCTGCCCGCCCCGCGGACCGGCGGCGGTGGACCCCCGGACCACCAGTTCCGGCATGAGGACGAACTCGGTGCGCGGCGGCGGCGTTCCGGACATCTCCTCCAGCAGCGCGTCCACGGCGATCTGCCCCATCGCCCTGACGGGCTGTCTGATCGTGGTCAGCGGAGGGTCGGTGAAGGCGATGAGCGGCGAGTCGTCGAAGCCGACCACCGAGAGGTCGCCGGGAACCGCCAGCCCGCGCTGCCGCGCTGCCCGGACGGCGCCGAGGGCCATCATGTCGCTGGCGCACACGACGGCCGTGCAGCCCCTGTCGATCAGCGCGCCCGCCGCGGCCTGACCGCCCTCCAGGGAGAACAGCGAGTGCTGGATCAGCTCCCCGGTCTCCTGCTCCGGCATCCCCAGATGCTCGTGCAGGCCCGTGCGGAACCCCTCGATCTTGCGCTGCACCGGCACGAAGCGCTCCGGCCCGAGCGCGAGCCCGATGCGCTCGTGCCCCAGCTCGGCCAGATGCGCCACGGCCAGACGCATGGCGGCCCGGTCGTCCGGGGAGACGAAGGGCGCCTCGATCCGGGGGGAGAACCCGTTGACCAGCACGAAGGGCACGTGCTGTCGACGCAGCCGGTCGTAGCGCCCGGTGTCGGCGGTGGTGTCGGCGTGCAGCCCGGAGACGAAGACGATGCCGGCCACCCCGCGGCTCACGAGCATCTCGGTGAGTTCGTCCTCGGTCGAACCCCCCGGCGTCTGCGTGGCCAGGACGGGCGTGTACCCCCGGCGCGTGAGCGCCTGCCCCATCACTTCGGCCAGCGCGGGGAAGACGGGGTTGTCCAGCTCCGGGGTGATCAGGCCGACCAGCTCCGCACGACGCTGCCGCGACGGGTACTCGTACCCCAGGGTGTCGAGTGCGGCGAGCACGGAGTCGCGGGTGTCCGTGGCCACGCCGCGCGCGCCGTTGAGCACGCGGCTGACCGTGGCCTTGCTGACGCCCGCCTGGGCTGCGATGTCGGCGAGCCGCGTGGTCATGGCAGGGCACTTTACCCGTCGGCCGCCACCGTGCCCACCGCGTGGGAGGACCCGGTCCGCGGCAGTGACCGGTCGTGCGCGGGCCACGGCGCGGCGCGGCGGACGGGCGACCGGGGCCGGGGAGAGGCTCCGCAGCCGGCCCTGGTCGGGGCTGCGGGGCGGCACGAAGGCTGCGGAGCCCCGGCTGGAGCCCGGTCCGGCGGCCCGGGCGCGTGGACCCGGACGACTGTCGGGGCCTCCGGGCCGCCGGACCGGACGGTGATTGAACGTAACACCTCTGAAATTCTTACGAAAGACTTTGCAGAGCATCAATCGGCTCCCGTGCCAGTGACATTGAGGTTTCCAGGGGGAGAACCAAGAGCCCCGTCATGAAGGGTTGACCGATGCCGAAGGGGCTCGTACGGTCTCGATCGCAACAACTTGCTGAGTGTTTCAGCAAGGATCCCCGCAGGCCTGCCGGGCAAGGCGCGTTGCTGCGTGAAGGCCTCTCATCCGCATCAGGTGGATCAGGAGGAACTATGGCCAACAAGACCGTGGCCACTGCACTCGCCCTCGTGGCGGGAGCCGCCGTGGTCGTCACGGCACCCGGAACCGCGCAGGCGGACCCGCCCGGCGACAAGGACGTCACCGCCGTGATGTTCGAGTGGAACTTCACCTCCGTCGCCAAGGCCTGTACCGACGACCTCGGGCCGGCCGGATACGGCTACGTGCAGGTGTCGCCGCCGAACGAGCGGGTGCAGGGCCCGCAGTGGTGGACCGCGTACCAGCCCGTCAGCTACAAGATCGCCACGAAACTGGGCGACCGCGACGCCTTCAAGAACATGGTCGACACGTGCCACGCCGCCGGGGTCAAGGTCGTCGCGGACACGGTGATCAACCACATGGCCAACAGTGCGGGCACCGGGACAGGGGGATCCTCCTACAGCAAGTACGACTACCCCGGCCTGTACTCCAAGTCCGACATGGACGACTGCACGAGGGACATCGACAACTACGGGGACAGCTGGAACGTCCACCACTGTGAACTGTCAGGCCTGCCCGACCTGGACACCGGCGAGGAGCACGTCCGCAGGACGATCGCCGGATACCTGAACGACCTGCTGTCCCTCGGCGTGGACGGCTTCCGCATCGACGCGGCCAAGCACATCCCGCCGGGCGACCTCGCCGACATCAAGGGCCGGCTCGGCGATCCGGGCGTCTACTGGAAGCAGGAGACCATCGGGGCGCCCGGCGAGGCCGTCCAGCCCGGCCAGTACACCGGCACCGGGGACGTCCAGGAGTTCTCCTTCGCCAAGGACCTGAAGCGCGTCTTCACCGGCGAGAAGCTGGCGTACCTGAAGAACTTCGGGGAGGCCTGGGGCTACGTCCCCAGCGGCAAGGCCGCCACCTTCGTGACCAACCACGACACGGAGCGCCACAACACGACGCTGACCTACAAGGACGGAGCCCGCTACACCCTCGCCCACGTCTTCATGCTGGCCTGGCCCTACGGCTCACCGGACGTCCACTCCGGCTACGAGTTCGGCAACGACGCGGGCGGTCCCGACAACGGTCAGGTCAAAGCCTGCTACACCGACGGATGGAAGTGCCAGCACGCCTGGCGCGAGATCGCCGGCATGGTCAAGTTCCGCAACACCGCGGGCAGCGCCGCGGTGACCAACTGGTGGGACAACGGCAACAACGCCATCGCCTTCGGCCGCGGCAGCAAGGCCTACGTCGCGATCAACCACGAGTCCGGCCCGCTGACCCGCACCTTCCAGACGTCGCTGCCCTCCGGCACCTACTGCGACGTCCAGAGCGGCAAGGCCGTCACCGTGAACGGCTCCGGGCAGTTCACCGCGACCCTCGGCGCCGACACGGCCCTCGCCCTGCACACGGGGGCGACCAGCTGCGACCCCGGTCCCGGCCCGGACCCGGACCCCGAGGCCAAGGCCGGCGCCTCGTTCAGCGTCGACGCCACCACCGTCTGGGGCGAGAACATCTACGTCACCGGCGACAACGCCGCGCTCGGCAACTGGAACCCCGCCGCCGCGCTCAAGCTCGATCCGGCGGCCTACCCCGTGTGGAAGCTGGACGTCGCCCTCCCGGCCGGCACCTCCTTCGCGTACAAGTACCTCCGCAAGGACGCCTCCGGCAAGGTCACCTGGGAGAGCGGCGCCAACCGCACCGCCACCGTCCCGTCCAGCGGCAAGACACTGCTGAGCGACACCTGGCGCAGCTGAACCAGGGAAACGCTCCGTCTCGCCGACCGAAGGACCGCCCGGTTCGCCCCCCCCGACGGCGCACCGGGCGGCCCGCCTCGTCCGCGGCGGCTCCCGCCGCCGCGTGCCGGGCGGACCGTCCCGTTCGACCGGTGAGGAGAAGAAAGGCCCCATGACCGGTTTACCGTCCCGGCGCAGAACCGCCCGGTTGTCGGCCGTCGCACTGTTCCTGTCCGTGCTGCCGGCCCTCCCGTCCACCACACCGTCCGCGGAGGCCGCGACCTCGCGGCCGCCGTCCGATCACGCGCTCGCCCGCACACCGGCGCGGCCCGCCCCGTCGCGCGAGCAGTTCTACCTGGTGCTGCCCGACCGCTTCGCCAACGGGACAGCCTCCAACGACAGGGGCGGCCTGACCGGCGGCCGCTCGCAGACCGGCTACGACCCGACCGACAAGCATTTCTACCAGGGGGGTGACCTGAGGGGCCTGATCAAGAAGCTCGACTACATCAAGGGCCTGGGCACCACCGCCCTCTGGATGACCCCGGTCTTCAAGAACCGGCCCGTGCAGACCATGGGCGGCACCCGGATGGCCAGTTACCACGGCTACTCCATCACCGACTTCACCCGGGTCGATCCGCACTTCGGCACCGACGCCGAACTGGCGGAACTCGTCGACAAGGCCCACGCCAAGGGCATGAAGGTCTTCTTCGACGTCATCACCAACCACACCGCCGACACCGTCGACTACGCGGAGAAGACGTACGGATACCGCTCCAAGGGCGCGTTCCCCTATCTGGACACCGAGGGACGCCCCTTCGACGACAGCGCCGGTATGCGCGAGGTCGACGAGGACGGCTTCCCGTACACGCCGCGCCCCCGCCCCGGCGAGCACGACACCAAGGTGCCGGCGTGGCTGAACGACCCCACGATGTACCACAACCGGGGCGACTCCACCTTCGCCGGCGAGAGCGCCCTGTACGGCGACTTCAAGGGCAACGACGACCTGTGGACCGAACGGCCCGAGGTCGTCGAGGGCATGCGGCGGATCTACGAGACGTGGGTGCGGGACTTCGGCATCGACGGCTTCCGCGTCGACACGGCGAAGAACGTCGACATGGCCTTCTGGACCCAGTGGGCCACGGCGCTGGACGCCTACGCGGCCCGGCAGGGGAAGCGGGACTTCTTCATCTTCGCGGAGGCCTTCTCCGCCGACCCCGTCGTCATGGCGCCCTACCTGACCGAGGGCCGGCTCGACGGCACGCTCGACTTCCCGCTGCAGGCCGCGCTCCGCAACTACGCGTCGCGCGGCGGTCCCACGCGCGACCTCACGCACGTCCTGGCCCAGGACCACCGCTACACCACGGACAAGGCCGACGCCTACGGCGAGGTGACTTTCCTCGGCAGCCACGACATGGGGCGCATCGGGAGCTTCGTCAGCCAGGACAACCCGGGCGCGGGCGATGCCGAGCTGCTGCGCCGTGACCGGTTCGCGCACGAGCTGATGTTCCTGTCGCGGGGCAATCCGGTGATCTACGCGGGTGACGAACAGGGCTTCACCGGATCGGCAGACGATGTGTACGCCCGGCAGACGTTGTTCGCGTCGAGGGTTCCGGAGTACCTGGACGACGACCAGATCGGCACGGAGCGTACGCATGCCTTGGACGCGTACGACCCGGCGCATCCGTTGTACCGGGCGATCGCGAGGCTGTCGGAGTTGACGGGGCGTCATCCGGCGTTGCGTGACGGTGTGCAGGAGGAGCGGTACGCGGACGACGGTCCGGGTGTGTACGCGTTCTCGCGCAC
>NZ_JBVHWR010000014.1:0-196206 GCF_055564355.1 Streptomyces sp. NPDC029152 | reverse complement strand
GCCCGTGGTCGTGCGCTCGGCGGTCCGTGCGGTCGTCGTCGCCATGATGTGCCCTCCCTGTCGATCGGCCCCGTCGCTGTCCATTCATCGGCCGATGAGACAGCGCATACCCCGGTCCACGACTCGCACACATGCGCCTTACGAGTTCGGCAGACCGATGTGGAAGCGGACCGTCGTACCGTCGTCCGTCGTGTGCGTCCGCACCAGATCGGCGACGTAGTGGACGAGCAGCAGCCCGCGTCCGCCGAGCTGGCCCCGTTCCGGCGGCCGGCGGCCGGCCAGCGGATCGGTGAGCCGGCCCGTGTCGCGGACCTCGCACACCACCTGTCCCGCCTCGCTCCAGACGGCGAGCGTCCCGCGGCCGCCGCCGTGCACCACGCTGTTGGTGGCCAGCTCGGCCACGGCCAGTTCCACGTCCTGCAACCGCAGCTCGGCCAGCCCCAGGGCCCTGGCCCGCTCCACGGCGAAACGGCGTGTCCCGGGGAGGTCCCCGGCGGCGAACGGGAACACGGCGGCGTCCGGCGGGGCCGGCAGCGGCTCGTTGTACCGGGCGACGACCGCGGGCCAGTCGTAGGCGTCGCTGGCCGCCTCACGGCCCTCGGCGATGACCGTCGGATGCGTGCGCAGCGCGTCGGCCAGGACGTCCGCGTCCAGCCGGGACTCGTCGTACGGGCACAGGATCGTCGCGCGACGGCCGGCGAAGGCCGCGTTGATCAGTGCCTCGTGCTGGGCGCACGCGGGGTACTCCGCCGTGCTGCGCCCGGCCCAGATCGGCTCGCCGATGATGCGCACCCGTGTCTCCGCGTGCTTGTCGGCGAACGCCCTGAGGACCCCGGGGATGATCCGCCCCGGATTGCGTCCCGCCTCCGTCATGTCCAGGAACACGACGCTCCGCGCCCGCGTGCCCAGCCCCGCCCTGATCAGCTCCAGGTTGGGGGCGGGGACCGCCACCGCCACCGGTTCGCCGGCCTCCAGACCCTCCCGTACGAACGACACCGTACGGTCGGTGTACTCCCGCTCCGAGCGGTAGAAGAGCGCCGGATGCGCGAACACGTCGTCCGGGGTCACCGTGCTCATCGGGCGGCCACCTCGATCCCGCGCAGCGACGGCCAGAACAGCTCCAGCACGCGCGGCAGCTGCGGCGGGGGCTGCTCCACGACGACCCGGCCGCCGGGCAGGTTCATGGCCGTGACGGCGAGCGCCGCCACTCCGGCCACGTCGACGAACCGCACCCCCGACAGCTCCAGGTAGGACACGTCCGCGTGCCGCCGGGACAGCTCGGCGAGGGCCTTCTCCCAGGACGGGCGGGTGATCACGTTGATCTCCCCGCGCGCATGGAACCCGGGACGTCCGGTCAACGGTCCCACCTCCAGCAGGGCCCCGTCCCACGGCCGGACGGGGCGCTCCTCGTCGTCGTGTGCGCTCTCCACACTCGATCCCCTTCGGAAAACCGCCGCGTCCTTCTCGCCGCTCCCGCTCGGCACGGGCCGGGAAGTGCCTTCGATCAGGCAGCCTAGCGCGACCGCGACCCCCGTCCGGCCGGATGGGGCCCGCTCCGGGCCCGCCCGCTACGCCGGAGTGGGGACAAACCATGCGACTCGGGCGGGAAGCGGGGAACAAGACAGGGGAGTGCGTCCTGGGAAGGGAAGACGAGCCATGTTCGAGGCTGAGAACATCCGTGACTGGCGTGGCCGCGACGTCGTCGACCCCGGCGGCCACAGGATCGGGAGTCTGGAGTCCGTCTACGTCGACACCGCCACCGACCGGCCCGCGTTCGCCGCGGTCACGATCGGCCTCCCGACCCGCCGCCGGCTGGTGTTCGTCCCGCTGGAGAAGGCCACCGTGGGGCCGGACTACCTGAAGGTGACCTACGACAAGACACTGGTCAAGCAAGCTCCCGGGATCGACCCGGACGGTGAACTGATGGCCGAGGCGGAAGCGGACGTCTTCGCCCACTACGACCTGCCCTACGAGCAGGGCAGCCGCGGCGAACGCCGGCTCGCCCGGCGCTGAGCCGTCCGGGGAAGACGCCCGAGGGGAGACGACCGTGAGCCTGTTCCTCCTGCTGTTGCTGGTGGCTCTCGTCCTGGGCCTGATCGGGGTGGCCGCCGAGGGACTGTTCTACCTGTTCGTCATCGGCGTCGCCGTCCTGGTCGTCGACCTGGTCCTGGTCGGGGTGCGCCTCGGGCGCCGGGGCGGCCCCGCGCGCTGAGCGCCCGGGTCCGGCCACGTCGCCCCGACGCGGCCGGACCCCCGGCGCGTCACCGTCCGCTCTGGCCCTGGGCGAGCGCCGAGCCCCGCTCGGCGCCCTCCGCCTCGGACTCCGCGCTGCCCGTCGCCAGGGTGCCCCCGGCGGTCTCCAGATGGGCCCGGACGAACCACTGGAACTGCTCCAGGTCCCGCAGCTGCCCGATCAGCAGGTCCTCCGTGGCGGGGTCGATCTCGCCGGCCTCCTTGACCGCGGCGCGCACGCCCTCGATCACGCCGGTGTACACCACGTCGAGCGCGCCCAGGTGGGCGATGGCGTCGGCCCTGCCGATGGAGTAGTCGTCCCAGTTCCGCTCGGA
Organism: Streptomyces sp. NPDC029152; assembly: GCF_055564355.1. Classification (NCBI taxonomy): domain Bacteria; kingdom Bacillati; phylum Actinomycetota; class Actinomycetes; order Kitasatosporales; family Streptomycetaceae; genus Streptomyces; species Streptomyces sp. NPDC029152. The sequence continues at coordinate 193,639 of NZ_JBVHWR010000014.1, read as the reverse complement.
CACCAGGGTCCCGGGGGTCCCCTGCGCCACTCCGCCGAGCGCGGCGATGCGCTCCGCGACGCCGTCCGCCATCTCGCGCACCTGGTCGACCTGCGGGTCGATCATCTCGTGCACGGCGATGAAGTGCGGACCCACGACGTTCCAGTGGACGTGCTTGAGCGTGAGGTGCAGGTCGTTGAGCGCGTGCAGGCGCAGACGCAGCACGCCGATCAGCCGTCCGGCGGCCTCGCGCTCGATGCCGGGGACCGTGTACTTCGGGGTCAGGTCGTGCGTCATGGCGGGCATCAGCTCCTGATCTGTCGTGTACGGCATTGCACCTGCACGAATGCCCCGTATCGGCGGCGGCAGACATAACCGGAGGTCTCCCTTCACCAACACGTGGAACGGCGGGCCGGGGACGGCGGGGGCGATGCCGCCGAGCACGCCTCGATCTCGCCGACGGCGTGGTGTGCCCCGCCGCGGTGATCCTCCTCAGGCGCCGCCGGCGCCCGGCAGGGGGCGGACGGTGAGAATCTGCTGGGCGTGTCCGACCGGTCCGGTCAGGTCGTGCAGGACGGTGCTGGTGATGCCCTGGCCGGCGGGGCCGAAGACGACGGTGGTGTCCAGCCCGGTCCAGCGGCCCTCCGGCAGGCGGTGGAGGTGGAGGGTGAGGTCGACGTTGGGGAACATCCAGGCGGCCGGTGATTCCCGTACGGCGATGCCGTTGGCGGTGTCGACGAGCGCGACGTAGGACGCGAGGGGGCTCACGGACCGTCCGGCGACCAGGTCGAGGCCGGTGGAGATCCAGGCCGTCGTGCGGCCCGGCCGTGCAACCGGCGGGCCGACAGGCCGCTCGCCGAGGGCATGGACGGCTGCGCGCACGAGGTCATCGGCAAGATGCTCGCCGACCACGACGTCCCCACGATGCCGGATGTGGCCGCGCAGGTCCTGCGGATGATGTGCGCCACCGGTCCGCGCGGTGCCGCGGCGGGCCTGCGCGGGCGGGCCGAGCGCCCCGACCACCGGGACGCGCCGGCCGGTGTGGAGGCGCCGGTGCTGGTCGTCGTCGGAGCGGACGACGTCCACACCCCGGTCGCGGAGGCCGAGGCCGTCCACCGCCTCGTCCCGCACGCCGTACCGGCCGTCATCGAGAAGGCGGGTCGTCTCCCCGGCGCCGAGCAGCCCGACCGCTTCGACGCCGTCCCGCTGGACTTCCTCGCCACGCGGGTGGCCTGACCGGGTGAGCCGTGTACGCTCCGGTGCGCGAAGGGCGCACATCGACCGGGCGTGAGCCCTGTACGCGCCCCTGCGGCGGTGCGGACAATACGACAGGACCGTGATCACGCGGCGGGGCGCGTGCCGTCCGACCGCCGACTTTCCGGGAAAGCAGGTCGATCGCCGTGCTGTTGCGTCTGCCCACGTCCGTGACCGAAGCACAGGAGTGCCTGGCCGACGGGGCGGTGCCCGTCGGCGGGGCCACGCTCGTGTGGGCCACCTGGCAGCGGGACGGCTTCCCCGAACAGGCCATGTCGCTGCGCGACCTCCCGGAGGCGACCGTGGTCCGGCCCGGGACGCTGGGCGGCGCCGTGGTGCTGCACCGGGTCGACGACCGCGTGCCGGAGGTGCTGCGCCGGGCGGCCGGCTCCGTGGGCACCGGGGCCGTGCGCCGGACGGCCACGGTCGGCGGCAACCTCGTCGGCAGCAGCCTGCGCTGCCTGCTGCCCGCGGCCCTGGTCCTGGACGCGAGCGCCACCGTACTGGGCCCGGAGGGCGCCTACGAGACCGATCTGAACGAGGTCCTGGCCAAGCGGCACCTGCTGCTCGCCCTGCACTGGCGCGCCCCCGTGGCCAGCGGCTACCACAAGCGGCCCGCCGAGGCCGGCGGACCGCCGCCCCTGGTCGTCGCCACCGCCGTGCACACCGACGCCGAGGGGCGGCACCGCCTGCGGGTGGCCGTCCGCGACGGCTACGAGGTGCTCGGCGCGGTCGCCGCGTGCGACGACGGCGCCGGCCAGGCACTCGGCGCCCTGGAGCGCACGGACGTCGGCGCGCTTCCCGCGCACGCCCGGGAAGTGGTGCGCCGGCAGGTCGCCGGCGTTCTCGCGGGCCCGGCCGGCCGGTGACGTCACGGCCGGCCGGACCCGCGGCCCGGCTCAGCCGTCGGCGAGCGCCTTGACGCGGTCCAGCGCCCCGTTGAACCTGTCGTGGTCCCCGACGGTCGGCCCGGTCGAGGTGTACTGCCACATGGTGTGGACGTCCCAGCCGGCCGGGAGTTCACCCACCGACGAGGCGTACCGGGCGATCCACAGCGGATTGGTGGCGCCGAAGCCGCTGTAGTTCCCGGTGCACTGCTTCCACCAGTTGGTGGAGGTGTAGATGGCGGCGTACCGGCCCGTGCGCGCCTTGTACCGGTCGACGAAGTCCCGGATCCAGGTGACCATCTGACTCGCCGTCCTGCCGTAGCAGGTCTCGCCGTACGGGTTGTACTCGATGTCGAGGACGCCCGGCAGCGTCCTGCCGTCCTTGGTCCAGCCGCCGCCGTGGTCGACGAAGTAGTCGGCCTGGGCGGCGCCGCCGGCGGTGTCCGGCGTCGCGAAGTGGTACGCGCCGCGGATCATGCCGACGTCGTACGAACCGCCGTACTGCTGCGTGTAGTAGGGATTCCGGTAGGACGTGCCCTCGGTGGCCTTGACGTAGGCCCACCGCACCCCGCTGTTCCAGAGGGTCGACCACGCGACGTTGCCCTGGTGACTGGAGACGTCCACGCCCTCGGTCTGCGTGGCCCTGGTACCGGCGGGCCGCCCCTGCACGCCCTCGTGGGCCAGCACGCCACGGCCCATGTAGGCCGTGCCGCGGACGGGGGTCCCGCCGGACGTGTCGGCCGAGGCGGGCACGGCGCACAGGGCGAGGAGGAGGGACGGGGTGGCGAGGGCGACGCCTGACGCGAGCAGGCGTGGGTGGCGGGAAGCCACGGCTATGGGTCTGCGCATGCCTCCCATCCGATCCGCTGTCGCGCCGCAGCGCATCTCACAGTCACCCGGACGGCGTCCGGGCGCGGCGCCCGGGGCCGGACGCGGGCCCCGGGGCTGCGTGGCGTCCGTCAGGCGGCCGGCCGGCAACGGCCTTGCCGCACAGCGCCGTTGACCGCCAGGCGCCCCCGCCGGGTGCCGCGGCCGGACAAGGCCGTCACGCGCGCGCCGAAGACCGAGGAGATCAAGCGCCGACCCGTCCGCACAGCCGACCGGTCCTTACCGGTGACGCGGCAGACCCGCCCGGGCCTTTGGCGTCACCGCCGTCGGGCGCGGACGTCGAACTCGGCCCTCACCCGCAGCAGCTCGGACACGTCCGAGCCCGCCGCCAGTTCGCGCGGTGCCGTGCCGCGCCGGAACAGGCGGGCGTCGCGCTCGCCGCCGAGCACGGCGCGCCCGTCCTCGACACGCAGCCAGGACCCCTCCCGCAGGCCCAGCACCGGCACGTCGTTCTCCTCCAGGAACTCCGTCAGCCGCTCCTCGCGGGTCTCGCCCTTGTGCGTCGAGGCGGGGTCCGGGTCGAGGTAGTGCGGGTTGATCTGGAACGGGACCAGGCCGAGCGCCTCGAAGGACGGGGGCTCGACGATCGGCATGTCGTTGGTGGTCCGCAGCGACGGCGCGGCCATGTTGGTGCCCGCGCTGGCCCCCATGTAGGGCAGCCCGCCCGTCACCGCCTCGGTCAGCGCCTTCCGCAGCCCCGTGCGGTACAGCGCGCTCAGCAGCCGGAAGGAGTTGCCGCCGCCGACGAACACCGCGTCCGCCTCACCCAGCCGGGCGACCGGGTCGCCGCCGTCGTGCACGCCCCGCACGTCGATGCCCGCACCGGCCAGCGCCCCCCGCACCTTGGCGGTGTAGGCGTCGTGGTCGGCGAGGGCGTAGGGCACGAACGCCAGCCGCGCCCCCTCGGGCAGGAAGCCGGTGACGGTGCCGAGGGCGTGTTCCAGGTAGCCGCGGCCGTACTGGGTGGAGTTGGACAGGAGCAGCAGATTCACGGGGTCGACCTCTTCGAGGGGTGGATCGGTGGGACAGGTGGGTCAGGAGGTGCGGGAACGCGGACGGCGGTGCGGCTGGGGCGGATGCGTCAGACGCCGCTCCAGCAGCCTGGCGGCCCGGCGCAGCACGTCGAGCCGGTCCTCGGGCCCCGCGGGGAAACGCTCCTTCGCGGCGCCGAGGCTCAGGCTGCCGTACGGCTCGGAACCGAGGAAGACGGGGACGGCGACGGTGCCGATGCCCGCGTCGTACTCGCCGACCGTCCAGGCGTAACCCTGCGCGCGCACCTGGCGGAACTCGCGCTCCAGCTGGTCGGGATCGGTGACCGTGCGCTCGGTGAAGCGCGCCATGGGGCGCCCGCGGAACAGCCGGTGGCGCTGGTCGTCGGGCAGGAAGGCGTAGAACGACTTGCTGGTGGCGCCGGCGTGCGCCGGGTACAGCTCGCCGACCAGGGGGTAGTAGCGCAGGGGCCCCTCCTCGCCCTCGACGGCCGCCACGCAGCGCATGTGGAAGCTGTCGGGCAGGCAGAACAGCACCGTGTCGCCGGTCGCCGCCCGCAGCTCCTGGAGCACCGGTTCCGCGAGCAGTTCCAGGGACCCGGAGCGCTCCCAGAGGCGGCCCAGGCGCAGCGCGGCCGGGCCGATCCGGTACCGCCGGGTCGCCGGGTCGGAGACCAGGAAGCCGCGTCCCGCGAGCGTGGAGAGCAGGCGCTGGGCCACCGAGGTGTCCCAGCCGAACTCGGTGGCGACCTCCGTGACGCCCCAGTCGGGCCGCGAGCGCTCGAACGCCAGCAGCACCAGCAGGGCGCGGTCGACGGTCTGCAGGGCCCCGGCCGGTGTCTTCCGGTCGTCGGGCTGGCCGGTCACGGCAGCTCCTCTCACTCGCTCGCCGGTGTCCCGCGTCATCTCGCCATGCAGACAGTGATTGCAGATAACGGGAAACAGTTGCGGAGAACGGTAGTGGATCCGGAACCTGCTGTCAGCACCGCCCCCGGGTGCGGATCAGGAGAACTGCCCATGCTGAAGTACGTCCTGGACCTCGTGGACCTGCTGGACGATCCCGCCGTCGACGGCAAGCGCGTCGCCGCCCACCTCGACTCCGTCGCGGGCCCCGAGGGTTCCGGCGCCGAGGTCACCACCGTCACCGGCGAACGCGGCTCGACGGACTTCGTGCTCGTCCGGATCCCCGGCCGCGACGGCCGCACCCGCGGCGGCCCGGCCCGCACCCTCGGCGTGGTGGGCAGGCTCGGCGGCGTCGGGGCGCGGCCCGAGACGACCGGCCTGGTCTCCGACGCCGACGGCGCCGTCGCGGCCCTCGCCACCGCCGCCAAGCTGCTCGACATGCGCCGCCGCGGCGACGTCCTCGACGGCGACGTGATCGTGGCGACGCACATCTGCCCGAACGCTCCGACCGCGCCGCACGACCCGGTGCCCTTCATGGACTCGCCGGTCGACATCGCGACCATGAACCGGCACGAGGTCACCGGCGAGATGGAGGCGGTGCTCTCCATCGACACCACCAAGGGCAACCGGATCATCAACCACCGGGGCCTCGCCCTGTCGCCCACCGTCAAGGAGGGCTGGGTGCTCAAGGTGAGCGAGCGGCTCGGCGAACTGCTGGCGGTGGTGAGCGGTGAGCCGTTGGTCACGTACCCGGTGACCACCCAGGACATCACCCCGTACGGTAACGGTGTACACCACATCAATTCGATCCTGCAGCCGGCCACGGCGACGCCCGCTCCGGTCGTCGGCCTCGCCATCACCTCCGCGGCCGCGGTGCCCGGCTGCCAGACGGGCGCCAGTCACGAGACCGACATCGCGGCGGCGGCCCGGTTCGCCGTCGAGACCGCGAAGGCCTACGGCGGCGGACGCCTGGACTTCCACGACGACGTGGAGTTCGCCTCGCTGGTGAACCGCTACGGCTCACTGGCCCACCTGCAGACCTTCGGCCGCGTCCCCAAGGAGTCCTGACCATGGCCGCGCAGAAGAACACCGCCGCGGCCCCGGAGACGGGCGGCGCCAGAGCCGTCGGCAGCGACGACTACGCCCTGTCCCGCGTCCCGCGCGACAAGCGCCTCGGCTTCTGGACGATGCTGCTCCAGTGGCTCGCCCAGTCGGGCTCCATCTCGCAGTTCACCCTCGGCGCCACCATCGGCGTCGGCATGTCCTTCGGCGACGCGTTCTGGGCCTTCACGCTCGGCGCGGTCATCCTCGAAGTGGTGATCTTCGCGATCGGCCTGGCCGGCATGCGCGAGGGACTGGCGACACCCCTGCTGACCCGCTGGGCCGGCTTCGGCCGCAACGGCTCCGCGCTGGTCAGCCTGGTCATCTCGGTCAGCCTCGTCGGCTGGTTCGGTGTCCAGAACACCATCTTCGGCGACAGCGTCTCCTCCCTCGTCGGCGGCCCGTCCTGGCTGTGGTGCCTGGTCGCGGGCGCGGGCATCACCGTCCTGGTGATCTTCGGTTTCCGGTACATGGCCGTCTTCGCGAAGATCGTCACCCCGTTGTTCTTCGCCATGGTCGCCTGGTCGGTCACCGACGCGCTGAGCGAGCACTCGCTGTCCGAACTGATCCACTCCCCGGCGCCCGGCCAGTCCATCCCGCTGGCCGTCGCCGCGACCGCCATCGCGGGCGGTTTCATGACCGGCGCGATCGTCTCCCCGGAGATGACCCGCTACAACCGCAAGGGCGGCCACGTCTTCCTGCAGAGCGCCGCGTCGATGATCCTCTCCGAGTACGTCGTCGGCCTGACCGGCGTCCTGCTCGGCCACCTGGTCGGCAGCGGCCAGGTCTCCCAGATCGTGCTCTCCACCTCCGGCGTCTTCGGCGTGCTCGTCGTCCTGATGTCCACCGCGAAGATCAACGACTGGAACCTGTACGGCTCCTCGCTCGGCGTCGTCAACTTCTTCCAGGTCGTCTTCGGCAAGCGCCTGCACCGCGGCGCGGTCACCATCGCCCTCGGCATCGCCGGCACCGTCCTGTCCGCCGTCGGCATCATGACCCACTTCACCGACTTCCTGTCCGTGCTGGGCGTCGCCGTCCCGCCGGTGGGCGGCATCATCGTCGCCGAGTACTGGGTGGTGCGCCGCATGCGCGCGCCCCTGGACGCCACCCGCGAGGCCGGGACCCTGCCCGCCACCTCGCCGACCTGGGTACCCATGTCCCTGGTCATCTGGGCGGCCGCGTTCTGCGTCGGCAAGTTCTACGACGGCGGCATCCCCGCCCTGAACTCCCTGCTCACCGCGTTCGTCCTCTACTGCGTCCTCGGCCTCGCCGGCTGGATCAGGACGTACGGCACCACCACCCTGGACGACCACCCCGCAGACCCCACCGAGCCGTCCCCGGCCACCTCCGGTACGGCCCCCGTAGGAGCACCATGAGCACCCCCGTCCCGGCTTCCGGCGAAGCACAGCGCGAAGTCGTCGACCTGTGCGCGGAGCTGATCCGGTTCGACACCTCCAACCCGACCAGCGACGAGCGCGCCTGCGCCGAGTGGGTCGTGGCCCGGCTCGCCGAGGCGGGCATCGACTCCCGGCTGGTGGAGAGCGCCCCCGGCCGCGCCAACGTCGTCGCCCGCATCCCCGGCACCGACCCCTCCCGGGGGGCCCTGCTGGTCCACGGCCACCTGGACGTCGTCCCCGCCGACGCGGCCGAGTGGCGGGTGCCCCCGTTCTCCGGCGAGATCCGCGACGGCTACCTGTGGGGGCGCGGCGCCATCGACATGAAGGACACGGTGGCCGTCATGCTGGCCACCGCCCGCCACTTCGCCCGCACCGGCACCCGGCCCGCCCGCGAGATCGTCCTCGCCTTCCTCGCCGACGAGGAGGCCGGCGGAAAGTTCGGCGCCCACTGGCTGGTCGAGCACCGGCCCGACCTGTTCGCCGGGGTCACCGAGGCGATCGGGGAGGGCGGCGGCTTCAGCTACGCGCTGGACGACACCCGGCGCCTGTACCCGATCGAGAACGCCCAGCGCGGCATGGCCTGGATGGAGCTGACGGCCACCGGGCGCGCGGGGCACGGCTCCTCCCCGAACGACGAGAACGCCGTCACCGACCTCGCCGAGTCCCTCACCCGCATCGGCCGGCACACCTTCCCGGTCCGCCTGATCGAGCCGGTGCGCGCACTGCTCGCCGAGGCCGCCCGCCTCCAGGGCGTCGACATCGACCTCGACGCGGAGGACCTGGACGCGGAGCTGGCCAAGCTGGGCCACGTGGCCGACTTCATGCAGGTCGTGCTCCGCAACTCGGCCAACCCGACCATGTTCACGGCCGGCTACCAGACCAACGTCATCCCGGGCCGGGCGACGGCCCGTGTCGACGGCCGCTTCCTGCCCGGTCACGAGCAGGAGCTGATCGACACGATCGACGCGCTGCTGCTGCCCTCGGTGTCCCGGGAGTGGGTCAACCACGACATCGCGATGGAGACGAGCTTCGACGGCCCCCTCGTGGACGCCATGTGTGCCGCGGTACGCGCCGAGGACCCCGACGGCCACCCGGTCCCGTACTGCAACCCGGGCGGCACCGACGCCAAGGCCTTCACCAGGCTCGGCATCCGCTGCTTCGGCTTCAAGGGCCTCAAGCTGCCGGCCGACCTCGACTACGGCCGCCTCTTCCACGGCGTGGACGAACGGGTGCCGCTGGAGGGCCTGCGCTTCGGGGTGCGGGTGATGACACGCCTGTGGCAGGACTGCTGAGCGGGGAATGCGCGGGGGACCGGAGGCGTTGAGCGACGTGACTGGCATGCGCGGGTCAGAACGTCTCGGGCCCCGCCGCCGTCGGAAGGAGCACCCATGGCACGCAGCACCGCACGCCCGGTCGTCCGACTGAAGTCGACCGCCGGAACCGGTGTCACCTATGTGACGCGCAAGAACCGCCTCAACGACCCCGACCGGCTCGTCCTGCGCAAGTACGACCCGGTGGCGGGCGCCCACGTCCCGTTCCGCGAGGAACGCTGACCGTACGGCGCGCGGGGGACGTCCCCGTCCGGTCCGGTCCCGCTGCTCGCGGGGCCGGGCCGTTCCGCGTCCCGGCCCGCCGTCGCGCCCGCGCCGGTCAGTCCGCGACGTCGACGCCGTAGCTCCGGGCGAGCGCGCCCAGCCGTGGTCGTAGCCCTGCCCCACGGCCCGCAGGCGCCGGCTCTCACCGCGCCGGCAGATCTCGGCGAGCAGCATCGTGCGCTCGGTGGTGGCGGCGTCCAGCGTGGCCTGCACCAGGGCCGCCGCGCCGGCGCCGGACCCGGAGGCGATGTGCAGGGCGCCGACGTCGCCGAAGGCCGGGGAGCCGTCGACGGCGGCCGCGACGACGACCTTGCGGGCCGAGGGCGGCAGGGTGACGAGGTCGACGCTGACGGTCTGCTCGGTGGCCGCGACACGCACCCGGACCGACCGGGCCCCGCCGTCGCCGCGGCCTCGTCGGCCGCCCGGAGAACCCCTCCGCCCTGTGCGTATGACACCTGTTCCCCGTGTCGCCCGTAAGGAGATTCAGGGGCCCCGGCCCGGAGGCCGCGGTCATGATCGGACCGGATGCGCCGCCGACCGGGCGTGTCCGTGACGACGCACCCTGGGGGAGAGGCATGACGTACTCGACGCCGCACGGCTCGGGCCGGGACGGCCAGGTGCTGCTGCTGGCCGCCGGAATCGCGGACCTGGCCGCGAGCACGGTGGGTTCGGCGGTGGGCACCCTGCGCGGGCTGCTGCGCCGCTCGGACACCGCCGACCTGGTGCGGGAGGCGGAGCAGGACCTGCGGGCACGGGGCAGGCTGGCCCTGGACCGGTACGCCGACGTGCCGCCGGCCCACCTGGAGGTGCTCGCCCAGCACGTGCTGGCGCGGCGGGCGGCCGACGGTGACGATGTCTGACCGCTGGGACCCGGCCGCCTTCAGGGCGCGCGTCGACGGCGTCCTGCGGAGCTTCCTGGCCGAGGAGGCCGACGAACTCGTCGCCATCGACGAGGCCCTCGCCCCCGTGGCCGAACAGCTGCGCCTCGCGGCCGGACACGGCAAACGACTGCGCGCGGCCTTCTGCTACTGGGGCTGGCGGGCGGCTGGTCAGCCCGACAGCGACGCCCTGGTGCGGGCGGCGGCCTCCATGGAACTGGTGCACGCCGCGGCGATCGTCCACGACGACCTCATCGACGACAGCGCCCTGCGCCACGGCCGGCCCACGGCCCACATCGCCCTGGAGGCGGCCCTGGACACCACCTCGCGGAGAGCGGAGGACGGCCCTCCCCGGGTCCGCGCGGCCGCCCGCTCCCTGGCCCTGCTCGTCGGTGACCACCTGATGGCCCTCGCGGGCCGGCTGTTCACCGACTGCGGACTGCCCGCCGCCTACCTCGCCCGCGCCCGGGGCCTGTGGGCCGAACTCGCCCGCGAACTCGTCGCCGGCGAATGCCTGGAGATCCTGCACACCGGCGGCCGGCCGGACACCGGCACCTCCTTGAAGGTCGTCCGCTACAAGACCGCCAAGTACACCGTCGAACACCCGCTGCTCCTCGGCGGACTGCTCGCCGGTGCCGCCCCCGCACTGCGCGACGGCTACTCCGCCTACGGCCTGCCGCTCGGCGAGGCCTTCCAGCTCCGCGACGACCTGCTGGGCCTGTTCGGCGACCCGGACCGCACCGGCAAGGCCGCCCTGGACGACCTGCGCACCCACCGGCCCACCGCGCTGCTCGCCGAGACCTGGCGGTCCGCCGACACCGCCCAGCGGGAACGGCTGCGCCGGATGCTGGGCCGGCCCGACCTGAACGGGACCCACCTGGAGGACGTACGCGACCTCATGCGGGAGCTGGAGGCACCGCAGCGGATCGAGCGGATGATCCTCACCCGGGTGGAGCTGGCCACCCGCGCCCTGGACGACGTCGACGTGCCGTCCGGGGCACGCCGGGCCCTGCACGACCTCGCGCGCCTGGCGACCGACCGCGCCCACTGACCCGCCCGGCCACCGACTCCGCCGTCCGTCACCCCCTGCCCCCACCGAGCGCCCCCACCGAGCCGAGCAGAGACCGAGCCGAGGAGACCGTGATGACCTACACCGAGACGTCGATGGACGCCCTGCGCCGCGAGGGCGACGAACTGGCCGACGCCGTCGTCGCCACCCTGTTCGAACGCGGCGAGGTCGGCACGTTCAACTCCCTGATGCGCTACGTCTCCACCGCCGGCCAGGAACTCCCCGCCGGACTCCCCGGGGTGGCCCGCGAGTACCTCCGGGCGACCGGCACCCCGCCGGACTGGGTGGACTGGGCCGAGATGGAGAAGGCGCGGCTGTTCTTCATCGACAACAACGTGCACATCTCCACCGCCCTGTCCTTCGCCTCCATGCCCGCCTGTTACGTCGTCCCGCACGTGGCCAGGCTCCTGTCGGCGACCCACGGACTGAGCTATCCGTCCAAGCGGATGGCGGAGACCGGCCAGTTCACCGTCTACCTCATGCAGCCCGACGCGTTCGAGGCCGGCGGCCGCTTCCTCCCGGCCGCCCAGAAGGTCCGCCTGCTGCACGCCGCCATCCGCCACCACCTGGAGCGGGAGAACCGCTGGGACACCGGCGCCCTCGGCGTGCCGATCTGTCAGGAGGACATGATCGGCGGGCAGATGTTCTTCTCCCTGACCGTCCTCGACAGCCTGCACCGCCTCGGCATCCACATGTCCGAGGAGGGGGCCGACGCCTACTTCTACGCCTGGCGGGTGGTCGGCGCCATCCTCGGCGTCGACCAGGACGCCGTGCCGCACACGCTCGAGGAGGCACGGCAGTTCCTCGACCTGTACATGCTGCGGCACATGGGCCCCTCCGAGGAGGGCGCGCACCTGACCCGGCAGCTGATCGACCTCTACGAGGAAGTCGTCCCCGGCACCCTCCTCGACCCGGTCGTCTCCGCCCTGATCCGCTACCTCGTCGGCGACACCTGCGCCGACTGGCTCGAGGTGCCCCGCACCCCGTGGGACACCCTCGTGAAGGCCGCCCCGTACCTCCTGGGCGTCCTGGAGACGATCGAGGACCGCTCACCGCTCGGCGCCTGGGCCCTGGACCGGCTCGGCCACCTCACCACGGTCCTCGAACTGTCCTCCCTCACCCGCGGACGCGTCATGCACTACGCGATCCCCGAACAGCTGAAGAAGGAGTACGGCGTCCCCGCCGGTCCCCGCACCCACCGCTGGACCCCGCCGCCCGTCACCGTCTCCTGAGCGCCGCGGACACGGCCGGGGCCGCCCCGGGCGCGGGTGTCAGGCGATGGAGGCCGAGACGACGGCCGACACCGCGAGGTTGCAGCACGCCGTCACCCAGACCGCCGGGTGCGGCTCCGGCTCGACCAGCGTCGCGCCCAGACGCCCCGGGGTGATCACGTCCACCACCAGGAACGCCAGGGCCATCATGACCAGTCCCAGCAGTCCGAACGCCGCGGTCGACACCAGGCCCTTGCCGAAGTCCTCGTACGTGGTCCAGATCGACGTGAACACGATGCCGCCGACACCGAGCAGCGCCGAGCTGAGCACCAGCGCGGCGTTGCGGTTGCGCTGCTCCCAGATCTGCCGGCCGAGCTTCCCGGGCGTCAGCGCGTCCACCAGGACGATGCCGAGGACCAACAGGACCAGGCCCAGCACCCCGTAGGCGGTGGCACGGCCGAGTCCGTTGACGATGTCGCTCATGGGGTTGTCGGCTCCGTAGCGTGAGTGATCGTGAGTGATCGCGGTCGAGGCGATGCAAAATGTAGCGCACCTGTTCGGTGTCACGGGCGCCGCGGGACGGCGGTCCCGTCCGGAAACGGCGTCAGCCGGCCGCCGCGAGCGCCCTGTTGCGGCGCACGGAGGAGAAGAAGGACCAGCCGATCAAGACCACGCCGATGAGGCCGGTGACGATCTCGCTGATCTCGTACCGGATGGTGACCAGCAGGATGACGGCGAGGGCGCCGATGGCGTAGTGGGCGCCGTGCTCCAGGTAGACGTAGTCGTCGAGGGTGCCCTGGCGCACCAGGTAGACGGTCAGGGACCGCACGTACATGGCGCCGATGCCCAGGCCGAGGGCCATCAGGACGATGTCGTTGGTGATGGCGAAGGCGCCGATGACGCCGTCGAAGGAGAACGACGCGTCCAGCACCTCCAGGTAGAGGAACATGAAGAACGCGGCCTTGCCGGTCAGGGCGGCCGCCGTGCGGGACCCGCCGGAGCGTTCGGCCTCCTCCTCGGCCTCGTGCTCGCGTTCCTCCTCCGCTTCGAGCCGGTTCTCGAAGTACGCGGAGAGGCCGTGGACGACCATGTAGGTGATCAGACCGGCGATCCCGGAGATGAGGACCGTCTGCGCCTTGTCGGCGTGGGCGCCGCCGTGCTGGTGGGCGTGGGCGGCGAAGGTCGTCGAGGAGACGAGCAGCACGATCAGGGCGACGCAGACCGACAGCATGTCGACCCTGCCGAGCTTGGCCAGCGGCCGTTCGACGACGCTCAGCCACTTGACGTCCCGGTCCTCGAGGACGAAGTCGAGGAAGATCATCAGCAGGAACATGCCACCGAAGGCGGCGATCGACGGGTGGGCGTCGGTGACCAGCTCCTGGTAGCGGTCCTTGTCGGTGAGGGCGAGGTCGACGGCCTCGATCGGTCCGAGTTTGGCGCTGATGGCCACGATGACGACCGGGAAGACCAGACGCATGCCGAACACGGCGATCACGATGCCGACGGTGAGGAAGATCTTCTGCCAGAAGGCGTTCATCTTCTTCAGGATCCCGGCGTTGATCACCGCGTTGTCGAAGGACAGCGAGACCTCCAGGACGGCGAGGATCGCCACCAGGCCGAGGGCGGTCCACCCGTCGTAGAGCACTCCCGCGGCGAGGCCGAGGGCGGTGACGGCGAAAGCCCAGCGGAACGTCTTCACAAGCACGGGCCACTCATTCCTGTCGTCGCGCTGTGCCGGTCACAGCATGTCCTTGCCGGTGCCCACCACCCCCGTTGTCTACCACGATCGTCCGCCGGTACGGCGGATGCGTGGACGGGAGGCCCGCGGGTACCCGACCCCGCGGGATGGTGCGGTGCACGGCGGCGCGGCGAGGGACGGCCGCGCCGCCACCCGCAGTCCCTGTCTCCCGGCGGCCCGCCCCCGGCCCGTCCGTCCGCGTTGTCAGTGGCGGATGCGAGGCTGCCTGCCATGGATGAGGTGGAGTTCATGCGAGGCCGGGTCTACGGCGCCGACCACGACGACGCCGGGCCGCGGACGGGGCGCGCGTACGCGCACCTGGTCGGCGGCCCCCTGGACGGGCTGCTGCTGGACGTCACCGACCTCGCCGAGGACGAACGCGACCAGGCAGTGGCACTGGCGACGGAGATAGGCCGCTACGGCCCGGGCGGCCGGTCCGTCTACGGGCCGAGGCCCGGCGACCCCCGTCGCTTCGACTGGCGGGGCGACGTGCCCTGACCGTGCCCCCGCGGGCGGGCCGCTCAGGCCGCCGCCTGCGCCCGGAGCGCGGCGAAGAGCCAGTCGTGCGCGGCACCGGGCGTCGGCTCCGGCCGGGCGCCCGGCGGGGTGATCACATCGGCCACCAGCTCCCAGTAGCGGTCGATCCGCGGGTCCGCGGCGAGCTGCCGGGCCAGCACACGACGGAAGTCCGGAGTGTCACGGACGCCGTACGCGCTCGTGTAGGCGTTCACGAAGCAGTCCAGGGCCTCACCCGCGTGCGGGTCCACGCCTCGGCGCAACGGCGCCCCCGCCAGCTCGTACGCCTCGGCCAGCCCCGCGTAGAGCACCGCGGCGCCGTGCGCCCCGGCGGCCCGGTGCGCCTCGGGCTGCGGCTGCGCGGTGCCCGGGCACGGGGCGAGCGTGAGGGCGTTGAGCCGGGCGAAGGCGAGGACCTGGGCGGGGGCCGGATCGTCGGGCGGCCGGGGCACCGCCACCTCGAGGAACGCGGTGGTCGCCCGGGCCGGCATCCGCGGCGGCAGCCAGCCGCGCCAGAACCGGACCAGTGGCGCCGTGCTCGGCGGGGAGGCCACCGTGCCGACCAGCCTCAGCCGCTCGGCACGCTCCCCGGGCGGGCACTCGTGCACCAGCCGCAGCGCCGCCTCCCGCCAGCGCAACGCCCTGAGCTCGGAACCGACCTCCCGCAGCCGCCCGGCGACGGCGTCCTCCAGCACGCCGCCCGCTCCGTCCTCCTCGTCGAGCACGCGGCGCACCTCGGGCACCGCCAGCCCGAGGGCCCGCAGCGAACGGATCAGACGCAGCCTGCCGAGAGCCTCCGGACCGTACCGACGGTGCCCGCCGGCGCTGCGGGACGCCTCCGGCAGCAGACCGCGGTCCGAGTAGAAGCGGACGGTCTTGACCGTGACGCCCGCCCGCTCGGCGAGCTCACCGATCCCGCACAACCCGTCCCCGGCCACGAACACTTGAACCTCCCTCAGGGGGAGTTCCTACCGTACCGGCGAGCCCCGAGGGGCCCCGGACCGGTGCGCCGGTCGCGTACGGAGGAGACGGAGGACAGACCATGACCGCGTTCATTCTCGTGCCGGGCATGTTCACCGGCACACACGTGTGGGAGAACACCGCGGCACACCTGACCGCCGCGGGCGCGGTGGCGCACCCGGTGCCCCTCACCGGGCTCGACGGGCCGCGAGGCGCCGCGCCGGCCGGCACCGACCTGGAGACGCACATCGCGGACGTGCTCGCGGTGATCGACGCGGTCGGCGCGCAGGAGGGGGCGGCGGACGACGGGGGGATCGTGCTGGTCGGTCACGGCTACGGCATCCACCCCGCCCTCGGCGCGGCCGACCGGCGGGCCGAGCGGATCGACCGGATCGTGTACCTGGACTCGGCGATGCCGCGCGACGGCGCCCCGGCCCTGGCCGCCGTCCCGGACCAGTCGCTGCGCGAGCGGCTGGCCGGGCGCGCCGGGTCCGGCGGGGGAGCGGGCGCCGAGGGGGAGCTGCCGCCCCCGGCCCGCGACGCGTGGGAGCGCTGGGGCAGCACGGCCGGCCTCTCCGACGCGGCGCTGGACCGGCTCACCGCCCTCGCCGCCCCGCAGCCGCTCGGCACCCTGCTCCAGCCGCTCCGGCTGACCGGCGCGGTGGCGGAGGTGCCCTCCACCGGCGTGCTGTGCACCGTCAACGGCTCGAACATCGAGATGGTCCAGATGCTGGTCGGGTTCGGTGACCCGGCCCTGCGCGCCCTCGTCGACCCCCGGGTGTCCTTCTTCGAACTCCCCACCGGGCACTGGCCCATGCTGTCCTGCCCCGCCGACCTGGCGGACGTCCTGCTGCGGGCCGCCGCGGGCGAGGGGCACCGGCTGCAGGCGCCGGCCGACACGGCCGAACCGCCCGCCCCGCCGCGGCCGTTCCTGCTGGACCTGCCCGAAGTCCCCCGGGAGCGTACGGGGAACGTGGACCTGTACCTTCCCGATGCCGACGGCCCGCGACCGGCGATGGTGTTCGTGCACGGCGGTCCGGTACCCGCCGACGCCAGGCCGGAGCCCAGGGACTGGCCCACGCTGACGGGGTACGCCGGCTACGCGGCCGGCAGCGGAGTGGTGGGAGCGGTCGTCGCCCACCGGCTGCACGACCTCTCCGACTACGAGCGGGCCGCCGCGGACGTGGCCGGCGCGGTGGAGCGGATCCGGGCCGATCCCCGGGTGGACGCGGACCGCGTCGCGCTGTGGTTCTTCTCGGGGGGCGGGCTGATCGCCGCCGACTGGCTGGGCGCGCCGCCGCCGTGGCTGCGCTGCCTGGCGGCCACCTACCCGGTCCTGGCGCCCCTGCCGAACTGGGGGATGTCCGGCACCCGGTTCCATCCGGTGCGTGCGGTGGCGAAGGCCGGCGACCTGCCCGTGGTCCTCACCCGGGTGGGGCTGGAGATGCCCGAGATCGCCGCCCGCGTCGAGGAGTTCCTGGCGGCGGCCGAGGAGTGCGGGGCGGGCGTCGAGGTGGTGGACGTGCCGCACGGCCACCACGGCTTCGAGACCCGCGACGTGACCGACGAGTCGCGCGACGCGGTGCGCCGGGCGATGCGCGCGGTGCTGGAGCACCTGCGGCGGTGACGTTCCGCCGCCGCCCCGCGGACCGGGGGGGAACACCGGTCCACGGGGCGACGACACGCTCCTGGGCCGTCCCGCCGGAGGGAGCGCGGCACGTCCGCCATCTTGACGTGTACGCGGCATGATGCGTTTCATGGGAGCACTTCATGGGAGCGCTCCCATGCTTCCTCGGTCCCGCGTCACTCCCCCTCACGCCCTGGAGTCGCCGTGCGAACAGCAGGAACCGCCGCTCGCGGAAACCTTTCACCCCGCCTCTGGGCCACGACGGCGGCACTGATCTGCGTCGCCGTCGTCGGGGCCCTGTGCCCCGGCGCCGCCGAGGCCGCGCCGCCACCGGCCCGCGCCGTCGCGACCGGTCTGCACATCGACGACGGCCGGCTGCTCGAGGCCGACGGCAACGACTTCGTCATGCGCGGGGTCAACCACGCCCACACCTGGTACCCGGACCGGACCCGGTCGCTGGCCGACATCAAGGCGCTCGGCGCCAACACCGTCCGGGTCGTCCTGTCCGACGGCCACCGCTGGAGCGAGAACGGCCCGGCGGACGTGGCGGCCGTCATCGGCCAGTGCAAGGCCAACCGGCTGATCTGCGTCCTGGAGGTGCACGACACCACCGGCTACGGCGAGGACGCGGCGGCCGGCACGCTCGACCACGCGGCCGACTACTGGATCGGCCTGAAGGACGTGCTCGCCGGCGAGGAGGGCCACGTCGTCGTCAACATCGGCAACGAGCCCTGGGGCAACACGAATCCGGCCGGCTGGACCGAGCCCACGATCGCGGCCGTGAAGAAACTGCGCGCCGCCGGTCTCCAGCACGTGATCATGGTGGACGCGCCCAACTGGGGTCAGGACTGGCAAGGCGTCATGCGGGACAACGCCCGGACCGTCCACGACGCCGATCCCACCGGCAACCTGATCTTCTCCATCCACATGTACAGCGTCTTCGACACCGCCCAGGAGATCACCGACTACCTGCACGCCTTCGCCGACGCGAAACTGCCCCTCCTCATCGGCGAGTTCGGCGGCCCCGCCGACCAGTACGGCGACCCCGACGAGGACACCGTGATGGCCGCCGCCGAGCAGCTGGACCTCGGCTACCTCGCCTGGTCCTGGAGCGGCAACACCGATCCGGTGCTCGACCTCGCGACCGACTTCGACCCCGGTCGTCTCAGCGCCTGGGGCGAGCGCGTCTTCCACGGCGCCGACGGCATCGCCCGGACCGCGGAGGAAGCCACCGTCTACGCGGACGGCGCCCCGCAGGACACCCAGGCCCCCACCGCCCCCGGCACCCCGACCGTCTCCGCGGTGACGGACACCTCGGTCACCCTCGCCTGGGGCGCGGCCACCGACGACGTGGGCGTCACCGGCTACGACGTCGTCCGCGTCGACGGCGCCACCGAGACCACGATCGCCACGAGCACCACCGGCACCGTGACCGTGACCGGCCTCACCCCGGACACCGCCTACTCCTTCGCCGTCCGCGCCCGCGACGCGGCGGGCAACCGCTCGGCCCGCTCGGCGACCGTGAGCGTCAGCACCGGCCGGAGCACCGGCACCTGCTCGATCGGCTACCGCGTCGTGGGCGAGTGGCCGGGCGGCTTCCAGGGCGAGATCACCGTCCGCAACACCGGCGCCGCACCCCTCGGCACCTGGACGCTCGCCTTCGCCTTCGCCGACGGCCAGACCGTCACGAACATGTGGGGAGGCACCCCCGCCCAGCACGCCGGCACGGTGAGCGTCACCCCCGCCTCCTACACCTCCACCATCCCCGCCGGTGGCTCGGTCACCCTGGGATTCATCGCCGGGAAGGGCGCCGCGAACACCGCCCCGACCGCGTTCCGCCTCAACGGATCGGCCTGTGCCGTCGCCTGACCCCTCACGCCCGCCGGCCGTCCGAGGGCCCTCCTCCGGACGGCCGGCACAGGACGCCCGTGAGGCGTCAGAACGAGACCTCCCGCACACTGGCCTGGCTGCGCGGTTCGGTCGTCGCGGTGATCTCCGACCGGTGGCGGCTCGCCGAGAAGGTCACCGTCAGCGTCTCGGCCGCGCCCTGGTCCGTACTCACCGTGAAGCCCTGTTCCGGCACCGCCGACACCAGGCACACCCCGCCGTCCCCGAAGCGCACGGTCGCCCTGCCGCCCTGCGAGGGCACCGTGTAGACACCCGTGCCGCCCTCCTCGCACCCCCGCCCGCCCCCGCCCGCCGGAGGTGGCGGGGAGGTGGCGGGGGCGGCCGGCGTCGTCGGCTCCGGACTCGGCTCGGGCGGCTCCTCACGAGTGCGGGAAGGCGTCGGGCGGGGCTTCTCGCCGGTGGGCGAAGGGCTGGGGGAGGAGGGCTTCGGGCTCGGCGACGGCGCGGGCCGCGGCGGCACCGGGAGCTCCTGCGGCGGCGCCGACTGCGCGACCGGCGCGGTGGGCCGGGTCGAGCCCACCACGAAGTGGATGGTGAGGATGACGGCCGTGACGCTGGCCGCCGTGCACGACAGCCAGATGAGCAGGTAACGCAGGAGACGGGACACGACACCATGGTGACGGACCGGCTAACGTGCCTGCCCATGGCCTGTGTACTCGTCGTCGAGGACGACCCCGTGATCCGGGCCGCGCTGATCGAGGTCCTGGCCGGACACGGCCACGCGGTCAAGACCGCTCACCAGGGTTTCGAGGCGCTGCGCGAGATCACCAAGAGCCCGCCGGACATCGTGGTGCTCGACCTCGGGCTGCCCGACCTCGACGGGCTCGACGTGCTCCGCATGATCCGGGGCATCTCCCGCGTGCCCGTGCTGGTCGCCACCGCGCGGGACGACGAGTCCGAGATCATCCGGCTGCTCAACGCCGGAGCCGACGACTACCTGGTCAAGCCCTTCTCCGGCGGCCAGCTCGCGGCCCGCCTCGCCGCCGTGCTGCGCCGGTCCGCGCCCGCCGACGCACGCGCCGCACGGCCGCCCGTCGTCCGGGTCGGTGAGCTGCGCATCGACCCCACCGCCCGCACCGCCCACCTCGCCGGGCGCGAACTCCCCCTGACGCGCCGCGAGTTCGACCTGCTCGCCTACCTGGCCGCCCACGCCGACCAGGTCATGTCGAGGCAGCGGATACTCACCGAGGTGTGGCAGCAGCCGTATCTGGAGGACCAGACGGTGGACGTCCACCTCTCCGCGCTCCGCCGCAAGATGGGCGAGAAGGCGCGAGAACCCCGCTACCTGCAGACCGTGCGCGGCATCGGCATCAAACTGGTCGGCTCGCCATGAGGCGTGCCCTCGCCGGCATCGCCCTGGCCGTCACCTCGATGGTGGCCCTGTCCTTCCTCGTACCGCTCGCCCTCCTCGTGCGCGAACAGGCCCGCGACCGGGTCACCACCGCCGCCGAGCAGCGGGCCGCCGCCCTCTCCCCGGTGCTCGCCCTCACCACCCGGCGCGCCGACGTGCAGCAGGCCGTCACCGAGCTCGGCTCCCCGGACCAGCTCGTGGTGCGGCTGCCCGACGGCGGCTTCGTCGGCACCCCGCACGCGCCCGAGGACGCCCTCGACCGGGCGGTGCGCGGACGCGAGACGCTCGCCGTGGACACCGCCGACGGCTGGGTCTACCTCCAGCCCGTCGTCCTGCGCGGCGACCGGGTCGCCGTCGTGGAGGCCTACGTACCGGCCGCCGACCTGACCCGCGGCGTGGCCGCCTCCTGGGGCGTGATGGCGCTCCTCGCGCTCGGCCTGGTCGGCGGCTCGGTACTGGTCGCCGACCGGCTCGGCGCCCGCGTCGTGCGTTCCTCCCGGAGCCTGAAGCGCGCCTCGCTGGCCCTCGGCGCCGGCGACCTCGACGTACGCGTGGAACCGGACGGCCCGCCCGAGCTGCAGGAGGCCGGTGCGGCGTTCAACACCATGGCCGACCGGGTGGTCGACCTGCTCGCCGTCGAACGGGAACTGGTCGCCGACCTCTCCCACCGGCTGCGCACCCCGCTGACCGCCCTCTACCTGGAGGCCGACCGGATGGGCGCGACGCCCGGCGCCCGGCGGGTCACGGAGGCCGCCGGGCAGCTGGAGAGCGAACTCGACGCGATCATCGCGGCGGCCCGTACGCCCTTGGCCGCCGCCCAGCTCGGCGGGGGCGCGGGCACGGCGAAGGGGAGCGACGCGGCCGAGGTGGTCGCCATGCGCCTGGACTTCTGGTCGGTCCTGGCCGCCCAGCAGGAACGGCCCTACGAGCGGTCCTTCACCCCGCGCCCCACGCCGGTCGCCTTCTCCGAGGACGACCTGGCGGCCGTCGTCGACGCCCTGATCGGCAACGTCTTCCGGCACACCCCCGAGGGCACGGCCTTCGCCGTCCGCGTGGAGCGGGCCGACCGGCACGTGCTCCTCACCGTGGACGACGCCGGGCCGGGCGTCGCGGATCCCGAGGCCGCGCTCACCCGGGGCGTCAGCGTCGGCGGGTCCACCGGGCTCGGCCTGGACATCGTGGCCCGGGCGGCCCGCGCGGCGGACGGCGAGCTGGCGATCACCCGCTCACCGCTGGGCGGCGCGCGGGTGCGGGTGTCGTTCGCGCTCGCCGGCGCCGGGCGCTGACCGGCCTCAGCGGCCCGCGCCGAAGTCCTGCGTCCACCAGGGGCCGCCGTCGCCGAAGTGCACGCCGACCCCCAGCTCCTCGAAGGAACAGTTGAGTATGTTCGCCCGGTGCCCCGGGCTGTTCATCCACGACTCCATCACCGAGGCGGCGTCGGACTGCCCCCGGGCTATGTTCTCGCCGAGCGTGGACCACGCGTAGCCGGCGGCCTCGACCCGGCTCGCCATCGTGGAGCCGTCGGGCCCGGTGTGGGACATCACCCCGCTCGCGGCCATGACGTCGCTGTAGTCGTCGGCGGCCCGGGTCAGCCGGTCGTTCGCCGTGACCGGCGAGCAGCCGGCCGCGGCCCGCTCCTCGTTGACGAGCGCGAGGACCTGCGCCTCGGCCCCACCCGCCCCGCCGGCCCCCGGACCCGGTGCCGAGTCCGGACCCGGTGCCGAGCCGGAACCCGGTCCGCTGCCGGAACCCGCGCCGCCGCCTCCCGCGGGCCGGTCGGATCCGCTCCTCACCGTCGCCCTCGCGGAAGCCGTGGACGCGGGCCGGGGGGACTTCTCCGTCCGCCCGGCGGACGGGCTCGCCGTCCTCGACGGCTCGGCGCCGGGCGTCGCGCCCGCCCGGGGCGAGGCGCCCGCCGTGGCACCCGGGCTCGCCGACGGGGAGACCGCCGCCGCGCCCCCCGCCGTCTCCTCGGTGCGCGGCCCCTCGCCGGCGGAACTCACCGTGACCCGGTCCGCGGGAGCGCCGTCCTCGCCCCCGGTCACGGCCAGGGTGATCCCGAGGCCCGCCGTGACGGCGACGCCGAGCACCAGCACGGTGCCGCGCCTCCCCGGCCCGCGATGGGGACGGGCGTGGGAACGGGACGGGCGAGCGGCTCGGCGGGAACCCATGCGGCAGGACACCTCGGCTTGTCGGTCGGCAGCGGGAGACCCGGTGGACGCGAGCGCGTCCACCGGGACCGTGGGGGGTTGCCGAGAGCCTAGGACGGGCACCGTGCGGATACGCCCGTCGGAGGGCATCTTCAAGAAGCCTTAAGGAAGCCGACAGAGTCCGCTGAGGAAGCCGGGGCCCGGGGGAGGCCCCGGGAGTGGCCCGGCTCACATGGCGTACCGGCGGTGCCGCCGACACGATGGTCTTCCGTCACCGGCAGGCTGAAGGGATCCAGAATGTTCCGCAAGGTGCTGGTCGCCAACCGCGGTGAGATCGCGATTCGCGCGTTCCGCGCAGGCTACGAGCTGGGCGCGCGCACCGTCGCGGTCTTCCCGCACGAGGACCGCAACTCGCTGCACCGGCTCAAGGCCGACGAGGCGTACGAGATCGGGGAGCCGGGGCACCCGGTGCGCGCCTACCTCTCCGTCGAGGAGATCGTCCGCGCGGCACGCCGCGCGGGGGCGGACGCGGTCTACCCGGGTTACGGGTTTCTGTCCGAGAACCCCGAGCTCGCCCGGGCCTGCGAGGAGGCGGGCATCACGTTCGTCGGACCGAGCGCGCAGATCCTGGAGCTGACCGGCAACAAGGCCCGTGCCGTGGCCGCCGCCCGTGAGGCCGGGGTACCGGTCCTCGGCTCCTCCGCCCCCTCCACCGACGTCGACGAACTCGTCCGCGCCGCCGACTCCATCGGCTTCCCCGTGTTCGTCAAGGCCGTCGCGGGCGGCGGCGGCCGCGGCATGCGCCGCGTCGAGGACCCCGCCCAGCTGCGCGAGTCCATCGAGGCGGCGTCCCGCGAGGCCGCGTCCGCGTTCGGCGACTCCACGGTCTTCCTGGAGAAGGCGGTCGTCGAACCCCGCCACATCGAGGTGCAGATCCTCGCCGACGGGCAGGGCGGCGTCATCCACCTCTTCGAGCGGGACTGCTCGGTGCAGCGCCGTCACCAGAAGGTGATCGAGCTGGCGCCCGCCCCCAACCTCGACCCCCGGCTGCGCGAGCGGATCTGCGCCGACGCCGTGAGGTTCGCCCGGCAGATCGGCTACCGCAACGCCGGCACCGTCGAGTTCCTCGTCGACCGCGACGGCAACCACGTCTTCATCGAGATGAACCCGCGCATCCAGGTCGAGCACACGGTCACCGAGGAGGTCACCGACGTCGACCTCGTCCAGTCCCAGCTGCGGATCGCCGCCGGCGAGACCCTGGCCGACCTCGGCCTCGCCCAGGAGAGCATCACCCTGCGCGGCGCCGCCCTCCAGTGCCGCATCACCACCGAGGACCCCGCCAACGGCTTCCGCCCGGACACCGGCACGATCAGCGCCTACCGCTCGCCGGGCGGCTCGGGCATCCGCCTCGACGGCGGAACCACCCACGCCGGTACGGAGATCAGCGCCCACTTCGACTCGATGCTGGTCAAGCTCTCCTGCCGGGGCCGCGACTTCGGCACCGCCGTGAACCGCGCCCGGCGCGCCGTGGCCGAGTTCCGCATCCGCGGCGTCGCCACCAACATCCCCTTCCTCCAGGCGGTCCTGGACGACCCCGACTTCCAGGCCGGCCACGTCACCACCTCGTTCATCGAGCAGCGCCCGCACCTGCTCACCGCCCGGCAGTCGGCCGACCGCGGCACCAAACTGCTGACCTACCTCGCCGACGTCACGGTCAACAAGCCGCACGGCGAGCGCCCCGAACTGATCGACCCGTTGACCAAGCTGCCGCCGCTGCCCGCCGGTGAACCCCCGGCCGGTTCCCGGCAGCGGCTCGCCGAGCTCGGCCCCGAGGGCTTCGCCCACTGGCTGCGCGAGTCGCCCACCATCGGCGTCACCGACACCACGTTCCGCGACGCCCACCAGTCGCTGCTCGCCACCCGGGTGCGCACCAAGGACATGCTCGCCGTCGCCCCCGTGGTCGCCCGCACCCTGCCGCAGCTGCTGTCCCTGGAGTGCTGGGGCGGCGCCACCTACGACGTCGCGCTGCGCTTCCTCGCCGAGGACCCGTGGGAGCGGCTGGCCGCCCTGCGCGAGGCCGTGCCCAACATCTGCCTCCAGATGCTGCTGCGCGGCCGCAACACCGTGGGCTACACCCCGTACCCGACCGAGGTCACCGACGCCTTCGTGCAGGAGGCCGCGGCCACCGGCATCGACGTCTTCCGCATCTTCGACGCCCTCAACGACGTCGACCAGATGCGGCCCGCCATCGACGCCGTGCGCGAGACCGGCTCGACGGTCGCGGAGGTGGCCCTGTGCTACACCGCCGACCTGTCCGACCCCTCGGAGCGGCTCTACACCCTCGACTACTACCTGCGGCTCGCCGAGAAGATCGTGAACGCGGGCGCCCACGTGCTGGCCGTCAAGGACATGGCCGGCCTGCTGCGCGCCCCGGCCGCCGCCACCCTCGTCTCCGCGCTGCGCCGCGAGTTCGACCTGCCGGTGCACCTGCACACCCACGACACCACCGGCGGCCAGCTCGCCACCTACCTCGCCGCGGTCCAGGCCGGCGCGGACGCGGTGGACGGGGCGGTGGCGTCCATGGCGGGCACCACCTCGCAGCCGTCGCTGTCGGCGATCGTCGCCGCCACCGACCACACCGAGCGGCCCACCGGCCTCGACCTCCAGGCCGTCGGAGACCTGGAGCCGTACTGGGAGAGCGTCCGCAAGGTCTACGCGCCCTTCGAGGCGGGCCTCGCCTCGCCGACCGGGCGCGTCTACCACCACGAGATCCCCGGCGGCCAGCTCTCCAACCTGCGCACCCAGGCCATCGCGCTGGGCCTGGGCGACCGCTTCGAGGACATCGAGGCGATGTACGCCGCCGCCGACCGCATGCTGGGCCGCCTGGTGAAGGTCACGCCCTCCTCGAAGGTGGTCGGCGACCTCGCCCTCCACCTGGTGGGCGCCGGTGTCTCCCCGGCCGACTTCGAGGCGGAGCCCGACCGGTTCGACATCCCCGACTCGGTGATCGGCTTCCTGCGCGGCGAGCTGGGCACCCCGCCCGGGGGCTGGCCCGAGCCGTTCCGCACCAAGGCGCTGCGGGGCCGCGCCGAGGCCAAGCCGGTGGCGGAGCTGAGCGCCGACGACCGCACCGGTCTGGCCAAGGACCGCAGGGCCACGCTCAACCGGTTGCTGTTCCCCGGCCCGGCGCGCGAGTTCGACGCCCACCGCGGCACCTACGGCGACACCAGCGTGCTGGACAGCAAGGACTTCTTCTACGGACTGCGTCCGGGCAAGGAGTACACGGTCGACCTCGACCCCGGTGTGCGGCTGCTCATCGAGCTCCAGGCCGTCGGCGACGCCGACGAACGCGGCATGCGCACCGTGATGTCCACGCTCAACGGCCAGTTGCGGCCCATCCAGGTCCGCGACCGCGCGGCGGCCTCCGACGTCCCGGTCACCGAGAAGGCCGACCGGGGCAACCCGGGCCACGTCGCGGCGCCCTTCGCCGGCGTGGTGACCCTCGCCGTCGCCGAGGGCGACGCGGTGGAGGCCGGTGCCACCGTGGCCACCATCGAGGCGATGAAGATGGAGGCCGCCATCACCGCGCCCAGGTCCGGGACCGTCGGCAGGCTGGCCATCAACCGCATCCAGCAGGTCGAGGGCGGCGACCTCCTCGTCGAGCTGAGCTGAGCCGACGCGACGGCGGTGGCGCCCAGGACCGGACCGGCCCTGGGCGCCACCGCCGCGTTCTCCTCGTGGTGTCCGGGCCGCAGGCTCAGTCGTGGGCGAGGGCGCGGGCGAGGAGGGGGAGCAGGCGGTCCCAGTGCAGCCGCAGGGCGGCGGGGTCGAAGGCGTCGGTGTCGGCCATGGTGAAGCCGTGGACGGTGCCGGGGTAGATCTCGGAGGTGTGGTCGACCTTCGCGTCGTCCAGGGCCTGGTTGAGCTCGCGCAGTGCCTCGGGCGTCAGGTCGGACGACGCGTGGCCGAAGTGGACCCGGGCGGTGACGGCGGCGAGAGCGTCGGGCCCGGCCGCGCCAACGGGAGCGTGGAACGCGGCGAGGGCGGCCACCCGGCCGGGGTGGGCGGCGGCGGTGCGCGTCGCCAGGAGGCCGCCGATGCAGTAGCCGGTCACCGCGACCGGTCCGGCGTCGGCCTCGGGCTGGGCGGTGAGAAACCCGAGGTAGGCGTCGGCGTCCCGCAGGACACGGTCGGCGGTATGCGCCTCGATCAGGGGCATCAGCCGGGCGAAGACCGCGGGCCGGGCTTCCTCGTCGATGAACGCCGGAAGCTCGACGACCGGCGCCGGGCCGTGCCGGTAGAAGACGTTGGGGACGAGTACGTAGTACCCGTGCCCGGCCAGTTCGCGGGCCATCTCCCGCAGCACCGGCCGGATGCCGAAGCCGTCCGGGTACATCACCACCCCTGGGTGCCGCTCGCCGTCGTCGGGAAACGCGGCGAAGGCATCGGCCTGGCCGTCCGCGGTGGGGATGTGCAGCATCTTGGTGGGCATGGGTTCTCCTGTCGTGGTCGATGTGCCGAGCCTCGGATCAACACGACGGAGGCGGAGCCCGCGCGGCAGCGCGGGCTCCACGATCGAACAGCGGGCCCCTGCCGACCCGTACGGCGCTCAGCGGAGCACCGGGTCACCGATCCGTGTGTGGCGCAACGCCGTCCCGGTAGTCATGTCGGCAACATAGTCCACCGCACCACGCCAACGCCAACACCCGCACCTCGCCATGAGGTTGACGAAGGAGACGGACGCGGGGCGGGCCGGCGGCCGACGCCGTCGAGCCCGCCCCGCCGAGAGCTACTCGCCCTTCGGAGCCGCCTGCTGCACCACCTCGAACGACCACAGCGTGGATCCGCTCGCCGCCGGCTTGGGACGTTCGCCGCCCTCCGCGCCGCCGCCCTGGTGCGCCGCCTTCATGGGGCCCTCCATCCACGCCTGGAAGGACTCCTCGTCGCGCCACCGCGTGTAGACGAGGTAGGAGTCGGTGCCCTCGACGGGGCGCAGGAGCTCGAACCACTCGAAGCCGTCGGAGCTCTCCACCGCGTGGGCCCGCGAGGCGAAGCGCTTCTCCAGCGTCTCGCGCTGCTCGGCCGGCACGGTCAGTACGTTGATCTTGACTACGCTCATGGCTCCATCCTGCCGTACTCCGTGGTCAACAGGCCCGGCGCCAGACCCCGAGCTCCGGCTTCTTCAGCATCGACGAGAGCCCCAGCCGGCGCGACTGCGGGCAGAAGCGGCCGGGCGGCTCGGCGTACTCGACGTGGAAGACCGCCTTGCCGGCCTCGACGAACGGCGTCAGCCGCTCGCACTCGCCGTACTGCGCGCACTCCTCGTTGACCGCGAAGTCGAAGTCGTCCACCAGCTGCGGGATCTGCGGCAGGTCGTTCTTGAGCCCCACGGACAGGCCGCGCTCGTGCGCGATCTCGGCGATCATGCGGTTGTACGCCAGCTGGTCCCGCGCGGTGAGCGGGAAGCCCGTCTCGTTGCCGTACCCCTCCACCAGGTCGGGTTCCACCGCGTCGAACCCCTTGTCCCGGCACATGTCGAACCGCCGCTCCATGATCGGCCGCAGCACGGAGACGCGGCGGATGTCGAGCCACCGCTCGCCCTGCCAGCCGTTGGGCGCCCCCAGCACCGCCCGGGGGAAGTCGTCCCTGTCCGGGCGGAAGCTCTCCCAGGCGCCCACGTTGATGTAGCAGATCACCTTGCGTCCGGCGCGGTGGAGGCGGGCCACGTCCGCCGCGCCGTTCTCGAAGCCGTCGATGTCGTAGACCGGGACGTCGGCCGACGGATCCACCCTCCCGTCCAGCTGCCACTGCCAGGCCAGCCCGGGGCGCGGCTGCCACAGCTCCCGGCGGGGCGTGGGGTCCGGACCGCGGTCCTGCCCGCCCCCGCCCCCCGAACAGCCGGCCACCACCGCGAGGAGCAGCGCGGTCAGCAGGGCGGCCGGCCCCCTCCTCATCGCCGCGCTCCGGTCAGGACGGGCGTCAGGCGGGCCCACGGGTTGGGCGGCTCTCCCGTGACGGGCCCGCTGACCGCGGCACCCCGCTCGCGGGCGGTGCGCACGGCGAGCGGGGCCAGGGCCTCCGGGACGCCGTACACCAGGTGGCAGAACCGCTCGGACGGGTGCCGACGCGTCCAGTCGGGCCGGCTGAACGCCGACACGTAGGTGGACCAGGGCCCCTCGAAGGTGACGACCAGGTCGGCGAGCCGGGCGTAGCCGGGCGCCGGGTGGACCCCCGGGTTCAGCACGACGCACGTCGTGCCCTGCCGCCGCAGGACACGCACCAGCGTCTTGTGGGCGGGCAGTTCGCTCCTGGCCGCGCTCACCCGGTCCAGGAAACACCCGTCGGCCGCGTACCACTCCCGGTGCCGCCGGGCGTCCTCGACGACGTCGGCCGCGGGGCGGGTGCCGTAGTCCGTGTCGACGTAGCCCAGCAGCCGGGCGCCCGCCGCGCGCAGCGCCCCGGCCGCCGCGGTGAACGCCGGATCGGGCGCCTCGCCCGGCCCGTTCGCGGGGTTGATCACGACGCCGTACGTGCGGTCGGCCGCGGTGATCAGCCGGTGCCAGGCGCCCGGGTCCTCGGCGGGGTGGACGTACAGCGGGATCAGCAGGCTCACGACGCCACGTCGCTCTCCACGGGGAGGGACGGTGGCCGCGCCTTTGCCGACCACAGCGCGGCCAACGACTCGCCGAGCGCGTACGACGGCTCCCAGCCGAGCGCGGCCCGCGCGGCGGAGATGTCGGAGCACTGCCAGGACACCTCCCCCGAACGGGCGGAGCCGTCCCCCCGTTCCTCGATGCGCCCGCGGAAACCGGCCGTCTCCGCCAGCACCCGCACCAGGTCGCGCACCGGCACGGCGTCCCCGCCGCCGACGTTGAGGATCCCGGGCACCGGGCCGGGCGAGGTCACCGCCCGCTCCACCGCCCCCGCGACGTCGCGCACGTCGACGAAGTCCCGGTACGCCGACAGGTCACCGAGCCGCAGCACCGCGCCCGGGTCCGTGCCCGCCTCCCGCAGCAGCGCGGTGACCCGGCCGGGCAGGCCGGTGGCCGGGGCGCCGGGGCCCACCGGGTTGCCGACGCGCAGGACCACCGCGTCCAGACCGGAGGCGGTGACCGTGACCGTGCCGGCGAGCTTGGTGGCCCCGTAGGCGGTGAGGGGACGGGTGGGCGCCGACTCCGTCACCTTGACGAGGGCCTCGCCCGGCCCGTACTCGGCGGCCGAGCCGAGGTGGACCAGCCGGGCCGCGGGAGCGGCCCGGCGCAGTGCCGCGCACAGGACCGCGGGGCCGCGGGCGTTGAGCTCGGCGAGCGCCACCGCGTCACCGCCGGTGGCGCCCGCGCAGTTGACGACGGCGTCGGGCGCCGCCGCCGCCAGGGCCCGGGCCAGCCCGTCGACGGAGCCGGCGGCCAGGTCGACCGGAACGTCGGCGCCGGGCGAGCGGCCGCCGCCGAGGACCCGCGCGCCCGGCAGGGCACGGAGCCGCTCGGCGACATGGGCGCCCAGATAACCGGTGAAGCCCACAACGAGGATGCGCATGCGGTGCTCAGGCTCCCTTGAGCAGCAGGGACTTGCGGCTGGTGAACTCGGCGTTCGCCCGGTCGTAGTCGTCCGGGCGGCCGATGTCGAGCCAGTACCCGTCGAACTCGTAGGCGTGCGGCGGGTCGCCGGCCCGCAGCAGGTCCAGCACCAGCTCGTCGAAGCCCAGCGGCAGTCCGGCGGTGTAGCCGTCGAGGGTCGCCCGGGACAGCCCGTACACGCCCATGGAGACGCGGTAGTCCATGCTGGGCTTCTCGGTGAACCCCACGACCTTGCTGGCGTCGGTGGTCAGCACCCCGAAGTCGATGTGCACCTTGCGGGCGTACGTGGCGATGGTCAGCGGGGCGCCGGAGCCTTCGTGCCGGCGCAGGACGTCGGCGTAGTCGAGGTCGGTGAGGACGTCGCCGTTCATCACCAGGAAGTGCTCCGGCAGCCGCTCGCGCATCGTCAGCAGCGGCCCCATCGTGCCCAGCGGGCTCTCCTCCGTGGAGTAGTCCACGGTCAGGCCCCACTGGGAGCCGTCGCCGACGTAGGCGCGGATGATCTCACCGAGGTGTCCTATGGCGATCGTGCAGCCGGTGAACCCGGCCGAGGCGAGCTGGCGCAGGACGATCTCCAGGATGGCGTGCTGGTCGCCGATGGGCACGAGCGGCTTGGGCAGCGCGGTCGTGTAGGGCCGCAGCCGGACGCCCTTGCCGCCGGCCAGGATCACTGCGTGCATGAGGTTCCCCCTCGGTCAACGTGCCGGTCGGGTCAGATGTTGTAGATGCCGGTCTTGTAGCGGGCCAGGTTGGCCGGGTCGCGGAAGAACTCCACCGTGTGTGCGAGGCCCTGCTCCAGGTCGTGCGCCGGCTCCCAGCCGGTCGCCTCCCGCAGCCGGCTCGCGTCCGCGACCAGCCGCATCACCTCGGAGTTGGCCGGCCGCAGCCGCTGGGCGTCCTCCCGCACGTCGAGCGCGGTGTCCATCACCTTGCCGATGAGCGCCACCAGGTCGCCGACCGAGATCTCGCCGCCGGTGCCGGCGTTGAAGGTGCGGCCCACGACCCGCTCGGCGGGCGCGGTGCCCACCGCGAGGAAGGCCTGCGCGGTGTCCTTGACGAAGGTGAAGTCCCGGGTGGGGCGCAGGTCTCCTAGGGTGATGGTCCGTTCCCCGGCGGCCACCTGGCCGATGACGGTGGGGATCACCGCCCGCATGGACTGCCGGGGACCGTAGGTGTTGAAGGGCCGCAGCGTCACCACCGGGGTGTCGAAGCTGGCGTGGTAGCTGTCGGCCAGCCGGTCCCCGCCCGCCTTCGAAGCGGCGTACGGGGACTGCGTGTTGATCGGGTGGTCCTCGGTGATCGGCACCGTCTGCGCGGTGCCGTACGTCTCGCTGGTGGAGGTGTGCACCAGCCGGGGCGTGCCCTGGGCGCGCACCGCCTCCAGCACGTTCAGGGTGCCGGTGACGTTGGTGTCCACGTAACTGTGCGGCGCCCGGTAGGAGTACGGGATCGCGATGAGGGCGGCCAGGTGGTACACGCAGTCGGCGCCCTCCACCAGGTGCCGGACCGAGCCGGGGTCGCGGACGTCGCCGAGGACGATCTCGACCTGGTCGAGGACGTCGGGGGAGAGGGTCTCCAGCCAGCCGTAGGAGGAGAAGGAGTTGTACTGCGCCATGGCCCTCACCCGGTGCCCGGAGGCGACGAGCGCCTCGGTGAGGTGCGAGCCGATGAATCCCTCGGCTCCGGTGACGGCGGCGAGCGGTGTGGAGGTCACGCGGGGTCCTTCCGGTCGGTGAGCGGTGCGGTGGTGGATCGGACGACGGGCCGCGGGGGACGTCGGCGGTGGTGCCGTGCGGGACGGCCGGGGTCAGGCATGGGCGGCCGGCCGGCCCAGCAGCCCCAGCGCGCACCCGGTGAGACAGAGCGCGGCGATCCCGCAGCACAGCGGCAGCGCCGCCGTACCCGGTGGGAGGCCGTACAGGGCGACGGCGCCGGCGCCCGCGGCCGCCGCGAGGCACAGGGCGGCGGGCGGCCAGGCCACGCCGAAGGCCTGGAGGAGCAGCGAGGTCCACAGGACCACCGCGAGCAGCGCCGTCGCCACCGGGTCGGCGTCCACCAGCAGCGCCGCCGGGACCAGCGGCCCGGCGTACGCCAGCAGGCAGCCGGCGAGGACGGCGGCCGCACGCAGCCGGAACCCGGCCGGGGTGGCGGTGGCCCGCAGCGCCGCCACCGACAGACCGCGGAAGCGGTACAGCAGCCACTCCGCCGGACCCATGCTCACGGTCAGCACGACCACCGCCCACGGCTGCTCCCGGCCCGCCAGGAACACCAGCACCCCGGCGGCCAGACCGAACAGGCCGTACGGCAGCGACCGCGACGGCCGCGGACGCGTGGCCCCCGGTACGGGCGCCGCCGTCAGGGTGCCGCGCAGCGCCCAGCCGGCCGCACCGGCCGCGCCGCACAGCGACAGCAGCGGCAGGCCGGCCCGCAGCAGGCCCCCGGGCTCCCACCAGGGCAGCACCGCGGAGCCGGCGACCACCGGCACGAGCGCGGCCAGCAGCAGCCGCTCCCGGCCCAGCACCAGCAGCACGCCCGCCGCGGCGAGGTAGCCCGACTGGACCGCCACGGCCGCCGCCGCCGCGCCCGACCCGGCGAGCGGCGCCCCGGCGGCGACCGCGGCGGCGGCGCCCAGCGGCGCCCCCTTGAGCAGCGTGCGGCCCGCCTCCCGGCGCCCGGTCGCCAGGCGCAGGTACGCCCGGTGGCCCAGCGCCTGGTTCCACGCCCAGGACACCAGCCCCGCCACCACCAGCGCGGTCACCGTGCCGCCGTGGGGCAGCAGGCGCCCGGCGAGCGCGTAGCCGAGACCGGGCAGCGCGAACAGGGCGCCGCGCAGCGCGCAGCGCACATGGTCGGGCCGCCAGGGGTCGGCGGGCAGCGGCGGCTCGGGAAAGGTGCGCGGGACACGCTCGTACAACGCCGTGGCCAGCGAGAAGAGGTCGCGGTGGCCGTACCGGTCCGCGATCACCTCGCCGGTCAGACCCTCCGACTCCAGCAGCGCGGCCACCTCGTAGGGGTGGACGGCCGGGGCGATGCGGTCGGCGAGTTCGGCGGCCAGCCCGTCGACCGCCGCGTGCTGCGCGCCGTACCCGGGCCGCACCAGGGCGAGCGTGTGGTGGTCGGCCGCGCGCGGGGCGGGCGTACGGGTGTCGGCGAGGCGCAGCGCCAGCGTGTCCTGCTCCGCGCCGCCGGGCTCCAGCGACATGGGTCCGCTCATCCGGTCGCGCTCCTCACCGGTGCCGCGCCCACCGCCGCGAAGGGTTCCCGCTCGCCCACCGGGGCCGTGGCGGCCGCGCCGAACGCCGACAGCTCCAGATAGATGGACCGGAAGGTGTCGATGGTCTGCCGGAGCGTGAACTGCTCGATCACCCTCAGCCGCGCCGCCTCGCCCATCGCCCGGCGCCGCACCGGGTCGCCCAGCAGCTCCAGGGCGGCGGCGGCCATGGCGGCCGGGTCGCGGGGCGGTACGACGAGTCCGGTGTCGCCGACGGCCTCCCGGACACCGCCGACGTCCGTGGAGACGGTCGCCCGGCCGCAGGACATGGCCTCGATCAGGGTGAAGGGGAAGCCCTCGCTGATGCTGGACAGCATCACCACGTTCCCGGCGGCGTACGCGTCCTTGATGTCCTCCACCCGGCCCTCGAAGGCCACGGCGTCGCCGTGACCGAGCTGCGCCGCCAGCGCCTCGCAGCGCTCCCGGTAGGCCTCGCCGCCGCGCGGGGTGCCGCCGAACAGCCGCAGCCGCGCCGCGGGTACTTCCGCCCGCACCAGGGCGAAGGCGCGGATCAGGGTCTCCAGGTCCTTGATCGGGTCGACCCGGCCGGCCCAGCTGAGCACGGGCTCCGCGGGCTCGGGACCGGCGGGCGGGAACGCGGCCGGGTCGACGCCGTTGTAGACGGTGCGTATGGACTCCGGGGCGGCGCCGCCCTGTTCCTCCCACAGCCGGTTGTAGCGGTTGCCGGGGGTGATCAGGGCGGCCCTGCGGTAGGTCTCCTCCGCGAGCAGCCGGAAGAAGCCCAGGACGAGTGCCTTCACCGGCCACCGGTAGGGCGCCGTGCGGTAACCGAGGTACCGCTCGCGCAGATAGACGCCGTGCTCCGTCAGCAGCAGGGGCACCCCGTGCCGTTCCAGGGCGGCCAGCCCCGGCAGCACCGCGACGCCGCCGCTGACCGCGTGCGCCACGCCCTGTTCCGGGCACGGGGCGGCCAGCGGCCGCAGGGCGTGCTCCAGCAGGCCGGTCGCCGTCACCGCGTCGTGGAGGGTGGGCCTGGCCTCGCGCACGGCGAGTCCCGGCCGGTTCCAGACGGCGGTCAGGACGCCGGTCGCCCGGTCACCGCGCAGGAAGGGGCTCAGCCGGCCGTCCGCGGCGGCCCGTGCCATCCGGTACAGGGCGGGGCCGAACCCGTCCTCGGCCCGCGGGTCGAGCAGCGCGGTCACGAACCGCTCGTAGGCGGCCTCGAGCCGGTTGAGCTCGCGCCCGCGCGGGGGGCGCCCCTGCGGGGCGGGCCCCCACATGGGCACGGACACGACCCGGGAGACGTGCCCGGGGACGTCCCAGACGACCGGCTCGCGCCCGGTGCCGGTGACGGCGACGACGTCGAAGTCCAGGTCGGGCATGCCGGTGACGAGCTGGTCGCACCAGACACTCACTCCGCCGTGACTGTGCGGGTAGGTACCTTCGGTGAGCAGGGTGACGCGCGGCGCGCCGGGGCGCCGCGCGCCGTGGGGAACGTGCATTCATGTGCTCCACGGCCGGGGTGTGGGGTGGCAGGACCTGCGGTGGGCGCTCAGCGCTCCGTGCCGTGGGGCACCGGCTCGCTCACGCCGGCCGGTACCCGGGTGCGCGGAGCGGCCGGCGTCGTGGCGGCCGTGTCGCCGGAACCGGCGGCCACCTGGGGAGCGGTGGCCGACGACGGCAGGGTGAGGGCGAGGGCGTCCCCGGCCCCGGGCGTGGTCCAGCCGGACACCGCACCGGCGTAGGCGTCGCCGAAGCCCGTGCCCGCGCGCTGGGTGCCGGCGGGCATGGTCGCCGGCACGGCGACGCCGCCGGGCGCCTCGACGGTCACGGCCGCGCCGACGCGGTAGGCGGTGACGTGACCGGCGTCGACGGCCGCCTGCCAGGCCGCCCGGCGCTGGAGTTCGACGCCGATGGCCTCCATGCGCAGGTTCACCACGGGGGTGTTGTCGGCGAACAGACCGGCGTAGCCGTCCAGGACGCCGTCGAGGACGGGGTAGGCGATGCGGTCCTCGGCGAGGTTCGACTGGTGGATGAAGTGCGGCTTGGGGTCGTTGGCGAGGACGTGCCCGAGCGCGATCCGCGTCTCCAGGGGCACGATGTGGTCCGTGTAGCCGGTGGCGGGGTCCAGCGGTGCGGTCAGGCACGTGGAGGTGGCCGGATTGTCCTCGCAGATGCCGCTGCCGCCCTGGGCGCGGCTGGTGTAGATCCAGTTGTACTCGTCGACCTGCTCGGCCGCCCGCCCGGCGTTGTAGAAGATGTTCATCGGGTAGCGGGAGACCGTGGTGGCGCTGCCGACCCGGCGCTGCACGGGGTCGCGGGAGTTGTCCGAGCCGAGCCAGGCGACACGGTTGTCCGTCAGGGCGGGGCCCAGGTTCGGGTTGTCCACCGGCTGTTGCGGGGTCACCTTCAGCCCGGAGTGCTCACCGGTCACCAACTCGTCGTTGTCCAGCGGGAGTCCTGCCGCCTGGCCCCAGACGCGGTTGGTGGCGATCTCGTCCGCGATCTCGTTGCGGGAGACCCACCGGGTGCTGCCGTCGGCGTTCGTGGCGCACTTCCACGGCACGACGCTGACGTCCTGGACGCAGCCGAGGAAGGCGTGCGTGTACGTGTGGTTGATCCACCGGAACGCGCCGCGCTCGGCGATCAGCTTGTCGGCGAGCGGGTCGGCGCCGTTGTTGTCCTCGCGGTGGTCGACGCTGCCGGAGCCGTTGTAGGCCAGGTCGAGGGTGAAGTTCCTGCTGTCCTGCCAGGCGGTGGCGTGGTCGACGTCGGCGGGGACCATGCGGATCGGGTTCGGCGTCCCCTCGCCCGGCGCGCAGTCCACGTCGCCGGGCGTGCAGTTGAGCTGGGTGTCCCAGCGGTCGTCGGCCGCGAACACGTCGTCGACGTGGACCGCGAAGTAGTTGCGGTCGGCGCCCAGGTGGACCCCGCCGGTCATCCACTCCACGATGCCCCGGGCCAGCAGCCGGAACTGCTGCTGGTACCGGTTGTAGACGAAGGTGACGACCAGCTCGCGCCGCCCGTCGTGCCGGTACTCGCCCACCAGCGAGCCCTTCGTCGCCCGCCCGGGTATCGCCGCCTGGACGTAGGGGACGAAGTCCGCGCCCGGCGCGGGCGTCGACAGGTAGGCGTAGGACTCGCCCACGGTGGGGGAGTTGTCCTCGAACGGCACCGCCCCGTCCAGATAGCCGAAGGGGCCCGCCAGACCGGCCTGCGTCACCTCGGCCCGCACGCCGTCCAGGCTGCCGGCGTACCCGGTGCCGACCGCGTACTGGAGCCCGACCTCGGGACGCGCGTAGGTGTACGCGTCGACCTGCGGGATCCCGTACGTCCTCTCGTAGGCGGCCAGCGCCGCCATCTCGCCCGAGCCCGCCGGGAAGGGGTTGTCGTTGGGCATGACCACGGCCTGGAACTTGGCGCGGGGCCGTCCGTCCACGGTGTCCGCCAGGAAGCCGGCGTCGATCGTCGGCCGGCCCGCGGCTGCGAGGTCGATCTCCGTGTACGGCGTCCCCGCGGTCTCCAGCTCGGCGGCGATGGCGTCGGTGGCCGGTCCGCCGTCGCTCACGACCAGCACCCGCAGGTCGATGCGCGGTGCCGGGGCGTCCGCCCGGGCCGTGCCGGCCGGTAGAGCCAGCGACGCTATCAGCGCGCCCACTGTGAGCGCCGTCGTGCGAATGGTCCGCTTCATGCGGTGAGATTCCCTCCCCCGGACAGGGGTCGGCCGCCCCCTTCGGAGCCCCCACCCCATGACCACGCCGCCGTCCCCCTGAGACGCCGGTCGTCGACGCATCCGTCGTGTCACATAGTGAGGTCTGTGTGGAGCTTTCGTGTGCCTGCTGCGGAACTTGACGGAAAAGTACATGTGTCCATCCGCCCCCTGCCGGCGCGTCCCCCGGTCGCCGGTCGGCGCCGCGTCCCGGCAGGTCGAACGCGCCGCAGGGCCTGTGTACTGCTGTGAAACGGAACCGAGCGGCCGCGGAACACCAGGCTCCGCGGGGTCTCGGTGCCAGAGGTCTCCACCAGTGCGCCGGCCGGCCCTGGCGCGAGATCAGGTCACGCGTGATCACGGGGCGGCGGCGGCCGGCCCGTCGTGGGGCCGGCCGCCGCCGGTGCTCGGTACGCGGGGAGAGGTGCGGTCAGGCGCACAGGACGCGGGTCTCCGGCGTGTAGACCGGGCCGCCGTTGACGCTGGTGGAGTCGCTGAACTCGGCGTAGTAGTACGAGTAGAAGCCGATGTTGCCGTTGCAGCCGGAGTCGGCGGCGACCTGCAGCGTCAGCGTGACGGTGCGGCTCTGGCCGGGCGGGATGGTGGCGCCGTAGTTGGCGCCCAGGTTGGCCGGCCCGGTCCCGGAACACGGCACGGCCCCGTTCTCCGTGGCCAGGCTGCAGCCGGTGAAGCTGTACTTGAGGTCGGGGCGCTGGGTGGTCAGCCAGGTGGGGTCGATCGTCTGGTAGACGAACCAGATGTCGTACGTCTTGTTGTTCTTGATCGTCATCGACAGGTTCACCGCGCCGCCCGGCTGCGTGGTCGCCGCGTCGGTGCTGAACGACAGCTCGGCCGGGCCCGGTTCGGCGGCGCTCGCGGAGGGCGCCAGGCCGAACAGGGCGAGGGCGAGGGCGATGATGGTGGCGAGACCGAAGCGTCTCGTTCGTGTGGTTCGCATGGCCCGGGACACTAGGCACGGGCACCGCGCACCGTCTGCACCACCCGGAACGGCGGGAACACGGGTCGGCTGGAAGTGTGCGTCCGGTGAAGGATCCGTGGTGATGCTCCCGCGGCGGGAGCCGGCCGGTGTTCGCGCACGACAGCGCCGTGCGCGCGTCCGTCCGGCCGGGAACCGCGCCGGGCCGCTTCGCCGCTCCGGTGCGCCGGCGGCAATGGCGGATTCCGCGTGCCCGCCGGAAGCGGTCCGTGTCCGGGGGTCCGCCGCCGGGCGGCGCGCCCGCGTACTCGTCGTCCGTGCCGGGCCGGGGTCGTCCCGCCTTCCGGGCCTCCGTCCTCCTCAGTGTCCGGCCGTCGCGAAGGCCCCCGCCCGTGCCGCCGCCGCAGCGGCTTCCGCGGCGCGGTCCGCGGTCGCCTCGTCGAGCGGTTCGGCGGTGGTCAGCAGACGGTAGTACAGGGGGGCGGAGACGGCGCGGACCACCTCGCGCGCGTCGGTGTCCCGTGGCAGTTCACCGCGCTCGACGGCCTGCCGTACGCAGGGTTCCCACTCCGAGACGCGGGTGTCGTAGAACCGGTGGAGGGCCGCTGCCGCCTGCGCGTCACAGGTGGCGGCGGCGATCACCGCCTTGAACAGCGCGCCCTGCCGTGCGTCGGCCAGGGTGCGCTGCACGAGCCGGGCGTTCGCGCGCAGGTCGCCGGAGAGGCTGCCCGTGTCCGTGCGGGGGAGCGACTGCTCGGCCATGTCCGTCAGCAGGTCGGCGACCAGGTTGGCCGGGGTCCCCCAGCGGCGGTAGACCGTGGTCCTGCCGACCTCGGCGCGACGGGCCACGTCGGCGAGGTCCAGCCCGGCCAGGCCGTGTTCGGCCAGTGCGTCGCCGGCGGCCCGCAGGACGGCGGACCGTACCCGGGCCGTGCGGCCGCCCGGGCGGACGGTGCCCGGTTCCACCCTGTCAGACGTCATAACGGTACTCCGATTCCATTAGTGACTCGTCCCTGCTAACGTGTGGACATCTTAACGGAACGAACGTCCCGTTAAAGGGGTGTCGCCGCGTCGCTCGACCGACGGGGCGACCGGACGAGGGGATGCGGTTGTGGAATACAGGAGACTGGGCGAGTCGGGGCTCGTGGTCCCGGCGCTGAGCTTCGGCGCGGGCACCTTCGGCGGGCGCGGAGAACTCTTCGGCGCCTGGGGCGACACCGACGAGAAGCAGGCGCGCCGGCTGGTCGACATCAGCCTGGAGGCGGGGGTGACCATGTTCGACACCGCCGACGTCTACTCCGGCGGCGCGTCGGAGGAAGTGCTCGGCGCCGCCGTCAGGGGACGCCGTGACCAGGTGATCATCTCCACCAAGGCCGGTCTTCCGACCGGCGACGGCCCGGCGGACGCCGGAACCTCGCGGGCGCGTCTGATCAAGGCGGTCGAGCAGGCCCTGCGCCGGCTGGGCACGGACCACATCGACCTCTTCCAGCTGCACGCCTACGACGCGCGGACCCCGGTCCACGAGGTGCTGTCCACCCTCGACGACCTCGTACGGGCCGGGAAGCTCCGCTACACCGGCGTCTCGAACTTCAGCGGCTGGCAGCTGATGAAGTCGCTGGCCGACGCGGACCGGCACGGGTACCAGCGGTACGCGGCGCACCAGGTCTACTACTCCCTCGTCGGCCGGGACTACGAGTGGGAACTCATGCCGCTGGGGCTCGACCAGGGCGTCGGAGCCGTCGTCTGGAGTCCCCTGGGGTGGGGGCGGCTGACGGGCCGCATCCGCCGCGGCCGGCCGATCCCCGCCGGCAGCCGGCTGCACGCCACGGCCGACTACGGCCCGCCGGTCGACGACGACCACCTCTACCGGGTGGTGGACGCCCTCGACGCCGTCGCGGAGGAGACCGGCAGAACCGTTCCCCAGATCGCCATCAACTGGCTGCTGCGGCGCCCGACCGTCTCCTCGGTCCTCATCGGCGCCCGCAACGAGGAACATCTCCGGCAGAACCTGGGCGCCGTCGGATGGTCCCTGACGGAGGACCAGGTGGCCCGTCTCGACGCCGCGAGCGCCAAGGCCGCCCCCTACCCCTACTTCCCCTACGAACGACAGGAGGGTTTCGCCCGCCTCAATCCCCACCCCCTGGGCAGGGCGGGCGCGGTCCCGGCCGGTGCCTGAGCCGGCGCGACGGGAGCGCGGGGCGGCGGGATTGTCAGTGTCGTACTGAAGAATGCGGGCGAAAGCGAGATCAACACCGGCGGAACCGGGTAGGCGGTCTCGAGACACTGACCTGGAAAGGCCATGCCGATGCCGCCCACCGCCCTGCTCCCGCAGACCGTCGCCGCCCGCGCGACCGGCCGCCCCGCCCGGCTCGGTGCCGTCCCTCCCCTCGGCGCCGCGCCCGCCCCGGCGCGCCGGCGATCCCGCTCGAGCGGTCCCCTGAGCCCCGCGGAGGCCGACGTCCTGCGGATCGTCTCCGACGCGCGCACCCCCGTCTTCGTCACCGTCCGGGAGGGCGGACGGCGCAGATACAGCTACTGGCGGCCGCTGGACTCCGCGACCGGCAGGGGCGGTTGCTACGTGGCGCTGCCGACCGCCGAGTGCGACAGGCTGCACGCGGCCGGCCGGATCACGCTCGGCGAGCCCCTGACCGACCCGGCCAGGACGACCTACCGGGTCAGGGCCGCCCACACCCCGACGGCGGCCCTGCGCGTGGTGCGGGACCGGGCACGCGCGGCGTGAAGGCAGGTCACCGGGACACCCCGGTGGTGCGGAACCGGGCCCGATAGGCGGTCGGGGTGACGCCCAACGAGGTCTGGAACACCCGGCGCATGGTCTCGGACGACCCGAAACCGGCCCGGGCGGCCACCGCCTCGACCGGTTCGTTGCCCCCTTCGAGCAGGGCCCGCGCACTCTCCAGCCGCACGGACTCCAGGTACTGGACCGTGGTCGCCCCCGTCTCCGCCCGGAAGAGCCTGCGCAGGTGCCGTGCGCTGACGCCCGCGTCGCGGGCCAGGGACTCCAGGCCGTGCGGGGCGGAGGGATCCGCCGTCACCGCGTCCATCACGGCCCGCACGGCGGGGTGCCGTGCCTCGCCCGGTGCCAGACGCGTGCTGAACTGCGACTGGCCGGCCGGGCGGGCCATGAACACGACGAGTTCGCGTGCCACCTCGCGCGCCAGGTCCGCGCCGTGGTCGTCCTCGACCAGGGACAGCGCCAGGTCGATGCCCGCCGTCACACCGGCGGACGTGGTGACCGGACCGTCCTTGACGAACACCGGGTCGGCCTCGACCGCCACCCCGGGATAAGCGGTCGCCAGGCGGTCGGCCAGCCGCCAGTGCGTCGTGGCCCGCCGGCCGTCCAGCACCCCGGCCTCGGCCAGCAGGAAGGCGCCCGCGCACACCGACGTGACCCGGCGCGCGCGTTCGACGAGCCCCGTCACGAGCGTCATCAGGTCCGGGTCGCCGACGGCCCGCCGCCACTCGCGCCGCCCGGTCACCACCAGGGTGTCCAGCCGGGCCGGCAGGTCCCGCGGCCCGCCGTCCACCCCGACCCGCACCCCCGAGGACGTCCGCACCTGCGCACCGGAGGGGGAGACGACCCGTACGTCGTAGCAGGCGCCGAAGAGGTTGGCCGTGGTGAAGACCTCGGCGGGACCGGTGACGTCGAGCAGTTGCACCCCCTCGAAGGCCGTCACCGCCACCACGCGCCGCCCGGGCACGCCGTCGCCTACTCCGCCCACGGGGAGTCGAGGATCGTGCGCACGAAGTCCCCGCGCTCGAAGCCCGGCACGTAGTGCGCGAGGACATCGGCCTTGACGTTGCCGAACGTGGTCTCCGGCTTGGGCCGCACCCCGTCGGTGAAGGCCGCGAGGATGCGCCGCTTGAAGTCGGGCCGGGGGTGCAGGGCGACCACCGCGGCGCGCTCCTCCTCGGGGACGTCGTGGTAACCGATGCCGAGGACGTCGTACTCCACACCCGCGGTGACCAGCGCCACCTCCGGTTCCATGAACTCGGGGACGCCCGGCGTGGTGTGCAGCGCGATCGCGGTCCACACCCGGCGGATGCCGTCCTCGGGCACGTCGTGGGCGCGCAGGAAGCGGCGCGCCTCGTCGGCGCTGTCCACCTCGAAGCGCCGTCCGCTCGCGTGGAAGGACTCGTTCAGCCCCAGGTCGTGGAACATCGCGCCGATGTACAGCAGCTCAGGGTCGAAGCTCAGGTCGCGGTTGCGGCCCTGGAGGGCTCCGAAGAAGTACACCCGGCGCGAGTGGTCGTAGATCAGCTCGCTCGTGCTGTCCCGCACCAGTTCGGTCGCCTCGCGGGCCAGCTTCGTGTCCGGGACCGGCACTCCGGCCGGGGAAGCGTCATGCGTCATCGTCAGCCACCTGCTCGTCGGTCCGCCGGTATCTCCGGCGGCCGTGTCCAGTCTGCGGAGGGCCCGACGGCGGCGCCATGGCCATCCGGCCGTACGACCCACAGATGCGGACACGCACCCGGCGCGGTTCCCGGTCACGTCCGGCCCGCGGTTTCGCACATCGGTCCCGTCACGACCGTTGACCCGGGGAGGGGAGCGAACTACGTTGCCGGACTAGAAGAAAGTTAATGAACAGTTCGTTCAGTAGCTCGTCAGTGACGAGCGGCAAGCCATGGAGCCGCTGTGGTCGTCCGCCCCCTCCCGTCCCGACGCTCCTCGCCCGAACAGGCCTCGGAGCCGCCGCCGTTCGACCGGCCCCGCGCCTGGCTGGTCCTCGTGATGGTCGTCGTCTTCATGATGGTCAACTACGCGGACAAGTCCGTCCTGGGTCTGGCCGCCGTGCCGCTCATGGACGAGCTGGGCATGGACAAGAGCACCTACGGGCTGGTCTCCAGCTCCTTCTACGCGCTGTTCAGCGTCTCCGGCCTGGTGGTCGGCCTCCTGTCCGCCCGGTGGTCCACGCGCACCCTGCTGCTCGTCATGGCCGCCGTCTGGGCCGTCGCCCAGCTGCCGGCCCTGGTCGCGACCGTGCCGGCGCTGATCGCGGGACGCCTGCTGCTGGGGGCCGCCGAGGGCCCGGCCGCCTCGATGTCCATGCATGCGCTGTACGCGTGGTTCCCGCCGGGTCGGCGCGGCATGCCCTCGGCCCTGCAGATCGGCGGCGCCGCCCTCGGCACGGCCGTCTCGGCGCCCGTGCTGACGTGGTTCATCGTGAACCTGGGCTGGCGCTCGGCCTTCGTCGCCCTGGCGATCACCAGCGCCGTCTGGTGCGTCGTCTGGTACGCCGTCGGCAGGGACGGGCCGTACGGCGGGGCGGCGCCGGCGCCTCGCGCGGCCGCGAAGGCCCCCGCCCCGGACACCGCCGGCCCCGCGGCCGCCGTGCCGGCCCCGCTGTGGAGTCTGCTGCTCAGCGGCACCGTCCTGGGCGGTGTGCTCAGCGCCTTCGGCTCGCACTGGGCGCTGGCGCTGTCCAACGCCTGGCTGCCGGTCTACCTGCAGACCGAGCTGGGCTTCGGCGCCACGGGCGCGTCGGCCGCCATCAGCACCGTGTCGGTGCTGAGCCTGCTCCTGCTGCTGGCCGTGCCCGCGTTCGTCGACCGGCGCAAGCGGCGCGGCCGGGCGGGACGGGCCACCGACGGCATCGCCCAGGGCACGGCGGTCCTGGTCTCCGGCGCGGCGCTCGCCCTGCTGCCCCTCGTGGACCGGCGTCCCCTGCAACTGGGCCTGATCGCCGTGGCGTTCGCCTGTCACTCGGTCGCCCTGCCCCTGCACTACGTGACCACGGCCGCCGTCGTCCCCGTGGCCCGGCGCGGCGCCGTCTTCGGGGTGGTCGCGGCGACCGGCACCCTGCCGGGCATGTTCGTGCCGTTCCTCACGGGCCGCCTGGTGGACGGCGCCGCCTCCGAGACCGCGGGGTACTCGGCGGCCTTCCTGCTCTCGGCCGTCGTACTGGCCGCGTGCGGCGTGGCGGCGATGGCCCTGATCCGCCCGGCCCGGGACGCCCGCGCCCTCGGCGGCGAGGGCTGAGCGCCGCGGGGCGCGGGGCGGGGAACCGGCCTGCCGTCCCTCGGGCCGGCCCCGTGGCCCGGCGACGCGTGTCCGTACGGGCGGGGTCGCGCCACGGACTCTTGACAGGTAAATCTTTAACGAACAAAGCGTCTATAAACATTCAGACAGTACAGTGATCGGGGTGCCCGTCCGGGCCCGGATCGCCCGGCCGCCCCGAGCCGCACAGGAGTCCGTCGGTGAACCTCGGCATCCGCCTCACGCGCAGCGCCCGTCGCCGGCCAGGACACCCCGCCCCGTACGAGGCCGGGCCCCCGTCGACGCCGGCGAGGACGTGCCGGCCGTCCCCGGCCCCGCCCCGGGACCGACGGGTCCGCTCGAGACGGCGGCGCGGATCCACGACGAGGACGGATCCGCCCGGGGCCACGGGATCGAGCACCTCCTCCACAGGAGGCGCGTGTCCCGGGTGCCGGCCGGCACCTCGGAGATCCGGCGCGACGGCACCGCCGAGGGACCGATGGCCCCGTCCTGACCCGCTCCGCCCCCGACCACCCCGCACCCGCGACCCGAGG
Organism: Streptomyces sp. NPDC029152; assembly: GCF_055564355.1. NCBI lineage: Bacteria > Bacillati > Actinomycetota > Actinomycetes > Kitasatosporales > Streptomycetaceae > Streptomyces > Streptomyces sp. NPDC029152. Next base: position 149,234 of record NZ_JBVHWR010000014.1, on the reverse strand, counting down.
AGGACCACATGCCCGGCACCCCGCCCGTCCCCGCCCACCGTCCGGCCGACGACGACCAGGACCTCGCCGACGCCGACCGCGGGTTCATCGCCCGCCTGCGGCCGGGCGTGGTGCGGGACGCGTCCGGCCGCACCGTCTGGGACGCCGACGCCTACGCCTTCCTCGACGGCGACTGCCCGCCCACCGCGCACCCGTCCCTGTGGCGGCAGAGCCGCCTGACGGCCCGGCAGGGCCTGTACGAGGTGGTGCCCGGCGTCTACCAGGTCCGCGGCCTGGACCTGTCGAACATCACCTTCGTCGAGGGCGACCGGGGCGTCCTGGTGATCGACCCGTTGATCAGCACCGAGGTCGCGGCCGCGGCCCTCGCCCTGTACCGGGAGCACCGCGGTGACCGCCCGGTCACCGCCGTCCTCTACACCCACTCGCACATCGACCACTTCGGCGGCGTCCTCGGCGTCGCCGACCCCGCGGACGCAGCCGCCGGGCGGCTCCCGGTGATCGCACCCGCCGGGTTCCTCGAGCACGCGGCCGGCGAGAACGTCATCACCGGCCCCGCGATGGCCCGCCGCTCCGTCTACATGTACGGCGCCGCCCTGCCCAAGGGACCCGAGGGGCAGATCGGCTGCGGCCTCGGCCAGACCACCTCCCTGGGCGGCGTCGGCCTCCTCGCCCCCACCCTCGACGTACACACCACCGGGCAGCGCGAGACCGTCGACGGCGTCCGCATGGTCTTCCAGCTCACCCCGGGCACCGAGGCGCCGGCGGAGATGAACATCCACTTCCCCGACCTGCGCCTGCTCTGCGTGGCGGAGAACGCCTGCCACACCCTGCACAACGTCCTCACCCTGCGCGGCGCCCTGGTCCGCGACCCCAGCGCCTGGGCCCGGTACCTCACCGAGACCCTCCGCCTGTTCGCCGACGCCACGGACGTCGTCTTCGCCTCCCACCACTGGCCCACCTGGGGCCAGGACCGCGCCCTGCGCTTCCTGGAGGAGCAGCGCGACGCCTACGCCTACCTCCACGACCAGTGCGTGCGCCTCATCAACGCCGGACACACCGGCGCCGAGATCGCGGAGGAACTCCGCTTCCCGCCCGCACTGGAGAAGCGCGCGCACATCGGCGGCCACTACGGCTCCCTCAGCCACAACGCCAAGGCCGTCTACCAGCGCTACATGGGCTGGTTCGACGGCAACCCGGCACACCTGTGGCAGCACCCGCCCCGCGAGGCCGCCCTGCGCTACACCGAGTTCATGGGCGGCGCCGACGCCGTGGTCGCCAAGGCACGCGCGTCCTTCGACCGAGGCGACCTGCGCTGGGTCGCCGAGGTACTGAACCACGTCCTGTTCGCCGACCCCGGGCACGCCGAGGCCCGCGCCCTGCAGGCCGACACGTTCGAACGCCTCGGCCACGGCTCCGAGTGCGGCCCCTGGCGCAACTTCTACCTCACCGGAGCCGCCGAACTGCGCGCGGGCGGCGTCCTGCCGACGCCCGGCCGCGGGGCCTCGTCCGGCATCACCGCCGCGCTGACCGTCGAGCAGATCTTCCGGTCCATGGCCGTACGCGTCCACGGCCCCCGGGCCGCCGAGGCCGGACGCCTCCTCCTGCGCTGGGAGATCACCGCTCCCGACGACCACACGGTCCCCGCCCCCTCCGCCGAGGTGTGGACGCTGCTGCTGTCCAACGGCGCCCTCACCCCCATGCCCGGCGACGCCCCGCGCGGGGAGGCACCGCACCTCACGCTGCGGCTGACCCGCGCCACCCTCGACGCGGTCGTCGGCCGCGCCACCACGTTCCCCGAGGCCGTCAAGGACGGGAGGATCGGCACGGAGGGCGACATCACCGCCCTGACGACCCTGGGCGGCCTGATGGAACGCCCCGACCCGGGCTTCGCCATCGTCACGCCGTGACCCGACGGACCCGCGAGCCCGCCGACTCCCGGAATCCCGCCCATGGGCCTCTCCCGAACCGGCGCGCGGCCCCGTCGACCGCCCGGCAGACGCCGGGCGTCCGCCCGGGCCCGCCGCCTCCTGCGCGGCAGCACCACGCACCGGCTGCCCCCGAGCCGGGCCCTGGAACGGGCCCTGCCCGCCGCCGGCACCGACCGCCGCCCCCGCACCACCGCGGCCGTGCGGGTCCCCGGCGAGCCGCACGAACGGATCGCCGGCCTCCGGTCGTCGGACCGGCCCGGCCGGCCCCCGCCCGAGGGTCCGGACCCGCCGGTCAGCCGGCCGGGGTGGGGCGGAGGGCGAGGACGGCGATGTCGTCGGCACTGTCCGCGCCCAGCCCGATCAGCAACTCGTCGCAGAACGTGTCGAGGGACTCGCGGGCGAGGTCGGCGGTGTGCCGGCGCAGGCGGTCGAACGCGACGTCGAGCACCTCGCCCCGGCGCTCGATCAGACCGTCGGTGTACAGCAACAGAGTCGAGTGGGCCGGCAGCACGTCGCGGGCCGTCCGGCGGGCCACCTTCGTATCCATGCCGAGGAGCAGGCCCGCGCCCTGTTCGAGGTAGCGGGTCTCGCCGTCCCGGGTGGTCAGCAGGGGCGGCGGATGGCCGGCGGAGGAGTGGTGGAGCTCCCAGGGGCCCTCGGCGGGGCCCTTGACGATGCCGTAGACGCAGGTGGCGGTGGCTTCCTGGTGAAGAGTGTGGTTCGCCAGGTCCAGCCGGTGCAGCACCTCCGCCGGCGGCTCCTTGCGGTCCACGGCGATGCCCCGGAGCATGCTCCGCAGCTGGCTCATGGCGATGGCCGCGTCGAGATTGTGCCCCGTGACGTCGCCGATGACCACGGCGACGTCCCCGCCGGGCACCACGAAGCTGTCGTACCAGTCGCCGCCGACCTGCGCGGTGGTGGAGGAGGCGGCGTAGCGGGCGGCCACCTGCAGGTGTCCGACGTCCGGCAGCACGGGCAGGAGGGAGAGCTGGAGCCGTTCGGCGATGCTGCGGGTCCGCTGGTACAGCCGGGCGTTGTCCACGCCCAGGGCCAGGCTGTGCACCAGGTCGTCGACGAGGGACAGGTCCTCCTCGGTGAACGGCGGGGCTCCGGCCGTCCGGGTGACGGTCAGCGCGCCGAAGATCTCCCGGCGGGCGCGCAGCGGGGCGACGACGGTGCTGCTCGCACCGAGCCCGCGGAGCAGGGCGGCGTAGTCCTGGTCGAGTTCGCTCACGGCCTGTGCCGGCGTTCCGGTGAGCAGCAGGGGCCCCGCCCCGCGCAGCGCCCGGGCCAGCGGGCCGCGCGAGACGTCGGAGACCGGCGGCAGCCGGCCCTCGTACGCCTCGGGACGCAGCCCGCGCGGATCCCGGTGGACGACGCAGACGCGGTCCACCCGGGCGTGCTCGGTGAACAGGTCCACCGCGCACCAGTCGGCCAGCCGCCGCGTGACCAGCCGGCCGACGCGCCGCAGTCCCTCGTCCAGGTCCAGGGTGTTGTTGAGCTCGGCCCCCGTGTCGGCCAGCAGGGCCAGCCGGTCCAGTGCCGACATGCCGTGACCGGCGCCGGCCGGCCTCCGGTCCCGTTCGGGAGCGGACGGCGCGCGGCGCCTGCCGCCTTCCGGCGGCGGGGCCTGCCGGCTGCCGTCGGCCACGTCCGGCACATCGAGCGACGTGGTCGCCCGCGGGGTGAGCTGGGCGACGAAGACGGTGCGGCCGTCGGCCGTCTCCTGGGTCTGGATGAACAGGCGGACCGGGACCAGTCGGCCGTCGCGGTGCAGCGCCGGAAGGGGCACGGACCGGCCCACGATGCGGGTGCGGCCGGTGAGGAGCAGGGAGGTGAAGGCCGCGGTGTGCCGCTCGCGCAGGTGCTCGGGGACGAGGGCGGTGAGCTTGCGCCCGACCAGGTCGCCCGTGCTCCAGCCGAGCATGTCCGCCGCCGGCCCGTTCACCGCGATGATCCGGTTGGCCTCGTCGGCGGCGATGGTCGGGAGCCGGCCGGCCCGTACGTGGGAGACGTCCCACGGCACCAGGTCCGAGGAGCTGACCTCCGGTTCGCGGGGGAGTACGGTCCACGCGGTGGGCCGGCCCCCGGCGAGCTGGCCGACGATCTCGTCGAACAGCCAGTCCTGGAAGGCGCGTCCGCGCGGCAGCGCCGGCAGGGTCAGCAGACGCTCCTCCCGGGCCGCCTCCTCGGCCGTCTCGAGCACACGGCGCAGGGTGCGTACCGCCGGTGCCGCGTCGGCCGGGAGCGTCAGCGACACGGAGCGCGGGCCCGTGTCGGGGAGCGGCTCGCCCGGGGTGGCCGTCAGACCGGAGCTGATCATGTTGTTGGCGTCGTGGGCGGCGGCGAGGTCCCGCGGCGGCACCTCCAGCGGGTCCCCGGCGAGCGCGGCGAAAGCCAGCTCGCGCAACAGGGAGTGTCGGTGCTGCTGGGTCGCCGAGCACAGGGCGCTCGGCACGTCGACGAGCGTCACCGTCCTCACGGGGGCATCCGGCGTGACGGCGGCCTCCCATCCCGGCGACGGCGGTGGCGGGCCGCCGGACCACAGCTCGAACCACACCGTCTTGTGCGCGTCGCCCGCGTCGGTCCCGTACCGCGACGCCAACTGCTCGATCAGCGCCAGTCCTTGTCCCGTACCGGCGTACGGCGGGGAGTGGCGCGGTACGGGACCACGGCGGGGCCGGCGATCACCGACCCCGACACGCACCCGGCCGTCGTGCACGCCGACCTCCACCTCGATCTCGGTGCCCGCGTGCAGCACCGCGTTGGCGACCAGCTCGCCGGTGAGGAGCTCCGCGGTGTCGGTCAGGTGCGGGGCGACGTCCTCCAGGGCCGCGCGGACGAACCGCCGGGCCGGCGCCGCGCTCCGCGCCTCCCCGGGAAAACACCGTGACACCGACTCCGGCGGATCGGGATGGTCCATGTCCCCAGTGTGTGCCCCGCACGGCCGGGAGGCAGGGCGCCGTGCGGGCGGGGCACGGCCGGGCCGCCACGGCCGTCCGCCGTCCGGGTGACTGGCGCGGAGGGGGCGCGGAAGGACCGCAGGGGTGCCGCGGGGGCGGGCCCGGTGGGCGGCGGATCACCGCGACGGCTTTCCCGCGCGGCCCCGCGTTCTCCCCCGTGCGCGGGCCGCACCACCGAGCAGCGCCCCGTGCGGGGTGAGGCGAGGCGCCGACCGGGCAGAATCGGTCACAACAGGCCGAGCGGCGGCGACCGCGGCTCGCGGTGCGAGAGAGGTGTCGGTGCGTGGGTGAGCGGCAGGACCGGGAGTGGACGGCGATGACCCCGGGGGACTTCGACCGGGAAGCCCCGCTGCGGCTGAACGTGGGTACCGGCCCCACCACCGTTCCGGCCGAGCCGGACGAGTACGGCACGGCTCCGCTGTTCGGGGACACGGCACCCGAGCGGCCCACCGCGCGCCGAGGCCGGCCGCGCGCGAAGGCGACCGGCGCGCAGGAACGTCTGTTCTGACGGCCGGGCCCGGGCGCCGCGGCGACGGGACGCCCGCGGCCGGGGGCCACGCGCGAGAACGCCCCTGAGCCGCCGTGCCCGGTTCTTCCACCGCGCCGCTCATGGCCGGGCGGCTCTCGGGCGAGGCGGTGGCCTCCGTCGGCCCGCGCCTACCGAGCACGGCATCCGTGCTCGGAAATGCTCGAAACGGCTTTGTATCGAGCATGTATTGACATGCCCTGGCCGGGCCCGCCAGAGTCGTGCACCGACAGTGCTCCGGCAGTGACGCGGACGGCCCACTGGGGAGCGTTGCCGTCATGCCCGCAATGCCCGCTGCATCCCGTCTGTCGCCCCGGAGCGCAACCGTCGCCACCGGCGCGCACACGGCCGCGGCGCCGACCGACCCCGGAGGGCACCATGAACGGTCAGTCCCGAGCGCGTCTGCTCGCCGCCGCCCTGGCCGCGGCGCTGCTCACGGCCGCGATGCCGTCGTACGCGGGCGCCCGCGACGCGTCCGCCGCCGCCGACGGCCGGCTCGGCGACGCCACCGGCTTCACCGCGGACGGCGACACCTACACCGTCGCCTCGGGCGAGGCGAAGCTCCGCATCAGCTTCCCCGACGACGACCTCCTCCGCGTCCGCCTCGCCCCCGACGGGCGCTTCACCGACCCGGCGAACGACGACCCCGCCGACCCCGCCGCCCCGGACGCCGACATCGTCGTCAAGACCGACTACGAGGGCGCCCGTTCGACCCACACCGAGACCGGCGACGCCTACGTCATCCGCACCGACGAGGCGACCCTGACGGTCACCAAGTCGCCCGTCACCCTGGCCCTCGCCGACGAGGACGGCAGACAGCTGTGGCGGGAGACCGCCCCGCTGTCCTGGTCCGCCGACGGGACCGCGCAGACCCTCGGCCAGGGCGAGAAGGAGCAGTTCTTCGGCGGCGGCATGCAGAACGGCCGCTTCAGCCACCGCGGCCGGAGCATCGACATCAGCCGCGACTACGACTGGAACGACGGCGGCAACCCGAACGCGGCGCCGTTCTACCTCTCCAGCAACGGCTACGGCGTCCTGCGCAACACCTTCGCCCCCGGACGCTACGACTTCGGCGCGCCGGTGCGCACCACCCACCAGGAACAGCGCTTCGACGCCTACTACTTCGTCGGCGACGCCAAGCAGGTCATCGACGGGTACACCGAACTCACCGGCCGCCCCGCCATGCCGCCGATGTACGCCATGGAACTCGGCGACGCCGACTGCTACCTGCACAACGCCAACCGCGGCGAACGCCGGACGCTGCGCGACTCCCGCGCGATCGCCGACGGTTACGCCCGCGAGGGCATGCCGCTCGGCTGGATGCTGGTCAACGACGGCTACGGCTGCGGCTACGAGGACCTTCCCGAGACCGGCGGCATGCTGCACGGGAACGGGGCCGAACTCGGCCTGTGGACCGAGGCCGACCTGACCGAGCAGGAGTCCGAGGTCGCCGCCGGCGTCCGGGTGCGCAAGACCGACGTCGCCTGGGTCGGCCCCGGCTACCGCTTCGCCCTGGACGCCTGCGAGAAGGCGCGGGACGGCATCGAGGAGCACAGCGCCGACCGCGCGACCGTGCTCACCGTCGAGGGCTGGGCCGGCACCCAGCGCTGCGGCGCCATGTGGAGCGGCGACCAGTCGGGCTCGTGGGACTACATCCGCTGGCAGATCCCCACCTACGCCGGTTCCACCATGTCCGGCCAGCCCGTCACCACCGGCGACGTCGACGGCATCTTCGGCGGCAGCGCCGAGACCTACGTGCGCGACCTCCAGTGGAAGATGCTGCTGCCGATGACGTACGCCATGAGCGGCTGGGCGGCGAGCGACAAGCAGCCCTGGCGGTACGGCGCGCCCTACACCGCGATCAACAAGAAGTACCTGCTGCTGCACGAGCGGCTGCTGCCCTACCTCTACACGCACCTGGCGAACGCCTCGAAGACCGGCGTCGGCCCCACCCGCCCGCTGTACCTCAACTACCCCGACGACCCGGCCACCTGGGGCGACGAGGCGAAGTACGAGTTCCTCGCCGGCGACGACCTCCTGGTCGCCCCCGTCCACGAGGACAGCGACGTCCGTGACGGCATCCACCTGCCCGAGGGCCGCTGGGCGGACTACTGGACCGGCCGCGTGTACGAGGGCGGACAGACCCTGGACGGCTATCAGGCACCGCTGGACACGCTCCCGCTGTTCGTGCGCGCCGGCGCGATCGTGCCCATGTTCCCCGAGGGCACGACCGACTGGGCGCAGGGCAAGAGGTCGGGCCGGCTCGACCTCGACATCTACCCCGAGGGCGACTCCGCCTTCACCCTGTACGAGGACGACGGCCGCACCCGGGCCCACGCCGAGGGCGAGTCGGCCACGCAGCGCATCGCCGTGAGCGCGCCGGACGCCCGCCGCCGCGGCCCCGTGGACATCCGGATCGGCGAACTCCGGGGCGCCTACGACGGCAAGCCCGCCCAGCGGCGCTACGGCCTGACCGTGCACACCGACACCGACCCGTCCGGCGTCCGGGCCGGCGGGCAGCGGCTGCGGGAGGTGGCGTCCGAGGGCGAGCTGCGGTCGGCACCGTCCGGCTGGTACTACGACGCCGCGACCGGCGTGGTCCACGTCAAGACCGCCGAGGTGTCCACGGGCGAGCAGGTGACGGTGCGCCTCGACGGAGCCGGCTCCGTCGGCGGCACCCACCCCCGGGACCGCGCCGTCGGCCTCGACGCCCGCACCGCCGCCGTCGGCACCCTCGGAGAGTCCCAGCGGGTCGACGTCGCGGTCACCAACAGCACCGGCAAGCCGGTCACGGTGAGCGGATCGGCCGTCGACGCCCCCGAGGGCTGGCAGGTGGCCGCGACCGGGCCGACGGGCACGCGTGCCCTGCCGGACGGCGGCACCTTCACCGCGCGCTTCACCGTGACGCCGCCGAAGGACGCCGCTCCGGGCAGGTACGACATCTCCGCCCGGGCGTCGTACACGACCCGGCAGCACAGCACGTACTCCGTGCGCACCCGGACCGCCACCACGCTGGCGCACCCCTCGCTCGCCTCGGCGGCCGACAACGTCGGCGTGACCGAGCAGGACGACCCGGCGCCCGGCGACATCGACGGCGGCGGCTCCAGCTTCATCGCCGAACGGCTGGCCCGGCAGGGCGTCACCCCGGGCGCCGCCGTGACGGCGAACGGCTTCTCCTTCACCTGGCCCGACGCGGCACCGGGCACCCCCGACAACGTGACGGGCAAGGGCCAGACCGTCCAGGTCCCCGGCGACGAGAAGGGCAACGCGCTGGCCTTCCTCGGCACCGGGACCAGCGGCAGCGCCGGGGGCACGGCGACCGTCCACTACACCGACGGCACGACCACCGAGGCCGAGCTGGGCTTCCCCAACTGGTGCTGCCTGCCCACCGACCGGTACGGGGCGAGGACCGCGATCACCACGAAGGGCAAGAACACCCCGTCCGGCCCCGCCTACGACACCGTGGAGTACCGCCTCTACACCAAGACGCTGCGCATCGACCCCGGCAAGGACGTCGCCGCCGTCACCCTGCCGGCGAACAGCGCCGTGCACGTCTTCGCGCTGGACGTGGGCGACGAGGAGGTCGTGCCCCCGGCGCTACCGGACGGCCAGTACGCGCTGGCCCACACCGGAGGCGGCGAACGGCTCGAGGCGCCCGGCGACAGCGACGCCGGCCCGCTGAGGGCCGGCCGGGCCTCCACGTCGCCGGCGCAGAAGTGGAACGTCACCCGCAACGACGACGGCACCTACCAGCTGAAGAACGCCGGCAGCGGTCTCTGCGCCGACGTGGCCGGCAGCTCGCAGGCCGCCGGGGCCGCGGTGGTCCAGTACACCTGCACCGGCACCGCCAACCAGCGGTGGACCGTCACCGCGCAGGCCGGAACCCTCACGCTGAAGGCACGGCACAGCGGACTGTCCCTGACCGCCACCGCCGACGGCCTCGTCGTCCAGTCCGCCGACGACGGGGGCGCCCGGCAGCGCTGGAGCGCCACGCGGAACTGACCCCGCGCACACCGCGCCAGCTCCGAGGCGGGTCCCATGACGACGACCGGCCTGCGGTCCGGATCGAGGGCGCGCAGCAGCGCGCGCATGTGCTCCTGGTCCAGGGACACACAGGCGTTGGTCGGCCCGCCGTGGTCCACGTGGATCCACACCCCGCCGCCCTTCTCCTCGCCCAGCGGCCGTGTCTTGTCCAGCGGGGTGGTGCCGGGCACCCGGTTGTAGTCGACGGCGATCACGTAGTCGAACGAACCCTCCAGGTCCTCCCCCAGGTGACCGGTGCCCGAGAGCGAGAACTCCGGGTCCTGGTCGTAGGGCAGCCGGGTCCCCGGGTCGGGCAGCCGGCCGCCCGCGTCGCTGATCCCGAAGACGCCGACGGGCGTGCGCAGATCGCCCGCGCTGTGGTCACTCGTCCAGCCGCGCAGTCCGTTGTGGGCGGGCCAGGGGCCCGCCACGGCCTGCCAGCCCCGCCCGGGGCGCCGTTCGTAGAGGACCACCTGGGCCCGGTTGGCGTCCGGGGTCGCGCCCCGGACGACCAGGACCTGCCCGGTGTCCTCGGGCATCCGGGCCCGCACGACGGGTCCGATCCCGGGAAGCGGCCGGGCGGTCGGCCCCACCGGGGCGGGGCGGGGGGACGCCGACTGCGCGGGGGGTCCGTCGGGCGTCCGCGAGGCGCAGCCCGTTCCCAGCAGGCCGGTGCAGATCACCGCGCCGCTCGCCAGGGCCAGGGCTTTCCTGACGCTCATCTCAACCTCCGGTTCGGTAGGTGGCACCTCATTGGTTGACCACCCGTACGACCGGGTCGTGCCGATGGCCCGTGTCTCGCCCGGATGGCGCACGGGTGACGCCGTGTGCGGGGAGGGGCGGAAGGGGTCGCCGGGGAGGCGGGCCGGGGCGGACCCTCCGAAAGCCGCGGGGCTCCGCGGGCGCAACACCGTTCGCGTTCGGAGGCCTTACTCACTGGTGAGGTGCGGACATGCCGTGTAGCGTCAGCGGCAGATGTCGTGGTTCGACCCGGCCGCCCGCACCGTGGTGCGGGCGGTCTGCTGTGCAGTGCCTTGGACCAGGACGACCACCTCCGGGTCCGCGCGGTGCGGATCCGATATCGGCTGAAAGGCAGAGGCATGGCCAGCGGTACCGTCAAGTGGTTCAACTCGGAAAAGGGCTTCGGCTTCATCGCGCAGGACGGGGGCGGCCCCGACGTCTTCGCGCACTACTCCAACATCAACGCCAGCGGGTACCGCGAGCTCCAGGAGGGCCAGGCCGTCACGTTCGACATCACCCAGGGCCAGAAGGGCCCGCAGGCGGAGAACATCACCCCCGCCTGACCGGGACGCGTTGAACCCGGCACGGCGCCCGGAAGCGGTTCGCTTCCGGGCGCCGTGTTCTTCGGCGGGCCGCGCTCCCGCGACGCCGCGGCCGTCTTTGCCGGCCGGCGGGCCGCGACCAGGACCCCCGTGCCCCCGCCAAGATCACCAACGGCAGAATGACCCGCATGCCGATGACGAACACGCCGAGGACGGCGACGACCGACGACGCTTCCGAGGTCAGCCGCCTTCTGGCCCGCGCCTTCGACGACGATCCGATGATGCGCTGGTTCTTCCCCGAGGACACCACCCGCGACGCGGCGCTGGAGCGCTACTTCGCCACGATCTTCACCCGCCAGTACGTCCGCCACTGCCTGTGCGAGCGGACCGGGGCGGCAGCCGCCTTCTGGGTGCCGGCCGAGGCACAGGCCAAGGCCGTTCCCGACGCGGAGACCATCCAGGAACTCCAGGACATCCTCGGTGACCGGGCCCCGCTGTTCCGGGACGCCGTCGAGGCCGCCGCCGCGCACACGCCCCGGGAACCGCACTGGTACCTGGCGGTGGTCGGCGCAGACCCGGCCGCCCGGGGCCAGGGGCACGGGGCCGCGCTGCTGCGCTCGGGACTGGCCCAGGCCGACGCGGCGGGCATGCCCGTCTGCCTGGAGTCCTCGAAGCCGTCCAACCTGCCCTTCTACGAGCACTTCGGCTTCACCGTGCGCGAGGAGCTGCGCCTGCCGGGGGAGGGGCCGGTGCTGTGGTCGATGCGGCGGGAGCCGCGCCGCTGACCGGCGTCGGGTCGGGCGGCAGGGCCTAGCCCTGCTCCCGTTCCCGCTGTTGCTCCTGGTCCTTCTCCTGCCGGGTGTGGCGGCCCAGGGCGGCGCTGCGGCTCGTGGCGAGGTGGTGCAGGACGAGTTCCTGCACACGCTCGACGTCGCGTTCCGCGATCGCCTGGTAGAGGGCCTCGTGCTCCAGCGCGACGCCCTCGAGGTCGTCGTGCTGGCCCATGAGCCACCGCAGCCTGCTGCGCAGGACGCCTTCGAGCTCGTTGAGCAGCTCGTTGGCGGCGAGGGAGATGACGGTCTGGTGGAAGTCGGCCGCGGCCCGGTGGGCCCGCACGGCGTCGCCGGCCCGGGCCGCCGCCAGTTCGGCGTCCACGGTCGCGCGCAGCCTCTCCAGTCCGGCGCGGGTGTGCCGTTGCGCGGCGAGCCGGAAGGCGAGGGTCTCCAGGCCCGAGCGGACCTCGTCGAGATCGGCGATGTCGCTCGTGGTGAACTCGCGCACCACCGCCCACGTGCGCGGCCTGGGCGTCACCAGCCCTTCGGACACCAGCGTCCGCAGGGCCTCGCGGACGGGCAGCCGGCTCACGCCGAGTGCCTCGGCCAGCTCCCGCTCGACGAGCCTGCTGCCCGGCCGTCGCACTCCGTCGAGGATCTCGTCCCGCAACTGCCGGGTCACCCGCTCGGACTCGGGCGTGAAATCCCCTGACGCAGCCATCGCCGTCCTTCGTCGTTCGTCCCGTTCGCCTGCGCACCGGCTGCGGCGGTGCGGTGCGGCGGCCGGGCGGCCCGTCAGAATACCGTGCGGACGGTGTGACCAGCGGCCCGGCCCGGTGCCGTCGGAGGACGGGGGGCGGGAACGACGCGCGTCGTCAGTGAACCGCCGGGGGCCAGTTGACGATCCGTTTGGGACGCGGCGCCGCGTAGGTGCGGACCTTGGACGTGGACAGGCCGAGACGGACCAGCGATTCCGCGATCGTCACGGCGGCCGTCACCCCGTCGACGACGGGCACGCCGGTACGGTCCACGACGCGTTCGGCGAGGCCGGCCATCCCGCCGCAGCCCAGACAGATCACCTCGGCCCGGTCGTCCTCGACCGCCCGGGCGGCCTGCTCGGCGATGGCGTCCACGGCCGCCCGCGCGTCGCGTTCGAGTTCCAGGACGGCGAGCCCGCTGGCCCGCACGGACGCGCACCGGGCGCTCAGCCCGGCCGCCTCCAGCCGCTCCTCGATGAGGGGGACCGTACGGTCGAGGGTGGTGACGACGGAGTAGCGGCGGCCGAGGAACTGCGCGGTGCTCGCCGCCGCCTCGGTGATGTCGACGACGGGCACGTCGAGCAGTTCCTGCAGTCCCTCCCGACCGTGTTCGCCGTACCCGGCCTGGATCACCGCGTCGAAGGGCTCCGGATGGGCGCGGACGGTCTCCATGACGGCCACCGCGGCGAGGTAGCTCTCGTAGTTGCCCTCGACGGACTCCGCGCCGAAGGAGGGGGTGAGGGGGACGATCTCGGTCCCGGGCGAGGCGGCGCCCGCCGCCTGCTTGCCGATCGCGTCGGTGATGGACTGCGTGGTGTTGACGTTGACCACGAGGATGCGCACGGGATGGGGCCTTCCGCTCGGGCGGGTCATTCGGCGGCGACGGCGATGGCCTCGCCGTCCACGTCGCGGATCGGTACGGCGCGGTCGGCGACGACCGCGTACAGGGCGGCGCCGACGACGGCGCCGACGAACCAGGAGAATCCGGCCGCGGCGTGGAAGAAGGGCACGAGGGCGACCACGACGGCGATCGCGGCACCGGGGACGAACGCGGCGACGGCGCGCGGGTTGTAGCCGCGGCGGTAGTGGTACTCGGCGCCCGCCTCCTCGGTGTAGAGGGCGGGGACGTTCACCCGGGCCTTCCGCAGCAGCCAGTAGTCCGCCATGATCACGCCGAACAGCGGCCCGAGCAGGGCGCCGAGCCCGCCGAGGAAGTAGTTCACGACGACCGGGCTGTCGTAGAGGTTCCAGGGCGTGATCACCAGGCCCAGCACGGCGCTCACCAGGCCGGCCCTGCGGAAGTCGAGCCGGCGGGGGAAGAGGTTGACCAGCGCGTAGATCGGTGCCACGAAGTTGGCCAGCAGGTTCACCGCGACCGTCAGGGCGATGAGGGCGAGCGAGGCGACGGCCAGCAGGAACATGTTCGGGACGGACCTGACGATGTCCGTCGGACTGGTGATGACGCGTCCGTCGAGGCTGAACTGGGCCCCGCTGAGGACCGCCACGATGCAGGCGAAGAAGAGCATGTTCACCGGGATGCCGATCACGTTCCCCCGGACGATGGAGCCGCGGCTCCTCGCGGACCGCGTGAAGTCGCAGAAGTTCAGGACGAACGTCCCGTAGATCACCACCCACAGCGCGGCCGCCTGCAGGACCTGGAGCCACATCGCGCCGCCGGTGAGCGGTTCGCCGTCGGACAGGGAGATCGAGCCGTCCGCGCGGACGAACATCCACACCGCCAGCGCGCACATGGTGAGCAGCGTGACGGGTGCCGCGAAGGCCATGTACCGCCGGATCATCTGCATCCCGTAGCTCACGATGAGCACCTGAAGGGCCCACAGGGCCAGGAACGTGACCCAGCCGAGGGTCGACTGGCCGAGCAGGGAGCCGGTGTCCAGGCGGCCCAGTTCCGGGAACAGCGCCACCAGCAGAGCGCTGAGGACGGCGGAGGCCAGGTAGGTCTGGATACCAAACCAGGCGATGGCGACGGCACCGCGCACGGCGGCCGGGATCTTCGCTCCCTTGATGCCGAACGCGATGCGGCTCATGACGGGGAAAGGGACGCCCGTCTTGTGCCCCATGAACCCGGACAGGGTGAGCAGGAGGAAGAGCAGGACGGACGCGAGCGCGAAGGCGGCCAGGATGCCCCACACGTTCAGACCCAGGGCGAACAGTCCGATGGCGAACGCGTAATTGCCCAGGCTGTGCACGTCGTTGGCCCAGAGCGTGAAGACGTTGTAGGCGCCCCAGCGGCGGCCCTCCTTCTTCGTCGGGGCCAGGTCGTAGGTGTAGAGGGCGGAGCTGGTGGCGGGGGCGCCGGTCGGAGCGGACGAGCAGCGGTCTTCCAGGGCAGTCATGCGGGGACTCCTGGTTCGGGGTGCGGGGAGTTGGCGGTTTCCACGAAGCGGAAGCGGGATTCCGTGCCCCAGAACGTAGTTTTCGCCGAACGGCACCGTCAAGAGGTCGACAGTAAATGGAATACCATTTGTGGGTCACGCCGACCGGGGAACGCCCGGGGAAAACCCGTTGCGGCCGGCGGTCGGTGCCCCCGACGCTGCACCCATGTCCCCTGCACTCCTGCGCCCGGCCGTCCTCGGTGACGCCCCGGCCATCACCGAACTCCTCAACGAGATCGACCGGATGGAGATCGGCCGTCCCGAGACCGACCTGCACGAGGTCGAGGCCGACCTGAAGCGTCCGGACACCGACCTCGAACACGACTCGTGGGTGGCCCTCGACGACGGCAGGATGGTGGCGTACGGCCTGCTGTGGGACGAGTCCGGCGGCGAGCGCGTCGACATCGACCACTACGTGCTGCCCGACCACCAGCAGACCGGGCTGCGCCTGCTGGCGGCGATGGAGGCGCGCGCACTGGCCAAGGCCCGCGCGAACGGAGCCGGCCGGGCCGTCGTCCACCTGCACCTCAACGCCCGGCCCACGACCGACACCGCGCTGCTCACCGCGCGCGGCTGGAGAACCGTGCGCCGCTACCACGTGCTGCGCCGCTCCGTCGACCCCGCCGTCGACCTGCCGCCCGCCCCGCCGCCGGGAGTGCGGGTGCGGGCCTGTGCCGGCGAGGCCGACCGGCTGCGGGTGCACGAGCTGTACCAGTCGGCGTTCGCCGGCCACTTCGACTTCCAGCCGCGCGACTACGACCACTGGCTGCACGACATCGGCGCCGAGCGACTGGACTGGTCCCTGGTGTGGATCGTCGGGACCGAGGACCTGGGCGACGCCGGATTCCTGCTGGCCCGGGACGACCGCGAGGCCATGGGCTGGATCCGCAGCCTCGGGGTCCTCGACGGGGCCCGCGGCCGCGGCCTGGGAGCCTTCCTGCTGCGGCGGGCCTTCGCCGAGTTCGCCGCGCGCGGACGGGACACGGTGGGCCTCGGCGTCGACACCGAGAACGCCACGGGCGCACCGCGCCTGTACGGCCGCAACGGCATGACGGTCCACTTCGCCGTCGACACCTGGGAGGCGGTGCTCACCTGACGCCCGGCGGCCCGTCACCCGGACGGCCGGGCCCGGCGCGCGGAGGGGCGAACGGGGGCCACAGTGCTACGCGTTCCCCGCGGGCTCGTCCTTTGGAGCCGGAGCGGTCGTGTTCCGCGGGCGCCCCCGTACACGACGGCGACGAGCCACCGGCCGGGCGCGGACCGCCGACCGCACGGGCGCGTGGGCGCGCGGAGCCGCGGCGCTCCCGGGCAGAGCCGGCCATCGCCCCGCGGCGCGGCACGCTCCCGGCCGACATGTCCGAGGTCCCCGGGTTCCACCTGGCCGCCCGGTGCGCGTCCGCCCGTGCCGGGCTCGGCGTCGGCGGTGACCGGTACGGCGTCTTCACGCCGCCCGACGGCCGCACAGGTCCGTCCGCCGGGGACGTGCGGGGCCGCGCCCCCGGCGCGGCGGCCTCCACGGGGCAGGTCCGCCCCCGCCACCGGCGCCCCGGGGAGCGCGTGGGCCGGGCACACCCCTGCGCAGGGGCCACGGCGGACGGCAGGCCCGGAGTCTTCGGGGACGACGCGGCCGTGCCCGTCGTCGGCCACGACGGGCGGGCCGTTCGGCCACAGGGCGGGAACCGCGCGCCTCCCGCGGCGCGCCGCCGGCGCTGTCCGGGTGCGCGGCGACGGCATCCGCCCCACCCTGGGAACATGTCAGATGCCCCCGCCGTCGTCGTCTATCCGCCCGCCCCGGACGGCGGCCGGCGCGTCCGTTCCGGCGGCGCCTTCATAGGCATGGCCTACACACTCGTCGACATCGCGGAGTTCCTGCGCCTCGCCGGCATGGAGGACGTGGAGGCGTCGGACGTGGAGGCCGCGGAGTGGATCGAGTGGCGCGGCGGCGGACCGCACGCCTTCCCGCGGTGACGGCACGCCGCCCGGCCCGTCCGGCAGCCGGGGCCGGCGACGGCGTCAGACGGGCTGCGGCGCGAAGGGGAACAGCTCGTCGCCCCCGGGCTGGACGACCCCGCAGCTGCCCTCGGGAACCTCGTTCCAGACACCGGGCAGGTCGCCCAGGGGCTCCGAGACGATGAGGCGGGTCTCGTCGGACGCCTCCCGCAGGAACGGCATCCCGGGGTGCAGCGCGCGCAGCGTCTCCACGCGGGAGCTGTAGTACAGCGACCGCGAGGCCTTCTGGCTGGAGTAGCGGAACGCCCACAGCCGCCGGCCCTCCGTCACGGCGACCGTCATCTGCAGCGGGTGCTCCACGCCGTGCTCGTGACCGATCTCCTCCACCAGCCCCGCCATCCGCGCCACCGCCCCCGGCGGATCCTCCTCCAGACCGAACGTGAGGGCCAGGAAGAACATCATCTCCGAGTCCGTCGAGCCCTCGATGGCGAGGAAGAGCCGCGGGTCGACGGCGAGCGCGAGGTCGCGTCTGACCCGGTGGTACTCGGCGATCGCGCCGTTGTGCATCCACATCCAGCGGCCGTGACGGAACGGATGGCAGTTGGTCTGCTGGACCGCGCTGCCCGTCGAGGCCCGGATGTGCGCGAAGAACAGCGACGAACGGACATGCCCGGCGATCTCCCGCAGATTGCGGTTGCTCCACGCCGGGCCGGTCTCCCGCACGATCGCGGGCGTCTCCATCTCCGGGCCGAACCAGCCGACGCCGAACCCGTCCCCGTTCGTGGTCTCCACCCCCATCCGGGAGTGCAGGCTCTGGTCGATCAGCGAGTGGTCCGGCTGGTACAGGAGGGTCTCGAGCAGCACGGGCTTACCCGAGTAGGCGAGCCATCGGCACATCGTCTGCCGCCTCCCTCGTCCTGGGGGCCATGGGGTACGTGCCGCACGGGGTGCCGCACATCAGTCGACCGGCCAGGTGTGGACCGGGGCGTTGAGATGCATGTAGTCCATGTACTGCCGGGTCATGCGCCGCAGGGCCTCGTGCCGGCCGACGTGCGTGGAGTCGTCGATGTGGTGGAACATCTCCTTCTGCCAGACGGCGCCGTTGCGCCCCGTGACGCACCGCTGCTCGATGACGCCGAGCAGCGGTTCCCGCCAGGCCGCGTCCATGCCGGACAGCTCCAGTCCCCGGTGCGCCAGCGGCAGCAGGCGCCGCAGCACGAGCTCGGGCACGGGCGCCTCGCCCACGCCGGGCCAGTACAGCCGTGCCTCGATGCCGTGCCGGGCCGCGGTGTGCAGGTTGTCCTCGGCGACGGAGAACGACATCTGTGACCACACCGGCCGGTCCTCCTCCACCAGGGCGCGGGTGAGCCCGTAGTAGAAGGCGCCGTTGGCGAGGGTGTCGGCGACGGTCGGCCCGGCGGGCAGGACCCGGTTCTCCACCCGGACGTGCGGTTTGTCGTGGGCGACGGCGTAGACCGGGCGGTTCCAGCGGTAGATGGTGCCGTTGTGGAGGGTCAGTTCGCCCAGCTCGGGAATGTCACCGCGGTCCAGCGTCTCCACGGGGTTCTGCTCGTCGCACAGGGGCAGCAGCGCGGGGAAGTAGCGCAGGTTCTCCTCGAACAGGTCGAAGACGCTGTTGATCCACCGCTCGCCGAACCACACCCGCGGCCGCACACCCTGTGCTTTGATCTCCTGCGGCCGGGTGTCGGTGGCCTGCTCGAACAGCGGGATGCGGCTCTCGTGCCACAGCTCCTTGCCGAGCAGGAACGGCGCGTTCGCGGCGAGCGCCACCTGCACCCCGGCGATCGCCTGCGCCGCGTTCCAGTAGTCGGCGAACTCCTCGGGGGACACCTGGAGGTGGAACTGGGTGCTGGTGCACGCGGCCTCCGGAGTGATCGTGTCCGCGTAGGTCCGCAGCCGGTCGACGCCGTCCACCTCGATGTGGAGGTCCTCGCCGCGCGCCGCGAACACCTGGTCGTTGAGCATCCGGTAGCGCGGGTTCTCCGACAGCGCGGCCTCGCCGACGTCCGACTGCCGCAGCGTGGGCAGGACGCCGATCATGATCAGATGCGCGCCGACGGACTTCGCCCGGTCCTCCGCGTGGTTCAGGGCGCCGCGGATCTCCGTCTCCCAGGAGTCGGGGCCGCCCGCCGTCAGCCGGCGGGGCGGGATGTTGATCTCCAGGTTGAACCGGCCCAGCTCGGTGGACCAGGCGGGATCCGCGATGGCCTCCAGCGCGTCGCTGTTGCGCATCGCCGGCTCGGCCTCGTCGTCGACCAGGTTCAGTTCGATCTCCAGCCCCACCTGGGGCCGCTCGGTCTCGAACCGCGACTCGCGCAGCATCTGCGCGAAGGCCTCCAGGCACTCCTGCATCTTGATCCGGTACCGACGGCGGTCCTCACGGGTGAAGACCAGCGCCGGGACGTCCCGTCCCATCGGCTCTCCCGGTTCCCTTCCTCGGACGCCTCTCCACCCCAGCGTCGCACCGAGGGGCGTGCCTCACCACGCGGGGCGGGGAAAGGGACGGCGCCCGCCGCACGGTGTGCGGCGGGCGCCGTGTCCGGCGGGCCCGCGCCCGGCCGGTGCGGGCTCAGAGCTTGCCCGACTCCCGTACCGTGATGGTCGCGGAGGTACGGCCCGACGGGGAGGAACCGTAGCCCTCGATCCTGTCCACCACGTCCGTGCCCTCGACGACCTTGCCGAAGACGACGTGCTTGCCGTCCAGCCAGGGGGTGGGAACGGTGGTGATGAAGAACTGCGAGCCGTTGGTGTTCGGACCCGCGTTCGCCATCGAGAGCAGGTACGGGCCGGTGTGCTTCAGCTGGAAGTTCTCGTCCGCGAACTTCTCGCCGTAGATGCTCTTGCCGCCGGTGCCGTTGCCCTCGGTGAAGTCACCGCCCTGGAGCATGAACTGCGGGATCACACGGTGGAACGGGGAACCCTTGTAGCCGAAGCCGTGCTCGCCGGTCGCCAGCTCGATGAAGTTCTTGGCGGTCTTGGGCGTGACGTCCTCGAAGAGCTCGAAGACGATGCGGCCCGCGTCCTTGCCGTCGATGTCGATGTCGAAGAAAACCTTGGAATTGCTCATCCCACCATTGTGACGGGTGTGGTCCGCGGAACGGTAACCGGCCGTCCCCTCATCGGGTGGCGAGGAGCTGCAACGTGTCGATCACGCGGTTCGAGAAGCCCCACTCGTTGTCGTACCAGGCGACCACCTTGACGTGCCGGCCGTCGACCCGGGTGAGTTCCGCGTCGAAGACCGAGGAGGCGGGGTTGCCGGTGATGTCCGACGACACCAGCGGGTCCTCCGAGTACTCGAGGACGCCGGCCAGCGGGCCCTCGGCCGCGGTGCGGTAGGCCGTCAGCACGTCCTCGCGCGTCACCTCGCGGGAGACGGTGGTGTTGAGTTCGACGATCGACCCGACCGGGACCGGCACGCGGATCGAGTCGCCCGAGAGCCTGCCGTCGAGGTTCGGCAGCACCAGACCGATCGCCTTGGCGGCGCCCGTCGTGGTCGGCACGATGTTGACGGCGGCGGCACGGGCGCGGCGGGCGTCGCGGTGCGGGCCGTCCTGGAGGTTCTGCTCCTGCGTGTAGGCGTGCACCGTCGTCATGAAGCCGTGCTCGATGCCGGCCAGCTCGTCCAGCACCGCGGCCAGCGGCGCGAGCGCGTTGGTCGTGCACGAGGCGTTCGAGACGACGGTGTGCACGTCCGGGTCGTAGGCGCCGGTGTTGACCCCGTAGGCGAGCGTCACGTCGGCGCCGTCCGACGGCGCGCTGACGAGCACCTTCCGGGCGCCCGCGTCCAGGTGCGCGCGGGCGGCCTTGGCCGACGTGAAGCGGCCGGTCGCCTCCAGCACGATGTCGACGTCCAGCTCGGCCCACGGCAGCCGCGCCGGCTCCCGCTCGGCGAGCACCCTGATCCGGCGGCCGTCGACGACCAGGGCGTCCCCGTCGGCGGTCACCGGGCGGCCCAGCCGGCCGGCCGTGGTGTCGTAGGCGAGCAGCCGCGCCAGCGTGGCGGGCTCCGTGAGGTCGTTGACGGCGACGACCTCCAGGTCGCTGCCGCGTTCCAGCAGGGCGCGCAGCACATTGCGTCCGATGCGGCCGAATCCGTTGATGGCGATGCGAGTCATGTGAGTGTCCCTTCCTCTCGCCCCCAGGCTGGCGCGGGACGGACGGCCCGGACAGCGGCGCGATCGCCACGGTTCGAAAGGATCCCGCCAGGCCGGACGAGGACGTCACTCGCCCTGGGCGAAGGTCCGCCGGTACTGGGTCGGGGTGGTGCCGAGGATGCGCTGGAAGTGCAGCCGCAGATTCGTGGCGGTGCCGAGACCGACGTCGCCGGCGATCTGCTCGACGCTGCGCTGCGACCGTTCCAGCAGCTCGCGCGCCATGTCGAGGCGGGCACGCATGACCCACTGCATCGGGGTGTACCCCGTGTCCTCGACGAAGCGCCGCGACAGGGTGCGCGGCGACACCGCCGCGTGCCGGGCGAGCGTCTCCAGGGTGAGGGGCTCGCCCAGCCGGTGCAGCGCCCACTCGCGGGTGGCGGCGAACCGCTCGCCGAGCGGCTCGGGCACGCTGCGCGGTACGTACTGCGCCTGGCCCCCGCTGCGGTAGGGCGCCGCGACCAGGCGCCGGGCCGCGTGGTTCGACGCGGCCACCCCGAGGTCGCCCCGCAGGATGTGCAGGCACAGGTCGATGCCGGAGGCGGCGCCCGCCGACGTGAGCACCCGGCCCTCGTCGACGAACAGCACGTTCTCGTCGACCTGGACGCGCGGGTGCCTCGCCGCCAGCGCCCGCGTGTAGTGCCAGTGCGTCGTGGCCCGCCTGCCGTCGAGCAGGCCCGTGGCGGCGAGCGCGAAGGCGCCGGTGGAGATGGCCGCGAGCCGCGCGCCCCCGTCGTGGGCGGCGACCAGCGCGTCGACCACCGCCGGCGGCGGGTCCTCGCGGTCCGGGAACCGGTAGCCCGGCAGGAAGACGACGTCGGCCCACGCGAGCGCGTCGAGACCGTGGGCGACGTGGTACGACAGACCGTCGCCGCCGGTCACGAGCCCGGGCGCCGCGCCGCACACCCGCACCTCGTACGGCATGCTGGCGCGGGTCGTGAACACCTGCGCGGGAATGCCGACGTCGAGCGGCTTGGCCCCCTCGAGGACGAGGACGGCGACACGACGCAGACGGGGGGCTGGCACGGGGACAGGGTATGCGGGGCGCGGGCCGCGCCCCGGACCGGCGTGCACCTGGCAGGCCCACGGCCGGGCGTCTCGGGGTACGGGTCGCCCGGCGCGCGCACCGCCGTGTGCGGGGCCCCGGCCGGCGCGCCGCCGCCCGTGTGCGGCTCCTCGTCCACGCCCCGGGCGGCCTCGGCGCCGATGGCGTCCACGAGGTGCGGGAAGCCCGCCGTCCGGAGGGCGCCGACGGTGTGGACGGCCTCGTCGGCGGGTTCCGGGGATCAGTCCAGGCCGAGGACGTCCATGGTGTGCTCGGCCATGCGGCGCTCCCCGAGGGCGTTGGGATGGACGGGGACGAGGCTGTGGCCGAACAGCAGCGGCTCGATCCAGCGGGTGCCGGCGGCCCGGCACGCGTCGTGTCCCTCCGAGACCCGCGAGAAGTCGACGTAGGTGACGCCGGTGTCCTCGGCGGCGCGTCGCACGACCTGGTTGAGGTGCGCCTGGATGCCCCGCAGATAAGGCACGTCTCCGGTGGCGATCGGCAGCTTCAGGAAGCAGGACGGATCGGCGGTGGCCGGCATGATCCACGGGTAGCCCAGGACCGCCACGCGCGCGTCGGGGGCCTTCGCGCGGACACTGCGCAGGGCCTCCTTGAGGGCGGGATACGTGTTCGCCTCGATCTGGTCGTCGAAGGACGTGCCGTGCTTGTCCTTGCAGGGGCTGCCCTTGCCGCCGCTGAGCAGGCCCGCGGTGCCGCAGGCCGTCACCGCGTTGATGAACGTGCCGTTGTCGTTGCCGCCGATGGTCAGCGTCACCAGGTCCGTGTCCGCGCCGAGCGCGTCCACCTGGGGGGCGACTCCCGGGTACTGGGCCTGTGTGAAGTGCTTCGTCTCGGCGGCGCCGCACGTCACGTCGTCGAGGCGGGCGCCCGTCCGGGAGGCGATGACGTGCGGGTAGTTCGCCGTGGATCGCAGACACAGCAGGTTCGTCGGGTCCACGGGCAGGACGCCGGAGCCGGCGCTGTAGCTGTCGCCGAGGGCGACGTAGTCGAGGGACGGTGCGGTGTCGGCGGCGGCGGCGGTGACACAGAGGGCCAGCGTGCCGACCGCGGCAACGGTCGCGGACATGACACGGCGCACGGCATGCTTCGGCATGTGCTCTCTCTTCTCGGGAAGCGGGCACGGGAAAGCGGGCACGGGGGCGCCCGCGCAGGCGTGCTGATCAGTGCGAGTGCGGCGGCTCGAGCGGGGAACGGGGCGACGGTCCTGTCATGGGCGAGAACGCGCACGGCGGTGACCGCGGAGCACCGAACGCGAGTTACCGATCGGTTCTACCGTTAGGTAATGTGCCCGCGGCCCCGGCAGCGCGTCAACGTTGGCGACTGAACTTCTTACGATGGGCGCCCTGCGCCCGCCGATCCCCGCCCTGTCCCGTCCGCCCCCGGAGCCGCCCCCGTGACCCCGACCGAGAGCGATCTGACCGACGCCGTGCACCGCGCGGCCCGCGCCGCCTTCACCGAACTGTTCCGGGAACACCCCGGTCACCGGTTCTATTACTGCACCCTGGTCACCCCCGGCGAGGCGTACGGGCCGACCCTGTCCGCCTGGTCCGAGCAGGCCCTCGCCGAACAGGCGGCGCGTCACGGCTGCCCGCCCCTCGACCTCAAGTGGTCCTACGCCGACTCCCCGTTCTGCTGCTACGGAGAGCGGCATCTCGAGCCGGTGCGCGCCCTCTTCGAGGCCCGCGGCGAACTGGCCGACCTGCCCGACGGCGAGGACGACGCGGAGTTCGGCCTGAGGCTGCGCGCGATGGAGACGGCCATGGCGCGACTGGACGCGGAAGGACTCTTCGGCACGGGCGCGGACCGCCACCGCGTCGTCGTCACCGTCGAGGTCGTCCCGCCGGACACGGGCAACGACGAGAGGGCGCTGCGGCTCAACCCGCCCGAGGCGCTCGCCGACTGGCTGGAGGAGGCGGCCGTGCTCGACGGCGCCTGACAGGCCCCGGGGAGGACCCGAGCTGTTCTAAAGTGGCTTCCACCAGTGCAGACGACTGCGGATCAGTGAGGTAGCCACCAACCATGCCGACCGAAACGTTTGAGTTCCAGGTAGAGGCGCGTCAGCTCCTGCAGTTGATGATCCACTCGGTCTACTCGAACAAGGACGTCTTCCTGCGCGAGCTCGTCTCCAACGCCTCCGACGCGCTGGACAAGCTGCGCCTGGCCGCCCTGCGGGACGACACCCTCGACGTCGACGTCACCGACCTGCACATCGAGCTCGACATCGACAAGGACGCCCGCACCCTCACCGTGCGGGACAACGGCATCGGGATGTCGTACGACGAGGTCACACGGCTCATCGGCACCATCGCCAACTCGGGCACGGCCGCGTTCCTCAAGGAGCTGCGCGAGTCCCAGGACGGCGACGGGACCGACGGGCTCATCGGACAGTTCGGCGTCGGCTTCTACTCGGGCTTCATGGTGGCCGACGAGGTCACCCTCGTGACCCGCCGCGCCGGCGAGACTCGGGGCACGCGCTGGTCGTCGCGCGGCGAGGGCACGTACACCCTGGAGACGGTCGACGAGGCGCCGCAGGGAACTGCCGTCACCCTCCACCTCAAGCCGGCGGACACCGAGAACCAGCTCCACGACTACACCTCCACCTGGAAGGTGAAGGAGATCGTCAAGCGGTACTCGGACTTCATCACCTGGCCCATCCGTCTCGTCGGGGGGACCGGTGACGACGGCGAGGCCGAGACCCTCAACTCGATGAAGGCCCTGTGGGCGCGCCCGCGCGACGAGGTGTCCGACGACGAGTACCACGAGCTGTACAAGCACCTCAGCCACGACTGGCGCGAGCCGCTGGAGACGGTCCGGCTCCAGGCGGAGGGCACCTTCGAGTACCAGGCCCTGCTCTTCGTCCCCTCCCACGCCCCGCACGACCTGTTCACCCAGGGCCACCGGCGCGGTGTGCAGCTCTACGTGAAGCGCGTCTTCATCATGGACGACTGCGAGGAACTCCTCCCGCCGTACCTGCGCTTCGTCAAGGGCGTCGTCGACGCGCAGGACCTCTCGCTCAACGTCTCGCGCGAGATCCTCCAGCAGGACCGCCACATCCGCATGATCCAGCGCCGCCTGACCAAGAAGGTCCTGTCGACGGTGAAGGACATGATGACGTCCGCGCCGGACCGCTACGCCACGCTGTGGCGGGAGTTCGGCGCCGTCCTCAAGGAAGGACTCGTCACCGACTCCGAGAACCGCGACGCGATCCTCGCCGTCTCCTCGTTCGCCACCACGCACGACGCCGAGGAGCCGACCACGCTCAAGCAGTACGTGGAACGGATGAAGGACGGGCAGGACGCCGTCTACTACATGACGGGCGAGTCCCGGCAGGCCATGGAGGCCTCCCCGCACATGGAGGCCTTCCGGGCCAAGGGCGTCGAGGTCCTGCTGCTCACCGACCCCGTGGACGAGGTGTGGGTCGACGCGGTGGGGGAGTACGAGGGCAAGCGGCTGCGGTCGGTCGCCAAGGGCGAGATCGACCTCGACGGCGACCAGGACGGACAGACCGGCGCCGAGCGGGAACAGCAGGGCGAGGAGTACGCCGGGCTGCTCGGCTGGATGACGGAGCACCTGGGCGAGGACGTCAAGGAGGTCCGCCTCTCCTCCCGCCTCACGGTCTCCCCGGCCTGCGTCGTCTCCGACGCCGACGACCTCACGCCCGCGCTGGAGAACATGTACCGGGCGATGGGCCAGGAGGTCCCCCGGGCCAAGCGCATCCTCGAACTCAACCCGGAGCACCAGCTGGTGAAGGCCCTGAACCGGGCCTACACCGAGCGCGAGGACCGCACGGAGGTCTCCGAGACCGCCGAACTCCTCCACACCCTCGCGGTACTCGCCGAGGGCGGCCGGCCCCAGGAGCCGGCCCGGTTCGTCAAGCTCGTGGCGGACCGCCTGGAGCGCACCCTGTAGGCCCGCCGCCCGCGTGCGTCGGCCGGGTCCCGGTGCCGTCGCCACGGGGCCGCCGTACGGGGACGAGCCGCGCATCGCCGAGGCGGGCGGTGCGCGGCCCGCCGGTCCGGGCTGAGAGGGTGAGGGCATGCGTCTGTACGAAGAACGTCTCGGCGTCCCGAGAGCCGCGTTCTGGCTCGCCGCCCTGTTGAGTGTGATGGCCGCCGTCGTCCTGCTGCCCTTCGGGGCCGTGGCCGCCGTCACCGGACTGGTGGTCGTGGCGGCCCTCGTCGCCCTGGGGCTGCACGCCTACGGCGCCGCCGCCATCGTGGTGACGGACCGCCACCTGACGGCCGGCTCGATCCGGGTCCCCCTCACCGCCCTCGGCATGGCGGAGATCCTCGACGCCGAGGAGGCGTTCCTCTGGCGCACCCGACGGGCCGACGTACGCGCGAAGATGCTGCTGCGCAGCCATGTCCCGACGGCCCTGCGCATCGAGATCGACGATCCGGACTGCCCCGCCCCCTACCTCTACCTCTCCACCCGCCGGCCGACCACCCTCTTCGCCGTGCTGTCCTTCGCCCGCCGCTGACCGGAGCCGCCCGCGCCGGTGGGGTCCGCAGGGGGACGGGGAACCGCCGGGGCGGCCGCTCAGGGGATCTCCACCCAGTCGAGCGTGCGTTCCACCGCTTTCCTCCAGCCGGCGTAGCCCTCCGCGCGCTGCTCGTCGGTCCACCGGGGCTCCCACCGCCTGGACTCGTGCCAGTGCGTGCGCAGTTCGTCGGTGTCCCGCCAGAACCCCGTGGCCAGCCCCGCCGCGTAGGCGGCGCCCAGCGCGGTGGTCTCGGCGACGACGGGGCGGCTGACCGGGACGCCCAGGACGTCGGACTGGATCTGCATGCAGAGGTCGTTGGCGGTCACGCCGCCGTCGACCTTGAGCACGTCGAGGTGGACCCCGGAGTCCTGCTCCATGGCCTCCACGACGTCGCGGCTCTGGTAGCAGATGGACTCCAGGGTGGCCCGTGCCAGGTGCGCGTTGTCGTTGTACCGGGCGAGGCCGACGATCGCCCCGCGGGCGTCGGAGCGCCAGTACGGTGCGAAGAGGCCGGAGAAGGCGGGGACGAAGTACATGCCGCCGTTGTCGTCGACGGTGCGGGCGAGGTCCTCGCTCTCGGCGGCGCTGCTGATGATCTTCATCTGGTCGCGCAGCCACTGCACGGCGGAGCCGGTCACCGCGATGGAGCCCTCCAGCGCGTACACGACGGGCTCGTCGCCGAACCGGTAGGCCACCGTGGTGAGCAGGCCGTGCTGGGAACGGACCAGCTCCGTCCCGGTGTTGAGCACCAGGAAGTTGCCGGTGCCGTAGGTGTTCTTGGCCTCACCGGGACGGAAGCACACCTGCCCGACCGTGGCCGCCTGCTGGTCGCCCAGGACCCCGCCGATCGGCAGGGCGGTACGCAGCGGCCGGGTCGTCCGCGTCACCCCGTACGCCGTCGGGTGCGAGGAGGCGTTGATGGCCGGCAGCATCGCCCGGGGGACGCCGAAGAAGCCCAGCAGCTCGTCGTCCCAGTCGAGCGTCTCCAGGTTCATCAGCATGGTGCGGCTGGCGTTGGTCACGTCGGTGGCGTGGATGCCGCCGTCGGGACCGCCCGTCAGGTTCCACAGGACCCACGCGTCGGTGTTGCCGAAGAGCGCGTGGCCCCGTTCCGCCGCTTCGCGCACGCCGTCGACGTTCTCCAGGATCCACTGGATCTTGCCGCCGGAGAAGTACGTCGCCGGGGGCAGGCCGGCCTTGCGCCGGATGACGTCGCCCCTGCCCGAGCGCTCCAGGTTCGCCGCGATCGCGTCGGTGCGCGTGTCCTGCCACACGATGGCGTTGTAGTAGGGGCGGCCGTTGCGGGGGTCCCAGACCACCGTGGTCTCGCGCTGGTTGGTGATGCCGATCGCGTGCAGATCGGTCGCCGACAGGCCGCCGTAGCGCAGGGCGTTCTGCATCACCGAGTTGGTGCGCTCCCAGATCTCCACCGGGTCGTGCTCCACCCACCCGGAACGCGGGAGGATCTGGGCGTGTTCCAGCTGGTGCTTCGCCACCTCGTTGCCGCCGTGGTCGAAGATCATGAACCGGGTGCTGGTGGTCCCCTGGTCCACCGCGCCGATGAAGTCCGCCATGATTCGCTGCCTCTCCAGCCGGTGTGGTCAGTCCGCGGACGCCGGGACGCGCCCCGGGGGCTCGGGTTCGGCGGTCGGCAGGAAGCGGCCGATGAGGACCTTGTACAGGCCCGCGCCGAGCACGCCGCCGATCAGCGGGCCGACGATCGGCACCCAGAAGTAGAAGTTCCCGTACTGATCCCGCCAGGCTCCGCCGTACCCGGTGATGAAACTGGCCAGCCGGGGACCGAAGTCGCGGGCCGGGTTGATGGCGTAGCCCGCGTTGGTGCCGAAGGCCATGCCGATCGCGACCACGACCAGGCCGATGATGAACGGGGCCAGGTTCGCGCCCGGCGGATTGTTCAGCAGGTCGGTCAGCGCCATGATCAGCAGCAGCAGGATCGCGGTGCCGATGACCTGGTCGCGGAACGCGCCCCACTCGTGGACCGGGAGAGCGGTGTTGCCGTTGGCGGGCAGGGTCGAGAACACGAACTGCGTCTTGATGGTGTGTCCCGGGTCCGCCTTCGCCAGGGCTTCGGTGTAGTTCCAGCGGACCAGCAGGGCGGCCACGAAGGCGCCGGCCGTCTGGGCCAGCACGTAGGGCACCACCTTGCGCCACGAGAACCCCTTGAACACGGCGAGGGCCACGGTCACCGCTGGGTTGAGGTGGGCGCCGCTGAGCCGCGCCGCCACGTAGACGCCCAGGGTGACGCCGAGCCCCCACGCCCAGGAGATGCTGTCGTGGTCCCCGAGACCGCCTTCCGGGTCCGTGAGGGCCCCGCCCGCGACGACCTGGGCGACCACGCCGCAGCCGAAGAGGATGAGGATCATCGTGCCGGCGAATTCGGCCGACAGTTCACCGATCAGAGAAGACCGTTTGCTCCGCTCAGCCATGACAGCTCGCCTTCCGCCGGCTGGGCCGGCCGTCGATCACCCGAGCGACGTCTGCCACGCTAGGGCCGGCCGCGGACGGGCGCACGTCCGGCACAGCGGCGGCACGGGCCGCGGACGGCGAACCCCGCCCCGTCGTACCGCGCTTCGGGGCGGACGCGGCGCGGCCGGGCGGGGTGACAAAGGTTCACGCACACTGCTCCATACGTGTTTCCGGCATCGTCCGGTGATCGGGGGCAACCTTGTGGGGCTCTGGTGAGTCTCCTGTTCGATCACACCGTGATCTGACTCACGAGGAGACCATCATCAGCGCCATACGCAAGACCCTGACCGCCACCGCCGTCGTCGGTGCCGTCCTCGCGGGCTCGGCCGCCTGCGGAACGGTGGAGCAGCTCTCCGCTGGCCAGAAGCTGGACCGGGCCTTCGACAAGCTCGGCAAGGAGAAGTCGATCTCCTTCGAGCTGGACCTGGACACCGACGCCAAGACGCTGAAGGCACTGGACGCGAAGTCCGACCCCGAGCCCGGCGACGAGATCCCGGACGAGGTCGCCGAGCTGCTGAGCGGCGTGAAGGTATCGGTCACCGTGGAGTCGAAGAAGCCGCTCGAGGAGTCCGGCGAGGAGGACTTCGCCGGTATGGCCATGAAGGTCAGCAGCCCGGACGGCGACCTCGTCGAGTACCGGGTCGTCGGCGACTACGTCTACCTCCGCTCCGATGTCGAGACCCTCGGCAAGGCGATGGGCAGCCCCATGCCGTCCGTCGAGGACCTGCCCCCGGAGGCCGGGGGCCTCAAGGACGCCCTCGAGGGCAAGTGGGTGAAGTTCAGCACCAAGGAGATGGAGGACCTCGCCGGCGAGGGTGAGGAGGGCGGGGACGCTCCCGCGCCCGAGCCGACCCTCGACGCCAAGACGCAGAAGAAGCTCATGAAGGCGCTGCGCGGAGTCGTCGCCCGTGAGGTGGAGCTGAAGACGTCCGACGGCGAGGACGGCGCCGAGCACGTCACCGCCACGGCCCCCTTCCGCACGCTGATCACCGAGCTGCTGGGCGAGATCCGTCCGCTGGCGAAGGACCTGCCGCCGGGCATGGACCTGCCGACGGACAAGGACCTGAAGGACGCGCCCGACACCGAGGTGACGGCGGACTTCACGCTCAAGAACGGCGAGCTGACCGAGGTGGACATCGACCTCGCCAAGCTGGCGGAGGACGCCGACGTCAAGAAGCTGGGCCTGACCCTGCGGATCAGCGACGGCACCCGCCCCACCGCCCCGGCCGGCGCCGGCGAGCTGGACCTGGGGGAGCTCATGGGGGGCTTCTTCGCCGCTCCGGGGGCGATGGACGACGGGGAGTTCGCCGAGAGCGGCCTCGCCGACCCGGACTTCCCGGAGGACGAGTTCTGACCGTGCCGGGCACCTCCGGAGCGGACGCCGCACCCGTACGGTGAGCGGCCGCAGGGGTGCGGCTCGTCCGCCCGGAGGTCTCCGCGCCGATCACGGACCCGGTCGGACGACGTCGTGGGCCAGGTGCGCAGCGGTCGATGTCGCGGTCACGCCCCGCCGCACCGGGGGGGCGGCCCGGAGGCCGGGTCCGTCCGGGGACGGGTGCCGGCCGACCGGGGCGCGGCCGAGGCCGAGCGCCCGGCGGCCGGGGGCGGCTGGAGCCGTCGGCGTCCGCGGGCCCGGTTCTGGATCGGTCCCACTCCCGAGCGTGCGGCCCGGCTCCTCCGCCACGGCCACGCGGCCCACCGTCCCGCCGCCGGGCCCAGTGCCGCACGGGCGGCCGCGGAGGCGGGCCACGTCGGCCGGTCCCGTCTCCACCGAGGACCACGGCCTCCACCGGGGTGACGCCCACGGCCCTCGCCCCGGCGGCGGTGCCGCGCACCCCGCCGAGGCGGGCCGGAAGCGGATCACCGGGTCACGGTGACCCGCTGCTCCTTGAGGACCGTGCAGTTGGAGCCGGTCACCTGGACGGAGACGCCGCCGATGCTGCCGCCCCAGTCGACGCAGTGGCCCTTGCCGTAGGCGCGGACCGGGCCCGCGTACGACGTGTACCTCCCGTAGTCCCCGTCACCCTGGTCGGTGTCGGGGACGTACAGGTGCGCGGACATGTCCACGGCCGTGCCCGTGGCGCTGCGGATGGTCACGACGCAGTTGTTGCCGTTGGCGGAGTTGTAGGTCAGGTAGACGGTCCCCCTGGAGCCGATGGGCGCGGAGTTGACGGTCTTGTAGCCGCTGCCGCAGACGGTCTGCGGGGTGACGCTCGCGGCGGCGGAGGCGGGTGCGGCCAGGGCGGTGGCGCCCCCGACGGACACCGCCACCAGTGCGGCTGCGGCCAGCTTGGAACGGGCTGAGATCATTTTTCCCCCTTGTGCGGTTCGGGAGCCGGTCGGTGCTCCTGTCTGGTGTGACCCGTAACGTACCGGAACGGTTGCGTCACTGTCGGCAATTGGTTCCGGTGGCCGCCGGATTCCCCGGCGGCGTACGGCTTCCGGCGGCATCCCGCTCATTCCGTCCGTGGACGTCGGGCGAGGAAGACGAACTCCCGGCCCGGCCGGTCGGGGGCGTCACGCACGTCGTCGACCGCGTACCCCTGCGCGACCAGGTCCGCCTCGACCTCCTCGCGCTCGCGGAAGCGCAGCGTCGACTCGGAGGTGAGCACCTGCCCGTCCGCGGCGAAGACGTACGTCCAGCGGAACGTCACCAGCGGCCGGCTCACGTCGGTCACCTCGACCCAGCTCTCGACCGCGCCGACGCCCGGGACGTCCGTCACGCGGTGGGAGTGCTCCCGGTTCCACTCGTCCCAGGCGCGCCGGGCCGGATCCCGGGTCTCGAACATCAGGTGCCCGCCCGGCCGCAGCGATCCGTACGTCCTCCGCAGCGTCTCCCGCCACGTCCCCGGGTCCACGATCGCCTGGGCCACGTTCGCCGTCATGGTCGCCAGATCGACCCGCAGGGGCGGGAGCGCCCGCACGTCACCGCAGATCCACCGCACCCGTTCACCGCCGGGTCTGCCCCGGGCCACGTCGAGCGACGCCGCGGCGGGGTCGACCCCGACGACCTCGATCCCGCGGCCGGCGAGGAGAAGGGCGAACACCCCGGTCCCGCAGCCGATGTCCAGCACCCGGCGCGCCCCGAGCTCCTCGGCCGTGCGGACGTACGCGTCGAGATCGCTCCGATCGGGGTCGAGCGGGTCGTGGATCGCGGCGAGCCGTGGATGTCCGAAGCACTCGTCAGTCATGGAGCCGACCGTAGGGGGCCTCCGGCCCGCGGCACCATCCGGTTCCACCGACGTGACGGTCCGTCTCCGGCGCGGCACGGGCTCCGGGTTGTCCTCGTGGGCCGCACGATCGGCGGCCGACGTCCGGCATATGCCGACAAGGCGCACGCCCCGTCGACGCGCGGCCGGTATCGCTGCTAAACCTGCACCACCCGCACCACTTGCACCCACCGTTCAAGGAGGAGCATGTGAGAGCCCGTAGCGCGGTCACCCGGACCGCCTCGGCACTTGTCGCCGCCCTCGCGCTGACCGCCGGACTGACCGGTCCCGCCGTCGCGGCGCACGGGACGGCGGCCGAACCGGCCGCCGGTCCCCGGCCCGTGACGGGGGCGGTGGCGACCGCGACCGACCCCGTCACCCATGAGGAGAACGACCGAGTCCCCGAGGGCTCGGTCTGGACCCAGCACTACTTCCCGTCCTCGGACGGCTCCGGCACCCAACTGCACGCCGACGTCCTGCTGCCGGAGGAACTGGCCGGGCGGAAGAACGCCAAGGTGCCGGTCATCCTGTCGATCGGCCCCTACTTCGCCCACGCCGGGCAGACCGGCCCGGAGGGCTGGACCCACACCGGTCCCTCGTCCCGCTTCCAGGACTTCGTCGAGGGCGCCGACCTGTTCGACCGGGGCTACGCCTTCGTCATGGTGGACCTGCGCGGCTTCGGCGGCTCCACCGGCTGCCTCGACTGGGGCGGCCCCGGTGAACAGGCCGACGTGAGGGCCGCGGTCGACTGGGCCGCGAAGCAGCCGTGGTCCACCGGCGCCGTCGGCATGTACGGCAAGTCGTACGACGCCGTCACGGGCCTCATCGGCAACAACCTGGACCAGCGCGCCCTCAAGGCCGTCGTCGCCCAGGAACCCCTGTGGGACATGTACCAGTACATCTACTCCAACGGCGTCCCCCGCCCGAACGTGACCGGCACCGCAGGCGCGTACAACTCCATCGCCACCATGCCCCCGATGGCGGACGACGACCCGCGTTACCAGGCCAACGCCCGGTACGAGGAGACCCATCCGGAGTGCCTGACGGAGAACTCGGCCGGATACCGGATATCCGACCAGCGGGACCCGTACTGGACCTCCCGGGACCTGGCGAAGATGGCCGAGGGCAGCGACACCCCGCTCTTCGTCACCCAGGGCTTCATCGAGAACAACACCAAGCCCGAGGAGATGGAGGAGTACCTCGACAACCACCGGGGCCCCGAGCGCGGCTGGCTCGGCCAGTGGGACCACGTGCGCGGGGGCGACCGGGTCGGCGACGGACGCCTGGCCATGGGCCGTGAGGGCTGGTACGACGAGACCATCGCCTTCTACGACCAGTACCTCAAGGGCGTCAGGCCGTCCGTCCGTTACCCGAATTACGCCGTCGAGGACTCCACCGGCGCCTGGCGCGCCCAGCGCACCTGGCCCGTCACGGAACGGACGGTCACCCTTCCGCTCGGCGGCGGCTCCTACGTGGACGACGGCGGCGCCGTCGCCCGCGCGGCACTGACCGCCTCCGGCGACCCGGCACCGCAGCCGCCCGCCCGGCCCACCGGCAAGTGGGACATGGAGCACGCGCCCGCGACCGAGCAGGCCGCGCCGCGAGGGCTGGCCGGGGAACTGGCGAAGCGCCAGCAGGCCGGTGAGGTCACCTCCAGCTTCTTCGTCTGGTCGAAACCGCTGAAGAAGGCCGTGCGCGTCACCGGCACCCCGCGGGTCTCGCTGACCGCGAAGGGCGGGGGCAACGTGATGCTCAAGCTGTACGACGTCGCCCCGGACGGCACCGCCGTCATGTTCGACGAACAGGTCTCCCTGGTGGATTCGAGCCGGCTGACCGTCGATCTGAAGGCGACCGACTGGACCCTGGCGGCAGGGCACGTCCTGGCCGTGGAGATCGGCTCGATCCGGACGGGCTCGTGGCGTGACACCCCGTCGGGCGAGACCATCAAGGTCAAGGGCGCGAAGCTCAGGCTGGCCCTGGACGACCCGGCCGACGACGTCGCCACCGCCGGAGACCGCTCGCCGTTCCTGGACACGTACCTGCGCCAGTACACGGTGAGCCTGCCGGCCGGTCCGGCGACGTTCACGGTGGTTCCGGGCGGTCGGCTCTGACCCCCTGGCCGGCCCCGGCGGCAAAGCAGCCGGGGCCGGCCCCGCGCCGGGTCAGCCCCGGTCGGCGGACCGCTCACCCGGGGGGTACCCCGTCGGCAGGTCCACCGGCGTGCCGTACACCCGCATCTCCGCGGCCGCGGCGAACGGCTGCCCGTTGAGCGCGTCCAGCGCCGTGAACCGCACGTGCGAGGCCCGGACCCGGTCGAAGGAGACGCGCTGCATCTGCGGCACGTCCTTCAGCGTGCCCCTCGCCACCGTCGTCCAGTGCGTGCCGTCCTCCGACACGGCGACCTCGTAGCCGCCGACGCGGCCGTTCTGACCGCCGCTCTGCCGGGTCTGGTAGCCGAAGCCGTCCACGTCGGCCGCGCCGCCGAGCCCCAGCGTCACCCAGTGCGGATAGGGCGCGGGGGTGCCGGTGTAGTCGGTGTGCCAGATGGTGCCCGGGTCACCGTCGAGGACGTTCGACACGGGTCCCTCCCCGTCGCCGGAGGAGCCGTTCTCCGAGTCGGCGGTGGCGGTCATCGAGCCGGGGGAGAGCAACGGCTCGGTGGTCACCGCGGCCCGGGCGTCCGCCGAGACGGTCTTGGTGGCCCCGGCGTGGGCGTAGGCGGCGGTCGCCTGCCAGGTGACGGTGGTGCCGGCCGCGCCGGCGGGCGGTGTCAGCAGCCAGGTGGTGCTCACGCTCGCGCCCGGCTTCA
The DNA here is from genome assembly GCF_055564355.1 of Streptomyces sp. NPDC029152. Classification (NCBI taxonomy): domain Bacteria; kingdom Bacillati; phylum Actinomycetota; class Actinomycetes; order Kitasatosporales; family Streptomycetaceae; genus Streptomyces; species Streptomyces sp. NPDC029152. Next base: position 114,408 of record NZ_JBVHWR010000014.1, on the reverse strand, counting down.
CGGTCCCGACGAGGTTGCCGTCCTTCTTCGCGACCTCCGCCTTCCAGCCCTCCGGCAGCCCGCGCAGCGCCGTCCCGACGTTCACGACGTCGGTGGACTCGTCGTTGGTGAAGGTGGTGACGAACGCGCCCGGCACCCCGGGGCTCAGCTCGGCACCGGCCGGCACGCTCACGTTCGCGCAGGCGGCCCCGGCCCCGGCCTCGCCCAGGTCGGTCACGGTGACGTCGTCGACGACCAGGTCCGTGCCCCGGGCGCCGCCGAGCTTGCGCAGTCCGACCCAGGTGTCCCCGCAGCCCGCGACGATCTCGCGGGAGTACGTGGCGGTGTCCAGGGCGGGCTCCAGGACGTCACGGGTGATGTCCCGGGAGGCCGTCCTCCCGTCCGCGACCCGGTCCGCGCCGGTCACCCAGGCCCACTGGCCCTCGATGTTGGTCTGGTAGGAGAAGGAGATCCGGTACCTGTGGCCCTCCTCGAACGGCACCGTGGCCGGCGTCGTGCGGTACACCAGCCCCGTGTTCTCCGCGTGCGACTTCAGCGAGTGCCGCCCGGCGAGCACGTCGTCGACCGCCTTGCCCCGCAACGTGCCGGTGTCGTACGGGGAGTAGGTGTTCTTCCACGCCTTCTGGCTGTACGGCGCGTGCAGGTCGCTGATGCTCGTACGGGGGTCGGTGACCCCGCCGGCGTCGCCCTTCACGAACGGGCCCCAGCCCGGCTGGTTGCCCTCGAAGTCGTCGTGGGCGACGACGGTGCCGTCCCCGGCGCGGGGGAGCGGTGCGGTGGTGTCCGCCATGACGCGTACGTCGTCCAGCACCACCGCGGCCCCGCCGGCACCGGCGCCGAGCTCGACGGTGACCCTGCCGCCACGCGGAGCCGTGAACGCGACGGAGGCCCGCTGGGAGTAGGTGTCGCGCTTCTCGTCGGCCGCCGTCCAGTTGCGCGCCGGGGTGATGTCGAAGGTGTTCACGGCCGGGGCGGCGGCGCCGCGTACCCGGAGCGTGGTGTCCCGGCGTCCGCCGGGGCCGATCTCGACGTCGGCGCTGAGCGTGTACCGCCTGCCCGGTGTCAGACCGGAGACCCGCTGGGAGATGCCGGAGGCACCGCTGCCGAGGCGGACGACGTTGTCGCCGTTGCCGGCCCGCGTGATCGCGGCGTCGCCCCGCGGGTTCCAGGCGTCCGGGTTCCCGCCGTTGAACCCGGGATCGGTCAGCCCGGTGAACTCGCCGTACGCGGCGTCCTCGTGCGGTGCCTTGCCGCCGTTCGGCACCAGGACGTAGGGCTGCCCCTTCTCCCCGGTCAGCGTCACCTTGCCGTCCTCGGCCTTCACCCGGGCCTTCTTCACCCGGCCCTGGTCGGTGAGGGCGTACAGGGTGAAGTTCCTGTTCCTCGCGAACTGGCCGGTCAGCTCGAAGGTGCGGGTGCCGCCGGAGGCGCTGAAGAAGTACATCTTGTCGGCGTCGCTCGGCGAGGTGGTGCCGTCGCCCCTCTGCGCGTCGCCCCACGGCAGCAGATAGGTGTCGCCGTCGAGGACGACCGCGTCACCCATGGAGATCACGCGCCGGCCGTCCTCGGCCCGGACGCGCACGCCGTCGGTGAGCGTCGCCGACCTGCCGCGGTCCCAGTCCATCACCCGGTAGTGCTGGAGGAACTTGGTCGGCAGGTTGTCCGTCCAGATGTTGCGGTAGAAGGCGTTCCAGTCGTCGTGGCCGGTCCAGCCCTCGAACTCGACGACGCTGGCGCCGCCGAGCAGCGGGTCGACGTTCCACACGTCGCGGTCGGAGTTGGCGATGAAGCGGACGATGTCGGAGTTGATGCCCTTGTTGGTGGCGCCGCCGTAGTTCTTGTCGGCGGCCCAGTGCGACCACACCGACGAGCCCTCGAACTTGTACGACCACTCGGTGGCCACCTCGAAGCCCATCTTCCGCAGCCCGGCGGCCAGTCCGTCGGCCAGCCAGCCGCTGGAGTAGTAGGCGTCGATGTAGACCGTCCTGATCTGCGGGGCCTCCTTGCGCAGCTGCGCGAAGCGGTCCAGGACGGCGCCGGTGCCGAGGTCCTTGCGCTGGTCGATGTGGTAGGCCTGGTTGAGCCAGTCCCACCCGTTCGGCTGCCCCGCGACCAGCTCCTGGCTGAAGGTCTTCGCCTGCGCGTACGCCTCGGTGGCGTTGACGTGCACGGCGAAGTCCGCGTTGTGGCCGGCGCCGGTCCCGGTGAGCCGGTTGAGGTCCTTCAGCCCGCCCGCGCGCACGTTCTCGTTGCCGCCGTAGTCGGGGTGCGCCGAGTCGTGGCCCTCGCTCGCGTAGCCCTTCTCCAGCACCCACTGCCCGAGGTTGTCGGTGGCCATGGAGACGCGCTTGGTGTTGTCCAGCGTCTTCAGGAACGGATTGGTGGCCTGGCTCGCGAAGTTGAACGGGATGCGCTGCACCACCCGCTCGGGCACCCGGTCCGCGCCCAGCGGGCGACGCATGTGCTCCCGGTGCGCGATCGCGCCGTCCTGCCAGTCGACCGTGCCGTCCCCGTTGGCGTCGGCGGCGAGGACCACGGTCGCCCGGGGCAGCTCGTAGGTGGCGACCCGCGGGTCGGTCGCGCCCTGCGGGTGGTGGGTGTAGGTGCCGACGGACAGCTCCGCGCGGCGCCTGCCGTCGCCGGCGTCGACGATGCGGGACTGCAGGCGGGTGTTCCCGTTGCTGTTGTCGTTCTGCGGCGAGTCCTCGGTGGCGTTGGTGACGATGCCCGCGGACAGCTGCGCGTTGCCGACGAACGCGTACGGGGTGCCGACGGGCGCCGCGTCCGGGGCGGTGCCGTCGGTGATCGGGACGAACCGGTCGGCGGTCGTCGTCGAGTCCGTGGAGATCTTCGTCCGGGCGAGGTTGGCGCCCGGTGCGGAGGAGTCGACGGAGACGAGGGACTGGCCGGGGATCGCGAGGGTCCGCACGCCGGCGGCGGCCTCGCCGGAGATCTTCTCCACGGCGAAGACGACCGTGGTGTCCTCGGTCACCGTGATGGTCGAGGTGATGGTGAGGCCGGGCAGGTCCGCGAAGACGGAGGTGTAGGTGGCCCTGCTCGCCTCCGCCTTCATGGTGGTCGTGGCCCGGTGCGGGGTGCCGTTGACGGTGAAGGTGTCGAGGACGGACGCCTGTCCGCCGAGGGTGCGGGTGCCCAGCCGGTAGGAGATGACCTGCGGGAACTCCTCGGCCACCGTGACGGTCAGCCCGCCCCGGCTCAGCTGCACCGGCGTGGCCGCCGCCGGCGCGGGGGCGGACAGGGCTCGGGGCAGCGCCGCTCCGGCGGGCACGGCCGCGGTCGACAGCATGCCCAGACACAGGCCCAGGGCCGCGGCCACGGAGCCGGGACGCGGGCCGCGTCTGCGCCCGGGCGGGCGGGGCGACGGGGACGTCATGGTTTCCACCTGGTACTTCCTCCTCGGATCGGGTGAGGGACGGGAGACGGCGGTGAGATCGTGACGGCGGCCGCGAAGGAACGACGGCCGGGGACGGGGACAGACGGTCGATCGCCGGGTGCGGGGACGGGCGGGAGCCGCCCGGGGAGGGTCAGAAGGTCTCGACGTACTCCTCGGCGGGCCCCAGTTCCGGCCCCTCGCACAGCTCCAGCCGGTCACCCGGCCGCTCCAGCTCCAGCAGGGTGACGGTGTTCTCGCCCGGCACGAACAGGGGCGCGGGCACGTAGAGCGTCCGCTGGGGGCCGATCTCCCAGTGACGCCCGAGCAGGGTGCCGTTGACCCACACGAAGCCCTTGGCGAAGCCGGGGAACGCGAGGAAGGCGTCGGCGGGCTCGGGGACCGTGAACCGCGCCGTCGCGAACCCGGCGGAGCCGTCCGGGCCGGCGGCCGACACGGCCCGCGCGAGGTCCTCCCGCGTCCACGTGTCGAGCGGCAGCCGGTGCATGGTCCAGCCGTGCACGAGCCGCCGGCCGACCGAGACACCGCCGAGGATGCCCTTGCGCCCGCCGAGCATCGGACCGTAGTTCACGCGCCCCTGGTTCTCCACCAGCAGCTCCAGGAGCACCCGTTCGCCCCGGCCCTGGACCTCCAGCGAGGCGGTCTCGCGGTCGAGGACGCCGAGCGGCGCGCCGTCCAGGAAGACCTGGGCGCGGTCGTGGAGCCCGGTGACCGTGAGGGTGTGGCCGCCGCGGGGCAGGAGCGGTTCGGCGCGGTAGAGGACGAGACCGGACGCCTGCTCCAGCTCCTCGAAGCTCAGCGGGTGCGGGGAGGCCACCGGCTCGGACACGGCGCGCAGCGCCTCCAGCAGCGGGGCCCCGGCGCGCACCGGGACCGTGCGGGGGGCCAGCAGCGCCGGCTCGGGCGGCAGCGGGCGGGCCGGCGCCCCGGTGACGGCCAGCAGCCGCTCGCGGAACGCGTGGAACTTCGGGGTGATCGCGCCGTGTTCGGCGATCGGCGCGTCGGAGTCGTAGCTGGTCACCGTCGGCTGGAGCGCGCCGTCGTCGTGATTGGCACCCGCCCACAGGCCGAAGTTGGTGCCGCCGTGCGCCATGTAGAGGCTGACCGAGCCGTCGGCGTCCAGGATGTCGTCGAGCGTCCGTGCCGCGCTCTCCACGGACCTGATGTGGTGCTTCTCGCCCCAGTGGTCGAACCAGCCGTTCCAGAACTCGGCGCACACGAACGGCTCGTCGCGGCGGCGCGCGCGCAGCAGCTCGGCCGCCTCGCGGGCGTGGGAGCCGAACGTCGCCGCCGCCAGGTGTCCCGGCAGGCCGCCGCCGTCCTGCATCAGCTCGGTGGGACCGTCCGCCGTGTAGAGCAGTTCCGTGACACCGCGCTCCACGAGGGCGTCCCGCACCCACTGGAGGTAGCCCCGGTCGTCGCCGTAGCTGCCGTACTCGTTCTCGATCTGGACGGCGACCACCGGCCCGCCCCGTCCCGCCTGGAGTGCGGCGAGGCGCGGGACCAGCTCGTCGAACCAGCGTCCGACCTCCGCCAGGTAGGGCGGGTGGGAGGAGCGCAGGCGCATGCCGGGCCGTCCGGTCAGCCAGGCGGGCAGTCCGCCGTTGTCCCACTCGGCGCAGATGTACGGGCCCGGCCGGACGATCACGTCCAGGCCGGTCTCCTGGGCGGTCCGGACGAAGCGCTCGACGTCGTGTCCGCCGGTGAAGCGGTACCGCCCCGGCCGTGGCTCGTGGAAGTTCCACGGCACATAGGTGTCCACGGTGTTGAGGCCCATGGCCGCGACCCGCTCCAGCCGGTCCGCCCACTGGGCGGGGTGGACGCGGAAGTAGTGCAGCGACCCGGCGAGCACGCGGTGCGGCCGGCCGGCCCGCAGGAGCGTGCCGTGCGGATGGGTCAGGACGGGTCCCGGCGCGGACGCGGGCCGTCCGGACGGCGTACCGCTCGCCCGGCCGTCCGTCGTCCCGCCCACGGCGGGACCTGATGTTATCGATGACACCATCTCTTCCTCTCGGCCTCGCCAGCCACGCTGGCGGGAACTATGGCAGACGTTGTTATCGATGCCAATAGAGAGGGATGGATAGACTGCGCCCGACAGCGGTACCTGCGACGACGCGGCCGACGCCGCGGTTCTCCTGGAGAAGCGGACGATGGCATCGGAAACACCGGAAGCCGGCGAGGCGCCCACGCGCACGGGTGCGGCAGGCGACGGCTTCGCACGGCAGCCCGGCATGACCGATGTGGCCCGGCTCGCCGGCGTCTCCGCGCAGACGGTCTCCCGGACGCTGGCCGGGCACCCCAACGTCAAGGCGAAGACCCGCGCCAAGGTGCTCGCCGCCGTCGAGCAGCTCGGCTACCGCAAGAACAACGCGGCACGGACGCTGTCCTCGGGGCGCAGCCGGACGATCGGCGTCGTGACCCTGCAGACCACCTTCTACTCGCGCACGAACCTGACGTTCGGCATCGAGACGGCGGCGCGGGCGGCCGGCTACGAGATCAGCACCGCGACCACCGCGTCCCTGGACACGGCCGCGATCGAGGAAGCCCTGTCACGCCTGGCGGAACAGGGGGCCGAGGGGGTCGTCCTCGCCGTGCCGCTGGTCCACGTCAGCCCGCGGATCGAGCAGCTCACCCGGGCGGTGCCGACCGTCACCGTCGACGGGTCGCGGACCCCGGCGACCGAGGTCGTCGCCGTCGACCAGACGCTCGCGGCCCGCCTGGCGACACGGCACCTGATCGAGCTCGGGCACCGCAGCGTGTGGCACGTCGCCGGGCCCAAGGAGTGGCTCGACGCCGCCAGCCGCTGCGCCGGCTGGCGCGACACCCTGGAGGCCGCGGGCCTGTCCGCGCCACCGGTGCTGGAGGGCGACTGGACACCCGGGTCCGGGTACCGCAACGGGCTGATCCTGGGCAAGATCCCCGACGCCACCGCCGTGTTCGTGGCGAGCGACGAGATGGCCTTCGGCGTGATCCGGGCCCTGCACGAGCTCGGCAGGCGGGTGCCCGAGGACATCTCCGTCGTCGGCGTCGACGACATCGCGCTGGCCGAGTACTGCTCACCCTCGCTCACCACGGTCGCCCAGCCGTTCACCCAGATGGGCGCGCTGGCGGTCGCCCACCTGCTGCGGCACATCGCGGACCCGCACGCCGCGCCCGAACCGGCGTCCGTCGAACCGGCGCTGATCGTGCGTGCCAGTACGGCACCGCCGCCCGGTGGCCGGGCGGACCGGACCCCGGCGTAGCGGACACGGGGGCGCACGCCGCGGTGGCCGGCGCGACGGCCGGCGGCGCCACGCCGACGCGGCGGGCGGCGGCCCGGTGCGGCTGCGGTACGCAGGGGGCGGCGCCGGCGTGGCAGACCCCGGCGGTGCGGGTGCCGGGCCGTCCCCACCAGTCGATCGCCGCCTTCGCCGAGGCGGTGCCGCAGGGCTTCGCCGGAGGCGGACGCCACATCGCCGGGACGGGTGCGGCGGGCCGACGGGGGAGCGTCCCCGCGGGCGCGCCGGGCCGCCCCGCTCCCGTCAGAGCCCCGTCCCGCCCCCCGTCCGTCCGTCGACGGGGATGTCCAGACGGCCGGCCACGGTGGTGAGGGCCGTCCCGAGCGGGAGCGCGACCCGGGTGAGGGCGTGCCGGTCGCCCCGGGTCGGGTCCCGGTTGACGATCAGCACCGGCTTCCCGGCCTCGGCCGCCTGGCGGACGAACCGGAGACCGGACATCACCGTCAGCGAGGAGCCCAGGACCAGCAGCGAGGCCGCCTCGCGGACCAGCCGGCGGCAGTGCTCGACGCGCCGGGGCGGAACCGCCTCGCCGAAGAAGACCACGTCCGGTTTGAGGACGCCGCCGCAGGCCGCGCAGGACACCACGCGGAAGTCACCGACCTGTTCGTCGGTCAGGTCCGCGTCACCGTCCGGGTTGATGCCGGCGGCCACCGGCTCGAAGCCCGCGTTGGCCTCCTCCAGCCGCCGGGCCAGCTCGTGGCGCGGGGTGAGGGCGCCGCAGGAGAGGCAGACGACCCGGCCCAGGCTCCCGTGGAGTTCCACGACGTCCTCGCTGCCGGCGGCCTGGTGCAGGCCGTCGACGTTCTGCGTGATCACCCCCGACAGCAGCCCGTGCCGCCCGAACGCGGCCACGGCCCGGTGCCCGGCGTTCGGGAGCGCGCGGCCGAAGGTGCGCCAGCCGAGGTGACTGCGCGCCCAGTACCGGCGCCGGGCCCGGGCGGAGCCGGTGAAGTCCTGGTAGGTCATCGGGGTGTGCCGGCTCAGGCTCCCGCCCTCGCCCCGGTAGTCGGGGATGCCCGACTCCGTGGAGATGCCCGCCCCGCTGAGCACCAGCACCCCGCCGGCGCGCAGCGCTTCGACGACCGGCTCCGGATCCACGGTGCCCGGCGGCAGGTCCTCGGTGGGGGTCCAGCTCAGAGTGGGGCGCATACGCATGCCGCCAGGGTACGGAACGGGCTCCCTGCGAGCGCTCCGCCCGGCCGTACGACGGCCCACCGCGCCGCGCGGTGTCGCGTGGACGGTCCGCCGTGCTCCGGCCGGCGGTGCCCGTGGGGTTTTCCGCACGGCGGAAGAGAGCGAGCGGGCCGTGCGGGCGGCCGTCGCCGGGGAGAGGCGACTGCTCGGCCCCGGGGTGCGTGTCTCCCCGGCCCGTGTCCTGGAACTTCTGGCTCCGGGGTTCACCGAGACCGGGGTTTCCGGACGCCGGTGGGACGCGGAGTCGGTCCTCACGGTGACGAGCGGCGGCCCGGTGTCCCCGACAGCCTTCGGCCGAGGTCGGTGACATGTCCGGCGTCCTCCTCGCTCCGGGCGTCGTCCATCCGGCGTACCTCGCCGGCGACCAGAGCCGCCGGGTACGGCGGAGCTCTCCGGGGCGCCTGACGGAGACGGGCCGGCGGATGTACTTCCACCAGGGCACTCCGACCGGGACGGGCCGGCCACGCGACCGCGCAGGACCCGCTGTGACGGGAGGGCCCGGGCGCGGTGGCCCGGCCGGCGTCTGCCCCGGGTGATCACTGTGGAGGACAGGCGACGTCGATGCGGGCACACTGGCGGCATGGCCGTACCGAGCCCGGCAAGCACACCGGTACGCCGGCTGCCTCCGCGCCCGCAGAGCGCCGCGGTGGCCCGGCGGTTCGTCCGTGAGGTGCTGGACGGCGTGTCCCCGGACGCGGCGGACACCGCGCAGCTGCTGGTCAGCGAATTGGTGACCAACGCGGTGGTGCACGCCCACACCGAGGTGGAAGTCCGGGCCTGGGTCACGGACGGGCGGGTGCACGTCCGCGTCAGCGATCAGGAGCCGAACCGCGGCCTGGTGCCCCACCGAGGCGGTACGGCGTACGCCAGTACCGGACGGGGTCTGGGCTTGGTCGAGGAACTGGCCTCCAGCCACGGGGTCCAGGTCGGCGAGGACCACAAGACGGTCTGGTTCGAGCTGTGGCCCGACACGCCCGAGCCGCCGACGTCGGGCTGGGTCGCCACGGACGCCCCCTCTTCCACGCGGGTCCCGACGGTGTCCGTGGAACTGATCGACTCGCCCGGGGCGCTGCAGAGGGCGGCCCAGCAGCACCGCGCGGCACTGCTGCGCGAATCCCTGCTCGCGGCGTCCGGCGACGGCCCGCCCTCCGCCCCGCCCGAAGACCTGCTGACCGCGCACGACACCAACCACGTCATCAGCGCGGCTCTGGCCTCCGCGTCCGAGGAACACAGCCACGGGGATCTGTACACGCTGCGTGCGCGGATCCCCGCCGGTGCCCGGGACGCCGTGCTCACCCTGGGCCGCGTCCTCGAGGCGGCCCAGGAGACGGCCCGCCGGGGGCGGCTGCTGACCCGGCCGGCCCTGCCGCAGGTCCGTGCCGCCACCCGCTGGCTCCTGGGCCAGATCACCGACCAGCTCGCCGGGAAGGCCCCCACCGCGTGGACGGAGGCCCCCCGCGAGCCCAGCACCACACCCCCCGAGCTGGCCCCCTGGGACCCCAGCCGCCTGCAGGCGAGCAGCACCCCCGCCGTCGCCGCCGACGACGGCAACAGGATCATCGCCGTGAACACGGCGGCGGCACGGCTCCTGGGCTGGGACGCGCAGGACCTCATCGGCCGGCGGATCACCACGATCATCCCGGAACACCTGCGGGAGCGGCACGTCGTCGCCTTCACCTCCCTGCTGCTCACCGGGCAACCGCACATCCTCGGCCGCCCGGTGACGATGCCGGCCCTGCACCGCGACGGCAGGCTGGTCGAGATCAGCCTGTGCATCCAGACGCAGGAGGCGACCGACGGCCGCAGCGTGTTCGTCGCCCGCCTGGGTCTCCCGTAGCGGGTTGCCGGCCGGCGGGCCAGCATGGGAGGGAAGCCGGGCGACGACCACTGCGCCCGGTTCCACCGCACGGCAGGAGCGACCATGTCCCAGCCCCGCCAGCAGCAGACCCCTCCCGGTCTCACGTCCGACATGGTCCCCGGGCCGGACCACGGCGAGAACAGCTACCGCGGATCCGGACGGCTGACGGGCAAGACCGCGGTGATCACGGGCGGGGACAGCGGTATCGGGCGTGCGGTGGCGATCGCCTACGCCCGTGAGGGCGCGGACGTCCTGATCTCCTACCTCGACGAGCACGAGGACGCCGAGGAGACACGGCGGTGGGTGAGGGAGGCGGGCCGTACGTGCGTGCTGGTGCCCGGTGACGTGGCGGACCCGGCGCACTGCCGGTCGATCGTCGACAGGGCAGTGAAGGAGTTCGGCCGGATCGACGTGCTGGTCAACAACGCCGCGTTCCAGATGACACGGGATTCCGTCGAGGACATCCCCGACGAGGAGTGGGACCGCACCCTGGCGATCAACATCAGCGCCTTCTTCCACCTGGTCAAGGCCGCCGTTCCACACATGCGCCCCGGATCGGCCATCATCGGGAGCACCTCGGTCAACTCCGACAGTCCGCCGCCGCAACTGCTCCCGTACAACGTCACCAAGGCGGGCGTCGCCAACATGGTCGGTTCCCTGGCCCAGATGCTGGCCTCGAAGGGCATCCGCGCCAACAGCGTGGCTCCCGGCCCCATCTGGACGCCGCTCATCCCCGCGACCATGCCACCGGAGCAGGTGGAGAGCTTCGGGTCCCAGGTTCCGCTCGGACGGCCGGGCCAGCCGGCCGAGCTGGCACCGGTCTACGTGCTGCTCGCCTCCGACGAGGCCAGTTACGTCTCCGGGGCCCGGATCGCGGTCACCGGCGGGCAGCCGATCCTGTGAGGTCCCGCGGGAAGCACCTGTACCCGCTGCGGCTGACGGTCACGGCGAAGCCGCTGGTGTTCGGCGGACACGCCATCGCCCGCCGCCTGGGCAAGACCGGCCTGCCGGACTGGAGCGTCGCCGAGACCTGGGAGTGCAGCGACGTCGACGGCAGCAGCGGCGTGGTGACCGCCGGGCCCTTGGCGGGCCGGACCTTGCGCGAGGTGGTCCACGACCATCCCGGGGAACTGATGGGCGACGGGTGGTCCGGCCGGTACTTCCCCGTCCTGACGAAGTTCATCGACGCCACCGGGACCCTGCCCGTGCACCTGCACGCCGACGACGAGACCGCCCGGCGCCTGGAGGGGCAGCCCAACGGCAAGACCGAGGCCTGGCACATCCTGGCGGCCGCCCCCGGCGCGACCGCCCTGTGCGGCGTCAAGGACGGCGTGACGGCCGACCGGCTGCGGGCCGCACTGGAGGCGCAGGACTTCGACGCCGTCCTGCGCCGCCTCCCGGTACGGGCGGGCCAGACCCTCTACGTGCCCGGTGGCACCCTGCACAGCTTCGGACCCGACACCCTGGTCTACGAGATCGAGCAGACCTCCGACATCCAGCAGCACGCGATGCGCTGGAACATGGAGGACGGCTCCCCGGTGGGAGAAGAGGAGTTCGGCTCCCACCTCGACATGCTGATGCGGCAGGCCGACCTGACGGCCAGACCCGACTTCACGCCCGGGATGAGCATCGCCGTCGGCGACGGGGTGGAACGGGTCTTCCTGTGCGCCGGCCCGTACTTCGCCCTCGAACGCTGGCGCGCCGGGACCGCGCAACCGCTGCGCCACACGTTCACCACCGCCCGGATCCTGTCCAACGTCGGTGCCCCGGTACGGGTGCGGACCGGCGGCTGGAGCGAAGAACTCGGCCGGGCGGAGACGCTCCTGCTGCCCGCCGTCTGCGAGGAGGCCGAGATCACCGGGCCGGCCGACGTCCTGTTCGGCTACCTGCCCGACCTCGCCCGCGACGTCCACGCCCCCCTGCTCGAAGCCGGCTACCCGCTCCACCTCATCGGCACCCTCGGCGCCGGCGCGGACATCGGCGACGCGAACCCCCGGGCGTCCTGAACCGCCGGGGCGACGTCCCGGACCCGGGTGACGAACAGGCCCACGCCCACGAAGCCGTACGCGCGGTCGCCGGTCATGGCCGGTTCGGAATCGAAGAGCCCGGCCGGGCGCCACCCGGCGGGAGCCACCAGGAAGTGCTGCCGCACGACCTCGGTGGGGGAGGGGCGCGGAGCGCGCGGCGGTGCGCCGCCCCGGCCGAGACGCGCACGGAGGTCCTCCGCCCCGGGCGCGTCACCGTCCCGTCGGAGACGATCGCGTCCCGCTCCTCGTCCGTCTCCACCGCGGGCACCACGACCGGGACCGTGGGCCGCCGGCCGGCGGGGAGGCGACGGGGCTTCCACGGCCCGCACTCCGGGGCCGGTGGACGGTCCGGTCCGCCGGCCGGGAATCTTCACGGACCTATCATGGGCTCCGGACGAACGTCCCCGGAACGCCCCGGCACAGGGGGAACTCCCCCCGCTCCTCCGCTCGTTGGGGAGGAGGCCTGATCGTTCCGACACGAGACCGGCGGCGGTGCCGCCGCAGGAAGAAGTGAGCAACGCATGGCCATGGTGGGCCTGTTCTGGATAGCCGAGGGCGACGTGTACGTGGGTGCGAAGCCGTCCGGTCTGGCGCCCGGGGTACGCCTGGCCCCCGAGGGCGTCGTGGCGCTCGGCGACCGGCAGTCCGGCGTCCACCTGTGGGAGGACGTGCGTGCCCTGACGGTGACGGACGTTCCCGTGAAGTCCCTCGCGCGGCAGGCCGGCGTGTTCAAGGACCTCGCCCTGACGATGGTGGTGAACCTGGCCATGCCCATGGGGCCGGACCGGACGGACGAGGCCCCGGCGTTGATGACGGTGCGCGTCGCGTCGTCCGACGCCGACCACGAGCTCTCGGTCTACGCGGCCGCGGCCGCCGGCTACTCGCCGACGGAGGTCGAGCTCTCCCGCGTCCTCCTGTCCCGTCTCACGGAGGGCGCCGCGACGATGGCGACCACGCTGGCGGCGATGTCGGAGTGGGGCCGCGCGTCGGGAGGCGGGACCCCGCGGGGCGCGGAGCGGGAGAGGCTGCTGCGGAGCTGGGCGGGCTAGGGCCGTTCGTCCGGATCACCGGGTGGGCCGGAGGAGGGCGTCCGCGACGTGGGGGCCGGCCAAGTGGGCGGCCGCGGCCTTCCCGCAGCGGGCGGCCGGGCCACGCCACCGCTTCGGGCGGTCGACGTCCCGCTCGACGGTTCCTTCGTGCCTCGCTCGGTCCGGCCCTGCCGACCGGCAGCCGTCCTTCACGACCCCGAGGGGGCGGCCCGGGGCAGAAGGGGCGGTCCGTCCGGACCGAACGCCCTTTGAGCGTGGGCGCGGTGACCTGCGGTCACCCCGCTACCGCGCGAGAGTCAGGCCGAGTGAACGCTCCAGACCCGCCGCCCCCTCGTCGGTCACCCGGACCACGCGCGGCGCCGCGCCGCGGCGCACCCAGTCCAGCTCGAACAGCCGGGCCGTCAGTGCCGCGCCGAGACCGCCGGCCAGGTGGTGCCGACGCTCGCTCCAGTCGACGCAGTAGCGCACCGCGGGGCGGCGCGGCGGCAACCGGTCGGTCTCGACGCCGAATTCGCGCAGCCGGACCCGGCCGCTGTCGGTGAGTTCGTAGCGGATGTCGCGTCCGTAGGAGGCAGGACGGTCGTTCACGGCCTCCTCGGGGCGGTGGACGCCGTCGTGACCGGTCAGCACGCCGCGGTCGAGCAGCGCGCCCATCAGGCCGGTACCGAGCTGTCCGGCCAGGTGGTCGTAGCAGGTGCGGGCGCGGTGCAGGGCGTTGGTGCGGTTGCTCTGTCTCAGCGAGGTGACGGGCAGCGGCGGCGCGATCAGCGCCAGGGCCTCCAGGGCGGCGCAGATGTCCGGATCGGCCAGGCGGTAGTAGCGGTGCCTGCCTTGCCGGCTGACCGTGACGAACCCACCCCCGACCAGCTTGGCCAGGTGCACGCTGGCGGTGGCGGCGCTGACACCCGCCTCGCCGGCGAGTGCGCTCGCGGGCAGGGCGCGGCCGTCGGCCAGGCACTTGAGCATGCGGGCCCGCGACGGGTCAGCGATCAGCGCCGCGGCGCGGGCGATGTCGGTCTGCTGCTTGAGCGGCTCGTCCGTCATGGTCGCAGCGTACGACGTCGACACTTTCACGTGCGACGAAGTTTCCGGCTTCGATGATCTCTCCATGACCACGACGAACCTCGCCGCCCGCAGCGGGCCGGCCACGGGACCGGCAACCGTCCGGACCACCGACGCCCGTCCGCCCGCGCTCGCCGTGGCTCCGTTGATCGCGCTCAGCCTCGGCTATTTCCTCGTCATGCTCGACGTCACCGTCGTCAACGTCGCCCTCCCCGACGTTCGTACCTCGTTCGGCACCGGCGCCACCGCCCTGCAGTGGATCGTCGACGGCTACAGCACCCTCTTCGCCGGCCTGCTGCTGCTCGGCGGCGCGCTCGCCGACCGCATGGGCCACCGCAGAACGTTCCTGTCCGGACTCGGCGTCTTCGCCGTCGCCTCGTCGGCCTGCGCCCTCGCCGGCTCGCCGGCCCTGCTGATCGCCGGCCGGCTGGCGCAGGGCGCGGGTGCGGCGCTGCTGGTGCCCGCGTCCCTCGGCCTGCTCCAGGCCACCCATCCCGACCGCGCGGCACGCGCCCGCGCCGTCGCCGTCTGGGGCGCGGTCGCCTCGGTGGCCTTCGGCGCCGGGCCGGTGGTCGGCGGGCTGCTGGTCCCGGGCATCGGCTGGCGCGCGGTGTTCTGGCTGAACCTGCCCGTCGCCGCCCTCGCGGTCGCCCTGACGCTGCGGCACCTCCCGCCCGACTCCCGGCCGCGGGGCAAGGCGTCGAGGACGGACCCGCTCGGCCAACTCCTCGGCCTCGTCGGAATCGTCGCCTTGGCCGGCGGCCTCAACGAGGCGGGCGCACGCGGCTGGACCTCACCCCTGGTGCTCTCCGCGTTCGGCCTCGGCGTCGCCGCCCTGGCCGCCTTCGCCGCCGTGGAGCGCACCCTCGAGGCCCGCGCCCACGCGGGCGGCCGACACGCCCCGCTGCTCCCGCCGTCCCTGTTCCGCGTCTCCTCCTTCACCTCCACCGCAGCCATCGGCCTGCTCATCAGCCTCGGCTACTACGGCATGCTGTTCCTGACCACCCTGTACTTCCGGCAGGAGCGCGGCTTCAGTGCCCTGGCCACGGGTCTTGCCCTGCTGCCGTCGGTGGGCATGGGGTTGATCGCCGCCCCGCTGTTCAGCCGGACCGCCGCCCGCACCGGCCCGTACGTGCCCATGGCCGCCGGCCTCGCGCTGGGCGCGCTCGGCTTCCTCGGCTGGCTTCCTGCCGGGCCCCACACCCCGTATCCCGTTCTCCTGTTCGCTCTGACCGCCACCGGCCTCGGCCAGACGCTGACGGCCCTCGCCGCCACCGCCGCGATCATCGATGCCGCACCCGGCGCGGGAGCGGGCACGGCCTCCGCCGTCCTCAACGTCTCCCGGCAGGTCGGCAGCGCCGTCGGAGTGGCCCTGTTCGGTACCTTCGCCACCGCGGCGCCGGGCTTCACCGCGGGCCTGCGGCTGTCGGCCGGCCTCGCTGCGACGGCCTTCGCGACCGGAGCCCTGCTCGCCCTCACCGCCCGCCGCCGGGACGGCACACCCGCCACGGAGGGAGACTGACCCGGTCCGCCACCCGGCAGGCCCGCAGCAATCCCCGCCAGAACCCCGCACGAACCCCCGAGAGAGGACGATCGACCATGACGAACCCGCCGAAGACCACCGCGACCGGACCGGCCCGCCACCTCACCGACGAGGTGTTGCACTACTCCGCCTTCACCACCAGCCCGACCGGCGGCAACGGAGCCGGGGTCGTCCTCGACGCCTCCTCCCTCGGCGACGCCGAGATGGTGACGATCGCCGCCGAACTCGGCTACTCGGAATCCGCCTTCGTCACCCCCGGACCCGACCCGGACGACGGACGCTCGTTCACGCTGCGGTTCTTCAGCCCCAAGGCGGAAGTGGGCTTCTGCGGCCACGCCACCGTGGCCACCGCGGTGGCGCTCGGTGAGCGACTCGGCGAGGGCGACTTCGGGTTCCACACCTCCGCGGGCCACGTGCCCGTCACCGTCCGAGAAGAGAGCGGCGTGCTGAAAGCCACTCTCACCAGTGTCGAGCCCCGGGTGCACGAGGCCGCCCCGGCCGATGTGGCGGAGGCCCTGGCGGCGCTCGGCTGGGAGCCCGGCGAGCTCGATGCCGCCCTGCCTCCGAGGATCGCCTTCGCGGGCGTGCGCCACCTGGTCCTCGCGGCCGCGACCCGTGGACGACTGGCCGACCTGGACTACGACTTCGACCGGCTGTTGAAGCTGATGCAGCGCCTCGACCTGACGACGGTGCAGCTGGTGTGGCGCGAAACGGCGACCGTCTTCCACGTCCGCGACCCGTTCCCGGTCGGCGGCGTGGTGGAGGACGCCGCGACGGGCGCCGCGGCCGCGGCGTTCGGCGCCTACGCCCGCGACCTGGGCCTCGTCCCGGCGGACGCGAGGCTCACCCTCCACCAGGGCCACGACATGGGGCGGCCGTCGCTGCTGGAGGTCGGTCTGGTCACCGGTGACCCACGGGTACGCGTCACCGGAGCCGCGATCGGCATCCGGCCGACGGAGGCGCCGCGGACGTAGCGGGGCATCGCGGGGCCGGCGCGTTCTGCGTGCCGGCCCCGTGCGTGCACGAGGCCGCGCGTCCCCGGGAACGGGCCTCGGGGACGACGGCCGATGGGGAGGAGGGGCGTCGGCTCCCGCGGACCCTGTCCGAGCGGTGTCCGGCGGGTGACGCCGCCCCGGCACCGCGTGCCCGGCACCGAGGCGCCGGGGTCAGCGCGTGGGCAGGCTCGAACCGCGGACGACGAGCTCGGGCCGGAGGACCACGCGCTGGTGCCGGTGCTCGTCCGCCCGGTCACCGGCCTCCTGGAGGAGCAGGTCCGCGGCCATCGCGCCCATGGTGCGGGCGGGCTGACGGACGGACGTCAACGGGACGGTCGCCGCGGCGGCGAACTCGATGTCGTCGTAACCGACGATGGCCATGTCGTCCGGGACCTTGACGCCGGCCGTGTACATGAACTGGAGCACGCCGAGGGCCAGCAGGTCGTTGGCGCAGAAGACCGCGGTGGGCCGGGCCGCCAGACCCAGCAGCCTGGCCCCGGCGTCCCGCCCGGCGGCCACGTCGAGGCGCCCGGTGGGGAGTTCCCGCAACGCGGCGGGGGGCAGACCGGCCTCGGCGACGGCGCTCAGGGCCCCCGTCCTGCGGTCCTGCACCTGTTTCAGGTGGGGCGGTCCGCTGACGAAGGCGAGGGAGCGGTGCCCGGCACCGGTGAGGTGCCGGACCGCCATGGCACCGCCGGCGATGTCGTCGACCGAGACGGAGCAGCCCTCCTCGTCCCCCGCCACCCGGTCCACGAGCACGTAGGGGATCCCGTGCCGGCGGAAGCCGCCCAGACTCCGCCCGCTGGGGTCGGCGGGCGTGACCAGTACCCCGCGGACCCGCTGTTCGGCGAAGAGGCCGAGGTACTCGGCCTCCTTCCGCGCGCTCTGCGCACTGTTGCACAGCGTGACGGCGAGGCCCGCGTCCCGGGCCGTGCGCTCCGCTCCCCGGGCCAGGTCGACGAAGAACGGGTTGCCCATGTCCAGGACGAGCACCGCCACGACACGGCTGCGGCCCGCCCGCAGCTGCCGGGCGGACTCGCTGCGCACGTACCCCAGACGCGCGATCACCTGCTCCACGTGACGCCGCGTCCGCTGCGAGACGCGGTCGGGCCGGTTGAGCACGTGGGACACCGTGCCGACGGAGACACCCGCCTCCCGTGCCACGTCCTTGATGCCGACCGTCGGCGTGGAGTGCGTCATGTGTGGTGTCTCCCGCTGTTTCTCTCCCCGCCGCGGGACCGGCGCGGGACCGGTGCGGGAGGAGGTGTCCGTCCTGCGGAGCCGGCACGCCGGCTCACGCCAGGTGGAAGACCTCGGTGAGAGGGCGCATGGCGGCATCGGGCGCCCGCCCGTCGGGTTCCTCGAAGAACTCCGCCATCTCGGCCTGCCAGCGGGCGTTCACCTCGGTCGCGTCCATGGCCGCGCGGGCCGCCTCGAAGTCGTCGGTCTCGAGATAGCCGACGAGCAGGCCGTCCTCCCGCAGGAAGAGGGAGTAGTTGCGCCAGCCCGCTTCGGTGAGGGCGGCACGCATGTCCGCCCACACCTCCCGGTGGCGTTCACGGTACTCGGCGGCCTTCTCGGAGCGGACCTTCAGGAGGAAACAGACACGTTGCATCGGATCACCTTGCTGCCGGCGGTGGGGCCCCGGCGACCGCCGGGGCCCCACCGCGGTCGTCACGGGAGTCGTCACGGGTCAGAAGTCGTACTGGTCGATGGGGGTCTCTCCTCGAAGACGGTCGGCTCGCACAGCCCCAGCGAGACGCCGCGCAGGGCCCGGACGGCGCCGAAGGATTCACCCGCTCCCTCCAGGGCGGGCACCGGAGGTGTCTCCGGTTCGGGACGAGTCATGGGACCTCTCCCGTACGTGTGCCGGACGGAAACCGGGATGTGAAATGTTTCAACCAGGTGCTCGGAAGCTAGCCCCGGCCCGTGCGGGGCGTCAAGGGCCTGCGCGCCACGCGGCCGGAGGAAGTCGCGGACGCGGTGGACGGGAGTGTCAACGAGCCATATGAGCCTGGGAGGTGACCCATCGTCGTCCTTGTCGTGGCGCCGCGTTCGGCGATCCGGCGGCAGTCCCGCCGGGCTCTTCGCGACCCTTGACGGGTTTACGGGCACGGGCTAGTTTCAGCGGCGTCCTGAATCGATTCATTCAAGGGTTCCCGCACGTGCCCCGCGACGGGGCGACCCGCGCATCCAGAGGTGGCCATGCCTGACATCACCGCCGTGAAAACCGCACTCGCCGGCCAGCGGGTCGAGACGCCTTCCTGGGGCTACGGCAACTCCGGAACGCGTTTCAAGGTGTTCGCGCAGCCCGGCGTGCCGCGCACACCCCGCGAGAAGCTGGACGACGCGGCCAAGGTGCACGAGTTCACCGGCGTCGCCCCCCGGGTGGCGCTGCACATCCCCTGGGACAAGGTGGACGACTACGCGGCGCTCGCCGCCCACGCGAAGGACCGCGGCCTGGAACTGGGGGCCGTCAACGCCAACGTGTTCCAGGAGGACGACTACAGGCTCGGCAGCGTCTGCCACCCCGACGCCACGGTGCGGCGCAAGGCGCTCGCGCACCTCATGGAGTGCGTCGACATCATGGACGCCACCGGCTCGCGCGATCTGAAGCTGTGGTTCGCCGACGGCACCAACTACCCCGGCCAGGACGACGTCGCCGCCCGCCAGGACCGCCTGGCCGAAGCCCTCCAGGCCGTCTACGAGCGCCTCGGCGACGACCAGCGGATCCTCCTGGAGTACAAGCTCTTCGAACCCGCCTTCTACACGACCGACGTCCCCGACTGGGGCACGGCCTACGCGCACTGCCTCAAGCTCGGCGACCGGGCGCAGGTCGTGGTCGACACCGGCCACCACGCGCCCGGCACCAACATCGAGTTCATCGTGGCGGTCCTGCTGCGCGAGGGGAAGCTGGGAGGCTTCGACTTCAACTCCCGCTTCTACGCCGACGACGACCTCATGGTCGGCGCCGCCGACCCCTTCCAGCTCTTCCGGATCATGCACGAGGTCGTCAAGAACGGCGGCCTGGACCCCGCCGCCGGCGTCGCCTTCATGCTCGACCAGTGCCACAACATCGAGGCCAAGATCCCCGCCGTCATCCGCTCCGTGATGAACGTGCAGGAAGCCACCGCCAAGGCCCTGCTCGTCGACGCCGGGGCGCTGGCCGCGGCGCAGGCCGAGGGCGACGTCCTGGCCGCCAACGCCGTCCTCATGGACGCGTACAACACCGACGTGCGCCCGCTGCTGGCCGAGGTCCGCGAGGAGCGGGGCCTGCACCCCGACCCGGTCGCCGCCTACCGCGCGAGCGGCTGGCAGGAGCGGATCGTCGTCGAACGCGTGGGCGGCGAGCAGGCCGGCTGGGGCGCGTAACCGCCCCCGGAGCCCCCGCGCCCCCGCATCCCCGTCGTCATTCCCCCCAGAAGGAAAGATCACCATGGCTTCCGCCCTCCACCCCGAAGTCGCCGGGCTCCTGGCGCGCTCGCACCGGCTGGGTTCGGACCCCCGCAACACCAACTACGCCGGCGGCAACACGTCCGCCAAGGGCACCGCCACCGACCCGGTCACCGGCGGCGAGACGGAACTGCTGTGGGTCAAGGGCTCCGGCGGGGACCTGGGCACGCTGAAGCCCCAGGGACTGGCCGCGCTGCGACTCGACCGGCTGCGCGCGCTGAAGGACGTCTACCCCGGCGTCGAGCGCGAGGACGAGATGGTCGCCGCCTTCGACTACTGCCTGCACGGCAAGGGCGGGGCCGCGCCCTCCATCGACACCGCCATGCACGGCCTGGTCGACGCGGCCCACGTGGACCATCTGCACCCCGACTCCGGGATCGCGCTGGCCTGCGCGGCCGACGGCGAGAAGCTGACCGCCGAGTGCTTCGGCGACAAGGTCGTCTGGGTGCCGTGGCGGCGCCCCGGGTTCCAGCTCGGCCTGGACATCGCCGCCGTCAAGGAGGCCAACCCGCAGGCCGTCGGCTGCGTCCTCGGCGGCCACGGCATCACCGCCTGGGGCACCACCTCCGAGGAGTGCGAGGCCAACTCGCTCCACATCATCCGCACCGCCGAGGCCTTCCTCGCCGAGAAGGGCCGTCCCGAACCCTTCGGACCGGTGACCGAGGGCCACGCGCCCCTGCCCGACGAGGAGCGCCGCGCCCGTGCCGCCGCACTCGCCCCGCACGTCCGCGCCCTCGCGTCCGCCGACCGCCCCCAGGTCGGCCACTTCACCGACGACGACGTCGTACTGGACTTCCTCTCCCGCGCCGAGCACCCGCGCCTCGCGGCCCTCGGCACCTCCTGCCCCGACCACTTCCTGCGCACCAAGGTCCGCCCACTGGTCCTGGACCTGCCGGCCGACGCCCCGCTGGAGCAGGCCGTCGCCCGCCTGCGGGAGCTGCACACCGAGTACCGCGCCGAGTACCGGGCCTACTACGAGCGGCACGCCGTCCCCGGCTCGCCCGCCATGCGCGGCGCCGACCCCGCCATCGTCCTCGTGCCCGGCGTGGGCATGTTCTCCTTCGGCAAGGACAAGCAGACCGCCCGCGTCGCCGGCGAGTTCTACGTCAACGCGATCAACGTGATGCGCGGCGCCGAGGCCGTCTCCTCCTACAGCCCCATCGAGGAGTCGGAGAAGTTCCGCATCGAGTACTGGGAGCTGGAGGAGGCCAAGCTGCGCCGCATGCCCGCCCCCAAGCCGCTGGCCACCCGCGTCGCCCTGGTCACCGGCGCCGGCTCGGGCATCGGCAAGGCCATCGCCCGTCGGCTCGCCGCCGAGGGCGCCTGCGTTGTGGTCGCCGACCGCGACGCCGAGGGCGCGGCGGCCGTCGCCGAGGAACTCGGCGGACCCGACCGGGCCGTGGCCGTCACCGTGGACGTCACCAGCGAGGAGCAGATCACCGCCGCGTTCGCCGAGGCGGTCCTCGCCTTCGGAGGCGTCGACCTGGTCGTCAACAACGCCGGCATCTCCATCTCCAAGCCGCTGCTGGAGACCACGGCCGGGGACTGGGACCTCCAGCACGACATCATGGCCCGCGGCTCCTTCCTGGTCTCCCGCGAGGCCGCCCGGGTGATGACCGCCCAGGAGCTCGGCGGCGACATCGTCTACATCGCTTCCAAGAACGGCGTCTTCGCGGGCCCCAACAACATCGCCTACGGGGCGGCCAAGGCCGACCAGGCCCACCAGGTGCGCCTGCTGGCCGCCGAGCTCGGCGGGCACGGCATCCGCGTCAACGGCGTCAACCCCGACGGGGTCGTCCGCGGCTCCGGCATCTTCGCCGGCGGCTGGGGCGCCGAGCGGGCCGCCGTGTACGGAGTGGAGGAGGAGAAGCTGGGCGAGTTCTACGCCCAGCGCACGCTGCTCAAGCGCGAGGTCCTGCCCGAGCACGTGGCGAACGCGGTCTTCGCCCTCACCGGCGGCGACCTGACCCACACCACCGGTCTGCACATCCCGGTGGACGCGGGCGTCGCCGCGGCCTTCCTGCGCTGACCCCGCAGCACGCCCTGATGCCGGTGCGGCACGCGCAGCGGCATCAGGGCGCACCACGGACCGGCGGACCGTCCCCGCCTCCCCGTCCCCTCCTCCCCCCTTCGTCTCCTCATCTCCTTCGTCCCCCCTCTCCCTCCTTCGTCCCCCTCCCCGTCCGACCACTCCTCGCCGCGCACAGCGGAGGTACCACCACGTGACCACCACCCCGGCCTCCTCGGCCTTCTCCTCGGCGTTCGCCGCGGTCGACCTCGGGGCCACCAGCGGACGGGTGATCCTCGGCCGCGTCGGACCGGACAACCTCGACCTGACCGAGGTCCACCGGTTCCCCAACACCCCCGTCCGCCTGCCCGACGGGCTGCACTGGAACCTGCTCGCGCTCTTCCAGGGCACCGTCGACGGACTGCGGGAAGCCGCCCGGGCCGGGGGAGTCGTCTCCGTCGGAGTGGACACGTGGGCGGTGGACTACGGGCTCCTCGACGCCGACGGCGTCCTCCTCGGCACCCCGTACCACTACCGGGACGACCGCACCGACGCCGCCGCCGAACGGGTCCACCCCCACGTCGGCCCCGAGGAGCTGTACCGGATCACAGGGTTGCAGCACCTGCCGTTCAACACCGTCTTCCAGCTCGCCGCGGCGGCCGGCAGCAGCCAGCTGCGTGCCGCGCGCACCCTGCTGCTGATCCCGGACCTGCTGGTCCACTGGCTGACCGGATCCCTCGGCGCGGAGGTCACCAACGCGTCCACCACCGGGCTGTTCGACGCCCGCAGGGGCACCTGGTCCGCGCAGCTCCTGGAGCGGCTCTCGATCGACCCCGGCCTGCTGCCGCCGCTGCGCCGCCCCGGCGACCCGGCCGGCACCCTCCTGCCGCACGTCGCCGACCACACCGGCCTCGACGCGAGCACCCCGGTCGTCACCGTCGCCTCGCACGACACCGCCTCCGCCGTCGCCGCCGTCCCGGCCACCGAGCCGCACTTCGCCTACATCTCCTGCGGCACCTGGTCCCTGGCCGGCCTCGAACTGGACGCCCCGGTCCTGACCGAGGCATCCCGGGCCGCGAACTTCACCAACGAACTGGGCGTGGACGGCACCGTCCGCTACCTCCGCAACATCATGGGCATGTGGCTGCTGGAGGAGTGCCGCCGGACCTGGGAGGCACAGGGACTGCCCACGCACATCCCCGGACTCCTCGCCGAGGCCGCCCGCTGCCGCGCGTTCGGCGCGGTCGTCGACCCGGACGACCCGGAGTTCCTCGCCCCCGGCGACATGCCCGAACGCATCCGGGACCACTGCCGCCGCACGGACCAGCCCGTCCCCGACAGCCAGGGCGCCGTCGTGCGCTGCATCCTGGAGAGCCTCGCGCTCGCCCACCGCCGCACCCTGAGGCAGGCCGCCGAACTCGCCGGCCGCGACATCACCCACATCCATCTCGTCGGCGGCGGCTCCCGCAACGACCTGCTCTGCCAGCTCACCGCCGACGCCACCGGCCTGCCCGTCATCGCCGGACCCACCGAGGCCACCGCCCTCGGCAACATCCTCGTCCAGGCCCGGGCGGCCGGACTGGTGGCCGACCTCGCGGCGATGCGCCGGCTCGTCGCCTCCACCCAGCACCTCAGGCGCTACAGCCCCCGCGGCGACAGCGCCGCCTGGGACGCGGCGGCCGCCAGGCTCACCCCCGCCCGAACGGAACCCCGATGCGCGTAGCCCTCTTCGCCACCTGCGTCAACGACGCGCTCTACCCGTCCACGGCGATCGCCACCGTCAAGGTGCTCGAACGCCTCGGGGTCGAGGTGGACTTCCCCGCCGCCCAGACCTGCTGCGGCCAGCCCCAGTACAACACCGGCTACCGGCGCGAGACCGAGCCCCTGGTGCGCCGCACGGCCCGCGCCTTCGACGGCTACGACCACGTCGTCACCCCCTCCGGTTCCTGCGTCGCCATGGTCCGCGACAACTACCCGAGGATCGGAGCCAGGGCGGCGGCCGAGGGCCGCGGCCGGGAACTCGCCGACGCCGCCGCGTCCCTCGTGCCGCGCGTCGTCGAACTGACCGAGTTCCTCGTCGACGTCCTCGGGGTGACGGACGTGGGCGCGTACTTCCCCCACACCGTCACCTACCACCCCTCCTGCCACGGACTGCGCATGCTCGGTCTGGGCGACCGGCCCCGCCGGCTGCTGCGGGCGGTCAAGGGGCTGGAGCTGGTGGAGCTGCCGGGCGCCGAGGAGTGCTGCGGCTTCGGCGGCACCTTCGCCGTGAAGAACGCCGACGTGTCCGCGGCGATGGGCGACGACAAGATCCGCAACGCCCTGTCCACCTCCGCGGACGTGCTGTGCGGTGCGGACAACTCCTGTCTGATGCACCTCGGCGGCATGCTGCGCCGCCGGGACGCACCCCAACGGGCATTGCACCTCGCGGAGATCCTCGCGAGCACGGAAGAGGAGCCGCTGCGATGAGCAAGACCTTCATGGGCATGCCCTCGTTCCCGAAGGCGGCTCGGGACGCCGTACGCGATGCGACGTTGCGCGGGAATCTGCGGCACGCGACGCACACGATCCGGGACAAGCGGGCGCGGGCGGTGGCGGAGCTGGAGGACTGGGCGCAGCTGCGCGAGGCCGGCAGGCGGATCAAGGACCACACGCTGCGCCACCTCGACCGCTACCTGGAACAGCTCGAGGATGCGGTCACGGCGGCGGGCGGCACCGTGCACTGGGCCGCCGACGCGGACGAGGCCAACGACATCGTGGCCGACCTGGTGGAGGCCACCGGCGAGAGCGAGGTCGTCAAGGTCAAGTCCATGGCGACGCAGGAGACCGGCCTCAACGAAGCCCTGGAGGCCCGCGGCATCCGCGCCTACGAGACCGACCTCGCCGAACTGATCGTGCAGCTGGGCCAGGACCTGCCCTCGCACATCCTCGTCCCCGCCATCCACCGCAACCGCGGCGAGATCCGCGACATCTTCCGCTCCGAGATGGGCGCCTGGGGCCGCCCCGCACCCGAGAACCTCACCGACACCCCCGCCGAACTCGCCGAAGCCGCCCGGCTGCACCTGCGGGAGAAGTTCCTGCGCGCCAAGGTCGCCGTCTCCGGCGCCAACTTCATGATCGCCGAGACCGGCACCCTCGTGGTGGTGGAGTCCGAGGGCAACGGCCGCATGTGCCTGACCCTGCCCGAGACACTGATCTCCGTGGCCGGCATCGAGAAGGTGATCCCCACCTGGCGCGACCTCGAGGTCTTCCTCCAGCTCCTGCCCCGCTCCTCCACCGCCGAGCGCATGAACCCCTACACGTCGATGTGGACCGGCACCACCGACGGCGACGGCCCCCGCACCTTCCACCTGGTCCTGCTGGACAACGGCCGCACCGACACCCTCGCCGACGAGGTCGGCCGCCAGGCACTGCGCTGCATCCGCTGCTCGGCCTGCCTCAACGTCTGCCCGGTCTACGAACGCGCCGGCGGCCACGCCTACGGCTCGGTCTACCCCGGTCCCATCGGCGCCATCCTCACCCCCCAGCTGCGCGGCACCACCACCGAACTCGACGCCTCCCTCCCCTACGCCTCCTCCCTGTGCGGCGCCTGCTACGAGGTCTGCCCGGTCGCCATCGACATCCCCGAAGTCCTCGTACACCTACGGGAGAAGGTCGCCGACCAGGGAGGCAAGGGGCACCGCCTGGAGAAGGCCGCGATGAGGGCGGCGACCTGGCTCCTCGACCATCCGGCCGCCCTCACCGCCGGTGAACGGCTCGCGTCCGGGACGCGGAAGCTGCACCCCGAGCGGCTCCCCGGCCCCGGCGCGCGCCAGTGGACCGACAGCCGTGATCTTCCGGACGTGCCCGCCCGACCGTTCCGCGACTGGTGGAAGAAGAACCGCGCATGACCTCTCCGTCCTCCTCCCGCGACCGCGTCCTCGGCCGAGTGAGCAGAGCCCTCGCGGACGCGCCCGAAGCCCCCGAGGTCTCGCGCGACTACCTGGTCAGCCACACTCCCGACGACCCGGCCGCGGTGCTCGACCTGCTCCACGAGAACCTCGCCGACTACCGGGCGGGCGTGCACCGCACCACTTCGGAGGGCCTCGCGGCACTGATCGGCGAGCTCCTCGCCGGTCACGGCGCGCGCAGCGTCGTCGTGCCGCCCGGCCTGCCCGGTGCCTGGCTGACCGGCTCGGACGCCCGGCAACGCCTCGACGACGTTCCTCTGACCCCGGAGCAGCTCGACTCCGCCGACGCCGTGGTCACCGGCTGCGCCCTGGCCGTCGCGGAGACCGGCACCGTCGTCCTCGACGCCGGCCCGGGGCAGGGACGGCGTGCCCTCACCCTCGTTCCCGACGTGCACATCTGCGTCGTCGACGCCCGCACCCAGGTGGTCGCCTCCCTCCCGCAGGCCCTGCCCCGCCTCGATCCCACCCGCCCGAGCACCTGGATCTCCGGCCCGTCCGCGACCAGCGACATCGAGCTGGACCGGGTGGAGGGCGTCCACGGACCCCGGACCCTGGAGGTCGTCCTGGTGGTCGACTGACGGCCGCACGGCCCGGCGAACGGGCGGACGAAGCCCCGGAAGCATGTGCTGAACGCCCGGACCGTCGCCTAACCTCGTGCGTGGACGCGTCGGACCGCACGTGCCGGCACCGCGAGGAGGCGATCGTGCTCGGAAGGAACACCCGGTGGTTCGTGGGCGCGTTGGCCGTGGCCTGCCTGCTGATCGTCGGCCGCGGCGCATCGGACGACGGCCCCGCCGCCGGGCCGCTGCGCGCCGACTCCGTCAAGCACGTCGTACCGAACCGCGTCATGACGTGGAACATCTGCAATCCCTGCCGCGAGAGCAACGCCGACCGGGCGGCGGAGATCGCCGCGTACGCACCCCAGGTCATAGGTCTGCAGGAGGCGTGCGTACGCGACGTCGAGCAGCTCCGCGACTACCTGAAGGCCCGCCACGGGCTGGTCTACCACGTCGAGTACGGGTCGGTGCTGCGGAACCGGGGACGCTGCGGCGGGTGGCCGTGGAATCCGGGAGGCTTCGGCCAGGCACTCCTGTCGGCGGCACCGATGACGGACCGCGTCCTCGTGGAGTACCCCGACGGCGGGTCCGAGGACCGCGGGTACCTGGCCGTCACCACGACGGTGGGCGACCGGTCCGTCCGGGTCTTCAACACGCACCTCGCCCAACGGCGCCAGGAGGCGGTCCGGGCGGGCCAGACCGCCGTACTCGCCGCGGCCGTCGGCCGGTACGACCGCGCCGTCGTGCTCGGCGACTTCAACGCCGTGCCGGACACCACCGAACTCGACCCGTTCCGGGAACTGGCCGCGGACGCCGATCCCGGATGCCGTCCCTCGCCCGCCGGCAGGTGCGAGCCGACCACCGACTGGGACAGCAAGTTCGACTATGTGTTCCTGCGGGGCATCACCCCGCTCCGGCACCGCGTGCACCCCACCCCGTACTCGGACCACCACATGCTGCTCGCCGACCTGCGCACCTGACCCGGCCGGCCGTCTGGCATCATGCCCGGATGACGCCAGGCCGGATCATCTTCCTCAACGGCACGTCCAGTTCGGGGAAGTCGAGCATCGCGCGCGAGCTGCTCGACGTCCTCGACGACGGTGTCTTCTTCCACCTGGCGGTGGACAGCTTCAACGCGATGCGCACCAAGCGCGCCCTCGAGGCGGAGGAGCTCGACACGGCGCTGCGGCGGACCAGGATGGGCTTCCACCGCTCCGTCGCGGCCATGGCCGAGGTGGGCAACGACGTCGTCGTCGACCATGTGCTCAGCGAGCCCTGGCGATTGCTCGACTGCCTGTCGGTCCTGCGTCCCGAGAGCGTGCTGTTCGTGGGTGTCCACTGTCCGCTCGAGGAACTCACGCGCCGGGAGCGCGAGCGGGGAGACCGCCCGCCGGGCCTCGCCGCGCACCAGTACCACCTCGTCCACCGGCACGGCGACTACGACCTGGAGTGCGACACCGGCACCGCGACCGCGCGGGAGTGCGCCGAGCGGATCAGGGACTTCCTCCCGCGGCTCCCGCACCTGTCGGGCGGCACCGCCTTCGCCCGCCTCCGGGACCGCCACCTGTCCGCCGCCACCGGGTGACGCGCCGTGGACGGGGACGGGTCACGGGAGGAGAGCGGCCCCCGCGGCCGGCCCGGGGACCGTGACGCGGACGGGCAGGTGGTCGCCCGCCGCGGTGATGCCCTCGGCACCGGCGGTGAGGTGTCCAAAGGCCGCGGTGGTGCGTGCGGCGGACCCGGCCATGGGCACGGGCGGATCCCTTCCGGACGGCGCCCTCGGTCGGCGGAACGAGGGCGGGAGGGCGCCGGAAGCCGGCTGGGGCCCGTCGGCGAAGGCTCACCGGACGGCAGACGGCGGTGCGCTGCCGGTACAGCGCGGCACGATCGGGGTACCCGGTCCTCCCGGCCGCCGGACAGCCTCAGGGGAGATGAACGGGCATGGCGTCCGAAACCGTGAAGGTGCCCTCGCACCGCACCACCCTGGACGGCGATCTCACCGTGCCCCCCGGCGCGCGGGGCGTGGTCCTGTTCGCGCACGGCAGCGGCAGCTCACGGCTCAGTCCCCGTAACCGCGCAGTCGCCGCCGGTCTGCGCGGAGCGGGATTCGGGACGCTGCTGCTGGACCTCCTGACACCGGACGAGGAGCGCGAGGACATCGCCACGGCCCGGCATCGCTTCGACATCGCCCTGCTGGCCCGGCGCCTGGCGGACGCCGTGGACTGGCTGGGGCGGCGGCCGGACACGGCCGATCTGCCCGTGGGCCTCTTCGGGGCGAGCACGGGAGCGGCGGCCGCCCTGATCGCGGCGGCGGAGCGGCCCCGGGCGGTGTCCGCGGTGGTGTCCCGGGGCGGCAGACCGGACCTGGCGGGCGATGCCCTTCCCCTGGTCGCCGCACCGGTCCTGCTCGTCGTCGGGGGCGACGACGAGACGGTCCTCGGTCTCAACCGTGAGGCTGCCCGGCGGCTCGCGCCGTTCCACCGGATCCACGTCGTCCCGGGCGCCACCCACCTCTTCCCCGAGCCCGGCGCCCTGGAGGAAGTCACCGAGGTCGCCGCCGCCTGGTTCCGTGACCACCTGGGCGAAGGGGCCGACGGCGACCGCACCCGCTGACACCACGGCGGGCCCGAGAGAGGCAGGCATCAGATCATGCGTTTCCCCGATCGCCGGGCAGCCGGCCAGGAACTCGGACTGCGGCTCGTGGAGCGGGCGTCCGGCGGCGAGCTGCCCCGTCCCGTCGTCCTCGCGCTGCCCCGCGGCGGCGTGCCGGTGGCCGCCGAAGTCGCCAGGGCCCTCGGGGCGCCGCTGGACGTGCTCGTGGTGCGGAAGATCGGTCTGCCCGGAAGGCCGGAGACGGGCATCGGCGCGGTCGTGGGCGACGAGCCGCCCCTGTTCGACCAGCGGGCCCTGACGATGCTCGGCCTCACCGAGGACCGCCTCGTCCGGGACGTGGCCCGGGAGCGCGCGGAACTGAGGCGCCGCGCCCTGCTCTACCGGGGCGACCGGCCCGCGCCCGACGTCAGGGACCGCACCGTGGTCCTCGTCGACGACGGCCTGGCCACCGGCGCGACCGCGCGCGCCGCCCTCCGCCACCTCCGGCGGCTGGACCCCGCCCGGCTGGTCCTCGCCGTTCCCGTCGGCGCCTCCGAGACCGCCGCGGAGATGCGCGCGGAGGCCGACGACGTCCTGTGCCTGCGCCGGCCGCCGGACTTCCTCGCGGTCGGCCTCTGGTACGACGACTTCGAGCAGGTCGGCGACGACGAGGTCATCGAGATCCTGGACGCGCACAGGGCGGCCTCGCCCCCCGGCCCGCCCTGACGGCCTCCTTCCGCGGTGCCGCTCGTGACCCGGTGGCGCGGACTCGGTACCAGGGTCCGGCCCGCACCGGGGAGCCGTCCGCACGGATCGTCGCGAGGTCCGCGTGCTCGGTGTGCCGTTCCGGCTCCCGGGAGCGTTCGCCGCCCCCGTGGTCGTGCACCTCACGGCCGACCCGCCGGCCCACCGCCGCGGACACGCCATCGGGTTCGAGGGGGCGGCCGCCCGGAGCGGGCTGTGGGCGGGACCCGCCCCGGTCCTCGCCTGCTTCGGGGCGCCCCGCGCCCCGCGCCCACCGGCACCGCGTTCTGTTCTCCGGCGTCATCGGTGCCCCGGTGTCCCGCCGGTCTCCGTCGCCCCGGGCCCACGACGTTCCGCCGGGACGACCGGCCGGGAGCACCAGGGAACAGAGCCGGGAGCACCAGGGAACAGAAGAGAACAAAGCGGCGCAAAGGGCTTTTCGGGGCTTTTCTCCCGCTTTACCGTGGAGGCATGACCAGTCAGACAGGCGGGACCAGGTCGCCGGCCGAACAGGTCTGTCCGGTGTGCCACCACCCCGTCCACGGCGAGATCAGACGGTACAAGAGTCTCGGGATCTTCGTTCCCCGCTGGTACCCGGGCCGGTGCCACAACCCCGACTGCGCCGCGGCCGTCACCGCCCCCGCCCGTTCCGCGCGGCGGTGACGCCGCCCACGCGGCGGGTCAGCTCCCGTGCGGTCTGCGCCACGTGGTCCGCGATCCGGTGGCGTTCCGACGCGTCCGCCGACTCGCCGGGGAAGGTGACGGAGACACCCGCGATCGGGTGGGCGTGGTGGTCCAGCACGGGCGCGGCGACGGAGGACAGGCCGGGAGTGACCTCGCCCTCCTCCGTGGCGTACCCCCGGCGCCGCACCTGGGCCAGCAGGCCCCGCAGGGCCGTCAGCGACGCGGGACCGACGCCGTGCCGCAGCACGAAGGCGGACCGGTCCGGGAAGATCGCCCGCACCTGCGCGGGCGGCAGCAGCGCCAGCACCGCCCGGCCGCTGGCGGTCAGATGGGCCGGCAGGCGCACCCCCACCTCGCTGACGAGCGGCGCCCGGCCCGGAGCGCGCTCCTCGATGACGTAGATGACCTCGCGGCCGTGCAGCACGGCGAGGTTCGCGTTGTGCCCGGTGCGGTCCACGAGCGTGGCCAGCGGCACCCGGGCCAGCCGCTGGAGCGGCGCCTGGCGCTCGTACCCGGAGGCCAGCTCGAAGGCGCTCACGCCGAGGCCGTAGCGCCGCTCCTCCGGCAGGTGGACCACGAAGCCCTCGGCCGCGAGGGTGTCGAGCAGGTGGTAGGTCGTCGAGCGGGGCAGTCCCACGTCGCGGCTGATGGCGGCCGCGGGCACCGGTGCGGCCTGCCGCGCCAGATAGCGCAGCACGGCCAGCACCTGGGCGGCGGCCGGGACGATGCTCATGGGGCGAGAGTAAACCAGGGGAGGGGCGGACCAAGTGTCTGGGATCCCAGACAACCACGGGCGCTGATGTCTCGGGACCCAGACACTATTGATCCATAACCCCTCGCGCACCCTTTCCGCCTGCGGCTTCATAGGGACATGACCGTTGTTGTTGGTGTCGGCGCGCTCTCCGCCGACGAAGTCGTGTCCGTCGCCCGTCTCGGTACCCCGGTGGCACTGGCCCCGGAGGCGCTCAAGGAAATCGCCCGCAGTCGCGAGGTCATCCAGGCCCTCGCCGACGACGCCAAGCCCCACTACGGCGTCTCCACCGGTTTCGGCGCCCTGGCCACCCGCCACATCCCCACCGAGCTGCGTGCCCAGCTCCAGCGCAGCCTGGTGCGTTCGCACGCCGCGGGCTCGGGCCCCGAGGTCGAGCGCGAGGTGGTCCGCGCGCTGATGCTGCTGCGCCTGTCCACCCTCGCCACGGGCCGTACGGGCGTACGGACGCAGACCGCGGAGGCCTACGCCGCGCTGCTGAACGCCGGCATCACCCCGATCGTCCACGAGTACGGCTCGCTCGGCTGCTCCGGCGACCTCGCCCCCCTGGCCCACTGCGCGCTCGCCGTCATGGGCGAGGGCGAGGTCCGCACCGCCGACGGCGTGCGCAAGCCCGCCGCCGAGGCGCTCGCCGAGGCGGGCATCGCCCCGGTCGTGCTGGAGGAGAAGGAGGGCCTCGCCCTCATCAACGGCACCGACGGCATGCTCGGCATGCTCGTCCTCGCCGCCCACGACCTGCGCCTCCTGCTGCGCACGGCCGACATCGCCGTCGCGATGAGCGTCGAGGGCCAGCTCGGCACCGACGCCGTGTTCGCCGCCGACCTCCAGGCCCTGCGCCCGCACCCGGGCCAGGGCGACAGCGCCGGCAACCTGCGCGCCCTGCTCGCCGACTCGGCGATCGTCGCCAGTCACAAGGGACCGGAGTGCACCCGCGTCCAGGACGCGTACTCGCTGCGCTGCTCGCCGCAGGTGCACGGCGCGGCCCGCGACACCCTCACCCACGCCGAACTGGTGGCCTCCCGCGAGCTGGCCAGCGCCGTCGACAACCCCGTCGTCACCCTGGACGGCCGGGTGGAGAGCAACGGCAACTTCCACGGGGCCCCGGTGGCCGCCGTCCTCGACTTCCTGGCCATCTCGGTCGCCGACCTCGCCTCCATCTCCGAGCGCCGCACGGACCGGTTCCTCGACCCCGCCCGCAACCGCGGCCTCAACGCCTTCCTGGCCGACGACCCCGGCGTCGACTCCGGCCACATGATCGCGCAGTACACGCAGGCCGCGATCGTCTCCGAGCTCAAGCGGCTCGCCGTACCGGCCTCCACCGACTCCATCCCCTCCAGCGCCATGCAGGAGGACCACGTCTCCATGGGCTGGTCCGCCGCCCGCAAGCTGCGCCGCGCCATCGACGGGCTCGGCCGCGTCCTCGCGGTGGAGATCTACACCGCCGCCCGCGCGCTCGACATGAGGGCCCCGCTGAGCCCGGCGCCGGCCACCGCCGCGGTGCGCGACGGGCTGCGCGAGACGGTCGACGGCCCCGGCACCGACCGCTGGCTCGCCCCCGAGATCGAGGCGACCGTCCAGTACGTCACCTCCGGCCGCGCCCTGGCCGCCGCGGAGTCCGTCACCGGCCCGCTGGTCTGACCGGACCGACGTCCCGCACACCTCCCGGGCCCGCGGGCCCGGGAGGTGTGCGGCTTTCCCCCGGGAGGGAGACCCCATGGCACCACGGATCCTGCGGGCGTCGGAGCGGGCACCCGCGCCGTGGAAGAACGGCGGCGGCGTGACGTCGCAGGTCGCCGTCCACCCGCAGGGCGCGGGGACCGACGACTTCGCCTGGCGGGTCAGCGTCGCCGACGTCGCGGACAGCGGACCGTTCTCCACGTTCGACGGCGTCGACAGGATCATCACCCTCGTCGACGGGCCGGGCATGGCACTGACGGTCGACGGGGTTCCGCACGTGGTGGACGGCCCGTACGAGCCCTTCGCCTTCCCCGGTGACGCCGTCACGGAGTGCCGGCTGCTCGGCGGGCCGATCGTCGACCTCAACGTGATGGTCCGGCGTGCCGGGACGGCGGCGCGGGTCCGCGTCGCGCGCTCGGACACCTCCGTGCGGCCCGGCACCGGGACCCGCGTCCTCGCGGTCGTCCTGGAGGGGACGGCCCTGCTGCACGGGGCGTCCGCCCGCCTCGGCCGTCTCGACGCCGTCCTGTTCTCCGACGAGGACTCCGACGCGATCGGTGTCGACGGGGTCCTCATGGTCGTCGAACTCGCCGGCCCCACCGGCCGGTCCGGTCACTGACCGGGACGCCCCCCGCGGAAAGGCCGCGGCCGCCAGGCCGCGGCTCTCGTCGCGTCTCACGGCCTGGCGGCCTGCCGGGGGCGGGCCGGACACGGGCCCGCGGGGGGTCATGCCAGGGCGGTCACCATGCGGTGGATCAGGCGGGCACCGGCGCGGGCCGTGCGCTGGTCCACGTCGAACTCCGGGTTCAGCTCGGCGATGTCGCAGACCGCCAGCCTGCCGCTCGCCGCCACCCGGGCGCAGACGCGCTCGACGACGTCCATGGGCACGCCGTACGCGGCGGGGGCGCTGACACCCGGCGCGACGGCGGCGGGCAGCACGTCGAGGTCGATGCTCAGGTGCACCACGTCGCAGCTCGCGAGGAACTCGTCGACGAACCCCTCGGCGCGCGCCAGGCCGAGCAGGCCGCACTCGGTGTCCGGCAGGTGGCGGACACCGAGCGAGTCCGCGGTGCGGAACAGCCGCTCCGTGTTGCTCGGCTGGCTGACGCCCAGCACCCAGTAGTTGAACTCCCGGCCCTGCCGCGTCTCGCTCTGCGCCATCTGCAGGAAGGGGGTGCCGGAGCTGGGCCGGACGTCGTCGCGCAGGTCGAAGTGCGCGTCGAGGTTCAGCACGCCGAGACGGGCGCCCTCGCGCAGCGCCCGCGTCTGCGCCAGCCCGAGGTAGCTGCCGTACGCCACCTCGTGGCCGCCGCCCAGCACCATCACCGGGTGGCCGCGGTCGACGAGCGCGGCCACCGCACGGCCCAGGCGCTGCTGCCCCGTCTCCAGGGCGTCCTCGCCGTCCCCGGCGACCTCGATGTCGCCCGCGTCGAGCGCCCGCAGCGGCCTCGGCAGCGCCATCGACGCGAGGGCTCGGCGCAGGGCGTCCGGGCCGTTCGCGGCGCCCTGCCGGCCCTTGTTGCGGCGCACCCCCTCGTCGCTGCGGAAGCCGACGAGGGCGACGTCCCCCGGGACCGCCCCGGCCGGGTCGAGGCGGACGGCGTGGTGCCAGCGCAGGTTGTCGGCGCCGGGACCGTCGTCCCGTCCGGTCCAGGGTGCGGCCGGGACGTCCGCGTGGACGTGCGGGATCTCCCCGTCCCTGGTCACCGCGCTCACGCCGCGCCGCCCTCGGTCTCCGCCATCGGGATGCGCACGCCGCGCTCCTTCGCCACCGACGCGGCGTGCTCGTAACCGGCGTCCACGTGCCGGATGACGCCCATGCCCGGGTCGTTGGTCAGGACGCGGGCGAGCTTTCGGGCCGCGAGTTCGGTGCCGTCGGCGATGCAGACCTGGCCGGCGTGGATGGAGCGGCCCATGCCGACGCCGCCGCCGTGGTGGACGGAGACCCAGGAGGCCCCCGAGGAGGTGTTCAC
Source organism: Streptomyces sp. NPDC029152 (assembly GCF_055564355.1). Taxonomy (NCBI): domain Bacteria; kingdom Bacillati; phylum Actinomycetota; class Actinomycetes; order Kitasatosporales; family Streptomycetaceae; genus Streptomyces; species Streptomyces sp. NPDC029152. The sequence continues at coordinate 79,583 of NZ_JBVHWR010000014.1, read as the reverse complement.
GAGGGCGTTGAGCAGCGGCCAGTCGGCGATGGCGTCGGAGCCGTCGAGCATCGACTCGGTCTCGCGGTAGGGCGAGGCCACGGAGCCGGAGTCGAGGTGGTCGCGCCCGATGGCGACGGGGGCGGACAGCTCGCCGGAGGCGACCATCTCGTTGAAGCGCAGACCCGCGCGGTGCCGTTCGCCGTAGCCCAGCCAGCAGATGCGGGCGGGCAGCCCCTCGAACGCCACGCGCTCGCCGGCCATCCTCAGCCAGCGGTGCAGGTGCTCGTTCTCCGGGAAGAGCTCCATGATGGCCTTGTCGGTGGCCTCGATGTCCTTGGGGTCACCGGAGAGGGCGGCCCAGCGGAAGGGGCCGAGGCCCTCCTCGAACAGCGGCCGGATGTGGGCCGGCACGAAGCCGGGGAAGTCGAACGCCCGCTGGTAGCCGGCCTTGCGGGCCTCGTCGCGGATCGAGTTGCCGTAGTCGAAGACCTCGGCGCCGGCGTCGAGGAAGCCGACCATGGCCTCGACGTGCCGGGCCATGGACGCGCGGGCGCGCTCGGTGAAGTCGGCCGGGTCCTTGCGGGCCTGCTCGTGCCACTCCTGGAGGCTCACGCCGACCGGGAGGTAGGACAGCGGGTCGTGGGCGCTCGTCTGGTCGGTGACGATGTCGATGGGCGCGCCCCGCCGCAGCAGCTCGGGGAAGACCTCGGCGGCGTTCCCGGTCAGACCGATGGAGAGCGGCTCGCGCCGGTCGCGGGCCTCGACGGCGAGACGCAGGGCGTGGTCCAGGCCGTCGGCGGCGACGTCGAGGTAACGGTGGGCGATCCGCCGCTCGATGCGGGAGGGGTCGACGTCGACGCAGACGGCCACGCCGTCGTTCATGGTGACGGCGAGCGGCTGGGCGCCGCCCATGCCGCCGAGGCCCGCGGTGAGGGTGATGGTGCCGGCCAGGCTGCCGCCGAACTTCTTGCGGGCGACGGCGCCGAAGGTCTCGTACGTGCCCTGGAGGATGCCCTGGCTGCCGATGTAGATCCACGAACCGGCCGTCATCTGGCCGTACATGGTGAGTCCCCGGGCCTCCAGGGACCGGAACTCCTCCCAGTTGGCCCAGTCGCCGACCAGGTTGGAGTTGGCCAGCAGCACGCGCGGCGCCCACTCGCTGGTGCGCATCACGCCGACGGGCTTGCCGGACTGCACCAGCAGCGTCTCGTCGTCCTTCAGCGTCTTCAGCGTGCGGACGATGGCGTCGTAGGCCTCCCGGTTGCGGGCGGCCTTTCCGGTGCCGCCGTAGACGACGAGGTCCTCGGGGTGCTCGGCGACCTCGGGGTCGAGGTTGTTCATGAGCATCCGCAGGGCACCCTCCTGCTGCCAGCCGAGGCAGTTCAGTTCGGTGCCGCGCGGGGCGCGGACGACGCCCGGTGCTTCGGGGGAAACGCTGGTCACGGAGACTCCTCACGAGACGATCGAGCCGTTGTCCCGCCATGACACGGCAGCGGCCGGCACCGGACCAGCGGCGTCCCGCGGGTTTCTCGGATCCGAGACGCTTCCTCGCGTCCGGCGCCACCGGCCCCTGCGCCCGGCGCGGCCCTCGCTTAGGATTCCAGGCGGGTACGGGGCATCGGCGGCGCGGCGGGAGACGAGGACGGTGGGCGGCTTGGTCGTGGATCCAGCGGAGCTCGGCCGGCTGTACGAGCAGCACACGACCGGTTCCGCCCCCGCGTACCGGCGCGTCAAGGACCTCGTCACCGAGCGGATCGCCGGCGGCCACTGGCGCGAGGACGACGCCCTGCCGTCGGAGAGCCGGTTCGTCGAGGCGCTCGGCCTGTCCCGGATGACGGTCAACCGCGCCCTGCGCGAACTGGCCGCCGAGGGCGTCATCCGCCGGGTCATGGGGGTGGGCAGCTTCGTCGCCCCGAAGAAGGCCAGCTCCGCCCTGCTCGAAGTGCACAACATCGCCGACGAGGTGCGCCACCGCGGCCACCGTTACGAGGCCCGTGTGCTGTCCGTGCGCGAGGAGCGGGCCGACGGGAAGACCGGTGCGCACCTGGGCCTCGGCGAGGGGGAGCCGGTGTTCCGCTCACGGGTGGTCCACTACGAGGACGGGGTGGCGATCCAGTTGGAGGACCGCTATGTCGTTCCGGCGTTCGCGCCCGGCTACCTGGAGCAGGACTTCACCCGGCAGACGCCGTTCACCTTCCTGTCCAAGGTCGCGCCCCTCGGCAGGGGCGAGCACATCGTGGAGGCGGTGCTGGCGGCGCCGGAGGAGTGCGCGATCCTCGGCGTCACGCCGTCCGAGCCCTGTCTGCTGATCCACCGCCGCACCTGGTCGCGGGACGCGCTCGTCAGCATCGCGCGGTTGCTGCACCCCGGTTCGCGCTACCGCCTCGAGGGCGCGTTCGCGACGCACTGACGCTCACGCGGCCGCCGTCCCCGCCGTGGCCGGGGCGTGGCCCGAGACGGCGGCGGTGAGCCGCGCGGCACCCTGCCGCAGGACGTCCCGCACGTGGGCCGCGTCGTGCCGGCAGTGGTGGCGGCGCCAGGTGGTGCTGATCGCCGCGACGGGCCGCCCGTTGTGGTCGAACGCCGCCGCCCCCATCGAGCGGAAGCCCCGGGTGACCAGCTCGACCTCCTGGGACCAGCCGCGCTCCCGCTCCCGGGCCAGCTCGCCGGCCAGCTCCGGCAGCGAACGCGGGCCCCTGCCCGTGCGGGTGGTCAGGTCGCCGGGCCGGGGGAAGAGCGCCCGCAACTGCGCCTCGGAGGTGTGGGCGAGGATGGCGCGCCCGTTGGCCGTCAGGTGGGCCGGCAGGCGGACGCCGACGTCGGTGACGAGGGCGATGTCGATGTCGCCGCTCCGGCCCGCGGGCGGCCGCTCCTTGAGCAGGTAGACCGTCTCCGCGCCGTGCAGGATCCCCAGGTGCACCGTCTGGCCGAGACGGCCGGCGAGCGCGTGCAGGAGGGGACGGGCGAGCCGTTCCAGGGGCTCGTGCCGCAGATAGGCGGAGCCCACCTCGAAGGAGGTGACGCCCAGCCCGTACGCCTGCTCCGCCGGTACGTAGGTGACGAAGCCGCGGTCGGCCAGGACCTTGAGGATGTGGTACGCCGACGACCGCGGGACTCCGAGGTCGCGGGCGAGGGTCGCGGCCTGGACCGGTCCGGGGCGTCCGGCGAGGTACACCAGCATGTCCAGGGCCCGGCCGACGGCCGGTGACGCGCTCGACGACGCGTTCGACGACGGCGGTGTGCTCGGCGCAGGCGCGCGTTCACTCATCGGACCACCTCTTGACGCTCCTGTATAGACAGGAATATACAGGCCGTCGTCCCCGCCGCGAGCTCGGACGACGGACCGGCGGGATCCGCACGGGAACCGCTCCGTCACACCTTCCGGCGCACACCCCGAAGAGGGAGACACTCGTTTGCGTACCGACACCGCCGGTCTGAGCCGCGGGCTCCGCTCCCGGCACATCCGCTTCATGGCCCTCGGCTCCGCCATCGGCACGGGGCTCTTCTACGGCTCGTCCGAGTCCATCCAGGCCGGCGGGCCCGCGGTGCTCCTGGCCTATCTGATCGGCGGAGCGGCCGTCTTCCTCGTGCTGCGGTCCCTCGGCGAGATGGCCGTGGCCTCGCCGAGCGCCGGCTCCTTCGGCGAGTACGCGACCCGGCACCTCGGCCCGCTCGCCGGGTTCACCACGGGCTGGACGTACGCCTTCGAGATGGTCATCGTCTGCGTCGCGGACATCACCGCGGTCGGCGTCTACATGGGCTTCTGGTTCCCCGGCGTGCCGCGCTGGATCTGGGTGCTGGCCGCCGTCCTCCTCATCGGCGCGCTCAACCTCGTCAGCGTCAAGGTCTTCGGCGAGCTGGAGTTCTGGCTCTCCCTGGTGAAGATCGTGGCCATCGTCGCGATGATCCTCGTCGGCGTCGCCGTGATCGCCTTCGGCCTCGGCGACGGCGACGGCCACGTCGGCCTGTCGAACCTGTGGAGCCACGGCGGCTTCTTCGCCGGCGGCGCCGACGGCTTCGTGATGTCGTTCGCCGTGGTCATGTTCGCGTTCGGCGGCACGGAGATCATCGGTGTCACGGCCGGTGAGGCCCAGTCCCCGGAGAAGACCATCCCGAGCGCGGTCAACTCCATCCCGCTGCGCATCATCCTCTTCTACGTCCTGACCCTCGCGGTGATCATGTCGATCACCCCCTGGCGGGACATCGACGCGTCGGGCAGCCCCTTCGTCGAGATCTTCGCCGGCGTCGGACTCAAGTCCGCGGCCGCCGTCCTCAACCTCGTCGTCCTCACCGCCGCGCTGTCCGCGATCAACAGCGACATCTTCGCCGCGGGCCGCACGATGTTCGGCCTGGCGGAGCGGCGCCAGGGTCCCGCGGTCATGCTGCGGGTCACCCGCAACGGCGTGCCGTGGGTGACCACCCTCGTCATGATCGGCGCCCTGCTGCTCGGTGTGCTGATGAACGTCCTGATGCCCGGCAGGATCTTCCTGATCATCTCCTCGATCGCGACGTTCGCCACCGTCTGGGTCTGGCTGATGATCCTGCTGACCCACGTCAAGGCGCGCAGGACGATGTCCGCCGGGGAGAGGGCGTCGCTGAAGTTCCCCGCCCCCTTCTGGCCTTACGGCCAGATCGCCGCCATCGTCTTCATGGCCGCGGTCATGGTGCTGCTCGCCTTCGACGGCAGCACCCGGATCGCCCTGGTCGTCGGCGCGGTGTGGCTGGCGCTCCTCGGAGGCGTCCACGCCCTCTGGGTCCGGCCGCGGCGCCCCGGCCCACAGCCGGACTCCGCTCCGGGGAGGAAGGCTGGCGCGGCCCCGGAGGGTGACGCGGCCGGCCTGGAGGAGCCGGCCCGCGCACCACGATGACGCCGGGGAGGGCGTGACGGCCGGACGCCAAGGCCGCGGGGCCCGCCCCCGTGCCCCTCGTCACTCGGGCGCCGGGCGCCGGGCGCCGGGAGCGTCCGCCGTCCCCCATGGGTCCGGAACCCGGAACCTGTCGAGCGACTCGCCTCGTCCGACGGCGGGCGCGGCACCATCCCGGTGATCCCGGCGGGCGCCTCACCCCCTCGTGCGAGCGGTCCGAGCCCGCCGTCGCCTCGGCGGCACGGAGCCTCTGGAAGAAGCTCCCGGCCGTCCCCGGCGGCCCCGGTCCGGCCGCCTCTGCCGCGTGGCACCGCCCGTGCGGGTACCTCGGCGGACCTCGGAGCCCCGTCGCAACCGCGTTTGCCCAGGAGCGAGGTTCTCGGGTTCCCACCCGGAACTGTGGCTTCCACCACAGCCAACGCGATCTTGCCCTGGTGAGATCACCGGGTGCTCGGTTTCCTCATCCGCCTCCTGCCCTTCTGGGTCCGGGAGCCCCTGCTCATCGCCGTCGGATCCGTCTTCGGCGTGCGCATCATGTACCTCGCCGTCCGCGACGGCGAATGGGTGCCGGCCGGTATCGGCACGGTGTTCCTGGTGTTCACCGCGGTACGGGTCCACACGGTGGTCCGGGCGCTGCGGGCACGGCGGAACCCGAGCCCGGCGCCGCCCGTGGACGGGGCGGTGTCCCACGCCGCCGCGCAGCCGCAGCCGCAGCCGCAGGCTCAGGCCGCAGCGGTGCGGCCTCCCGCCCCGGCCGCTCCGGAGAAGGAGCCCAACGCGTGGGGCCAGGCCGTCGCGGCCGTGGCCGTGTTCGCCGCGCTCGGGGCCGCGCTGTGGCTGGGGCCGCGGCTGATGCCCTCCGACAGCACGAACGCGCCGCAGGCCGCTTCGTGCGCGAGCGGGGAACAGGAGGAGCTGCCGAGCGTCTACCGGAAGTCGCCCCGGGCCGTGACCGGCGACGAGCTGTGCAAGGCCCTCAACCGGTCCGACCTCGCCCAGCTCCTCGGCACGCCCGCGGAGACCGCGACCGTGGCCTCCGGCACCAGCAACACCGCTCCGCTGACCGACGGGAAGGTCGCCCAGCCCGAGGCGGAGGTCCAGTTCGACACGTACACCGTGAACGTCTCGGCCACGTACAACCACCTGTCGATCGCCCAGTACGTGAAGCTGATGAAGTACGGGGAGGAGACGGACGTCAGGACGCTCTCCGTCCTCGGCCGTCCCGCGGTGCTCTCCTCGGACCACACCATGAAGATCGAGATCAACCTCGGTGGCGGCGGGTCCGGCGGACCGGTCGAGGAGGGCCCCCTGGCCAGGACGCTGACCGTGGCGTTCGACGGGGAGGACCGGGGCGGCTACTTCGACATCACCGTGTGGAGCGCGTCCGGAGCCCTCCCGGACGACAGCGCTCTCCTCGGCATCGCCGAGAAGGTGCTGCCGGCGATCCCCCGACGGGCCGTCTGACGAGGCGCTCGGGGGCGACGGGCACCGAGCGCGGTGAGTGCGCGCACCTCGGCCTGCCGCCGCACCCGATATCAGAAGATCCGCCCCCAGGCGTGCCACAGCCGGAAGAACGACCCGATTCCCTCCGCAACGGTGCTATCCGGCCAACATCTCGTCGTTTTCCCCCCGCGGACAACCGGGCGTCAGGTCCGCTCCTCTCACAGCGCGGGCACAGCAAGCGCCCCTCGCAGGGCCGGCCTCGCGGCTGTCCTCGACGACACGTCGCGCCGCCTGTCGCCTGTCTCCTTCTCACAGCATCCGGAGGACGAGGGAACGATGACCAGTAAGCGCACCACCCGGCTGCGGCGACCGCTGCTCGCCGGCACCACGGCCGTCGCCGCCATGGCCGTGACCGCCGGACTCGTGGCCGCCACGTCGGAGCCGGCGAAGGCCGCGACGGGGCCCAGGCTGAGCCTCGTCGCCGCCACCGGCTCGATCACGCTCACCTCCTGGAAGGAGGACCCGGGCGTCTACCTCGACCTCGGCACCTACCTCACCGCCGAGGGGACGCCGCTGGAACTGAAGGTGACCCGCAAGTCCTACAAGGACCCGGTGACCATCACCCAGACCGTGTACGAGGGCGGCAAGGCCAGGACCAAGACGCTGCCCAAGGGCACCGTGAAGGATTTCTCCGGCCTGCCCGGCTTCATGGAGGTCACGGTCACCGACAAGACGGGCAAGAAGGTCCTCGGCCGTACCGAGGACTTCTGCCCCAACAACGCCAGCGGCCGGGTCCGCCCCGACGCGCCCGCCACCTCCAAGTATCCGGAGAGCTGCCCCACCAACCCGTTCACCCTCGGTTCGGTGTGGGGTGTCGAGAAGGGCTGGGCCGCCAACACCTACGCCGGCTCCTACACCGACGCGGTCCAGCTGGCAGCGGGCGACTACACCGCCAAGGTGCGGGTCGCCAAGAAGTACCGCGACCTGTTCGGCATCGCCGACAAGCCGGCCACGGTGAAGGTGAAGGTGGAGGAGCGCAGCTACGAGGACGACCAGGGCGTCGCCGGGGCGGCGCTCCGCTCCGCGCAGGCCGCCGGGGCCGGCGAGCACGCCGGGCACGAGGCCGGTGGCCACCGGGCGCCGGCCGGGCACGCGGGGCACGCCCCGACGCCCGCGCAGGCCGCCGCGCCGGTGACGAGCGGCGCGGGCCCCTCGTACAACGTGGGCCACGGGCCGCTGAAGGCGGCTCCTCCGGCCCTGCCCTGGGCGGTGAAGAAGGAGCAGGCCGCGCGTGCGGCGCGGATCGGTGACACGGGCGGGCAGACCGACGGCTCGCGCAAGGCGCCGGCGTTGAAACCGCTGTCGAAGCGGCCCGTCGGCAAGGCCTCCGTCCCGGACGTCCCCAAGCCCGACCTGCGCTCGCTGCCGGCCTACGGCATCGTCATCAGCGACGGCGAGGAGGACATCCCCGGCAAGGACTACCTGGCCTTCAGCGCCAACGTGTGGAACGCCGGCCCGGCGCAGCTGGTGGTGGACGGCTTCCGTTCGCCCGGCAAGGCCAAGATGGACGCCTACCAGTACTTCTACGACGCCAAGGGCAAGCAGGTCGGCTACACCCCGACCGGCACCATGGAGTGGGACCCGCGCCCGGGCCACGTGCACTGGCACTTCACCGACTTCGCCAGCTACCGGCTGCTGAAGGCGGACAAGAAGGAGGCCGTGCGCAGCGGCAAGGAGGCCTTCTGCCTGGCCAACACCGACGCGATCGACTACACGGTGAAGAACGCCAACTGGCACCCGTTCAACACCGATCTGGCGACCGCCTGCGGCCAGGAGAACTCGATCTCCGTCCGCGAGGTGCTGGACGTCGGCTCCGGGGACACGTACACCCAGGACCTGCCCGGCCAGTCCTTCGACATCACCAACGTGCCCAACGGCACGTACTACATCCAGGTGCTGGCCAACCCGGAGAAGCGCCTGAAGGAGACCAGCCTCGACAACAACAGCGCCCTCCGGAAGATCGTGCTCGGCGGCAAGCCGGGCAAGCGGACGGTGACCGTGCCGGCGCACGACCTGGTGAACGCGAACTGACCGAGCGTCAGGCCGGTGCCACGGGCCGGTGAGGACCGGCGGCCCCGTGCGGTGGCCGCCGGTCCCGCCGGGTTCCCGGCGGGACCGGTCCGGCATCGCGGGCCGCGCGCAGTGCGCGTTCACGAGGTCGTTCCCGGTCTCCTCCGTGGGCCTCGGCGAAGCCGTCGTGGTCGTCCGTCCGGGCCGCCTCCGCGGACCGGACGGGACCCGAGGAGCGGCCGGCGCCGCCCCGCGTCCTATCTGCGGTATCCCAGGATCGTCATCATCCCGCTCTCCGAGTGGTACTGGTTGTGGCAGTGCAGCATCCACAGACCCGGGTTGTCGGCGTCGAAGTCGAGCACCAGTTTCCGGTGCGGCAGCACCGCCGCGGTGTCCTTGCGCGCCCCCACGCCGTCCAGTCCGGTGATCGCGAAGGTGTGCCCGTGCAGGTGCATCGGATGCCACATGTCCGTGGCGTTGATGAGGGTCAGCCGTACCCGTTCACCGGCGCGCACCGGACGGCGCTCCTGCACCGAGTAGGCCTTGTGGTCGAACCCCCAGTCGAACTTCTCCATGCTGCCGGTGATCTTGATGCGCATCTCGCGGTCGGGTTCACGCTCGTCCAGGGCCACGGAGTCGTCGGGCACGAGACGGCGTGCGGGAACGGTCATGCCGTCGAGTTCGTCCGGGTGGGCGTCGGCCGGGGGAAGGTTCCCGCTCCCCTTGTCGGTGCGCAGGACGGCGAGGGCCCTGCCCTTCTTGCCCTCGGCCAGCGCGACCAGGGGGAAGACGCCGTCCCGGGCGGTGACCACGACGTCGTACCGCTCCGCCATGCCTACGAGGAGGGCATCGGTCCGAGCGTGCTTCACCGGATAGCCGTCGGTGTGGGTGACCGTCATCCCGTGGCCGCCCAGCGCGACCCGGAAGGCGGTCTCGGAACCGGCGTTGATGATGCGCAGCCGGACCCGGTCGCCGGGGCGGCAGCGGAACACCTCGGGATGAGCGGGCAGGCGCCCGTTGACCAGGTAGTGGGGGTGGGCGACGCTGCCGCCCTCGCCGTGCAGCATGCGGCTGTGGGAGCTGTGCAGCACGCGCGAGGGTCCCGCGTGCTTCCTGGACGGCGAGGGGAGCGCCGTCGGCCGGCCGGGGCCCGCTCCGCCGTGGCCGGGTCCCATGGCCATGTGGCCCATGTCCATGGAGCCCTCGGGCCTGAGCTGGTTCAGGACCTCCTCGGGGGTGGAGCCTTCCACGCCGTCGAGCCAGTCGTCCAGGACCACGACCCACTCCTTGTCGTAGGACATGGGTTCTCGCGGGTCGTCGACGACGAACGGCGCGTACAGGGCTCGGTCCGCCTGCATCCCGACGTGGGAGTGGAGCAGGTACGTTCCCGGGTGCTCGGCGGTGAAGCGGTAGCGGAAATCGGATCCGGGACGGATGGCGTCCTGGGTGAGGCCCGGAACGCCGTCCATGTCGCAGCGCAACCGCACCCCGTGGCCGTGCAGCGTGGTCTCGGCGGGCAGCCGGTTGACGAGCGTCAGGTCGAGCACGTCACCGGCGGTGACCCGCACCAAGGGGCCCGGAAGCGCTTCGTCGTACGCCCAGCTCGGCACGGAGAGCCCGCCGAGGTCCAGTGTCGTCTCGGCAGCGGTGAGCCGGTAGGTGCGCACCGGCCCCGCCCCGCGCTTCCGTTCCGTCGCGAGGACCTCCGGGTCGGACGGGTTGACGTAGCCGGGGGGGCCGGCCGGAACGAACGCCGTCCCGCCGGCCACTCCCCGAGGGCCGGAGTTCGGCCCCGGGCCGGGGCTCGTGCAGGCTGCCAGGAGACCCGCGCCGGCCGCGGCGACCGGGGCGCGGAGCAAGGTGCGCCGAGAAGGTTTGATCATGACTGAATAAGACATGCCGGATGATCGGACAGCCCGTCGGTGCGGCCGAACGGCTGAAGCGCGGGGCACGAATTCCACCGGCAGGCGGACGGCCGCGGACGACGGTTCGCCGTGTCCGCGTGCTCCCGGGCGTCGCGGTGACCCGCCGCCCGGCCGGAGGCGAGGAGACCTCCGGATCCCTCACGCAAGATCACCGGTTTCGGTGAGAAGCGGAGCACGCCGGCGGCAGACTGCTCCCATGACCGCTTCAGATGCCAAGACCGACCTTCACTTCTACCTGCAGACTGCCCGTGACGCGCTGCTGTGGAAGCTCGAAGGGCTCTCGGAGTACGACATACGCCGCCCGCTCACGCCGACGGGCACCAACCTCCTCGGTCTGGTGAAGCACGTGGCCAGCATGGAGCTGGGCTACCTCGGCGACGTCTTCGGGCGGCCGTCCGGCGAGGCGCTGCCCTGGCTGGAGGACGGTGCCGAGCCCAACGCGGACATGTGGGCGACCGCGGAGGAGACGCGCGAGGACATCGTGGCGCTGTACCGCCGGGCGTGGGCCCACGCGGACGCGACGATCGACGCGCTGGCGCTGGACGCGGTCGGCAAGGTGCCGTGGTGGCCCGGCGACAAGGCCGAGGTGACGCTGCATCACGCCGTGGTGCGCATGATCGCCGAGACGCACCGGCACGCCGGACACGCCGACATCGTCCGCGAGCTCGTCGACGGCGACGTCGGGGAGAAGAAGGGCAACGACAGCATGGCGCCGGGCGGCCCGGCGTGGTGGGAGGACTACCGCGGCCGACTGGAGCGTGCGGCCCGGGAAGCCGGCCGGGACGCGTGAGGGGGCGTCACCGCCGCCGCACCGCGTCACGCGCGGTCCGCCGAAGCACTCCGCCGCGGCGCAGAAGGATGACGCCTCCGTGCGGCGGCGGACCTGCTCGGACCTGTCCGTAGTAGGAAAGGATCCCGCACGCGTGTGTGCCGAACGGAGGCATCCTTGAAGACAGCCCTGCGCATGCTCCTGGCCGTCGTCCTGTCCGCCGGGGTCGCGTCGGCCACGGCACCGGTCACGGCCGCATCGGCCGCCGACCCCCTGCAGTACGTCGCGCTCGGCGATTCCTACGCGGCCGCGCCGCTGGTGCCGCCCACCGACCCGCGCGACCCTGCGTGTCTGCGCTCCCTGGCCGACTACCCCCGCGTCGCGGCCGAGGCCCTGGGCGCGAAGCTCACCGACGTCAGCTGCTCCTCCGCCACCGCCGCCCACCTGGGCACCGCCCAGTATCCGGGGACCGCGCCCCAGTACGACGCGCTCACCCCCGACACCGACATCGTCAGCGTCACCATCGGCGGCAACGACACCGGCCTCTTCGGCGAAGCGCTGAAGTGCGTCAACATCCTGCCCCCGCCCCACGGCACCAGCTGCGCGGAGGAGAACACCGCCGGCGGCACCGACAGGATCAGGGCCCGCATCGACGCCTGGGCGCCGACCTTCGCCACCGCCCTGGACGGCATCGCCCGACGGGCGCCGCACGCCGAGATCTTCGTCGTCGGCTACGGCAACTACCTGCGCCCCGACGGCTGCCACCCCACCCAGCCCTACTGGAAGCAGGACGCCAACCACCTCCAGGGGGCGATCGACCACCTCAGCGCCGTACTGAAGCAGACGGCCGAAGCGCACGGCGCCGCCTTCGTCGACACCTACACCCCGGGCATCGGGCACGACATCTGCGCCGCCCCCGCCGACCGCTACTTCGAGGGCCTGATCCCCACCCGGCCGGCCGCTCCCCTGCACCCCAACGCCGCGGGGGCCCGGGCCATCGGCAACGTCCTCGCCGCGGCCGTCCGCGCCTGACCGGTGCCCGGCCGGCACGGCCCCGCACGCGGTGGCGCGGGCCGTCGGCGACCGCCCGGCGCCGCTGCCACCGAGCGGCACGCCGTCACGGCGCACCCGGGTCCCTCCGCGGGCGCCGCGCGACGTGGTGTCCGTGCGCATGGGCCCGCCGCAGGTACCTTTCGAGCAGTGGGGCTGCATGGCGATGGCCTGCGGCGCATAGAATCCGGTCTCATGCCGAAGCCTGACGAGCTGATCGTTGACATCGCCGCCCTCGTGGAGTCGGGGCAGAGCAGTCAGATGTCCCTGACCGTGGTCGCCGGCGGTGCCGTCGTCACCGGTCGCCTGGCTCCCGAAGCCGTATGGCGGCAGAGGGTGTCGGAAGTACTGACGGATTCCGCCCAACTGAACGAGTTCTCCGCCGTCTTCGACGCTCCCGCGAAGAAGGACGGGCCACCCACGCATCTCCACTTCCACGTCGCCCGGATCCTGCAGGGCACGGTGGGGATCCCGGAGACGGGCGGGATGTACCGCGTCGCGATCGAGGACGTCAGCGCCTGGACCGTGGGCGACTTCAGCTACTCCGACGGCTGATCCGCCGCCACGCGCCGGCCCGGCCCGTCCCGGCCGGCGCGTCCGCGGTGCCGTCGGCGCGCGCCCCGGCGCCGCGGCCGGTCGCCGGGGGAGCGGCGCCGCGGCCGGGGCCGCCGCGGTGCCGGACGGCCCCGTAGGCCTCCTCGAGCGCCGCGGTCGTGGCGCGTCGAAGGACCGCCTGTGCGACTCCGGCGCACAGGCGGTCGGCCAGAGCCGGTCGGGCGACACGACTGGCGGTCCCTCCGGTTCCGGGGGACGCTCGGAGACCCGCTGGACGGCGCACGCCTGCCGGCACCGAGCACCCCCTTCCCCCGTGAACCCCGCGTCGTCCGTGCCGGGCGGCCGACGACCGCCCCCACCGACCCCACCCGGCCGGCGACGCCGCCGGTCGTCGCCCAGGAGTGAGCGTGCGCCAACTCGACCTCGTGGTGATCGTCGTCTACCTCGTGGCGATCGCCTGGATCGGCCTGCGGCTGGCCGGCCGGCAGAAGACCTCCAAGGACTACTTCGTCGGTGAAGGCCACATGCCGTGGTGGACCGTGGCCTTCTCGGTGGTGGCCACCGAGACCAGCGTGCTCACCGTCATCAGCGTGCCCGGCGGCGCGTACAGCGGCCAGGCCTTCGGCAACGTCGAACTCGCCCTCGGCTACGTCATCGGCCGCGTCGTCGTGGCCGCCGTGTTGATCCCCCTGTACAAGCGCGGCGGATTCGTCAGCGCCTACCAGTACCTGGGCAGCCGGTTCGGGTCGAAGCTGCAGGGGATCGCCTCGGTGACCTTCGTCTTCACCCGGCTCCTCGCCGAGGGCGTAAGGCTGTTCGCCTCCGCCATCCCGATCAAGCTGCTGCTCGACGAGTTCGGCGTGCACACGAGCTACCGCGTCATCATCATCGCCGTCACCGCGGTCACCGTCCTCTACACCTACCTCGGCGGCATCAAGGCGGTCATCTGGACCGACACCATCCAGATGGTCCTGTACGTGGGCGGCGCCCTCCTCGCCATCGGCGTCCTGACTGCCCACGTCGGCGCCGACGGTTACGCGCAGGCCCTGCACGCGGGAAAGTTCCGGCTGTTCGACACCGACTTCGACCCGGCGCACATCCTCACCAGCCCGTTCGCCCTGCCGACCGCCGTCATCGGCGGCGCCGTCTTCGCCATGGCCAGCCACGGCTCCGACCAGCTGATGGTCCAGCGCGTCCTGTCCACGCGCACCCTGCGCGACGGCCAGAAGGCCATGATCGCCTCGGGCGTCTTCGTCACCGTCCAGTTCGCCGCCTTCTCCCTCGTCGGAGCACTCCTGTGGTCCTACAACAAGGGCCGCGGCTTCGAGGAACTCGGTCTGAGCAGCGCCGACAACCTCTACCCGGAGTTCATCCTGCACGGGCTGCCCGTGGTGGTCTCCGGACTGCTCGTGGCCGGCATCCTCGGCGCCGCGATGGGCTCCCTGTCCTCGGCGCTCAACTCCATGTCCAACTCGACGGTCGCCGACATCATCCACAGCTTCTTCCGCAGCACACCGTCCGAGGAGTTCCTGCTCAGGCTCGCCCGCGTGATGACCCTGGTGTGGGCGGTGCTGATGGCCGTCTTCGCCTGCGCCTTCAGCACCAGCACCGGCAACGTCTACCTCACCGGCCTCACCATCGCCGGCTACACGTACGGCGCCCTGCTCGGCGCCTTCCTGCTCGGCCGCCTCGTGCGCCGGGCCGACGAGACCGACTCCGTCGTGGCGTTCCTCGTGACCATCGTCGTGATGACCTACCTCGTGCGCGGCGTGAAGATCGACGTCGACGTCGCGGGCGCCACCGTGCCGGCGGGCATCGCCGCACAGTGGCTGGTGCCGATCGGCGTCGCGGTCACCCTGGCCGTCGGCGCGCTGACGAGCCTGTTCCACCGGGCTCCCGGGGCCACGGGAGGCACCGACGGCACCGATCCGGCCCGCGTCGAGACGGCCGGGGTCCGGGAATGACGGCGCGCGCACGCCGCAGCGCCGGTCCCTCCGGCGAGGCCCCGGCCCCGTGCCCCGCCGAGAACGTCCCTGGAGCAGCCGTGCCGCGGCCGCGGCGGACACCGGTCCCGGCCCGCACCACGCACCGGGAGGCGCCGTGCGCGTGATCGGCCTGATGTCGGGCACCTCCTACGACGCCGTCGAAGCCGCCGCCGCGGACCTCGGCCTGGACGGCGACACCCTGTGCCTGCGGCCCCTCGGACACCTCTCCGTCCCCTACCCGGACGGGCTGCGGGACCTGATCTCCGCCACCCTGCCGCCGGCCACCACCACCACCCGTGCCGTGTGCGCCCTGGACACCGGCGTGGGGCAGGCCTTCGCCGCGGCCGCCGGGCGCGCCCTCGGCGACCTGTGCGACGGCTCCGCCGACCTGGTCGTCTCCCACGGCCAGACCGTGCACCACTGGGTCGAGGACGGCGCCGTCCGCGGCACGCTCCAACTCGGCGGGCCGGCCTGGATCGCCGAGGCCACCGGACTCCCCGTCGTCTCCGACCTGCGCAGCCGGGACGTCGCGGCGGGCGGCCAGGGAGCCCCGCTGGTCGGCATGACCGACACGATGCTGCTGCGCGCGCTGCCCGGCACACCCGCGGCCCTCAACCTCGGCGGCATCGCCAACATCACCGTCGTCGCGCCCGGCGCCGAGCCGCTGGCCTTCGACACCGGCCCGGCGAACGCCCTGCTGGACGCGGCCGTACGGCACTTCACGGACGGCGCCGCCGCCTACGACGAGGACGGCCGCCGGGCAGCCGCGGGCCGCACCAGCCCGGCGCTGCTGCGCGTCCTGCTCGACGACCCGTACTACCTCAGGCCCGCCCCGAAGAGCACCGGCAAGGAACACTTCCACCTGCCCTACCTGCGACGGGCACTGGAGAAGGCGCCCACGCCCGAGGCCGACGACGTCCTCGCCACCCTGACCCGGCTCACGGCCGTCACCGTCGCCGACGCCTGCCGCGCCCACGGGGTCACCGACCTGTTCGTCTCCGGCGGCGGCCTCCGCAACCCCGTGCTCATGCGCGTGCTCGCCGACGAACTGCCCGGCGTGCCACTGCGCCCCAGCGACGCCCTGGGGCTTCCCTCCGACGCCAAGGAGGCCCTGGCCTTCGCGATCCTCGGTTTCCTCACCGTCCACGGCCTGCCCGGCACCCTCCCCTCGGGCACCGGCGCCCGCCGGGCCACCCTCCTGGGCAGCATCACCCCCGGCAGGTCTCCGTTGCGCCTGCCCGAACCCGCGGCACGGGCGCCCCGCCTGCTGCGCATCACCGGCCCGGCCCGCCCCGCCCGTTGACCAGCCCCGCCGAGGGGCCGTGCCCACGCCGCGCGTCCGTGACCGCGTCCGGCCCGTGGATCCGCCCCGGCCCTCCCGAGGGGGCGGGCCGTGTCCGGCGTCCGGCGGGGACGCCGCCGCACCGGGACACGCGCGTACCCGGTGGGCGCCGTCGCGCGTGCCCCGCCCCCTGCGCCGCCGGCCGCCGTCCGGGCTCAGCAGCCGCCGCAGTTGTAGTAGGTGACGTCCCAGTGATTGCCCTCGTCGGCGTAGATGTTGCCGGAGCCCGACCGCCACTGCGCGGCGCCGTCGCCGCGCAGGCCGATGTAGGTGAAGCTGTTCTTGATGTAGTTGCCGACGCACGTGTACTTGCTGAAGTCCAGCTTGTAGCCGTTCCAGTGCGAGTAGGTGCCGGAGGCGTGTCCGGTCTCGGTCCCGCCCGTGATGTTCAGCGCGCACCCGCTGGCCCGCTTGAGGGTCTGGGCGCCCTGCGCGGTGGCGAGGTTGAGCTGGTCGAAGGAGGTACAGGTCGAGTTGTTGCGGTCGGAGCAGTTGCCGGAGGACGACCAGGTGATCCCGACCTCGCGGAACATGGACGTCGCGGTGGCGTGGCTGATCTTGGTCACCGCGAACGCGTCGCCGGCGCTGCCGACGACGACGGCGCCGGGGGCGGCCACCAGGGCGAGGGCCGTGACGGCCGACCGGATGCGGATGCCTTTCGGAGACTTCATCGAGAACCTCCATGCAGTGCGTCATGCTGCCTGTGGGGTGGTTGAGCGCGCGGTGCACGACGATGGTGCCCGAGGTCTACGCGCGTACGCCAGAGGGCGTCGGCGGCGCCCGGCCGGGGCGGGCGGCGGACGTCCGGCAGAATGACCGCATGCCCCCAACTCCCGGCACCCGCGCCCCCGTCGAGGGCGACCCGGTACGCGTCCGTCTCGCGGCGGGGGTGGCCGCCCTGGTGACCGTCGGCGCGGGAACCGGCCTCAGGGCGGTGTCGGAGGGAGGGGTGGCCAAATACGGGGGCGACGCCCTCTACACCCTCCTGATCCTCGCCCTCGTCGTCCTCGCGGCACCGCGGACCACACCGTGGAAGGCCGCCGCGGTGGCCCTGGCCGTGAGTTGGGGCGTCGAGTTCCTCCAGCTCACCGACCTGCCGGCGGCGCTCTCCCGGCGGAGCACGGCGGCCCGCCTGGTCCTCGGCTCCACCTTCAACGCACCGGACCTGCTCTGGTACGCGGTCGGCGCCGCGGCCGGGTGGCTCGTCGCAGCTCGGGCACCCGGCGCCCGGGCCCCGGTCACAGCCAGCCCGAGCGCTGTGCCTGCAGGGCCATCTGGAAGCGGTTCGCGGCGCCGAGCCGGGTCATGAGGACCTGCAGGCGCCGGAACAACGTACGGCGGCTGATGCCCAGTTCACGCGCGATGACCTCGTCCGTCGCGCCGCCGGCCAGAAGGCGCAGCAGCCGGCGGTCGGCGGGCGGGAGTCCGGCGGGGCGGGCGCTGAGGCCGTGGATGGGCAGGGCGTTCCGCCAGGCCTGCTCGAACAGGGCCGTCAGCGCGGAGAGCAGGCCGCAGGGCTGCACCACCAGCATGGTGTGGTGCACGTCCGCCTCCCTGATCGACAACGACACCAGCGCGTACGCCTCATCGATGATCAGGAGCTTCACCGGCACCGACGGCAGCACCCTGGCCTGCTCGCCCGCCTCGATGCACGGTTCGATGACGTCCTTCAGATGCCCGGGGTGCTCCAGGGACTCCCGCGAGTAGACGACGCGCTGGGTCACCCCGCGGGCCAGCGTCGCCAGGGCGTCGTCGGTCGCACTGGCCAGAGGCGTGTACGGAGGGGACTCGAACTGCCGGATCTGCTCGCGGGCGCTGGCCCAGGCATGCCGCATCCTCGGACCGACGGCCTCTCCGGTGACGACCTCGACGAGGTCGTCGTCGTAGGCGGCGAGCCGCCGGCGCCGGAACGACTCGAACGCCCCTCCGACCGCGATGCGCGACTCCTCGAGCTCGGCCGCCCGGTGCCGGGCGAGGACCTCCAGGCCCGCCGCGGGCGGCACCGGGGCCACCACCTCCCCGTCCCCGGCCGCGGTACCGGCCAGGCCGGCGTCCGCCAGTTCGCCGTACGCCGCGGCGAGATCGGCCCCGCCCACCCCGGCCGCCGCGCCGACCGCGCCCAGGGGAGCGGGAGCCAGCTCCAGCAGGGCCAGATAGACCCGGCAGGCCGTGTCGTCGAGCCCCAGCGTGCGGAGGGCCTCACCGAGTTTCGCGTTCGCCATGGGGCGATTATCCGTGCTCACGGCCGGTCCGTGGCCGATCGGTGCCACTGGCACACCTGGGCGCCGGGACCCGCCGCGGGGCGGTACCGTCCGGGTGCCGCCCCGGACCGGCGGTGGGGAAGAACCTCTCGGCAGCCCCAGGCAAGACCAACGGAAGGTGCATGACGTGGCGAACCGCCGGAAGAACAGCCTCTACCCGGGGATCTCCGCGGAGCTGTCCGCCCTGATGCGGACGGGGTGGGCGGACACGGAACGACACGACCTCCGACTCGCCGAGCAGGCCCCGCACGCGGCCCGCCGCCGCGCCGCGCTCTCCGCGCGGTTCCCCGGCGAACGCCTCGTGATCCCCTCGGGCAACCTCAAGGTCCGCTCGAACGACGACACCTACCCCTTCCGGCCGTACACGGGCTACGTGCACATGACCGGCGACCAGGTCCGGGACGGCGCACTCGTCCTCGAACCCCGCGCGGACGGCGGCCACGACGCCTACTGCTACCAGCTGCCGCGCGACAGCAGGGACGACGACGAGTTCTGGACCGGCGCCCACGCCGAACTGTGGACGGGCCGGCGCCGCTCGCTCGCCGAATCGGAGCGCGTGCTCGGCCTGCCGTGCCGGGACGTGCGCACCGCCGCCGCCGACCTGGCCGCCGTCTGCGGTCCGCGGACCCGGATCGTCCGCGGGGTCGACCCCGCCCTCGAGGCCGCCGTCACCACCGACGCGGAGCGGGACGCCGAACTGGAGGACGCGCTGAGCGATCTCCGCCTCGTCAAGGACGCCTGGGAGATCGGGGAACTGCGCAAGGCGGTGGACTCCACCGTGCGCGGCTTCACCGACGTCGTCGGGGAGCTCTCCCGGGCGATCGCGTCGTCGGAGCGGTGGATCGAGGGCACCTTCTTCCGCCGGGCGCGCCTGGAGGGCAACGCGGTGGGCTACGGCTCGATCTGCGCCGCCGGCGAACACGCCACGATCATGCACTGGACGGACAACGACGGCCCGGTACGCCCGGGAGACCTGCTGCTGCTCGACGCCGGTGTGGAGACGCACTCCCTCTACACCGCCGACGTCACCCGCACGCTGCCGGTCAGCGGGACCTTCACGCCCCTCCAGCGCGAGATCTACGACGCGGTGTACGAGGCCCAGGAGGCAGGTATGGCGACGGTCGGGCCCGGCGCTTCGTACCGTGACTTCCACGAGGCGGCCCAGCGGCACCTGACGGCGCGGCTCGTCGAGTGGGGCTTCATCGAGGGCCCCGTCGACCGGGCGTACGAACTCGGCCTGCAGCGCCGCTTCACCATGGCCGGCACGGGGCACATGCTGGGCCTGGACGTCCACGACTGTGCGCGGGCGCGCACGGAGGACTACGTCGACGGCGTGCTGGAGCCGGGCATGTGCCTGACGGTCGAACCGGGCCTGTACTTCCAGGCGGACGACCTGACCGTGCCCGAGGAGTGGAGGGGCATCGGCGTCCGGATCGAGGACGACCTGGTCGTCACCGACGACGGTCACGAGAACCTGTCGGCGGGCCTGCCCCGCGCGGCGGACGAGGTCGAGGCATGGATGGCACGCCTCGCGGGCTGAGCACGCCCCCGGCCCGCGAGGCCCTCGGCGGCGCACCCGCCGCCGAGGGCCGCTTCCCGGCCGCCGGGCCACGGCCCGCGACGCCCGCCCCGTCCTCACCGCGTCCGCACACCGTTCGGGCCGGGCGTTCCCCCTCCCCGGGGGACACGGGGTGGGCGAAGGGCCGGCCGTTCACGTCTCTCTCCGCCTCGTCGGCCGCTGCCGCCACCATGCGGTGAAGCGGGGGGCGGCACGATCCACTCCGTGGACGGACACGAACCGAAGGCTTCCCCGCCCGCCCCCGGCGACGCCGCGGTGGTGACGGACGACGGTGGCCGCGACCACCGGGGCGGCTCCGTCTCCGCCACCACCGAGCCCCACCGCGGCGCCTACGACGGTCCCGGGCCGCAGGCGGTGCCGCCGGGCGGGGGGCGCCGAGGCGCCCGGTCGGCCGGATGGGCGCGGAAGGCGATCAGCGCGGTGTCGTCGCGGTCGTCGGAGAGGTCCTGCAGCAGGCGCAGCAGGTCCGGGAGGGGTTCGGCGCGGTGGTGCGCGGCGGCGCGCAGGAGCCGCTGCTGGCCGACGTCGAAGGAGGCGGTCGGGGTCTCGACGAGGCCGTCCGTGTAGTGCAGGAGGGTGTCGCCGGGCTCGAGGGTGTGGGTGTGCGTGGTGCGGGGGACGCCGGGTGCCACGCACAGCGGGGGATCCTGGTCGGTGCCGGTGAGGAAACGCGGCTCCCCCCGGGCGGGGGCGAGCAGCGGCGGCGGGTGCCCGGCGTTGGACCAGGCCATCCGCCAGGTCCCGTCGGGCCGGCGCCGCAGATGGGTGTGGACGGCGGTGGTGAAGGGGGCGATGTTCAGCCCGTCGGCGGCGTCGTCGAGCATGGCCAGGAGAGCCGCGGGCGTGCAGTCGGGGCCCCTGTTCCAGGCAAGGCCTCGGAGCATGCTGCGCAGTTGGCCCATGGCGGTGGCCGCGGTGAGGTCGTGGCCCGCCACGTCCCCGATGTCGAGGACGAGGGTGCCGTCGGGGTGGGTGATGGCGTCGTACCAGTCGCCGCCGATCTCGTGGGCCGGGCTGGCAGGCCGGTAGCAGGCGGCCAGGAGGGCGCCGGGCACGGCCGGCGGCTCGGTGAGATGGGCGTGCTGGAGGCGCAGGGCGGTGCCGCGGGCCTGCTGGAGGTCGAGGACCCGGCGGATCGGCTGGTGTGCGAGGTGGAGGACCTTGCGCAGCAGCTCGATGTCGGCGGGAGCGGGAGCGGGGGTGTCGCCGTTGGTGCTGGTGGCGGCGTAGCCGAGGACGGTGCCGTCGACGACCAGCGGAATGAGGGTGAGGCTGGTGGCACCGGCGTCGGTCAGCCACCGTTCGGTGACCGCCGGGACCAGGCCGGAGGGGATCTGCCCGTCCGCGGGCACGGGGAAGGTCCGCGGGGTCCGGCTCTCCAGCACCTCCCGCACGGTGCTGGAGACGGTGACGCTCTGGCCCCGCAGCGCGGGCCGGGGCGGCAGTCCCGGGCGGATCGCGGAGGCGACCCGCCGGGCCGTGACGGTCGCCTTCTCGGGCAGCGGCCATCCTTCCTGGGCCAGCAGCAGGATCACACAGGCGTCGGCCAGTTCGGGCACGATCATCCGCACCACCGCGGCGAAGGTGTCCTCGAAACCCTCACCGGGCACCTCGGCGACCTGCGCGAGAAGACGTTCGCCCAGCGTGGCACGCCAGGTGTCCTCGACGTCCACCGTCGCGGCGACCCACTCCTCGGCGCGGCCGCCGCGCAGGACGGGCACGCAGCGGGTCGACATGTGCCGGTACGAGCCGTCGGCGGTCCGCACCCGGAACGTGTTCTCGAAGACGCCCGGAGGCTCCTCGGCCGTGGCGGTGCGCCAGGAACGCCCGAGTCGTTCGCGGTCACGGGGATGGATGCGGGCGGCCCACCTCTCGTCCATCCACCCGTGCCAGGGAACCCCGGTCAGCCGCTGCCAACCGGGGACGATCTCCTCCGCCGAGCCGTCCGCGCGCAGGACCCACACCATCTGCGACACGGCCGACACCAGCGCCCGGTAGCGCTGGAGCGCCAGCGTCTCGGCCGTGGTGTCCAGGGCGACGACCATGGCGCCCTGGCCGTCCGGCATGGTGACGGGCGTGCAGGAGTAGACGAAGTACCGGGCCTGTTCCGGAGCGCAGGGGTCGGGTTCCCGCGAGTCGGGCAGCCGGCGGGACCGTCCGGTGGCGACGACGTCGTCCAGTACCGTCAGGAACCCCTCGGCATCCGGTTCGGGGAACGCCTCCCTCGCGGGCAGCCCCGGGGTTCGCGCGCCGAGCAGCCTGGAACAGGCCGCGTTCTGGTAGACCAACCGGTGCTCCGGCCCGGAGAACAGCGCGACCGCCGCGACCGTCTCGTCGAACAGCCTCGGGTCGAGATGCCTCGCCGGACTCATCACCGGTCCCTCGTGTCCCGCGCGCGCCGGACGGACGGTGGGCGGGAACTCCGCCGGGCGAGCACCCTCACCTCGTACCCCTTCCGACGTCGGCACCGGAGACCTCGCTCATCTTCCCGCCGCGGACCCGGCACATCGCGCGCCACGCTGACAGCGGAGCGACCGTTACCCCGAACCGGGCGCGGCCCGGTATTGCACCGGTCGATCCAAAACGGCTAGGGTCATCCCATGGCCCGACCGAGGACGTTCGACGAGGACCGGGCCCTGGACGCGGCGATGCGCACGTTCTGGGAGAAGGGCTACGAGGCCACTTCCACCCAGGACCTGTGCGACGCCACGGGGCTGGGGCGCAGCAGCATCTACAACACGTTCAAGAGCAAACGCGACCTCTTCGAGCGCGTGCTGGCCCGGTACATCGACTCCACGACCGGTACCCAGCTGGCCGTCCTGGAGGACACGCGGCACAGCGTGGCCGAGCGGCTCCGCACCCTGTTCGCCGTGGTCGTCGACGATGAGACGGAGCGGCGCAGGGCCGGGCGCGGCCCGGGCTGCCTGACCGTCAACACCACGGTCGAGCTGGTCGCCCGGGATCCGCGGGCGGCGGACACGCTGGAACGCGACACCGCCCGCCGGCTGGCGGTGCTGCGCGCGGCGTTCGAGGAGGGCCGCCGGGACGGCAGCATCACGTCGCCCCGCGACGCCGAGGCGCTCGCCCGCTTCGTCAACGCGACGATCGCCGGCATGCGCATCTCCAGTCAGGGCGGCGCCGACAGGGCGGCCCTGGAGTCGATCGCCGAGATCGCGATGGACACGCTCACCGGCTGACGGCGCACGTCGCCGCGAGCCGTGCCCACGCCTGCCCGAATTTTGTACTGATCAATACATAACCTGCCTCGGAGGAGACAGCACCGTGCCTCGTGCCGTATACGTCCTGGCGCTCGGCATCTTCGCCATGGTGACCAGTGAGTTCGTGGTCGCCGGGCTGATGCCGCAGATGGCCGAAGGGCTCGACGTGACCGTCCCGCAGATCGGCTACCTCATCACCGCCTTCGCCGTGGCGATGGCGGCCGGCGGTCCCTTCCTGACCGTGGGCCTGATGAGGTTCCCCCCGCGGACAGCGCTGATGGTGCTGTTCGCCGTCTTCCTCGCCGGCAACGTGCTGGCCGCCACCGCGACGGGCTACGGCACCATGATGGCCGCGCGGATCGTCACCGGCACGGCCTCGCAGGCGTTCTTCGGTGTCGGGATCTCCCTGTGCGCCCAGGTCACCCGGCCCGAGGTGCGGGGCCGCGCGATCGCCGTCGTCATGAACGGCCTCATGCTCGGCACCCTGCTCGGACTGCCCCTCTCCACGCTGGTCGGCGAGCGCTTCGGCTGGCGCGCCGCGTTCTGGGTCATCACCCTGATCACCGTGATCGCGGCGGTCGCCACCCTGTTCGGCGTGCCCCGCGTCGAGAGGGCGGAGGGCGGCGGCGGCTTCCGCGAGGAGGCCCGTGTCTTCAGGAGGCCCAGGATGTGGTGGGCGCTGTCCACCAGCACGTTCATCATCGGCGCCACCTTCTCCGCGTTCAGCTACTTCAACCCGATCCTCACCGAGGTCACCGGCTTCTCCACCGGCACCGTCCCCCTGCTGCTCATCGCCTACGGCGCCGCCACCGTCGTCGGCAACACCGTCGTCGGCCGCCTCGCCGACCGGCACACCGTCCCCGTCCTCGCCGTCGGTCTCGCCCTCAACACGGTGTTCCTGACCGGCTTCGCCCTTCTCGCCGACCTGTCCGCGGCGGCCGTCGTCTGCATGCTGGGCATCGGACTGGCCGGCGTCACCATGAACCCGGCCATGGTGACCCGCGTCCAGCGAGCCGGCAACGCCGGTCCGCTGGTCAACACCGTCCACTCCTCCTTCATCACCCTCGGCGTCATCCTGGGCTCGTCCGTCGGTGCGGTGGTGATCGAGACCTGGGGCCTGCGCGCCCCGCTCTGGCTGGGCGCGGTGCTGGCCTCGGCCGGCCTGGCCACCGTCCTGCCCGACCTCGTCCGCCGCACCGCTCCGGCCACCGGCCCCGCACCCGCGCCCGGCCTGCCCGACGGGGGGAACGGCTCCGTCGCACCGGTGAGTACCGGCGAACGCGTGCTCTGAGTACCCGTACTCAGGTCCCGCCGCCGGGCGTCGGCGATGGTGGGTGGCCTACCCACCGACGCTAGGAGACCCTGTGCGCAAGACCAGCGGGACCTTTCGACCTGCCGACCGTGCGCGGCGCGGCGTCGTCCGCCTCACGGCCGCCGCCGCTCTCGGGTGTGCCGCGGCGGCCCTGGCGCTCACCGGATGCTCGCTGGAGTACCGGGAGGACGTCTGCAGCGGGGGCGAGTACCCGGTCACCTCGGTCGGCGGTACGGGATCCGCCTGTGTCCCGGACGGCGAGCAGCCCCCCGAGGGCTACACGCGCTACCCCGAGGGCAAGGTGCCGCAGCAGGTCGACGACGAGTGGGACGTGTACTGGCGCACCCACATGATCGACGAGAACGGTGCCGTCGTGGACGCTCCCGAGAGCGGCTGATCGCGCGGTCCTCGGCGCCGGCGCCGTCGGAGGTCAGCGCCTCCCGGCGCAGGACTCGTGCCCGGGCCCGAGAGGACCAGGAACCGGATCCATCTGTGCCTGCGCCCTGGGACCTCGCGAGCAGGAGGTGGAACGACTGCTGGGGACCGGTGCCACGTTCGTCACCGATCACCGGAATCCCGGTGGCCCCGGCTGGGCGGTCCTCGCCGATCCCGAGGGCGAGGAATTCCGCGCTCTCCGCAGCGAGTCGGAGCGGAGAGGCGGCCGGATCCCCGGCTGACGCTCCCTCAGGCCGCGAGCGGGCGGAGGCCGGGTTCCGCCGGGTCGAGGGCGAGGAGGCCGCGGGTCGGCCGGAGCCGGTGTCACCGGCGTCGTGCGGGAACACCACCACGCGTCGGGCGACGCGGCGCATCTCGCGCAGCCCGGAGTCCGGCCGCCGGTGGGCGAGCACCTTCCGCAGCCGCTCCACGTCGACCGCCGAGCGGGTCCGGTGCCGGGCGGCGGTCCGTGCGGACGGCCGCACGGGTCCGGACTCGTCGTAGGGGTGCGGCGTGCGGACCCTCCCGCTGGTCGGCCCGGCCGCGCCTCGCGCGGGCACAGGTGGTCCTCCCTGCCCCGGCCACGCGGCATCACGCCCCGTGAGGGTCGAGCACCGGGCTGCGGGGATGACCGTTCCCCCGCCCGTCTCCCATGTAACCAGTTATAGTGGTTACATGAACTCGTCCCCGGCCCAGGGGCTGACGCTGTACTCGCACACCGGCGTCGCCTACCGATTCGATCCCGGCGCGCTGTGCCTGGAACTGCTGACCACCGGAGGCCCCGGCCCCTATCGCCGGTACGAGGTGCTGCACGAGCCCGCCGACCTGGCCGGCTGGGCGGAACGGTCGAGGCTGACCCCGACGCCCGCGCTGGAGATCTCGGCGGACGAGGTGGCCGGCATGCGAAGGCTGCGGGACTCGCTGTTCCGCGTGGTCATCGCCCACACGCGGGACGAACCTCACCCACCGGGCGATCTGGAGGTCGTCAACGAGGCCGCCGCCCGCCCGGCGCTGGCTCCCGCCATCGCCCCGACCGGCGAGCGGCAGTGGGCCGGGACCCCCACCGGCACCCACTTGGCGGCCACCGTCGCCCGGGACGCCGTCGAGCTCCTGACCGGCCCCTTCGCGCACCGCATCCGCACCTGCGCCGCCGCGGACTGCCACCTCGTCTACGTCGACACCTCGCGGCCCGGGCGCCGCCGCTGGTGCTCCATGGAGCACTGTGGCAACCGCCACAAGGTCAGGGCCCTGCGCGCCCGCCACACCGAGGAAGGATGACCGTCATGCCCACAGGACTCACCCAGGACGCGGGCTGGCAGATCGGGGTCTCCCGCACCCTGGCCCACCCCCCGTCCGTCGTATGGGACTTCATCAGCGGCACGGAGGGGCTCGCCCTCTGGCTCGGACCGGGCGCGGTCCTCACCCCCGAACGCGGCGCCCCCTACGGGACGGCCGGGGGAGTGTCGGGCGAGGTGCGCGGCTACCACCCGGGGAGGAAGATCCGCGTCACCCACGGCACCACCACGGTCCAGGTCGCCCTGACGCCCGCCGCCGAGGGGGCCCGCACCATGCTCCGGTTCCATCAGGAGCACCTGGCGGGCCCGGAGGAGCGCGAACGGCGACGGGCGCACTGGGGGCGCGTCATGGACCAGGTCGCCGCCACCCTCGACGGGGCCTGACGGCGGCGCGAGGCACCGGACGGGAGGCGGGGCCGCGGCCGGCCCGTCGGGCGGAGGCTCAGCCGGTCTGCCCGGCGAACTGCGCCAGCTGGTCCTTCACCCAGGGGTCGTACACCGCGATCCGCCGGGCGGCCGCGGGATCGAACCGGCGGATCTGGTCCATGACCCATGGGTCGACGCGCTGGTGGGAGGCGGACCTCCGGGTGTGGTGGTGTCCGGCCGTCGTCGCGGCAGGGCGGGCGGAGTGTCCCCTGTGCTGCTGCGGCGCCGCCGTCGCCGAGCCCGCGCCGGCCAGGAGCGCGCCCCCGACGCCCAGGGCTGCGATCCCCGTGGTCACGACGTGCCGCATCGGCTTGTTCATGATGACTCCTCCTGCTTCACACGACGGCAGACTCAAAGCGGAATCAGATGATCCGGTTGAGGCGCCTACCCGGCCCGACGCCCGGTACACGCCCGGTCCGGGCCGGGATGTCGCCGAAGTGGTGGTAGGCGGACGCCGTCGCAGGAGAGGATGGGCGCCATGAAGGGAGAGTCCTCCTCCATCGACAGCACCGAACCCAGCATCGCCCGCGTGTACGACTACCTGCTCGGCGGCAAGGACAACTACGCCGTGGACCGGAGGATCGGAGACGTGTTCAAGCGCGATCTGCCCGGTTCGGTGGCGATCGCCTTCGCCAACCGCGCGGCCCTGACGCGAGCGGTGCGAGAGATCGTGACGACCACCGGGATACGGCAGTTCATCGACCTCGGCAGCGGCCTTCCGACCGCCGACAACGTGCACCAGGTCGCGCAACGGCATGCCCCCGAGTCCCGTGTGGTGTACGTCGACACCGATCCCCAGGTGCTGGTGCACGGGCGGGCCCTGTTGGAGGAGAACGACCGGACGCGGGTCGTACCGGTCGATGTGCGCGACCCCGAAGCGGTGCGTACCCACCCCGACACCCGGGCGCTGATCGACTTCGACCGTCCCGTCGCCGTCGTGTTCAGCGCCATCCTCCACCACGTCAACGACGAGGAGGGCCCCGGCGGCATCGTCCGCTACTGGCGCGACCACGTGCCGTCCGGGAGCCACTTCTTCGTCAGCCACTTCCGTTCCGGGCACAACCCGGAGACCGCGGAGGCCGAGAAGGTGCTCCAGGGAACTTTCGGCCGAGGCCGGTGGCGGACCGACGAGGAGATCGAGTCCCTGCTGGACGGCCTGGAGATCCTCGCTCCGGGAATCGTCCCGGCCTCCGCCTGGCGTCCTGACGCGGGAGACGACCTGTGGAGCGGCGACGGCGAGCGGGAACTCACCGTTTGGGAGCGTCTCATCGCCGCGGGACTGGCCCGCAAGCCGTGAGGCGGCACCGGGGAGGCGTGACTACGAGGTGAACCGCACCGGCAGACGTTGCGGGCCACGGATCATCAGCCCCGGACGCCAGGTGACGGCCGCCGGGTGGATGTCCAGCTCCAAGGTCGCGCAGCGCTCCAGAAGCGTCCGTACGGCGATGCGCGCTTCCAGACGGGCCAGAGGTGCGCCGAGGCAGTAGTGGATGCCGTGCCCGAAGGCCACGTGGCCGCGGGCGTCGCGCGTGATGTCGAAGCGTTCGGGTCCGGGGAAACGCGCCGGGTCGCGGCCGGCGTCGGCCAGGGCCACGAGGACGAGCTCGCCGCCCCCGGGAACGACCGTGTCGCCGATGGTCAGCGGCTCGGTGGTGAACCGGTACGTCGGGGTCTCCACGGGCCCGTCGTAGCGGAGCATCTCCTCGACGGCGGAGTCGATGAGCGTGAGGTCGGCGCGCAGCGCGGCCAGTTGCTCGGGATGGGTGAGCAGTGCGAGGACGCCGTTGGAGATGAGGTTCACGGTGGTCTCGTGGCCCGCCACCAGCAACAGCCAGGCCATGCCGCGGAGTTCGTCGGGAGACAGCCGGTCGCCGTCACCGTCCGGGCCGTGGATCAGCGCGCTCATGAGATCGTCGCCCGGCTGCTGCCTCTTGCTCGCGAGCAGTTCCTCCAGGTACCGCGCCATGGACGCCGCGGCCGCCGTGCGGGCTTCGGGGTCGGTGGCGCCGAGTGCGTCGTTCGACCACGTGCGGAAGGAGTCGCGGTCGAGATCCGGTACGCCGAGGAGCTCGCAGATGACGGAGATGGGCAACGGGAAGGACAGGGCCTCGACGAGGTCGGCGCGCCCGTCGGGCGCCGCGAGCATCCGGTCCAGCAGGGCGTCGGTGGTCTTCTGGATGCGCGGGGCGAGTTCCTCCACCCGGCGGGCCGTGAACTCCCGGGCGACCAGCTTGCGCAGCCGCGTGTGGTCGGGCGGGTCGGCCCGGAGCATGTGAGGGCCGGAGGAGATGGCACCGAGCGGGAAGGAGGGGGACGCCTTGCTCCAGTCCTTCGACAGACTCGGGTCCGCGAGCGCGGCACGCCCGGCTTCGTAGCCGACGACGAGCCAGGCCTCGGCGTTCCCCTCCGGCATCCGTATGCGGTGCACGGGACCCTGGGCCCGTAAGCGGGCGTACACGGGGTACGGGTCGCGGGTGAAGGAGTCACCGAGCGCGGCCAGGTCGACGATGCTCATGGGCCACCACCTCCAGGACGGTTCACGGTTCACGACGGTGACCGACGGATACGGCCCACGGTTCCCGAAGGGTCCGTCGCCCCGTCGGCGGGCAACCACCGCCCGCCGACTGTAACCCTTGCCGTCCCCGGTCAGCCCCGGTTTCCGGTGAAAGAAAGCCCCGGCACCGTCAGTTCAGTCGCGGGGGGACCCAGTCGTGGTGCCGGAGGATCATGCGCATGGCCGCACGGGAGGGCGTCAGCCGCATCGCCGTGTTGCGCAGGGCGACGGCCAGGGGGCGGGAGAGCTGCTGGCCCATCCGTCCGGCCTGCCGGGCGGCGCGTGCGACGGCCTGGCTGCGGGGCCGGCGCTCGGCGTCGTACCGGGCGAGCGCGGCTTCCGCGGTGGGCTCGGCGGCCAGCGCGGCGGCCAGCGTGACCGCGTCCTCCAGCGCCTGGCAGGCGCCCTGCCCCAGGTTCGGGGTCATCGCGTGCGCCGCGTCACCGAGCAACGCGATCCGGCCGGCCGTGAACGAGGGGAGAGGCGTGCGCAGTTCGTTGACGTCGTGGTGCAGCACGGCGTCGGCCCGGGTCGCGCCGAGCAGGGCGGGTATCGGGTCGTGCCAGTCGTGGAATCGCCGGTGCAGTTCGGCGAGGGGGTCGGCGAACCGCGTCCCGGCGGGAAGGCTGAGGACCGCGTGCCACTCGGCGCGCCCGTCGGGGAAGGCGATGTGCCCGAATTCGGCGCCGTGCCCCCAGGTCAGCTCGAAGTCGGTGCGCAGTTCCACGGGGTGCTCGGTGATGGCGCGCAGCACCGTCGAGCCGCTGTACACCGGTCCGGGGTGGGTGGGAAAGAGCCGGGCGCGGACCTTGCTGCCGATGCCGTCGGCCGCGACCACCAGGTCGGCGTCCAGGACCGTGTCGCCGCGACCGACTCGCACCGTCCCGGGGCCGGTCTGCTCGACCGAGCCGGCCTCGGACCCGATCAGCAGCGATCCGGAGGGCAGGGCCTCGCGCAGCAGCCGGTGCAAGGTGGCGCGGGGGATGCCCATGATGGGCGTGCCGACCGCCTTCTCCAGCGCCGCGCCGTCCATCCGGGCCAGCCGGCCGCCCCGCGGCGTGCGGGTGCCGCCGCTGTACTGCCCCCGCGACGCCTCCCGCACCGCCTCGCCCACGCCGAGCTCGTCCAGGGCCCGGAGGCCGTTGGCGGCCAGCGAGATGCCCGCTCCCACGTCGTCGAGCACGGGCGCGCGCTCGACGACCGTCACCTCCCATCCGACGCGGTGCAGACCGATCGCGGCGGCCAGTCCGCCGATGCCTCCTCCGACGACCACTGCCGTGTTCCCCATGACGAGTCCCCACTTCTTCTACACCTGTAGAAGAAGGAGCTTATCCGAAGTGCTACAGGTGTAGAAAAGAACCATGGCTACGGACCGGCGCACCCTCCTCGCGGACGCGGCTCTCGACGTACTCGCCGACGAGGGGGTCCGAGGCCTGACCCACCGTGCGGTGGACCGCCGGGCGGGCATGCCGCCCGGCACCACGTCGGCGTACTTCCGCACCCGGGCCGCGCTGCTCACCGGACTCGTCACGCGCCTGGTCCAGCTCGACCAGGCGGAGCTGCACATGACGGCCGAGCGGATGGCCCCCCTCCGTACGGCCGAGGACCTGGTGAACGGGATGACACTCCTCGTCCGGCAGCGACTCACCGGCGAGGGCCGCCGCCGTTCACTCGCCCGCTACGCCTGCGCCGTGGAGAGCGTGCGCGACCCGGAACTGCGGGAGATCCTCGTGCCCCGCGAGAACGCCGGCCGCGAGGCCGTCCGGTCGTTCCTCGCCGGGCACGGCGTGACGGACGTCGAGAACCGTTCGCGCACGCTGCTGTCCTGTGTCGACGGGCTGGTCTTCGACCGGCTCGTGTGCGGGGGCGACGTGCCGCGCGAGGCCCTCGAAGGCCTCGTGGCCGCCGCCCTGCGCTAGAGCGGCGAGGGGACGGCGGACGGGCGCAGGACCATGAGCGGGCCCTCCGGGGTCGCCACCATGGCGAAGGGGAAGCGGTCGAGCTCGAGACAGAGCGCGACGTCATCGGGGTGGGATCCTCGACGCACGCCCCGCGCCAGTTCGGCGGCGGCACGCGACGCGCCGGCGCGGCGCAGGAACTCGGCCGCGTCCGTCCCGGCCTCCGTGGTCCTGCGCGCTATGTACTGGGCGCACGCCAGATCCTCCTCGGCCCGCCCGTCCTCGCCCGTGACCACGAACGTGACGCTCTCACACCCGCGTGTCCGCAGGAGCCGGGCCGTCGCCTCCGCCACCACGAAGCCGGCGCACAGCACCAGCGACGCCTCCTTGACCGCGAGGGCGCCGACCGTACCCGCCGTGGTCTTCTGCACGACGGTCCGCCCGCCGAGGTCGACGGACCGCAGCAGCGCGGGCGAGTTGACGGTGTCGAACCCGGGCGCGGGCGGGCCGTCCTTGAGCGCCACCCAGTCCGGGTGGCGGGCCTTGAGCGACAGGGCCTCGTCCAGCGACTCGGCGAGAACGATCTTCTCCGCCCCCCGGGCGAAGGCCCAGGCGGCCACCGTGAACGCACGCATGACGTCGACCACGACCGCCACGGCCGGGGTGTCGGCCAGTTCACCGATGCCGAGGAAACGAGCGTCCATCCGCTCATGATCGCGCATGCCCGACCGGAAGCGCTCGGACAGTGGCGCGCGTCACACCACCGGTCCCGGAGGGGGCGCCGCCCCACCGGCGGGGATTCAGACGGTGGCCTGGGGCCGGTCCGAGGCGAGGTGGAGCACCCGGGCCTGGTCGCTGTGCGGGACGAGCAGGCCGCGCAGCTCCTCGGCGGCCGCCTCGAGGAGGTGGCCGTCACGGGTGGCGTGGAGGGTCTCGAGGACGAAGATGACGTGGGTGGAGTCCTCGGTGACACGGGTGCGGTGGGCGTCGCGGTGGTTCCAGTGGCGCGTGAGGACGCCGGTGGCGTCGGCGTAGACGACCTCGCCGGGCTTGGGATGCTCGACGGTGCCGGGCTCGCCGAGCGGGGTGAACTCCTCGGTGCCGTCCGCGTACCGGATCTCGACATCGCCGGTGACGTGATCGAGGTCGAAGGCGCCGGCGGGCAGGCCGTGGCGGACGGAGACGGCGTTGTACGAGTCGACCGCCGGGTTGATGCGGGGCAGGGTGCCCCTCTTGGCCATGCGGCGGCCGAGGGCGTCGACGCTGGGGCGGACGCGGCGAGGGTTGGTCCCGAAGGAGCGGTAGGCGGTGTGCCAGGCCTCGATGCGGGGGTCGGTCTCGTCGGCGGGCCGCCAGGAGCCGTCGGCGAGCCGCTGCTCCAGCGCCTCCAGGGCGGAGGCGGTGCCGGGCCAGGACGCGCGGCCGCGCAGGCCCTCGGCGGTGACCAGGGCGACGAGGGTGTCGGGGAAGGCGTCGGCGACGGCGGGGGCGATGCGGAAGGCGGTCATGGGAGGAGGTGTTCCGTTCCTTCGTGCGAGGGGGGTCGGTCAGGGCGTCCAGGGACCGATGCGGTCCAGGCGGCGGCGCTGCTGGGCGGCGGCGGGCAGGTCGAGACCCCGGGCGCGTTCGGCGAGGCGATCGGCGACGGCGGTGCGGTGCCCGACGGGCTTGTGGTCGTCGTACTTGAACTTCGCCCGCACGTCGGTCACGTCCAGGCGCAGGCCGCGGATGCCGGACAGCATCCGGCCGTACGGGGGCTGGTCGACGGCGAGGAGGGCGTGGTCGCCGTCGGGCTGGAAGTGGGCCATCTGGTGTCGCAGCAGTTCGGCCTTGGCCTCGGGGTCGTCGACGACCGTGGCGCGGCAGGTGAACTGGACGGCGGTGTAGTAGCTGGTGGGGACGCCGTCGGCGGGCGGGGTGTCCGGCTTGGCACGCCAGGGACCGGGCACGAAGGCGTAGTCGCCGAAGACGGTGAACAGGACGTCCGGGTCGTTCTCGATCGCCTTCCAGACGGGATTCGGCCGGGCGAGGTGGATCAGGAGACGGCCCTGTCCGCCGGTGAAGTGCGTGGGGACGGCCACGGGCGGCTCGCCGGGCAGGCCGTTGACGCAGAGGACGCCGAAGTCGTGTCCTTCGGCGATCCAGGTCTGCCATTCCGCCTCGTCCAGGCCGGCGTCCCAGGGCTGGATGAACATGCGGTGCTCCTTGCGCGACGGTGGTGAGGGGTGGGTCAGGTGAGGGCGAGGAGGCTGACGGCGACGGCCGCGGTGCCCAGGCCCACGAGCTGGCCGCGGTGGACGCGTTCGGCGAGGACGCCGCGGGCGAGCAGGACGGTACCGGCCGGGTAGAGGGCGGTGACGACGGCGACGACGGCGAGGTCCCCGCTGCGGGCGGCGAGCAGGAACAGCAGGTTCGCCACCGAGTCCAGTACGCCGGCGGCGGCCGACACCGCGTACGCGGGCTTCTGCGTCCCGAGCCGGCGGAACATCAGTGCGGCCGCGGCCAGGGTGACGGCCGAGGAGACGGCGCGGCCGACGATCAGCGGAGCGACGCCGCTGTCGGACGGCGCCTGGTGCAGGAAGACCAGTTGCAGCGCGATCGCGGCGCCCGCGCCGAAGGCCGACAGCAGCGCGGTGCGCGACGGGCGGGCCGACCCGGCGCCGTGTCCGGCGCTGACCAGCACCACGGCGACCAGTGCGAGCGGCAGGCCCAGAAGGCCGGCGGGGCCGAGGCGCTCGCCCTGCAGGAGGCCGACGCCGACCGGGAGCATGGCGGAGACGAGCGCGGTGACCGGCGAGAGGACGTTCATCGGGCCGATCGCCAGCGTCCGGTAGAGCAGGACGAAGGCGGCGGCCGAGGCGACGCCGGACGCGGCGCCCCAGGCGAGCGCGCCGGCGCCGAACGAGGCGCCGAGCACGGGCCAGAGCAGCAGCTCGATCGCGAGGGAGGCGGGGGCCGCCACCATGACGGTGCGCAGGACATGGGCCTTGCGGGCGCCGAGACCGCCGAGGAAGTCGGCGCAGCCGTAGGCGAGGGAGCTGCCCAGGGCCAGCAGGAGAGCGATCACGGACGTCCATCCCTTGGTCTTTCAGCGGAACGACTAGACCGTACAATGGAACGACCGTCTGTTGTCAACCAAACGACCGGACGGTGCATTGAAGTAGTCCACTCGTCGGGATGGGGATCGGATGACCGAGACAGAGGCGGCCCTGCGCACGCTCGCGCACAACGTCAGGACCGCCCGTACCCGTGCGGGCCTGTCCCTGGACGAGCTCGGCCGGCGCGCGAAGGTCAGCAAAGGGGCCCTGGTCGGCTTGGAGAAGGCCCAGGGGAATCCGAACTTCGCCACTCTGGTCCGGCTGGCCGACACCCTCGGCGTCTCGGTGTCCGCCCTGATGGAGGGGCCGGCCGAAGGCCGCGTCCGCGTGGTGTCCGCCGATGCCGTGGTGCCGCTGTGGGCCGGGGAACGCGGGAGCGAGGCCCGGCTGATGCTGACGACGACGGGTCCCGCCCCCGTCGAGGTCTGGCGCTGGCGGCTCCAGCCGGGCGAGGAGTACCCCAGCCACCCCCACCAGGCCGGAGTCGTCGAAACCGTCAGCGTGACCTCGGGTCGCATGACCCTCGTCGTCGACGGCGCCGAGCACCCCGTCCACGCCGGACAGACCGCCGCCTTCGACGGTGACGCCCCCCACACCTACCGCGGCGCGGGTGACGAACCCTGCCACCTGATCATGACCGTCCACCTGCCGCCCGGCCCCGCCGCCGCGGGCTGACCCGCACGGGAGGGGCCGGGGGCGGCCGGGTGTCATCCCCTGTCCGCGGGAGGAGACGTCCTGCGCGCCTCCTTCCGCGGCACGCTATGACGCGGCCCGGATCGCGGAGATGTCGAACTGCAGCCGGACCTTCTCGCTCACCATCGCGCCGCCGGCCTTCAGGCGCTGGTTGTAGACCAGGCCCCACTCGGTGCGGTCGATGGTGGTGGTGCCGTCGAAGCCGGCCCGTTCGAAGCCGAACGGGTCCATGACGGAGCCCAGGTAGTCGAGTTGGAGGTCGACGGGCCGGGTGACGTCACGGATGGTCAGGTCCCCCGTCATGCGGAAGCTCCCTTCGCCGTCGTGCGTCGTGGAGGTGCTGCGGAACACCATCTCCGGGAAGCGGCGCACGTCGAAGAAGTCGGCGCCGACGAGGTGCGCGTCCCGTTGTTCCACGCCCGTGTCCACGCTGGCGACCCGGATGACGAGGTCGGCCCGTGACCCGGAGGGCCGTTCCCCGTCGAAGTACAGGGTGCTGTCGAAGTCGGTGAAAGCCCCGCGCACCGTCGTGACCATGGCGTGCCGCACGGAGAACCCGATGCGGCTGTGCGGGCGGTCGATGGTCCAGTGCCCGGTCAGGGACCGCAGCTCCGGGTCGAGCGCGGCGCCGTTGACGTCGGCCTCCGCGACGTGCGCATGGGAGCGGACAGTCGACGTGGGCTCGACCATGGTGGACGGGCGACGGCTGAAGATACCCATGAGATCGTAGGCCCCTCTCGGAAGTGATCACTTCGTGTTATCACGGGGTCGCTGGAGATCACGGGGAGAGATGGGAGGCCTTGTCCGGGTTCCATGGCGTCGACCGCAAAGGTGCACAAGATCAACATGATCGCGTCACAGGTGCGCCGGCGGAGCCCCGGGGCCGGCCGTCACCCGGCGTGTGCCGTGCCGCCGAGGATCTGTTCGCGCAGGATGTCCGCGTGGCCGCAGTGCTGGGCCAGTTCACGCAGCACGTGCAGGTAGACCCAGCGCAGCGGCAGGGGCCCTCGGCGGTTGCCCCGGACGACGTCGTCCGGCGTCAGCTCCGCCGTGGCACGACGGGACGCCGCACAGGCCTGCCGGTAGGCGTGCCGGACCGAGGCGATCGTGTCGTCGTCGTGGAGGTCGAACGACGCGTCGGGCGTGCCCGGAATCCCGATCTCGTCACGGGACCGGCACGTGACCGCCTCGTCGAACCAGACCTTCTCGACGAACGTGGCGTGCTTGACGAGGCCCAGCAGGGTGGTCTTGGAGGTGACCAGCGACCGGCGCGCCTGCTCCTCCGTCAGTCCGTCCAGGCTGTCGTGCAGTGCGCTCCGGTGTTCGTCGAGGAACGTCTCGAACTGATCCCGGAGCGCTGCGCGGAAGACGGTGGGTTCCGTCGTCAGGTGAAAGGCCATGCCCGTAACGATAGGCGGGTCCTCACACCGAAGGGGCCGAAGAGGCCGAACGGACGGTCAGTCGCAGATGCGGGCGGTCGTGACCGCGCCGCCGGCGTTCTCGTCGTCCGTGCCGAGGACCGCGATGCCGGAGCCGGGCACGCAGTCCACGGCTTCGACCTTGTGGTCCTTGAACGTCCGCAGCACCTCGGGGTGACCGGCCACCCTCAGCCGCACCTGACCCGAGCGGTCGAGCCGGACCGAACCCGCGTCGCTCACCGCCGAGTCGAACGGCCCGTCGTCCCCCTCGTCCGACGCCGAAGCGATCAGCAGGCGGCCCGAGTCGGTGACGGAGAGGTCGGAGGCGTGCCGGACGTCGCCCGTGGGATACGGCGCACGGTGGACGGCCTTGGTCACGGCGCCGAACGTCGTCTCCCCGTACTCGTTGAACGACAGGGGGGCCGCGTAGAGCGTCGCCGGCCGGTCGCGGCCCTCGCCCCGGTCGGCCCAGACCGCCGCCAGCTTGCCGTGCTGCGAAACGAGCGCGAAACTCTCGAAGTTGTCGCCCTGGCCGATCGCCGGGAGCGGCGAGAGGTCGCGGACCTCGACCGCGTTCCCGTCGTCGGTGCTCTTGAGGTGGTAGACGAGGCCCCGGCTCGCCACGGCGAGGTACTCGTCAAAGGTGCCCGGCACGGCTTCGAGCGCCTCGAGGTCGATCGGCTCGGCACCGCCCTTCCATTCGAGCGGTCGCACGCCCGTCGCGTGTCCGGACTCACCGGGCCCGTAGGTGAGCCGGGCGATGCGATTCTCGCCGGGGCGCTTGTTGTCGAGGGCGACCAGGGCACGGTAGGAGTGGCCCGACCGGGAGGCGACGGCGAGCCCGCTGATGCCGCTCCTGATGTCGAACCCGACCTGCTGCCATCCGGCGGCAGCGGCGGCGGGCGCCGTCGTGCCACCGGTCCGGGCCGCGGTCACGCCCGTGGAGGCGGCGACGGCGGCCCCCGCGCCGAGCAGAGCGATCGTGGACAGGACGGCCTTGCGTAGGTGCATGGAGCTCCCCCTGAGGAGTGACGCGCGTAGATGAACAGGCTCGCCGGGAACGTAACGGTCCCGCCGCCCCTTGGGCAAGGGACGCGGACGCGTGACCGGCCCGCACTCTTGAACAATCCTCAGCTTTCCTGATGTGATCTGCGGCACTGCCGACCGACCGTGCCGGAGGTCCCGTGTACCGCCGTCTGTTCGCCGCGCTCGTCTGTACCGTCCTGCTGTCCACCGGAACCGCCCACGCGGGGGCCGCCGTCGAGGACCACCGCGATCCGCTCCCCGCCATCCCCGAACTCACGGACGACCGGGGCCGCGTGCTGACCCTGCGCGGCTGGAACGTCGAGGACAAGGCCCACCGCGGCGAGGCCGCCCTGTCCGCGATCGGCGAGCGCCACTTCCGGGACCTGCGGGCCCGGGGCTTCGGCTTCGCGCGGCTGCTGGTCTTCTGGGACGACCTCGAACCCGAGCGGGGCCGTTACAGCGAGCGCTACCTGCGCAGGATCGAACGCGTCCTGGACTGGGCGCACAAGTACCGCATCCAGGTCCTGATCGACGCGCACCAGGACGTCTTCGGGCCCGCGTTCGGGCACCGCGGCATCCCCGAGTGGGCGACCAGGACCGACGGGCTGGCGTTCTCCCCGCACCCCGACGACTGGTTCGCCGAGTACTTCGAACCGGCCGTGCAGCGTGCGTTCACCCACCTCTACGAGGACCCGGACCTACGGCGCGCCCAGGCGGACATGTGGCGGGTGCTGGCCGGACGCCTCGGGGGCCACCCGGCCGTCCTCGGCTACGACCTCGTCAACGAGCCCATGGGCGAGATCGCGCAGGGCGAGGACCTGCCGACGGCCGCCCGGCGCATCGAGCGCGATCAGCTCACCCCCCTCTACAACCGCCTCGCCGACGCCGTCCGCTCCGTCGACGACGACTCCTGGATCTTCTTCGAACCGACCCCCATCGTGGGGGAGGGCGTCCCCACCGGTCTGGGCCGCGTCGACGACCCCAAGGCCGTCTACGCGCCCCACTTCTACAACACGGCGATGGAGGCGGGCGCCGACTACGACCCCTCGGCCGGCTGGATCGAGGCGTACGAGGCCGCGGTGACCGTCTACCCGCGCCGGTACCGCGTCCCCGTCGTGGTGGGGGAGTGGGGCCCGCTCAACAACTCCCTGCCGAACATGGGGCGTTTCTACCGTGACGCCCTGTCGTCCCTGAACCGCTACGGCTCCGGCTGGGCGGGCTACGTCTGGTGCTACGGCGGCGGGTACTGCGCCGTCGACGCCGAGGGACGCTTCCGGACCAACAAGGAGCAGACCGCGGCGCCGTACGCCCCGGCGGTCGCCGGCCGGGTCACCGCCGAGACGTACGAGCCGGGCGGCGGCACCTTCCGGCTGGCGTACCGGGCCGGGAACGGTGTCACGGAGATCTCCGTGCCGCCCCGGGCGGGCGGCTGGCGCCTCGAGGTGACCGGGGCCGCCCGGACCTCCGCGTCCGTGTTCCCGGGGGACCGCGCGGCGATCGCGCACGTGGCGGCGCGGCCCGGCGCGCAGGTCACCGTCCTCGTCGCTCCGCGCGGACCACGGTGACCTGCGGACGGACCGCAAAAGATGAACAGTTGTCTTGTTTCAGCCGTTCCCACGGTGCCTACCGGCCGGTACAACCCCTGGTAACCCCACCACCAGGAGGTGCAGTGAAGGGCACACGGCACAGACACCACTGGCTGACGGCGGCCGCCGCGGCGGTGGCGGTGGCATGCGGAACCATCACCGCCGCCGCCCCCGCGGAGGCCGCCGGGCCCGGCTCCGCCGAGTCCGTCTCCTCCGTACCGCTCTCCCCCGAACTGGAGGCCGTCCGCGCGGCCGAGGCCACCGAGATCTACGGAGACCCGGCGGAACGGCCGCTCGGCGACCGCAGGACCAGCCTCGTCTCACTCGGCGACAGCGAGATCTCGGGCGAGGGCGTCGGCACCTACGAACCCGGCACCAACGGCCCCGACAACTGGTGCCACCGCTCGCCGGACGCCGCCATCCACCGCACCGGCATCCCCGCCGACCTCACGTTCGACGTGTCGTGCTCCGGCGCGTACACCGGGAACATCCGCATCGGCGGCTCGAAGCAGTACGCCGACGAACTCGTGCAGAGCGACAACCTCGCGATCAAGGCGCGCAACACCCGCGTCAAGATGGTGGTGCTGGTCGCCGGAGCCAACGACGACCTCCAGTTCGGCCCCGTCATGACCGACTGCGTCACGCGCTACCTGCTCCTCCAGGGCGCCTGCGAACCCAAGTACGCCCCCGGATGGCAGGCCCGCGTCGACGCCCTCGTGCCCAAGGTCGAGCAGACCGTGCGCGACCTGAAGAGCGTGATGAGGGACGCGGGATACGCCGACGGCGACTACAAGCTCGTCGTCATGGGCTACCCCAGCCCCATCGGCCCCGACTTCCGCGACAACCCGAACTTCTCCGGCAAGCTGGCCTGCGGCGGCCTGGGATACGACTCCGACACCGCCTGGGGCCGCGACAGCGCCGTCCCCGCCTTCGAACGCGGCATGCGCAGGGCCGCGGCCGACACCGGTGCCGTCTACCTCGACAACTCCCGGCTCTTCCACGGCCACGAGGTCTGCATGGAGGACACCTGGGCCCGGGGCGCCTACATCGACCTCTCCAAGCCCGGCACGCCGGACGAGAACTCCCTGCGCCAGTCCTTCCACCCCAACAAGCGCGGCCACGCCGCCTTCGCCTCGTGCCTCACGCAGCTGTACGACTCAGGTGCCCGCGAGGCGAGCTGCGCGGACGTCGACTCCTCCGGGAAGCCGGTGCTCTTCCCCCACGCCTGGGACGCGGTCTACCGGCCGCTGACCGGCCGGGCCACCGGCGCCTGCCTGGACGCCGCCGCCGCCGGGAGCGCCAACGGCACCCGTGTCCTCGGCTGGGAGTGCCACGGCGGCCGCAACCAGGGCTGGTGGCACGACCCGGAACGGGGCACCTTCCACACCGAGCTGACCCAGGACCGCTGTCTGGACGTCCCCGGCACCGGATACCCGGCCGGCACGGGCCTGATCCTGTGGAACTGCCACGGCGGAACCAACCAGAAGTTCGTCCGTGACGGGGCCACGATCCGGCCGTCGGCGGCGCGGGGACTCTGCCTCACCCTGGCCGGTCCGGGCGAGCCGCTGCGGATCCAGAAGTGCGACGGTTCGGCGAACCAGCACTTCGCGTAGAGGGCGCCGCGCCCGCCCGCCGCACGCCGCGCCCGCCCGCCGCACGCCGCGCCCGCCCGCCGCACGCCGCGCCCGCCCGCCGCACGGCGGGCTCGCGCGGCTCCGGCGGGGGCGCCGGTGCGACAGGCGGGCGGCACGATCGCGGGACGCCGAAGGCCGGCAGCCGTGCCCGGACCTGAACGAGGGCGTTCTCGTGGGACCGGCCGGGCAGTTCAGCCGGAGACTCCCCTCTTCCGGCGCTGCGCGGCGACGTTCGCCACGGGCGCGGAGAGCATCAGCGCTCGGGTGTAGGCGTGCCGGGGGGACCGGGTGACGTCGGCGGCATCGCCCGTCTCCACGATCTCCCCGCGGTGGACCACCGCCACCCGGTGGCTCATGAACCGCACCACGGGCAGGTCGTGCGTCACGAAGAGGTACGCCGTCCCGGTCTCCTCCTGGATGTCCAGCAGCAGGTCGAGCACGGCCCGCTGCGTCGTCGGACCGAGTGCGCAGACCGGCTCGTCGCCCGGCCGCCCACAAGATCCCCGAGGAGCGGATCGCCGGGATCGCGGCGACCGTGTTCGGGGAGCCGGTCGAGGGGGTCGACGGCCTGACCACCCTGCTGCTGCCGCGCCCGGCCTCCGTCGCGCACACCGCGTGGACCGGCCGGGCGCCGGACCGGGACGCCCACCGCGACCGCCTCGCCCGCCACGGCCGACTGTGGCGCGACCGCGGCCTCCGCTACCCGGCCTCCACCGAGATCGCCCGGCGCTGACCGCGTCCCCGGTTGCCCTCCTCTCCATTCTCTGACTAAGGTCAGAGAATGGAGAGGGAGCAGGTGGAACAGGTCCGACGCTTCAACCGGACGGTCGCCGAACGCGTGGGGGTGCTGCACGACCACTACCTGGGCGGCGCACGCCCCTACGGACAGGCGCGGCTGCTCTGGGAGATCGGCGACGGGGACACGCACGACGTCCGCCGCGTACGGGACCGCCTCGACCTCGACTCCGGCTACGTGAGCCGACTGCTGCGGGCGCTCGAACGCGCCGGCCTCGTCACGGTCGAGCCCCACCCCCGCGACCGGCGGGTGCGCACCGTCCGCCTGACCGGGGCGGGCCGGCAGGAACGCGCCCTCCTCGACGACCGCAGCGACGCGCTCGCCACCTCGCTCCTCGCCCCGCTCGACGCCCGGCAGCGTGACCGGCTGACCTCGGCCATGGCCGAGGTCGAGCGACTGCTGACCGCCTCGGTGGTCTCCCTGGCGGCGCTCGACCCCGACCACCCCGACGCCGCGCACTGCCTGCGGTCCTACGCCGCCGAACTGCAGGAACTCTTCGAGACCGGCTTCGACCCCGCGCACAGCCTCCTGCCCGACCCGGGCCAACTGCGCCCACCGCGCGGCCTGTTCCTCGTCGCCCGGCTGCACGGCGAGCCGGTGGGCTGCGGCGGGGTCAAGCTGCCGGCCGGAGCCCCCGCGGAGATCAAACGGCTCTGGGTCTCCCCGCGCGTCCGAGGACTCGGCCTGGCCCGGCGCCTCTTGGCCGAACTGGAGGAACGCGCCGCCCGACACGGCAGCGAACTGGTGCGGCTCGACACCAACAAGGCCCTGGAAGCGGCCACCCGCCTCTACCGCAGCAGCGGTTACACCGAAGTCCCCGCTTTCAACGACGAGCCCTACGCCCACCACTGGTTCGAGAAACGTCTGGCCCCGGAAGACCGGGAGGGGCCGCGCCGGTGAGGACGGGAGCGGCGGGGGAGCCGGGTTCGGCCGCCCCGGAGCGTTCCGCGGGCCCCGGCTCCTTCCCGTGCCGCGCCGGATCCAGGCGGAGCATGTTCGCCTCGTCCGGAGTCCCGGGGGCCGCCTGGTAGACCACCATCCGCTGGCCGCCCGTCCGGGCCAGCCGCATGACCTCGTAGGTCAGGGTCATCTCACCCGCCAGCGGATGCCGGAACGACTTCTGCCCGCCGCCCCGTTCACAGACGTCGTACCGTTCCCACAGCCGCGCGAACTCGGGCGACTTCAGCACCAGTTCGCCGACCAGTGCGGTCAGCTCGGGGTCGTCCGGGGCGGCTCCGGCCACCGCCCGCAGATGGGCGACCGAGCGGGCGACGGTGTCCTCCCAGGGCTCGTACAGGGTCCGGCCGACCGGGTGGAGGAAGAGGTAGCGGGTCAGATTGCGCTGCTCCTTGGGCCAGTCCCAGAGCCCCGGCAACAGCCGCCGCCCGGGCGGGTTCGCCGCGAGCACGCGGTTGAAGCGGCTCACCACGTAGGCGGGCAGCGGGCGAACCGCCTCCAGCATGCGCAGGACCGAGTCACGGACACCGTGGTCGGAGGAGGCGGGCAGCTCGGAGGGCCGGCCGGAGGCCAGCTCCGCCAGCTCGTGCAGCCGCTCGTAGCCGTCCCCGCGCAGCCTCAGCGCGCGGCCGAGGGCGTCCACGACCGCGGGGGAGGGGTTGGTCTCCCGGCCGCGCTCCAGCCGGATGTAGTAGTCGACGCTCACCCCCGCCAGCGCGGCCAGCTCCTCGCGGCGCAGCCCGGGGGTACGGCGAAGTCCCGCACCGGGCGGCAGCCCGACGTCCTCCGGACGCACCTGTGCCCTGCGCGCCTTCAGGTACCGGCCGAGTTCGGTGCCGCGCGCGTCCCCTGTTGCAGCCATCCGGCCATTGTGGCAGGCGGGCGGGGAACGTGAGGGGCCGTGTCAGGGCCTGGAACGCGGCACCCCGGGTACGGCGCGGTCTGCCGGACCGGGCCGTACCCGGGCAGAGTCGGTACCGGAGCGGGCGGCCCGGCCGCCGGGGCCCAGGGGGTGCGTGACACCGGACCGCGGCCCGGCGTACGGGGCCGCCCGCCCACCCGCTCCCGGGGAGCGGGTCCGTCGCCAGCGCCAGGAGTTCGCCGTGCCCACGACCTCGTCACCGTCCGCCGCCTCGTCCGAGGACACCGCGCCCAGGAGCGCACGCGAACCGCGGCTGCGCGCACTGCGGCGACGACAGCCCGCCCGGAGCCGGCCGGCCGGGGCGCCCGCGGACGACTCCGGCGCGCCGGGGCGGAACGCGACGGCACTCGTCGCGGCGCTGCTCGGCTTCACGGTGATCACCGTCGACGTCTCGGCCGTCAACATCGCGCTGCCCGCGATCCGGGACTCCCTCGACGGAGGCATGGCCGGACTGCAGTGGGTGGTCGACGCGTACACCCTGATGTTCGCGGCCCTGATGCTCTCCGCCGGCGCCTTCGCCGACCGGGTCGGCGCCCGCCGCGCCTACGCCTGGGGCACCGCCCTCTTCACCCTCGCCTCCCTCGGCTGCGCCCTCGCGCCCGGCATCGGCGTGCTGATCGGTGCGCGCGTGACCCAGGGCGCCGCCGCCGCGGTGGTGATGCCGGCCTCGCTGGCGCTGATCCGCCACGCCTACGAGGACGCCCGGGAGCGCGCCCGGGCCATCGCGCTGTGGACGGTCGGCGGGTCGGTGGCGATGGCCGCGGGCCCGGTGCTCGGCGGGCTGCTCA
The DNA here is from genome assembly GCF_055564355.1 of Streptomyces sp. NPDC029152. Classification (NCBI taxonomy): domain Bacteria; kingdom Bacillati; phylum Actinomycetota; class Actinomycetes; order Kitasatosporales; family Streptomycetaceae; genus Streptomyces; species Streptomyces sp. NPDC029152. The sequence goes on along the minus strand of NZ_JBVHWR010000014.1, from coordinate 35,701 downwards.
CCGACGGGGCCGGCTGGCGGTCGGTGTTCCTGCTCAACCTGCCGGTGGGCGCGGTGATCCTCGGCCTGCTGGTGCGGGTGGAACGCTCCCCCCGGCGGCCCGCCGCGCTGGACGGCGCCGGCCAGCTCACCGCCGTACTGGCGCTGGCCGCCCTGGTCTTCGCCGCCATCGAGGGCGGCCACCTGGGCTGGACCAGCGTGCCGGTACTGGCCGCCGTCGTGCTCGCCGCCGTCTGCGGGTACGCCTTCCACCGGGTGGAGGCCCGGCACGACCGGCCCATGGTCCCGCTCGGCATGCTGCGCGATCGCCGGGTGGCACCCGCACTGGCGGTCGGCTTCGCCCTCAACGCCGCCTTCTACGGCGGGATCTTCGTCCTGGGGCTGTACTACCAGCAGTTGCGCGGCATGTCGGGGATCGCGGCCGGGCTGATGTTCGTCCCGATGTCGGTGCTGGTGACGGCGACCAACCTGGTGTCACCGCGGCTGGCGGAGCGGATCGGCCGACGGGCGGTGATCGTCATCGGGCAGGTGCTGTTCAGCGCGGCGATGGTCACCATGCTGCCGCTGGCCGCGCACACCCCCCTGTGGCTGGTGGTGGTCCTGCTGGTGCCGCTGAGCGTGGGCGGCGCGCTCGCGGTGCCGGCGCTGACCGCGCTGCTGATGGACGCCGTACCGGGCCGGCGCGCGGGGATCGCGTCGGGGCTGCTCAACGCGTCCCGCCAGACCGGCGGCGCGCTCTCCGTGGCCCTGTTCGGCAGCGTGCTCGCCGGTTCCGGCGGGGGCTTCTCCCTGCCGGGCATGCGTCTGGGCCTCCTGGTCGTCGCCGCCTTCCTCCTGGTCACCGCCGGTCTCACCCGCCTCCTGCTCCCGCGCGGCTGACGCCCCGGGCGTCAGCCCGCGACGCGCCGGCGCGCGAGGTGGACGGTGAGGCCGGCGGTCGTCCCGACCCGGTCCGGCAGCACCCGCACGATCCGGCTGAGGACCCGCCCCCGTTCCGACGCCGGCAGGACCGGACGGGCCGAGACGGTCGAGAGATGGCCGACGTGATCGCGGGCGCTCATCGTCGGACGCCGTGCGAGCACCGTCTGCCGCACGTCGGTGAACCCCTGCGACCGTCGGAGCTCCGTGCGCGACCGGACACGCCGAGCATCGTGGCGGGTGGTACGGACGGGGCCGGGGCCTGCGGGAGCGCCCGGCCGTCACGTCGTGTTCCCGGCCCTCGCCGCCGGGGTCGGACGGCCGCAGCCGAAGGCCGCCTCCACGAAGCACTGGTGGTACGCGGCCTGCGCACCCTGGCGCAGCGCGTGTTCCAGCGTTCTCGGCGCCGGCGGGACCCGCCGCGACCATCCGCGGCGAAGCAGGCTCACGACGAACCCGGCGAGGAAGGCGTCTCCGCAGCCCATCGTGTCGGACATCGTCCCGGGGTCCGCGAAGCGGGCCGGCGCGGTGGCCGTGACACGTCCGTCGTACGCGACCGCTCCGTCGAGGCCACGGGTGGCGAGCGCCATCCCGGCACCCCGGCCCACCACCTCCGCGAGCAGCCCGCGCGTCGCGGGCTCGTCCAGGTGCGAGCACGACAGCAGCGCCAGGTCCACGTGGGGACAGACCCGGTCGAGGTAGGCGGGGGTGCGGAACTCCTCCTCGTCGGAGAAGTCGAAGCTGATCAGCGGACCGGCCGCGGCGAGCCCGGGCAGTTCGGCCTCGGTACGGGAGTAGACGCTGGAGTGCACCAGCGAGAACGACGCCGCGTAGGCCATCAGGACCGGGTCCAGCACGAGCGGCTCGCGCACGGCCTCGCCGCCCTCGTCGTAGGCGAGGAACACCCGGTCGCCGTCCCGCACGTGCAGGGTGGAGACCGAGGTCCCGCCCCGGCGCACCGGGCAGTGGTCCACGGCGACGCCCTGCGCCGTCACGGCCGCACGGAGGTGGACGCCGAGGTCGTCGTCGCCGAACACCCCCAGGTAGGCGGCGTCCAGACCGAGCCGGCGGGCGTAGACGGCGACGTTGACGCAGTTGCCGCCGGGGTAGTCGGTGCCGCGGTCCACGAAGCGGTCGACGGTGTTGTCGCCGAAGCCGAGCACGTTCATCAAGGTCTCCCGAGGCGCGGACACGGCGTGCGGGGAACGCGGCGCCCGCCGTGGGCGCGCCGGTGCCGGGCACCGGCGCGCGGGTGGATGGGCGAGGGGGAACCGGCCCGGCGGTCAGTAGTCCATGACGCGGTAGTAGCGGCGCAGGTCGAGCGAGTGGTCCCGCACCCGCTCCAGGTGCTTGCTGACCCGGTCCATCACCGTGTCCAGCACCAGCGGGGCGAGCAGTCCGCGGAACTCCGGGCTGATGCCCTCCAGGGGGTAGTCGCGGGTGTCGAAGACGGTGACGTCCTTGGAGACGCGCTTGGCGAAGGCCTCAGCCCGGTCGGTGAGTGCCCGCGTCTCGTCCTCGCCCTGGAAGACGATCACGCTGGTGTCCTCCTCCAGGAGCTCCAGCGAGCCGTGGAAGAACTCCGCGCTGTGCACCCGGGTGGTGCGCAGCCACTGCATCTCCTCGAGGATGCACATGGAGTAGAGGTAGGTGAATCCCCACAGGTTCCCGCCGCCGATGAGGAAGTGGTAGTCGTCGTCCTTGTGGGCCTCCGCGAAGGCCGCCGCCACCGGCTCGGCCTGCCGGGCCACGTCCACCAGGACGCGGGGCAGGCCCGCCAGCTCGTCGGCCAGCCGCTCGTAGCCCTCGAACTCGCCCCGCCGCGACAGCAGCCGGCCCATGAGCAGCAGCAACTGGACGTCGAACGGCCAGGCCTTGGGCGCGGAGATCAGCGCGGTGTCCACGTTCTGCGCGACGGGCGAGTCGGGGTGGCCGGTGAAACCGATCGTGAGGGCGCCGCGGGACCTGCAGTGGTCGATGGCGCGGAGGCTGTCCTCGGTGGTGCCGGAGACGGAGGTGAACACGGCGGCGGTGCGCTCGCCGAGACGGGCGTCGCCGGAGACGACGAGCTCGGCGGCGACGGCGGCCCGGACCGGCAGCAGCGAGGTGCGCCGGGCGAGGTGCTCGTAGGGCCACATCTGCGCGTACGTCCCGCCCGCGCCCACGAGGAGCACGTTGTCGTACCCGTCGTCGATCAGCCGGTCGGCGACCTTCTCGATCTGGGGGCGCAGCGCCACGAGGCTTTCCGTCTGGGCGACGAACTCGGCTTCGTTGAAAGAGAGCACGGTGATGATTTCCTTCTGTGGGTTGTTCCGCACCGGCCGGCGGGTGCCGGGGGGCCGGTGACCGAAGGGGCGCGGGGACCGGACGGGTCAGGCCGCGCGGCGCCGGGAGAACAGCACGTTCGCCCCGGCGATGACGAGACCGCCGACGAAGATCAGCGTTCCCATGACGTTGACCTGTGGGGGAACGCCGGTACGGCTGGCGCTGTAGACCCACAGCGGGAAGGTGACCGTACGGCCGGCGTTGAAGCTGGTGATGACGTAGTCGTCGACGGACAGCGCGAAGCACAGCAGCGCGCCGGAGGCCACGCCGGGCAGCAGCATCGGCAGGGTGACCAGCCGGAACGCCGTCCAGGGACCCGCCCCCAGGTCACGGGCGGCCTCCTCCAGCGTGGGGTCGTACCCCGCCATGCGAGCCCTGACGGTGATGGCGACGTAGGGGATGCAGAAGGCCACGTGGGCGATGACGACCGTCCAGTAGCCGCGGGGTACGCCCAGGACGATGAACAGCGACAGCAGGGCGGCGCCGAGGGCGATCTCGGGCGCCGCGATGGCGGCGAACATCAGCAGGTCCACGGAGCCCCGGCCATGGAAGCGGTAGCGGCCGAGCGCCAGTCCGATCGGGGTGCCCAGCAGCGTGGCGACCACGGCGACGACCAGGGCGATGGTGAGGCTGTTGACCAGGGCGGCGGTCAGGTTGGGGATGGCGAACAGGTGCCGGTACCAGTCGAGGGTGAAGCCCTGCCAGGTGAAGTTCACCCTGCTGCCGGTGTCGTTGAAACCGAACAGGATCATGACGGCGATCGGCAGCAGCAACCAGACCAGCACCAGCCCGGTGTACAGGGTGAGGGCGGGGCGGCGTCGCACGCGCCGGGCGGGGCGCGGTCGCGCGGCGGTGGGCGCGTCGGTCGCGGGGGCGAGGGTCGGTGCGGTCATCGCGCGGCCACCTCCAGGACCTCGTCGGTGCCCAGGGCGCGGGCGTAGGTGAACACGGCCAGCAGCAGCGCGCCCATGAGCACGAAGGACAGGGCGGCGGCGCCGGGGTAGTCGAGGTTGGTGAAGTACTCGGTCTGGATGATGTTGCCGATCATCGTGGTGGAGGGGCCGCCGAGGATGCCGGCGTTGACGTAGTCGGCGGATGCGGGCACGAAGGTCAGCAGCACGCCGGCGAAGACACCGGGCAGCGACAGCGGCAGCACCACGCGCAGGAACGTCCCCGCCTTGGAGGCGTACAGGTCGGTGGAGGCCTCGATCACCTTGGGGTCCACGCGTTCCAGGGCGACGTAGATCGGCAGCACCATGAACGGCAGGAAGTTGTAGGTCAGTCCGCCGATCACCGCGTACGGAGTGGCCAGCAGGTGGAAGTCGTCGGAGAGCAGGCCCGTGTCCTTCAGCGGCCCGAGCAGGACGCCGTGGTCGGCGAGCACCACGTTCCAGGACTGGGTGCGGATGACGAAGGAGACGAAGAACGGCAGCAGGAGCAGGAAGAGGAACACCGACTTGTGCCGGCCGGCCCGGAAGGCGATCCAGTACGCCACCGGGTAGCCGATGAGGGCGCAGCAGACGGTGGCAGCGGCGCCGTAGACCAGGGACCGGACCAGTTGCACGTGGTAGGTGCCGACCGCGTCGGCGTAGGTGCTGAAGTGCCAGGTCTGGCGGAAGCCGTCGATGAAGTCGCCGGTCTGCAGCGACAGGGACACCATCACGATCATGGGGGTGACGAAGAAGGCGGCCAGCCACAGCCAGCCCGGCAGGATCAGCCAGTAGGGCGCCAGCGCGGCCCCGGGACGCTGGGACCGGCGCTTGCGGGTCACGCCTGGTAGATCGGTTCGAACAGCGCGTTCCACTGCTTCTCCTCCTCTTGGTCGAGCACCCGCAGGTGGCGCAGCCTTGCTTTGTCGGCCTCGGTCGGGAAGACCAGAGGGCTGGTGCTCAGGGCGTCGAGCACGGCGCGCCGCTCGCCGGTGGCGGCGGCCGCGTCACGGGCGACGATCTGCTGCGCGGCGGGGACCGGGCAGACGAACTGGACGGTCTCGCTGATCTTCGCGGCGACCTCGGGCCGGTAGACGTAGTCCATGTAGGTCAGCGCGTCGACGGGATGGGCGGCCGTCGACGGGATGCAGAGGTTGTCGGTCCACAGCAGACCGCCCTCTTCGGGGATGACGAACTCCAGTGCCGAGCCGCTCTGGTTGGCCTGGAAGACATCGCCCGAGTACACCAGCGAGGCCGCCAGGTCGCCGCGCTGGAGCGAGGACTGGTAGGTCGCCGTGGAATAGGAGCGGACCATGCCGGCCTCGCGCTGCTCCCGCAGCCAGGCCGCCGCCTTGCGCCAGTCGGCGTGGGTGGAGGTCTCGGGGTCGACGCCGATGGCCAGCAGGGCGATGTTGCCCATCTGGACCGCGTCGTTCCACATGCCGATCCGGCCCTTGAGCTTCGGGTCGCGCAGGTCCTGCCAGCTGGTGATCTTCCGGCCGACCCGGGCCGGGTCGTAGCCGATGCCGGTCATGCCGGACTGCCAGGGGACGGTGTAGACGTTGCCGGGGTCGAAGGAGGTGTTCTTGAACGCGGCTCCGCCGTGTTCGGCGAAGTGGGGCAGCCGCGTGTGGTCGAGCGGGGCGAGGTACCCCAGTTGGATGTACTTGGTGAGGTAGCTGTCGCCGCCGACGACCATGAGGTCGTAGCCGATGCCCTGGCCGGAGGCGAACTCGGGCTGGATCTTGCCGAACCAGGAGGCGCTGTCGTCGATCAGCTCGTCGTAGCCGACGTCGATGCCGCTCTCGCGGGTGAAGGCGTCCAGGGTGGGATGCCTGCTCTGGTCGGCGGGGTCGACGTCGATGTACTGCGTGTAGTTGACGAATTCCAGCTTCCCGGACCGCTTCCTGCCGGTCCAGAAGTCGCTGACGGCCGCGGCGATCTCGGCCTTGCCGGTGGGGACGTGCACGCGGGCGCCGGGAACGCTGCACGCGGCGAGCGGGGCCAGCGCGGCGGCGCCGAACGCGGCGCGCAGCAGCCCGCGCCGGGTCAGGCCGCGCGGCCGGGGCGCGAAGGGTGTGGAGTGCTCGGGCATGGTGGTCTGCCTGTCGTCAGCGCGAGGTGAGGGAAACCGGGCCGGCGGTGGTCGCCGCGGGGCCGGGTGCGGTGGTGAGCAGGTAGGAGTGGGCGGTGGCCCAGGAGAGCCAGACGGTGTCGCCGCGGGCCGGGTTCACGGGCGCGGTGCCGTCGTTGGGCTGGAAGACCGTCATCTCCGCGCCGGTGCGGGTCTCCACCGTGTAGCTGGTGGACGTACCGAGGTAGACCACCTCCCGGACGGTGCCGCGGACACGGCTGGCGCTGTCCGCCGGCCCGGTGGTCAGCCTGATCTTCTCGGGCCGCACGGTGATCTCGACGGCCGATCCGGGACTCCGGGAGCCGCGCAACGTGACCGTGATGCGGTCGCCGTCGCCGAGGTCGACCACCCCGGTCCCCGCGTCCGTGGACGTCAGACGCCCGCCGATCAGATTGGAGGTGCCGATGAACCCGGCGACGAACGCGGTGGCGGGCCGTTCGTAGACCTCCTGCGGTGAGCCGACCTGTTCGACCAGGCCGTGGTTCATCACCGCGATCCGGTCGGACATGGTCAGGGCCTCGGCCTGGTCGTGCGTGACGTAGACGAAGGTGATGCCGACCTCGCGCTGGATCCGCTTGAGTTCCAGCTGCATGGACTGCCGGAGCTTCAGGTCGAGGGCGCCGAGGGGTTCGTCGAGCAGCAGCGCGCGGGGACGGTTGACCAGGGCGCGGGCGAGTGCGACGCGTTGCTGCTGGCCGCCGGAGAGCTGGCGGGGGCGGCGGTCGGCCTTGTCGGCCAGTTCGACGGTGTGCAGGATCTTGTCGACCCGGTCGCGGATCTCGTCCTTGGGCACGCGCCGGCGGCGCAGTCCGAACGCCACGTTGTCGGCGACGCTCAGGTGCGGGAAGAGGGCGTAGGACTGGAAGACCATGTTGATGTCGCGCTTGTTGGCCGGTACGCCGACCATGTCGCGGCCGTGCAGGAGGATCTGTCCGCCGGTCGGCTCCTCGAAGCCGGCGATCATCCGCAGGGTGGTGGTCTTGCCGCAGCCGGAGGGACCCAGCAGCGAGAAGAACTCGCCCTCGCCGATCGAGAGGTCGACGCCGCGGACGGCCGCCGCGTCCCGGGCGCCGCCGAAGTCCTTGACCACGTCGACGAGGTCGATGGCCGGGCCTGCGGCCGGTGGCGGCGAGAGGGTGTCGGGTGCCATCCGTGAAACCTCCGGTGTTCGGGGCGTGGGATCGGGGCGACCGTGCACGCGGGCATGCCGTGGTCGCCCGGGGAGAGGCGGGCGGGCGGTTGCCGGTGGATTTTGATAACGTTACCAACGGGCTCGTACCTTACCCACCGGCAGGCGCCGTCCGTCAATGGTTGAATGGCGCTGGATTTCATCGACCCGTCCCTCGGCGTCCGCCGAGCCGTCACCGACGAAGAGACCGCCCATGCCGAGCACCCCCCGACCGCCGCGCCGCGTCACCATTCCCGACGTCGCCCGGCACGCCGGGGTGGGACAGGCCACCGCCGCGCGGGTCCTGGGCGGGTACGGGTCGGCGAGCGCGGCCACCCGGGAACGCGTCCTGGCCGCCGCCGCCGAACTGGGCTACAGCACCAACGCGGTGGCCCGCAGCATGATCAGCGGACGTACCCACACACTGGGCGTGGTGGTCGCCGACGTGGAGAACCCCTACTTCGCCCGCGCGGTGCGCGGCGTCACCGACGTCGCGGCCAAGACCGGCCTCCAGGTCGTCCTCGCCAACAGCGACGAGAACGGCGAGACGGAGAAGGCCGCGGTGCAGATGTTCATCGAGCGGCGCGTGGACGGCCTGGTCGTGGCGCCCGCCGCCGCCGAGCACGGACACCTCGACAAGGCCGTCGCCTCCGGCATCCCCGTGGTCCTCCTGGACCGGGTGCTCACCGGCGCCGGACTGGACACGGTCGTGGTCGACAACCGCGGTGCCGCCAAGGCCGCGGTGGCCAGGTTCACCGCCGCGGGGCACCGGCGCATCGCGGTCGTCACCTCGGCGTCCGGCGACGAGGACGCCGCGCGGCTGGCGCCGGGCGCGGACATCTGGACCACGACCGAGCGCCTCACCGGCTACCGCCAGGCCCTGCGCGCCGCCGGCATACCCCGCGAGGCCGAGTCGATCCGCCACACCGGATACGACCGGACGTGGGCGCGCTCCGCCGTACTGGACCTGATGAGCTCCGACGACCGGCCCACGGCGCTCTTCACCACCGACAACGTGGCCACGCTCGGAACGCTGGACGCCCTGCTCGACCTCGGCGCCCGCATCCCCGACGACGTCTCGGTCATCGGCTTCGACGACGCGGAGTGGGCCACGCTCGTCCGGCCGCGGCTGAGCGTGGTCGGCCAGCCGGTGCAGGAGCTGGGCGGGCTGGCGGCGGACATCCTGGTCCGCCGCATCAACGGCTCCACCGCCCGGCCCCGCCGCCACACCCTGCGCACCACGTACATCGCGCGCGAGTCGACCGGTCCCGCCCCCGCGCGCGTACGGCGGCTGCGAGTGCCGGGGGAGTGACGGCCCCGGAGGGACGCGTCCGGGCACAGGTGCCGCCGACCGGTCTCCGGTGCACGGGGACTCGACGGTGATGCCGTCGGCGTGCCGGTCCCGGTAGTCTCCGCTCATGTCCGAGACACCGGTGGGGCGCTTCTACGACGAACTGGCCGACGACTACCACCTGATCCACCCGGACTGGGAGGCGAGCGTCCGTCGGCAGGCGGGCGCCCTGGACGCCCTGATCGGCCGGGACCGCGCCGCGGTGCTCGACTGCTCCTGCGGCATCGGCACCCAGGCCATCGGCCTGGCACAGCGTGGGCACCGCGTCACCGGGACCGACCTCAGCCCGCGCGCCGCCGCCCGGGCCGCCCGGGAGGCCGCTCGCGGGGGGATCGGTCTGTCCACGGCCGCGGCGGACATGCGGCGCCTCCCGTTTCCCGACGGCCGCTTCGACACCGTCGTCTGCGCCGACAACTCACTGCCCCACCTGCTGACCGAGCACGACGTGCGCGCCGCCCTGTCCGAGATGCGCCGCGTGCTGCGCCCGGCCGGACTGCTGCTGGTCAGCACGCGCCCCTACGACGAACTGCTGGGCGAGCGCCCGGTGTCGACGCCTCCCCAGGTCCACCGGATCGCCGACCGCGCCGACGGCGGGGAGAAGACCGTCACCTTCCAGCTCTGGCACTGGCACGAGGACGGGGAACACTACGACCTGGAGCACTTCCAGCTCCTCCCGGCGGGCGGGGAATGGCGCGTCCGGGTCCGCCGGACCACCTACTGGGCTCTGGGACGGGACCGGCTCGCCCGCCTCGCGGCCGAGGCCGGGTTCGCCGAGCCCCGATGGCGGATGCCGCAGGAGACCGGCTTCTTCCAGCCGCTGCTCGTCGCCCGCGCCGACGACAGGGCCCAGGACAGTCGTGCGAAAGGGGTGTGTCCGCCGGCAAGTAGCCGGCGGACACACCCCTTTCGCACGTGCCCGCCTCAGGCGTGTCGTCGGGCCCAGAACGGGGTGACGAGAGCGATGAGCAGGGCTGCGACGCCGATCTGCAGGACGTGACGGATCCAGTCGATGCCGCCGGTGTCGCGCACGCCGAAGGCGGTGGCGAGCGCGTTGCCGGCGACGGCCCCGATGATGCCGAGGATGGTCGTCAGCCACAGCGGGATGGGCTGGCGCCCGGGGACGACCAGCTTGGCCAGCAGGCCGATGATGAGTCCCGCGATGATGGCCCAGAGAAACGACACGACTCTCCTCCTTGCGATGCTGCTTGAGTTCGGGCTGCTCTCCGCGTGCCCCCGGGGCGCGGTCGTATGCCTGCCCGGCACCGCACGGCGGATTTCCGGGAGCGGGCGTCACCGTGCGTCGCGGAGCCGGAGGAGGTAGGTCGCGGTCAGTGCCACGGCACGGTCCGCGTCGTGCGACAGCTCCACGAGGGCGCGTGACGCCTTCGTTCCCGGGATGTCCGCCAGCGCCTGGGTCAGCCGTCCGCGCGCGGACGCCCGGGTGGAGCCGTGGGCGAGGCGGCCGACGAGTCCGGTCGCGATCTCGTCCGCCGTCGCGGTGTCGCCCGCCAGCGCACTCAGCGCATCGGCCGCGTCGGTGTCGTTCCTCCCCTCCACGATCATGTCGATGAGCGTCGGGACCGCGTCGGCCCCACCGCGTGTCCCGAGCGCCAGCGCCGCATGGCCGCGGACCACGATGTCGGGGTGCGCGAGCGCCTGCCGCAGCTGTTCCGTGGCCTCGTCACCGGGTATCCCGGCGAGGGTCCGAACGGCACGCTCCCGCACCGCGGCCGCCGGTGAGCCCAGAGCCCGGGCCAGCAGTGCCGGCCCGCCGTCGCCGGATCGCGCCAGGGCCCAGCGCAGGGCCCCGGCGACATTCGGATCCGTCTCGCGCAGGGCCGCCTCGACCAGGGCCTCCGCTGGTACCTCGGCGGCCGAGGAGAGGGCCGCGCGCTGGCGCGCGCCGGCGCTCTTCGATCCCAGGGCCTGGAGGAGCGCGACGACCTGGAGGACGTCCTCCCAGCCGGCGGGGTCCGCCGCACGGATCCGGCACAACCGCGTGAGCAACTCGGTCTCCGCCGCGATGCGTTCACGCGTCCGGCGGATGAGGTCGCCGACGAGCGCCGAGGGCATGGAACCGGGATCGTCGAGCGCGCGTCCGACGTCGCGCAGCGACAGTCCCAGCGACCGCAGGCTCTCGATCTGGAAGATCCGCTGGATGTCCTCCCCGGAGTACTCCCGGTAGCCGGAGCCGGTCCGGCCCGAAGGACGCACCAGACCCAGCGACTCGTAATGCCTGAGCATGCGGGCGCTGACCCCGGAACGCCGCGCCACCTCACCGATCAACACGTCCTATCCTCCTCCATGGCCGGACCCGCCGAGGGCCACGACGCGCTTCGCCTCCTCGATCGCGAACTCGAATCCGGCGTCCGGGGCGCGCAGCAGCCGTCGTGTGGCGAGCGCGTGCGCGCGCACCTGCGGATCGGTGGCCGACTCCGCGGCGAGCAGAACCGGCACCACCACCTCACCCAGCGCGACCAGCGCCCGGCTGAGACTCAACTGCGTCTCCCGGCCGCCGCGCCCGAGCTGCGTCACCAGCACCGTGGCCAACGCCGGTTCCTCGCCCTCCGGAACGAGGACGACCGCGGCCCGCCAGGCGCTGCGCGCCACCTCGTCGTCGGCGTCGCACAGCAGCGTGGGTGTGACCGCCGACCACGCCCGCCGGTCCCCGATCTTGGACAGCGTGTGCAGCGCCTGGCTCCGTGCCTGCGCGCGTTCCTCGCACACTTCGCGGAGCAGCCGGGGGAGCGTCATGGACACGGGGTGGCGGACGAGCGCCCAGGTCAGCATGTCGCGGACCAGGAACTCGGGCTCGATCGCGCATCGCTCGACCAGCGCGTCGACGAACCGCGGATCGGGCGTCGTACCGAGCGTCAGAGCGGCTCGCAGCCGCACGGACGAACGGTCGTCCCGCAATCCCTGGAGCACCCGTGCCGTATCCGTGTCCTGTGCCGTGGCCGTCATGGAGACCACCTCCTCGGCAGGCAGTGAAGACCCTGTCACCGTGTCAAGGTCAAACAGGACCCGCCGCGCGAGCGCCGGCGGGCAGGCGCCTACAGGCGCAGTTCCAGACCGAGGTGCCCGGTCAGCGCGCGGAGGAAGTCGAGGGCGTCGAAGACCTCGCCGGCGGAGCCGACCCCGGTCGCCCTGGTCCGTCCGGTGAGGATGCGGTCGACCGCTTCCACGGCGAGCGGCGCCGTGACGGCGTAGATGTCCTGCCCTCTGGCGATCGCACGCCGTTCACGGCCGCCCGAGCGCACGACGGCGTCCACCAGGAAGGTCTGCGCGGACCGCCCGCGCTCGTCGGCCGCGACCGGCGCCGGAGTGCCGGGGTCCGACAGGTCCTTTGCGGCCTCGACCGTCATGTAGGTGCGCACCTCGGGAATGCGCAGGTGGCTGGGGACCGTGACGACGTCGGCCATCGTGAACTCCCCGAGGACGGCCCGGGTGCCCATCGGTTCGGGAAAGGACCAGTCCATGACCGGCAGCGCGTCCCGGTGGTACTCCAGACGCCCGTCGGTGTAGCGGACTCCCCGGCCGTCCCGCCGCTGCCGGGAGACCACGCCCGCGGCACGCGTCCCCGCGGTGGGGTGCCAACCGCTCAGCCCGTAGGCGATGTGCGCCTCGTCGGCCGTCGTCCAGTCGCCCATCGCCGCGGTGACGAGCAGGTCACCGAGACCGCCGTAGAAGGCCATCGCGGGAACGACGGTCGTCCCCGCGGCGCGGGCGCGGTCCGTGAAACCGGTGAACGTGTCGAGGTTGGCCTCGATCTCGGCCGCCACGTCCACGTACGGGATGCCGGCGCGCAGGGCCACCTCGATCACGGGGGCGGCGGTCGCGGCGAAGGGGCCGGCGCAGTTGAGCACGGCTGCCGCACCGGCCAGCGCACGGTCGAGCGAGGACGGATCGTCGACCGATGCGGGACGGACGTCCCCCGCGCCGCCGCACTCCGCCGCCAGTGCCTCCAGCCGGTCGGCGTCGCGGCCCGAGAGGACCGGGACGAACCCGCGGTCCCGCAACTGCGCCACCACAAAACGCCCGGTGTGCCCGTACGCGCCGTACACCGTGACCGTGCGCCCCGCTGCCATGAATCTTCTCCGCTCGAATGATCCGTGCACTTCCGTGGGGATCATCCTGTCGGGGGAGCGGCCTCCCGCACGAGTGTCCGGAACGACGTGATGCGTACAATTCCGGACGTGAACACAGTCGCGCTGGCCGTCACCGACGGGATGCTGCACTTCGAACTGGCCCTGGCCTACGAGGTCTTCGGCTCCGCCCCGGCCGGTGTGCCGGGTCCCTGGTACGACGTCGTCGTCTGCGGACCGGGCGCCGTGCGAGCCGGCCGGTTCGTGCTGGAGCCCGACCACGGTCTCGACCGGCTCCCGCACGCCGACACCGTGATCGTCCCCGGCTGGGCCGACGTCGACGAGGACCCTCCCGCCGAACTGGTCGACGCGGTGCGCGCGGCCCACGAGGCGGGCGCGCGCGTGGCCTCCCTGTGCACGGGCGCGTTCGTGCTGGCCGCCGCCGGCCTGCTGGACGGGCTCCGCGCGACCACCCACTGGGCGCACACCGACGTTCTGGCCGCCCGCCACCCCGAGGTGACGGTGGACCCGGACGTCCTCTACGTGGACAACGGCAGCGTGCTCACGTCCGCCGGCAAGGCCGCCGCGATGGACCTGTGCCTGCACCTCGTCCGGCTCGACCACGGGTCGTCCCTCGCCAACACCGCCGCCCGCCGCCTGGTCGTACCGCCCCAGCGGGACGGCGGACAGGCCCAGTTCGTCACGACCCCGATGCCCGCCCCGGACAACCACCCCCTCGCGGGATTGTTCCCCTGGGTCCTCGAACGGCTCGACCAGCCGCTGACCGTGGAGGACCTCGCCCGCCAGGCGCGGATGAGCTCGCGCCACCTGGGCCGCCACTTCAGGGCCGCCACCGGCACCACCCCGCTGCAGTGGCTGCTGGCCCAGCGGATCCGCCACGCGCAGGCATTGCTGGAGACCACGGACGACAGCGTCGACACCATCGCGGCGGCCACCGGCATGGGCACCGCCACGACACTGCGCCGCCACTTCAACCGCACGGTCGGCGTTCCGCCGGACACCTACCGCCGCACCTTCCGTTCCAGGGCCGGCGAGCATCACCGCCGCCCCTGAGCTCACCGTTCCCTGTCGGCGGTCCCGGGGGCTTCCGACAGATTCCAGGCGACCGCTCCGACGCCGGGTCCCACGGAGGCGATCTCGTACGTCACCTCGCCCCGCGGCCGCTCGGCGGCCACCAACTCGTTGCCCGTGTCGCAGGGCACTCGGCGCGTGGTGGTCGTCCCGTCGACGGTGAGGCCGACGGTGACGGCCCTGCCGCGGCCGGAGCAGGCGACGGCCAGGAAGTAGCCGGTGCCGGGATCCAGTGCGGGGGCACGGCGGCGGATGCGGCCGGGGAGGTCACCGGCGCCCTCGTCGACGGGCCGGTCCGCCTTCCGGTCCAGGTTCAGGTCCGTGCTCAGGCTGCTCAACGCCGTGCGCCGGTAGACGTTCAGTGGTGAGGTGCCCTCCAGCAGCCGCTGGACGTCGCGCAGGGACCTGGGACTGTGCGTCTCGCCGGCGGCGAACCCGGCGACCGCGTCGGCGGGCAGTGTTCGGACGGCCTCGCGGTACGCGTCGGGGGCGACGGCACGACCCTCGAGTTCTCCCCGGCCGAGCGTCTCGTCGTCGTAGGGCAGGGCGGCGTCGTCACCGATCAGTTCCGCCCCGCCCTCGGTGCCGACGACACCCACGACGTAGGTGTGGCCGGGCTCCAGCCGGGGGGCTCCCTCACGTGCGGCCTCCTCCCTGCCGCCCCAGAGGGTGGTGTACCAGCCGTGGGCCCGCAGGGTGATCTCCCCGGGCAGGCGCGGTGCCCCGGGCCTCGACCAGACGACCTGGGTGACGGTCGCGGTGACCGTCCGGGGAACGTAGTCGCCGTCCTTCGGACCGGCCTCGGCCGCCGACTCCCGCGTGACCCGGACGACGGCGGCGTGGTCACCGTGGGCGACCCATTCCTGCGCGGCGGCCGATCCGCGGAACGGGTCGTACGAGGCGCGGGGGAGCAGCCGGCGACCGTCGTCGGTCCCGATGGCCACCGCGCCGCCGGCGGCCGTCAGCACGACCACGCCGACGGCGCTCCCGATCCACGTGCGTCTCCTCGCTGCCACGGTGCTCCTGTCCGATGCCTGGGGTCCGGTTGGACATCGGTGTAGGACGGCTCCGGCAGCCGTTCGGTTGCGCCGGACGGCCGGCCTCGCCCGGCATCCGGAGGGCCGGCACGGCGTGTGCGTATGCCCCCCGTTCCGTGAAAGGAACGTGCCGGTTCCGTGTTTGCGGGGGCGAGTTGGGAGCACACGTCGGCCAGGAGGTTGATGACAATGGTTCCCCTGCTTCTGGTTCTTCTTCTGGCCCTGATCCTTTTCGGCGCGGGTTTCGCGCTCAAGGCCCTTTGGTGGGTCGCGGTGATCGTCCTGGTGGTGTGGCTGCTGGGCTTCGTCGTCCGCCCGGCGGCCGGCGGCCGCAAGGGCCGCTGGTACCGATGGTGATGCCTGCCGCGGCCTGAGCGGCACCGCGAAAGGCGGTGTGTGAGGGGCGGGTTCGGTCCGACAGGGCCGGGCCCGCCCTTTTGTGCTGTTCGGCCGTCGAGGGAGAGGCGCCGGGGGATCGAATCGGACGTGACGGCCGGTATCCGGCGTACCGGGCGCAACGAGGGGTACTGGACCTCCCGTCGGCCCCGCGGGCGCAGCAGTGGGAACCCTGCACCTCCTCGCCCGCGGGGCCGGTGCCGGGCGATCACCGGCGGCCGCCCGTCCGCGTCCTGCGCGTCCAGGGCGTACGGGCCAAGGTCGGCGAGGCGGAGCCCTCCCGGCCGCGCGCTCGCAGGGCGGGAGGCTCGGCACCCGCGACTGCGACGGGCAACGCGCCCTCGGGGCAGCCGGCTCGGCGGACGATTCCCGTGTCCTCGTCCTGAGGGGCCGCCGAGCGCTGCGGATCCCCGGACTCGAGGGGACCGTCCTGTTCGACGAGGCCGACGGCGGCACCGTCGTCACCGGTCCGCTGGTCGGGGCGGACGGCGCACGGGCCCGGTCGCCGCTCTCCTCTGCCGCCCCGAGCGCACGGGTGGGCCGGTCGTCCGGGTGACTGCGAAAGATTGCGGGGAAGACGTCACGACACCGGACAGGAGGGTGCCGTGGAAGGTCGAGATCTGGAACTGGGAGAGCTCCTGGCCGCTGCCGAGGCGGCGCCGCCCGGAGAGTCCGTCGACGTGGTCGCGCGGAACCTGCAGAAGCGGTTCGGGGCGGAGCGGGTGTCCTTCCTGTTCGTCGATCTCGTCGGCCAACGACTGGTGCGGTTGCCCGCGGCCGTGGACGGCGGCCTGCCGGCCCGGTCCGAGCTGATCGACCTGCGGGACAGTGTCTACGACGGTGTCCTGCGGAGCCAGCGCCGGTGTGTGGAACCGGACGGCCACGGCGGGCGGCGCGTCATCACGCCCGTCACCAACCGCGGCGACTGCATCGGCGTGCTGGAGGTGACCCTGCAGCACGCCGACGACACCGTCCTGGGGCAGATCGACGAGGCGGCGCACGCGCTGGCCTACATCATCGTCACCGACCGCCGTTTCACCGACCTGTACCACGTGGGCCAGCGCACCACCAGGACCAGCATGGCCGCCGAGATTCAGCACCGGTTGCTGCCCTCGGCGTCGTGCTGCGAGGCCGACCAGTTCACCCTGGCCGCGGGGCTCGTCCCGGCCGACGACATCGGGGGCGACACCTACGACTACAGCCTCGACCGCGACACCCTGCACCTCTCCATCACGGACGCCATGGGCCACGACACCGACTCGGCCCTGCTGGCCACCTTGTTGGTCGGAGCACTGCGCCGGGCCCGCCGCGACGGCTGCGACGCTCTCCGGCAGGCCCACCACGCCCACGAGGCGCTGCTGGCCTACGGCCGTGGTCTGGCCACCGGACAACTGTTCTGCGTCGACCTGGGGACAGGCGTCGCGGAACTGGTCAACGCCGGCCACCCCTGGCCCCTGCGGGTGCGCGGCACGACCGTGGAGGAGGTCAGGCTCGCCGTGAACCTTCCGTTCGGAGTGGCCTCCCCGGTCCCCTACGCCCTGCAGGAACTGCGCCTGCGTCCCGGAGACCGGCTGGTCCTGCTCACCGACGGCATGCAGGACCGCTGTGCCGCTGCGGCCGACCTGCCCGCGCTCGTCCGTGACACCCGCGCCCTGCACCCCCGGGAGACCGTCCGCACCCTCACGGCCGCCGTACGGGACGCCTGCCGCGGCGACCTCGAGGACGACGCGACGGTCATGGTCCTGGACTGGCACGGAGCCCGTTCCGCCGACCCGCCGACGGCGGGACCCGCGTCCGGCTGGGCGCACCGTCTCGGGGAAGAACGGGGGAGTGAGGCCGGCGCGGGCGGGTAGTCACGCGCAGGCGGGGAGGGGCCGCGATGCCTGGGGAGGTCGAAGCGGCCCTTCCCCCTTTTCCCGGTGCCGCGGCCGGCCCGGCCCGGACGTCGCGCCGGTGGGAAGCGTGCGCGCCGTCCGTGTCCGCTCCGCTCCTACCGCGCACCACTGGTATCGACCAGGCGGGACGGCCGGACCTCGGGCTTCCGTCCGCGGTCGGTCTCGTCCTGGACGAGCAGGGAGAGCAGCGCGGCCACGGTCAGGCCCGCTTCCGCCGGGTGGCGCAGGACCCTGTCCGGCTCGATGCGGTAGGTGTTCGTGCGCCCGTCGCGGGTGTGGGAGAGGTAACCGTCCTGCTCGAGATCGGAGATGATCCGCTGGACGGCGCGCTCGGTGAGCCGGCAGTGGGCGGCGATGTCACGGATCCGGATGTTCGGGTTGTCGGCGATGGCCGCCAGCACGCGCGCGTGATTGGTGACGAACGTCCATCCGGTGTGGGATCCAGGCACTTCAACCATGCACAGCATTTTAGGGACTGTCTTTGCCTGACGCCTAATACATGACATACTTTTCGCGCAATGGTTGGCAGTATTCCGCGGGGGAGACACAGGAGGGTCCCGAGGGTGTCCAAGGATGAGGCGGTCGCAGAGCGTTCGAGCGACGCCGACGGATGCGGGCTCCAGATCCTGGAGCAGACCGCGGTGGCGCAGTACGAGCTGTGCGGGGCCCGGGTCGTCGACGCGCGAGGCGCGTACGACATGCAGTCGATCACGCCGCTGGCGGACGCGCTGCGCTCCGCGGCCAAGGAGTGTCCGAAGGTGGTCCTGGACGCCTCCGGCATCACCTTCGCGGACTCGACACTGCTGAACCTGCTGATCCTCACCCACCAAGCGGTCGACTTCCGGCTGGTCTCCCCGACGCAGCAGCTGCGCCGGCTCCTGCAGCTCACCGGAGTGGACACCGTCCTGAAGGTGCGTGCGACGGTGGAAGAGGCCGCTGCCCGCTGAGGCGTCCGTCAGCGGGCCGACGACCCCGCCTCGCCGGGGAACCGGCTGGGCGGACCGCTCGGCGCCCCGTCGCACGGTGACCCGCGCCCCGGTCGACGACTCCGCGCGCTGGAACGCTCGGCCCGGAGGGCTGCTACGAGGTGGCGCCGGCCCGGAGATCGGTGCGGTGGGCCCCGATGAGAGCGCCGATACGGGTGAGGGCGTCGTCGGCCGGTCGGGAGCCGAGCCGGTGTCCGCCGCGCAACCGCGGCGCGACGTGATCGTTCGCGGCCCCCGCGGCGCCGACGGCGGCTTGGCAGGGGACCGGGCACGGGCGCCCAGGCTGCCGCGCTCCGCCCCCACGGTCTCGGCGCGCAGCCCGGGACGGGCGCGGCGCCGGGAGCCCCGGAGAACATCCTGTGTCCCTGGAACCGCGCTGCGGGACGCCTTCCCGCGAACCGGCGACAGCGGTGCCCGGCCCCGCTGCACCTGGTCACGTCCCGTCGAAGTCCGAGTGAGTACTCCCCGCTCACCTGAGTACGCGTACTCACGTGGAGGCGACGGCCCGGCCGGAGACTTGGCACATGAGACGAACCCCCGCCCGGACCAGCACGATCGCCTGCTCCTCGCACCACTTGCGGATCTCGCTCGCGACAGCGGCTCTCGCCGTTCTGGCGCTCACCGCCTGCGGCACCGAGAGGACAGGCACCGACGGACGGCCGGGCAAGCCGGCTGACACCGCGGGCGCCCGGCCCGGCGCGGGCTTCGCGGAGATGCTGGACGAGGTCGCGCAGTCGTGTCCCCCGAGCGCTCCGCCGGAGGCGCCGCCGACCGGTCCGGCAGCGACGTCGCCGCCCGGCCGGACACCGCCGAGCGACGCGATCGAGCCGATCGCCCCCACGGCGGGGCCGGAGGTGGAGCTGAACGCCCGCGACTGGTGCGCGGGCAACCTCCATGAGGAGCGCGTCACCCAGGCGCTCCGGGATCTGGCGGATCCCACCCCCGCCGAGGTCAGGACGATCCTGAACGACCTCGGCTACATCGACCGGCACATCCACGGCCTCGAGCGGTCCGGTACGGCCACGCGGTTCTTCCTCGACCTGCGCGACCAGGGCGGACGGCTCTGCCTGGACGGCTCGGCGGCGGGCGAGAAGACCGTCGTCGACAAGTGCGTGGCCCCCGCGACCGGTCCGTTCCCGTACGGAGACCGATGACCGCCGGCTTGTTCCCGGCGCCTTCGGACCGACCGGGGATGCGCCCGGGGCGTCTCCAGGAGTGGAACGGGGCGCGCTTGCGGTGGGCGGCCCCGCGTCTTGTTCTCCCCCGGCTCCCGGACGCCGGGGGCACCGATGACCTCGGCGTCCCTGAGACCCCGGACCTCCTGGGCGTGGCCGGGGCCTGACACGACAAATCGGACGTCAGGAGGAGGGCCGGAGTGCTCCGGCCTACGTGACGACCGGGCTGCGGCGCTCGACGAGGACGACGTCGCGCCAGATGCCGTGGTGTCGACCGATCCGCTCCCGGGTGCCGATGACGCGGAAGCCGGCGCGCTGGTGGACGGCGAGGCTGGCGGAGTTCTCGGGGAAGATCCCCGACTGGATGGTCCAGACCCCCGCCCGCTCGGTGGAGTCGATCAGCGCCTCGAGCAGGGCGGAGGCGATGCCGCGGCCGCGGGCGGCGGGGTGGACGTAGACGGAGTGCTCGACCACACCCGCGTACGCGCACCGGTCGGAGACCCGGCTCGCGGCCACCCAGCCGAGCACCGTGCCGTCCTTGTCGACGGCGGCGAAGCGGTACTCGGCCGGCTTCGCCTCGTCGAACGCCTCCCAGGACGGCGCGACGGTCTCGAAGGTGGAGTTCCCCTCGTCGATGCCGCTCTGGTAGATCGCCAGCACCTGCTCGGCGTGCTCCGCCGTCAGCGGCACGATCACCGCGCCCGACGCTCCGCTCACCGCGGCTCTCCCTCCGTGTCGTTCGATCTCCGTGTCGTTCGATCGGTCTGGCCTCGGTGGGCGGAACCAGCAGCTTGCCCGTGGGGGAAGGACCGACGGCTCGACCCGATGGTAGACCCGGGTGCCGCGCCGCTCGGAGGTGAGCGGACCGGCCTCCTCCCACTTCTCCGGATGGTGGGAGACGGCGGGGCGGGAGACGCCGACGTCGCGGATGTCGTACACGCACGCCCCTCCGCCCCCGTGCGGGGGCGACCGCGGAGAACGGTCGCAGCGGACGGCAGAGCCGCCCGAGTCGTCGACCGGGTGGTGGATGCCGAAGGCCACCGTCTCCCCGTCCTCGAGGACGACCTGGGCGGTCCGCTCGCCCGTGCGCTTCGCGGACAGCGAGCCCGAATCGGTCCGCAGGCCGACACCCGCGTACCCCGACATCGCGCGGTCCCGGCCGCCACCGTTCCTCGGCTCCACCGCGACGGTGCGACCGGGGTCGCCGTCGACGGTGGCGTCCATCGCCGTGATCTCCAGCCCGACGGTGCGGCACTCGCCGGCCTCGCCCCTCCCGGCAAACCGTTCCGACCGACCACCCGCTGGTACAGCCCTGTCGCACGGACGGCCTGGCGCAGCGGGTCTCCCCGGCCGGGCCCGGTGGGTCACGGAGCAGGTGTGTAGGGGCGGGTGCGGACGAGGTCATGGATGAGGCGGGTGAAGGCGTCGGCGGCGGCGCTCCGGTAGGCGTCGGTGCGGGTGAGGAGGGCGACGGTGCGGGTGGGCAGGGGCGGGTCCAGGGGGACGGGGACGAGGTGCGGGTGGTCGTGGGTGAGGGCGTCGGGGAGCACCGTGGCCAGTGCGGTGCGCCGGACGATCTCGGTGAGGGCCTGGATCGAGTTGGCCTCCACCGCGATGCGGGGGGTGACGCCGTGCCGGGTGAAGTAGTCGTCGATGTGGCCGCGGGTGGCGAAGTCGCCGCTCAGCAGGGCCAGATGGCGCTCGGTGAGGTCGGTCACGGGCAGGGGGAGCGGGTGGTCGGCGCGGTGGCGGGCGCTGCTCACGAGGGTGAGGGACTCCGTGAACAGTTCGGTGGCGGTGATGCCGGGCTGGTGGGTGCCGGTGAAGGCGATGCCGAGGTCGATCTCGTCGGCGAGCAGTCCCGTTTCGATGCGGTCCTGGGTCATCTCCCGCAGGGTCAGGGTGATGCCGGGGTGGCGGCTGTGGAGTTCGGCGGCGAGCGGGCCGGTGAAGTAGGCGGTGAAGGTGGGGGTGACGGCCAGCCGCAGGTGACCGCGGGTGAGGTCGCGCACGTCGTGGACGGCGCGTTCGGCGGCGGCGAGGTCGCGCAGGGCGCGGCGGGCGTGGTGGACGTACGCCTCGCCGGTGTCGGTGAGGCGTACGGTGCGGCCGGTGCGGTCCAGTAGCTGGACGCCGAGGATCCGCTCCAGTTGCCTGATCTGCTGGGAGAGGGTGGGCTGGGAGATGTGCAGTTCTTCGGCGGCACGGGTGAAGGTGCCGTGCTCCGCCACGGCGAGCAGATAGCGCAGGTGGCGCAGTTCCAGGGCCATGACGTGAGTATAGATGGCACCTATAACTCTCATGGGCAATGCGTCTTGGACGCTATAGGCGCAGGTCGTGCATGGTGGATTTCGCCGGCCTGGTGAGGGCGGCGATCCCACCGAAGGGGAGTGATCCCATGCATGACCTTGCCGAAGGCGTCGCGCGGTTCCAGCAGGACGTCTTCCCGGCCAAGGAGGCCCTGTTCGCCCGCCTGGCCGGACACCACGCTCCGCGGACGCTGTTCATCAGCTGCTCGGACGCCCGCGTCGTCCCGGAACTGATCACCGGCAGCGAGCCGGGCGAGCTGTTCGTCATCCGTACCGCCGGCAATCTCGTTCCCGCCCACAGCCCCGCCCCGGACGGGGTGGTGGCGAGCGTCGAGTACGCCGTCGCCGTCCTGGGCGTGAAGGACATCGTGGTGTGCGGACACTCGGCCTGCGGCGCGATGACGGCCCTGGCCCGGGGCCACGACCTGTCCGGCGCGCCGGCGATCGCCGACTGGCTGCGGCACGCGGACGCCTCCCGGGCCCGCACCACCCCCGCCGGGGACGTCGACGCGCTGGTGCGGCAGAACGTGCTCGCGCAGCTGGCGAACCTGGCCACCCACCCCGCGATCGCCCGTGCCCTGGCGGAGCGGACGCTCAGCCTGCACGGCTGGGTCTACGACATCCCCACCGGCCGCGTCGACAGGCTCGACCCCGCCGGCCGCCCCGCCGCCCTCGTGGCCTGACCTCCCCGTTCCCCCGTGCCGCTTCCCCGCGGCGCGAGACCGCCTCTGACCGCCGTTGCCGTCGCACGAGCGCGTACGAGGCGTCACACCCCTCCCGAAAGGAACACCCTTCTCATGGTGCACGCACAGTTCGACCCCGCCGCCCGCCAGGACCTCGCCGTCGAGGCGGTCCGGGCCAAGACGCTCAAGGACCTGACCTGGGAACAGATCGCCGACGCTTCCGGCCTGTCGGTGCCCTTCACCACCGCCGCGGTGCTCGGCCAGCACGCCCTGCCGGAGCAGGCCGCCAAGGCGGTCGCCGAGCTGCTGGACCTGGACGAGGACGCGGTGATGCTGCTCCAGACGATCCCGACCCGCGGTTCGATCCCGGGCGGCATCCCCACCGACCCGACGATCTACCGCTTCTACGAGATGCTCCAGGTCTACGGCACCACCCTCAAGGCCCTGGTCCACGAACAGTTCGGCGACGGCATCATCTCCGCGATCAACTTCAAGCTCGACGTGAAGAAGGTCGCCGACCCCGAGGGCGGCGAGCGCGCTGTCATCACCCTGGACGGCAAGTACCTGCCGACCAAGCCCTTCTGAGGTCCTTCCGCGGGGCGGGCCGACTTCCCCGCCGGCCCGCCCCGCGCCCCCTGCCCGACCCCGTCATCCGGAGGAATCCCCGTGGACTTCGTCCAGCGCACCATCGACCTCGCCCGCAAGAACGTCGAAGAGGGGGGCCGCCCCTTCGCCACGGTCGTCGTCAAGGACGGCGAGGTCCTCGCCGAGAGCGGCAACAAGGTCGCCCAGACGTCCGACCCCACCGCCCACGCCGAGGTCCTCGCCATCCGAGAGGCGTGCACGAAGCTCGGCACCGAGCACCTGACCGGCACCACCATCTACGTGCTGGCCCACCCCTGCCCCATGTGCCTGGGCTCGCTGTACTACTGCTCTCCCGACGAGGTCGTCTTCCTCACCACCCGCGAGGCCTACGAGCCCCACTACGTCGACGACCGCAAGTACTTCGAGCTGAGCACCTTCTACGACGAGTTCGCCAAGAACTGGGACGAGCGCCGCCTGCCCATGCGCCACGAGCCCCGCGACGACGCCACCGCGGTCTACCGGTTCTGGCAGGAACGCAACGGCGGCGAACGCCGCGTCGCCGGCGTCCCCGCCTGAACCGCGCCCGGCACCCGAGGTGTCGCGGGGCGGGAACGGAACGGTAGCCTGCGCGGCTGTGATCTCCGCGCGCGAACTCAACCGGGCGACCCTCAGCCGTCAACTGCTGCTGGAGCGCGAACCGCTGGCCGTCCCCGACGCGGTGCGGCGCGTGGTCGCGCTCCAGGCGCAGCATCCGGCATCGCCCTACCTCGCCCTGTGGAACCGGGTCAGCGGTTTCGCTCCGGCCGAGCTCGACGCCGCCTTCGCCGGGCGTGCGGTGGTCAAGGCGACCCTGATGCGGATCACCCTGCACGCCGTGCATGCCGAGGACTACCCGGTCATGCGAGCGGCGATGCAGCCCACCCTGTATGCCTCCCGGCTCGGCTTCCGCTTCGCCGACGCGGGGCTGACCCCGGCGGACGCCGGCGAGCTGGTGCCGGAGCTGCTGGCCTTCGCCCGCCGGCCGCGGACTTCGGCAGAGATGCAGGCGTGGGTCGAGGAGCGGCTCGGTGCCGAGAAGAAGGACGGGGCGTGGTGGGGGCTGAAGGCTTACGCACCGCTGCACCATGCCCCGACAGGCGGGCCCTGGTCGTTCGGCCTCCGGCCGTCCTTCGTCGCGGCGGGGACCGGGGCCCTCCCCGCGGGGCGGGCGGTGGACCCCGAGGCGCTGCAGACCCTGGTCCTGCGTTATCTGGCGGGCTTCGGGCCCGCGTCGGTGGCGGACGTGGCGCAGTTCGCCATGGTGCAGCGGGCACCCGTCCGCGACGCGCTGCGGGCTCTGGACGACGCCGTCGAGGAGGTCCGGGGGCCGGACGGCAGCACGCTGTTCGACCTCCCGGCCGCCCCCCGGCCGCCCGCGGACACTCCCGCGCCGCCCCGGCTGATGGCGATGTGGGACAGCATTCTGCTGGCGTACGCCGACCGCAGCCGGGTGATACCCCCGGCCTACCGCTCCCTGGTGATCCGCAGGAACGGAGACGTACTGCCCACGTTGCTGGTGGATGGCTACGTCGCCGGCGTCTGGCGTCCGGTGGACGGCGGCATCGAGGCCACGGCCTTCCACTCCCTGCCTCCCGCCGCCTGGGACGGGCTCGCCACGGAGGCGCGGTCCCTGAGAGCGCTGCTCGACGCCCGCGAGGCGGAGGCCTACAGCCGCTACCACCACTGGTGGGCCAAGCTCCCCACGGCTGAGGCACGCCTGCTGTGACGGCCCTGCCTCCGACGACGGACGGCCTCGCAGGAGGGGGCCGCGGGCGTCGCAGGCCCGTCACGTGGTGACGCGACCGTTCCCGCCCCGCCCCGCCGCCGCCCTCCACGCCGACTCGGACGAGCAGCCCCGGGCCACCGCCGGTCTGCACCCCTCGACCGGCCTTCCGGCGTGAGAGTCTCCAGCACCAGCGGCATCGCCCCCTGGGCTTCGGCTCAGGGCGGCCGGGGGCCGAGGGAGGCCGGAACGAAGGCCCGTGCTGGAAAGATCGTCGCATGCGGGTTCGGCGAGTGATCGAACTGACCGGGTGGGAGCCGCTCGGGATCCCCGTCGACCGGGCGGCGATCGAAGGAGAGCCGGGGGCCCGCTGCCGGCGGACCACAAGGAGCTCCGCGAGGCGTTCGGCGTCGGCGTGTTCAGTGGTTCCGTCTGCTTTCCGGGGCGGGACGAGGGCGTCGCGTTCGGCTTCCCGACACAGTGGCGGGCCTGGCTGTCGGTCGACCAGGACAGCAGGTTCGGAAGCGTCTCCGCCGTCGAACCCCACGCGATCTACGCGCCGGGCGGCAAGGGGTAGGTGCCCTGGGGGGGTCCACCGAGTGGGCCGACGGGTACTTCTGGCTGATCGATGCCGAGCGGCCGGGCGAGTACCCCGTCCTCGCGCGGTCCGACGACGGCGGTCCGCGGCCGGAGCGGACGTCCTGGCAACGGATCCTGATGGTCCGGAGAGGGGTGCCCATGTGGGGCGCGAGTCCCCGTGGCCGAAGGAGTTCCGGGAAGGACGCGGCCACGCTCCGTCGCGGTGCGGCCGGGAAGCGGACGTACGCGGCGGTGGCCGACGTACGCGGCGGTGGCCGCGGATCTCGGCATCACCGCGCGGTCGCCACGGTGATCGGCACCTGCCGGAGGAAGGCGCTGGGCCGGCCCGCGGCCGACCCCAGGCGCGCCCCGCTGTCACCGACGCGATCGGGACGGCCGTGGCGGCCCGCGGCGGCCGGGTCCGCGGTGTCGTTCGATCCCCTTGCGCCCTAATGGCCTGCGGCCCGCAGTTCCCGTACCAGGCGGGCCGTCACCGGCACGGGCACCCCGTGCCGGCCGGCCGCGCGCAGCAGCGCTCCGCCGATGGCGTCGAGTTCCAGCGGTCGGTTCGCTTCCGCGTCGCGCTGCATGGAGGACTTGGTGTCCGCCGGGAAGGCCTCGTAGCGCGCCGAGGCCTGGGCGGGGTCCACCGGGGCGCCGCAGGCGCGGCTGACCGCGGCGGTTTCGGCGACCAGGCTCTGCAGTTCCTCGTGGTGGCGGGTGCGGATCTCGCCGAGGGGAGCGCCGTACCGGGTGGTGAGGAGGGCGAGGGGGGCGAGGAAGGCCATCTTCGCCCACAGGGCTGTGGTCTCGTCCCCGGTCACGCGGGCCGTCACCCCGGCGGTGGACAGCGTGGCCGCCAGGGTTTCGACGTGGAGGCGGGATGCCGTGTCGGCGGTCAGGTCGATCTCGGCGAACGGGCTGCCGTGCTCGATGACGACGGGCCCGGCGCCCTCAGGGGCGAGGCGGGTGGACTCCACGCGGATCACTCCGGGGGCCACCCGGTCAGGCCGGTGGCGGGCGCGGAGGACCGCGGGGTGTTCGACGCCATTCAGCAGGGGTACGACGAGGGCGTCGCCGAGGGTCGCGGGCGGCACGCGGGTGAGTGCGGCGACCAGCGCGGTCTGCTTGACGGTGATCAGGCACGCGTCGACCGGCTCGCGCAGCTCGGTGTCCGCTTCCACGGCCGCCGTGAAGTCGCCGAACCGACGGCTACGGACCTCGATCCCCCCGGTGCGCAAGGTGTGTGCCGTGGCTTCTCGGGCCAGGCAGATGACGCGGTGACCGGAGCGGGACAGCAGGGCGGCCAGCAGACCGCCGACGCCGCCCGGACCCAGAACGGCCACCGTGGACCTGCTCGTCGCGAACGTCATGAAGTCGTCCTCTCCTGGGTCGGCCCCGGTGATCGGTGGCCGCCTCGAAGAGCATCTTCGCAGAGACGCCCCTCACACGTATGGCCGGGGACGGACCGGAACGGGCGGACGTGTGGCGGGTCCTGGCCGGCCTCCGCGACGTCGACGCCGTCACGGTCCGCCGGGACGTCGGCGACCGGGCGGTCACCGGCATGCCGCGGGCGCGTGCGCCCGTTCGGGGCGGGAGCGGTCCGTCCCGCTTCGGCGCCGGGCTGCGCCGACACGTGGGTGAGCTCGCGTTCGAGGTCGTCCAGGGCGCGGCGGGCTGTGGCGATGCGGTCGAGGAGCACCTGCTGATCGGCCGGGCCGGATGCCGGGCGGCCCTCTGGCGTCGATGTGTCCCGTTCCAGGTCGCGGGCTTCGTCGAGCGAGGTCAGCACGACGCCGATGAGGACGTTGACGAGGACGAAGGAGGCGAACAGGACGTAGGAGGCGTAGTAGAGCAGGCTCCAGCGGGAGACCTCGAGACCGGCGTGGACGGCGTCGCCGATGCCGTCGAGGGTCATGAGCAGGAACAGGGTGAGGGCGGCGCGGCCGACGGAGCCGTAGTGCTGCGGGTCGTGGTGGGCGAAGAAGACCCAGCCGACCATGGCGTACACGTACAGCAGCAGGGCGCCGACGAGGAGGAAGCTGAGGGTGCCGGGCAGGCTGCGGGCGACGGCGACGAGGACGATGCGCAGTTGCGGCAGGAACCGGGCGGTGCGCAGGACGCGCGCCAGTCGCAGCAGCCGCAGGACGGTGGTGTTCTCCCGGACCAGCGGGAGGAAGGTGCTCAGCACGACGGCGAGGTCGAAGAGGTTCCACGGGTCGCGGAAGAATCCCTTGGGGCGGTCGGCGTGGGCGCCCAGGCGCAGCAGGATCTCCACGGTGAAGGCGGCCACGCACGCGTGCTCGGCCACCCCTGACCAGCCGTGCCACCGGCTGACCACGCCGGAGTAGGTCTCGGCTCCCAGCAGCGCGGCGTTGGCGAGGATCAGGCAGAAGACGGTGACCGCGAACCACCGGGCCTCGGTGATGGTCCGGCACCATCGCGCCGTCGAAGCCCGCGCCGAGGCGGGCCGGACCGTGGGAACGCCGTCCGTCATCCTGCTGTGTTCCTTCGCGCAGCACACTGTTCCCGGCCATCCGGGCTGGAAGGCGGGCTTGTTGAGCGATCATGCTCTACGCCAGACTTCTACAGCAATGTAGACGTCGGTGGGGTGCCGGTCGCTCGGTCCGGCCGCCGTCCGTGGAGAGGGAGCAGACCTGATGTTCGGCCTGAGTGAGCTGGCGCTGATCCTCCTCGTGGTGGTCGTCGTCCTCGGTGTCAAGAAGCTGCCCGGGCTGACGCGGTCCGCGGGCAGGGCGGCGCGGATCTTCAAGAGCGAGACCAGGGCGCTGAAGGGGCAGGAGCCCGCCGGGCCGCCGCCTTCCGGAGCGGTCGTGGAAGGCGGCGTCCTGCGGCGCGACGACGGGGTCCCGCGGGCCTGACGCCGCGCTGCCGGACCGGTGGGGCCGGGCGCGGGGCGTCAGGCATGGAGGCGCCGAACGGCAGGCGGCAGACGGCAGCCGGTCGGCAGGACGAGCGCACCGCCGACGGCCGGGCCCCGGGCGGCGAGGCCGGAGAACTCCCGCCGACCGGGACGGACTTGACGGTCGCCCCGGCGAGAGGAGCCGGGGCCGGCGATGCGACGACACCCATGTCCTTCTCCTCGCCGGTCCCTTGGCGGGGGACGGAAGTGTGCCGCGGGGCGACGCGGCTTCTACAATTCTGTAGATGGTGTGCGGTGGCCGGGTCCTGCCGCGCGCACCGAAGGGGGTCGGTGCGGGACACCTCGACGATCTACGGCTCGTGGTGTGGTGACCGGCGGAAGGGAGCGGGCGTGAGCGACCAGCGGCGGCGTCCCCGGCGACGGGGACAGGGTGAGCTGGAGGGGCTGGTCCTGTCGGCCCTGCGCGAGGCGCGCGCGCCCGCGTCGGCGGGCTGGGTGCAAGAGCGCCTGGGCGGGGACCTCGCCTATACGACCGTGGTCACCATCCTGACCCGGTTGCTGGGCAAGGGGGCGGTGACCCGCGAGCGCGCGGGCCGCTCCTTCGTGTGGACGTCGGTGTCGGACCAGGCCGGGCTCGCCGCACGCAAGATGCGCAAGCTGCTCGACGGCGAGAACGACCGGGAGGCGGTACTGGCCCGCTTCGTCACCTCACTGGACCCGGGTGACGAACGTCTGCTGCGGCAGCTGCTGGGCCGACTCGGCCCGGAAGGGAAAGACTGAAGCCTGATGGGGATGTTCGTCTTCCTGCCGCTGGTGCTGCCGTTGACGGCGTGGCCGGTGGCGCGGCTGGCCGAGCAGCATCTGCACCCGCGGACGGCGACGTGGCTGTTGTCGCTGACGGCCGGGGTTCTGGCGGTGTGCAGCACGGTGTGCCTGGCACTGCTGATGGTGGTGGGCACCGCCCAACTGCCGGGCAACCCGCTGCCGGACGGCTGGTCGGACGCGGAGGTGCGCGAGGCCGTCCCGTACGACGAGGTCGCGGGCAAGGCCGCGATTCCGGCCCTGCTCGCCGTGGCGATGGCCTGCTCGCGGGTGCTGTGGCGACACCGCCGCATCCGGTGGCGCGCCGGGAAGGCGCTGGCGGGGCTGCCCAGGAAATCGGTGGCGGTGCTGCCTGACGAGGCGCCTTACGCCTATGCGCTGCCCTCGGGCCGACGGGGCCGGGTGGTGGTGTCCACCGCCATGCTCTCCTGCCTGAACGGGCGGGAACGGCGGGCGCTGTTCGCGCACGAGCGGGCGCACCTGGCCGGCCGGCACCACAGGTTCCTGCTCGTGGGACAGCTGGCGGCGCAGGCGAACCCGTTCCTGCGGCCCCTGCGGACGGCGGTGTCCTACACCGTCGAGCGGTGGGCGGACGAGGAAGCGGCACAGGTGATCGGAAGCCGCCGTGTGATGGCTCTGGCGGTCGGCAAGGCGGCGCTGGTCTCCCGGGGGACCCCGGCGGCGACACTGGCCGGCTTCGCTTCGGCCGGGCCGGTGCCGCGCCGGGTGGCCGCGCTGCTCGGCCCCGCCCCCGCCGTACGCGTGTGGCCTCCGGTCTTCACCGCGGTGGGCCTGGCGGCGTGGACCGCCGCTGCGGGCACCATGATGTCCGCGCTGTCGTCGGCGAACGCGGCCGTCACGCTGTTCCTGGTGCTGAAGGCGGCCACCCCGCTGTAGCACGCGTGGGCGGTGCCGCCGGCCGGCGGCACCGCCCACGCCGGGGGCCGCCGCGGTTACAGGTGGAACTCGTGCGGCGGCAGGTCCAGGGCGTAGCAGGCCTCGCGGACCACGGCCTGCTCGTCCCTGTCGAAGTCGCCGTCGGCGCCACCGATGACGATGCCGATCTGGACGACGGCCCGCGCCTCGGCGGGCTTCTTCTTCGCCTTGGCGATCTCCTGCAGCACGCTCACCCTGCCGAAGTCGAAGTCGGCGGTCAGCTTGTCCAGGTTGGCCTCGAAACGGCGGCGCAGGTCGTCGGCGGGGAAGTTCTGCAGCACCTCGTTGGTGGCGATGAGCTGGGCGACGCGCTGTCGCTCGGAGGGGTCGACGGTGCCGTCCGCGGCCGCCACGAGCGCGCACATCGCCATGGAGGCGTCGCGGAAGGCACCGCTCTTGAGGTCGTTCTTCTTCGCCACCAGCTGGGTCTGCATGGTGGCGGCGGATTCCTTGATGCGGTCCCACAGGGCCATGAACACTCCAGGTCTCGAACGGGGCTCCGGGCCGCGTCGGCGGCCCGGAGCTAACTTCTACAGATATGTAGAAGTTAGCAGGAGTGAGTCATGCCCCGTTCAGCCACCGGCCGCTCGGCCCCGCCCGGGCGATGGGCCCCTCGTACGGACGTGGCCGGAGCCTCCTGCCCGGGGCCGTCGGCGTGAGGGGCGCGGGTGCTCACCGGTGACCATCCCCGCCCCGTGGCGCCGTCCCACGCCGTGCGGAGCCGGCCTCCTCCGGCGTCGGCGGGCCGTCGGGAACCTCTGACCGGTGCGCGGCGCCGGGGGTCCGCCGGTCCGGACCGGCCGGCCAGTGGTGGACCGCGGGCGCGGTGGTGCGGGCATGCTCCTCCAGTACGGTGAAGTGGTCACCGGGCACGGTGACTTCGACGTGCGGCAGGTCCCAGACCGGAGCGGGTTCCGTAGCGGGCAGCAGGTCCCGGACCCGGACGAAGAGGGTGGGGGAGAGGGGTCGCGAAGGCTTCCAGCCGGCGAAGAGCTCGAAGTACCCGGCCATGGCGGTGAGCCGGTCCGGGTCCGCCGGGAGGAACTCCGCCGTCCGGTGCAGCATGTCCGTCGTCATCGCGGAGAGGGTCTGTCTTCGGTCGTCGTCACCGCTGGGACAGGTGGTGCGGCGACGACCCGCTACCGCGCTCGTAGGATGTCCGGATGCCCCAGCCGATACGGATGAGCCGCCGCATGTGGGTTGCCGCGTGGGCGGTGCTGTGCACGACCGGTGTCGCCGCCACCGCCGCGCTGAACGCCTCCTCGGCACCGGAACCACGGACCGAGAAGCACGAGAAGCCCGTCAGCGCCGAATGCGCCGAGTACATCGCGGACATCGAGGCGCAACTGGCCGAGGCCAGGCGGGAAGGCGACGACGACGGCGTACTGGCCTTCTCACGAACCCGGGTCGGCGCGGACGACTGCGGCGACGAGATCCGCGACCACTTCCGTGGCGACCGGTGAGCCGCGCCAGGGGGCTCGCCGCGGCGGCGGGGCTGATCTGCGCCGGTGTCGCGGCGGTCGTCGCCGTGGACGCCGCGCGGGAACCGGAGCCGCGGCCCACGCCCCCGCGGGTGTACTCCTCCTGCCTGGCGGCCGACACCGAGCCGGTGCCTGCGGGCGCCGACCCGTGCGGCGGCCGTTGAAGAACCACTGAGCGACCGCCCGCCCCGCCGTCCCGTGGACCCGCCCGCGGTCCACCGTCACCGAACGCGCCGCTCGGTTCGAGGAGTCGACGGAGCACACCGTGCCCGAGGCCGCACGGGTCCGCGTCGACGCCTTCCTCGGCGACGGCACCGGCGCCGTCCTGACGGGGCACGTGTCGGGGAACGTACGCACGAGGAAAAGTCCTTCGGGGTCCGCTCGCGCTGCGCCTCACCGTCGGGCACGGCAGGACCACCCGGCACCGTCTCCGCGAGAACAGCCTGTCGACAGCTGACGCCCGTACCCCATGAGGGCGCGGGAGGGCGGCAGCACCGTCTGCGCTCGCCGCCAGGTCCCCACCGGGCCGGCGGCCCCGCGGGTGATCCGCAGCAGGCGCCTTCCCCCGTCGCCGTCGATCGCGCGGACGCGTACCCGTTCTGCCACCCGGGCAGCCTGGCGGGACGGTGCCCGCCGGGCCAGGAGGTGACTTCGGTGGGTCAGCCCGCTGTCGGACTCCGCGGGACCCGTGCTCGCGTGAATCCGTGGCTCCGCTCCACTTTCGCCACATGCAGCGTGTAGCTCTGGTACCACTCGGCTCGCCCACGCTTCTGCGCCGCGCGGTGCTCGGCGTTGCTCCGCCACTCCGCGAGGGCCGCGGCGTCACGGAAGTACCCGACAGTGATGCCCAGCCCGCCGGGAGTCTGCGCGTGGTCCATCCCCAGGAATCCGGGGACGTCTTTCACCAGGTCCTCCATGCGTGCGGCGGTCTCGCTGTAACCGCTCTGGTCCGGGGTGCGCACCGAAGTGAAGACAACCACGTAGTAAGGGGGTTCGTACGCCTCGACGGGCGCGACGGGAGCTTCCGGGTGATCGCTCATGGCGTCACCGTAAGGCGGGACACGTCCAGCGATCCAGGGTCTTTCCCGGAAGGGGTGCATGAGGGATCGGGTTCTTGGCCAAAACCGTCCGGGCTCTCCGCCGGCTCCGGGGAACGGCGACGAGCCCGTCGGCCGGCAGAGCGGTGCAACGGACGGGAAACTCCAGGAGGAACGTTGCCCGACGCACCACCAGCCACGGCCATCGCGCACGGCAGCCCCGCGGACAGCCCGTGGGCACGGAGCGGGACGGACCGGATCTGCCGGGCATCCTCGCCCGGTTCCAGCGGTGGGCGCTGTCGAAACCGGAGGACGTCGGAGGAGGACCGGGATCTCGCGCTGACCCGCGCGCTGCCCCGGTCGTCTCCTAGGGTCGTCCGTATGATGATCGAGACCGAGGCCGCCGGCCTCCTCTTCGAATCCCTCCGGGCGGACGCCCTCACCAGCCCGGACCAGCTGCGCGAGCTCTACCCGCAGCCGAACCCGAACTCGCTGCGCAAGGAGACCGACCGCCTGACCGAGGAGACCCGGGCGCTGATCGGCTGTTCCTCGCTGGTGTTCATCGGCAGTGCGGACGCCGAGGGCCGGGCGGACGTGACGCCGCGCGGCGGCCCGGCCGGGTTCGTCTCGGTGCTGGACGAGCGGACCTTGGCGATCCCCGACGCGACCGGCAACAAGCGGCTCGACACCATGCACAATGTGCTGCAGACCGGACGCGTCGGACTGCTCTTCCTCGTCCCCGGCCGCCCGACCACGCTGCGCGTCAACGGCCGCGCCTGCGTCTCGGCGCGCCCGGAGCTGCTCGCCCAGCTCACTCCCGTCGGGAAACCGCCGGTCGCGGCGATCGTGGTGCGGGTCGAGCAGGCCTATCCGCACTGCCCGAAGTCGCTGATGCGCGCCGACGCCTGGCGACCGGAGCGGTGGGTGCCCGCCGACGCCCAGCCGACCAGCGCCGAGGTGACGCTGGCCCAGCTGAACCTGCCGGGCCTGACCGTCGACCAGATCGAGGAGGCCGAACGGGAGTCGCTGCGCCTGCGCTACGAGTGAATCCGGACCGGGTCCCTGCTCGACGACCGGCCTCTCCCCGGGCTGGGGGAGAGGGCTCCGTCATTCTCAGCGGCTTCGGCAGCGGGGCTCCGAAGCCGGTGCCGCCCCGCTCAGGGGCGCGTCCGCCCGGCGGTCGTGACGCGGCCGGTCATGAGGTGGTGCCTGCCAGGGCGAGGAACTCACCGCGGGAGCGGGCGTCGGAGCGCAGCAGGCCGAGCAGGGTGGAGGTCATGGTGGTGGAGCCGGCGGCCTGGACGCCGCGCAGGGTCATGCAGGCGTGCTCGGCCTCGATGACCACGCCGACCCCTTTGGGCTCCAGGTGGGTCTGCAGCCAGTCGGCGACCTGCTTGGTCAGTCGTTCCTGGACTTGTGGGCGGCAGGCGAAGTGCTCGACGACACGGGCCAGCTTGGACAGGCCCAGGATGCGCGCGCCGGGCAGGTAGCCGACGTGGGCGGTGCCGACGAACGGCAGCAGATGGTGCTCGCAGACCGACCGGACGGGTATGCGGCGGGCCAGGACGAGTTCGTCGTAGCCCTCGTCGTTGGGGAAGGTGGTCAGGTCGAAGGGGCGGGGGGTGAACAGTTCGGCATAGGCGCGGGCCATGCGGCCGGGTGTCGCGCGCAGGCTCTCGGAGGCGGTGGAGATGCCGAGGGCGTCGAGGAACCGGCCGGCGGCTTCTTCGGCGGCGGCCAGGTCGATGCCGCCGGCCTCGTGGACGACCCGTAGCGCGGGCCGTGCCGGTGCCGTGCCCTCCTCGCCGTGCAGGTCTGTTCGGGCGGTGGCGTGGTGCGGACGCTCGGTCATCTCAGCTGCCTCCGATACCGAGGGCGGTGAGCAGGACGAGGAGGAGGGTGACCACGGCGAACAGGCCGTGGGCCAGGACGACCGCCAGGGGGAAGTGGCGTTCGGCGGGGACGGTCCCGTCGGTCCCCGGGGCCGGCGCTCCGGCGGCGGCGCGGTCGCGGTGGACGGGGATCCAGCGGGCCAGCATCACGAATCCCAGCAGGGCGACCGGCAGCAGCAGACCGAAGGAGGTCCAGGCCAGGGCGCTCTTCTCGGCGACGACGTAGATGATCCACACCACGAGTCCGATCGCGGCCAGGGCGAAGTGGCCGAAGACGGCGGGTGCGGGCAGGCGGCTGGTGCCGGACTGCTGCTGGTGGATCCCGCCGCGCCGGATCCACGTGCCGAGCATGTAGAAGCCGCCGAGGGCGGTGACCACCCAGGTGATCAATGCGGCGATGTCCATGGGGAGCTCCCGAAACGGTGTGATGTCGAACGCGGCCGCAGCACCTCGGCCGTGGTGCGGGTCGGGCGGTTTCAGGCGGTGGGGCGGGCGTCCCGCCCGCTGGTGCGGGGCGTGTATCCCTCGGCCTGGGTGCCTTCGTCCACGACGCGGACGCCGTAGCGGTAGGCGAGCTTGCCGCCGAGGAATCCCGAGACGCCCAGGAGGGCGAGGCTGACCGCGGACAGGACGAGCCTGCCCGGGCCGACGCTCCCGCCGTCGGCGTAGGTGCCTTGGCGCCACAGGAAATTGACGGCGTAGGCGGCGGTCACCAGCAGGTTCAACGACATGTGCACCAGGGCGGTGCGGAAGGCGGGGGTCCGGGCCGGGATCGCGAGCAGGTCGAGGAAACCGACCGTGGCCGCCGGCAGGGCGCCGATCACCCCGACCGCGATCAACCACTCCGAGCCCTGGGTCAGGAAGCCCGGCCGGCTGACCACCTGGGAAGCGACGTCGAACACCAGGCTGGTCACCCAGGCGCCGATCGGCACCGTGACCAGGATCGGATGGAACGGGTGGCCGTACGGGCCGGCGAGTGCGGCGCTGACCGGTCGCTTCGCCTGAAGCTGTGGCTCATCGGGCATCGCCATCTCCTCCTCTGGTTTCGCCAATAATTCTTGGACTTATCGAGGATGGCGTCAAGATGCGCAGGGTGGCGAGTGAAAGGAACGTTTGTGCCTACGTCGATGGGGGTTATCGTGGTTCTGTGGCTTCCGATCAGACCGTGCGGGCCGACAGGGCCGGCAGCGCCATCGATTCCGTCAGCGTCCTGAGCGAGGACTCGCGGCGGCGCATGTTCG
>NZ_JBVHWR010000013.1:64623-201847 GCF_055564355.1 Streptomyces sp. NPDC029152 | reverse complement strand
GCCTGCTCCCCATCGCTCCCACCGCGGGCTTCGTTCCTGTGCAGGCCCGCGGTCGGTACACGCCGGCCGGGCGGCGGGCGATGGAACGGGTTCCCCCCCCCCCCCCCCCCCTCCCCCCCCCCCGGGCCCCTCCCCCGCGACCCCCGTGCGCGGTGGCGGTCGGGTGCTAGTCCGTGGCGATGGCGTTCAGGACGTTCATCCGGCCCGCCCGGAAGGCCGGGACCAGGGCGGCGAACAGGCCCACGAAGGCCGAGCCGATGAACACACCGATGATCGTCGGCCAGGGGATGTCGAGGACGTTCAGTCCCTCCAGGGCCAGCAGCTTCTGCGCCGTGGTGCCCCAGCCCATGCCCAGCCCCAGCCCCAGCAGGGCGCCGAAGAGGGCGATGACCACGGACTCCATGCGGATCATCCGGCGCAGCTGGCGGCGGGAGAGCCCGATCGCCCGCATCAGGCCGATCTCGCGGGTCCGCTCGACCACCGACAGCGCCAGGGTGTTCACCACGCCCAGGACCGCGACGATGATCGCGAGGGCGAGCAGGCCGTAGACCATGTTCAGCAGCTGGCCGACCTGGTCCTTGAGCTCCTGCTTGTAGTCGGTCTGGTCCCGCACCTGGTACTGCGGGTACGCGTGCAGCGACTCCTTCAGCGCCGCGTACGCCTGGGTCTCCTGGCCCTCCTTCGCCTTGGCGAACATCATCAGGTTCGGCGGGACGCGGTCGGCCGGCAGGTACTTGTTCATCGTGTCGATGCTGATGTACCGGGCGCCCTGGTCGATGGCGGTGTCGTCGTCGGTGATCGCGGCGACCTTCAGCTTCGCCCTCTCGCCGCCCTCGAAGGCGACCTCGACGGTGTCGCCGACGTGCACGCCGTGCTTCTCGGCGTAGTCGGAGCCGACCGACATGGCGTCGGTGCCGTAGGCGGCGGCCAGGTCGCCGGCGGTGGTCGGGCGGCGCACGTCCTGCGCGTACGTCGGGTCGGCGGCGGTCAGGCCGTCGTCGTCCTTCTCGCCGTCGGGGGAGGTCAGCGTGGCGTCGAGCATCTTGTAGCGGGTGACGTGTTCCAGGCCGGGCGTGTCCTGCATCTTCTTCTCGGCCTGCGGCACGATCCGCTGGTTGCCCTGGACGATGAAGTCCGCGCCGACCGTCTTGTCCAGCTCGCTCGTGGCCGAGGCGACCATCGAGGAGCCGACCACCGACAGGCAGGCCACCAGGGCCAGGCCGATCATCAGGGCGGCGCCCGTGGCGCCGGTGCGGCGCGGGTTGCGCAGGGCGTTGCGCTCGGCCATGCGGCCCACCGGGCCGAAGGCCCGCAGCAGCACCGCGCTGATCACCCGCACGACCCCGCCGGCCAGCAGCGGGCCGATCACGACGAAGCCGATCAGGGTGAGGACGATGCCCAGTCCCAGCATCGACGCGCCCTCGCTCGCCTTGCCCGCCGTGCCGGCCGCGTACAGGGCCGCGGCGCCGGCGCCGGTGAGGACCAGGCCGATCAGGCCCCGGATCCAGCCCGCCCTTCCGTCGGCCGGCGTACCGGCGTCACGCAGGGCGGCCATCGGGGAGACCTTGCCGGCGCGACGGGCCGGCAGGTAGGCGGCGAGGACGGTGACCACGACGCCGAGGACCAGGCCGACGACCGGGGTGGCCGCCTTCACGGTCAGGTCGTCGGTGGACAGGTTCATGCCCGCCGCCGACATCAGCTTCATCAGGCCGACGGCGATCCCGACACCGGCGCCGACGCCGAGGACCGAGCCGACGACACCGAGGAACAGCGCCTCGACGAGCACCGAGCGGTTGACCTGGCGGCGGGAGGAACCGATGGCCCGCATCAGGCCGATCTCGCGGGTGCGCTGGGCGACCAGCATCGAGAAGGTGTTGATGATCAGGAAGATGCCGACCAGGAACGCGATCCCGGCGAAGCCGAGCATGGCGTACTTGATGACGTCCATGAACTCGCCGACGTCCTCGCGGCCCTCGTCGGAGGCTTCCTTCGCCGTCTGGATCTTGTAGCCGCCGCCCAGGGCCTCGGCGACGTTCCGCTTGAGCTGCGCGTCGGACACGCCGTCCGCGGCGGTGACGTTGAACTGGGTGAACCTGTCGGTGGAGCCGAGCAGTTCGCGCTGGGCGGTGGCGGTGTCGAAGTAGACGACGGCCGCGCCGGGGTTGGTGACGGTGAAGGTGGCGATGCCGACGACGCGGGCCTTGAAGTCGCCGGTCTGCGCGATGGTGCGCAGTTCGTCGCCGATCTTCAGGTCGTGCTTGTCGGCGGTGTCGGCGTCGATCATCGCCTCGGTGGGCCCGCGGGGGGCGTGCCCGGAGGTGATCTCCATCGACCGCAGGTCGTTCCTGGTCCAGTTGCCGGCCAGGGTCGGGGCGCCGCTGGTGGCGCCCACGTTGTCGTTGTCGGCGTCGACGACGGTGACGTTCATCGAGACGACGGCGCCCTCGGCCGACGCGACGCCCTCGGCGGAGCGGATCCGCTCCAGGGTGGACGCCGGCACGGACGCGGGCACCCCGTTCTGCGGGGTGTCCTCGCTCTCGGCGCCCTTCGGGGCGACCGTGACGTCCGCGGAGGAGACGGCGAAGAGCTTGTCGAACGTCGTGTTCATCGTGTCGGTGAACACGAGCGTGCCGCACACGAACGCCACCGACAGCAGCACCGCCACCGCCGAGAGGGCCATGCGGCCCTTGTGCGCGAAGAAGTTGCGCAGGGAGGTCTTCAGGACGGTCATGACGTGCGCCCCCGGGCGTCGAAGTCCTTCATGCGGTCGAGGACCTGCTCGGCCGTGGGGTTGTACATCTCGTCGACGATCCGGCCGTCGGCGAGGTACAGCACCCGGTCCGCGTAGGAGGCGGCGACCGGGTCGTGGGTGACCATCACGATGGTCTGGCCCAGCTCGTCCACCGACCGGCGCAGGAAGCCCAGCACCTCGGCGCCGGCGCGCGAGTCGAGGTTCCCGGTCGGCTCGTCCCCGAAGATGATCTCGGGCCGCGCGGCGAGTGCCCGCGCCACGGCGACGCGCTGCTGCTGGCCGCCGGAGAGCTGGGTCGGCCGGTGCTTGAGCCGGCCGGCCAGGCCCACGGTCTCCACGACCCGGTCCAGCCACGCCTTGTCGGGCTTGCGGCCGGCGATGTCCATGGGCAGCGTGATGTTCTCGAGGGCGTTCAGCGTCGGCAGCAGGTTGAACGCCTGGAAGATGAACCCGATCCGGTCCCGGCGCAGCTGCGTGAGCTTCTTGTCCTTCAGGCCGGTGATCTCGGTCTCGTCCAGGTGGATCTGCCCGCCGGTGACGGTGTCGAGGCCGGCCAGGCAGTGCATCAGCGTCGACTTGCCGGAGCCCGACGGACCCATGATCGCGGTGAACTGGCCGCGGGCGATGTCCACGTCCACGTGGTCGAGGGCGACCACCCGGGTCTCCCCGCT
Organism: Streptomyces sp. NPDC029152; assembly: GCF_055564355.1. NCBI lineage: Bacteria > Bacillati > Actinomycetota > Actinomycetes > Kitasatosporales > Streptomycetaceae > Streptomyces > Streptomyces sp. NPDC029152. The sequence goes on along the minus strand of NZ_JBVHWR010000013.1, from coordinate 198,424 downwards.
GCCGTAGGCCTTGACGACCTGCCGCGCCCGCGCGGCGACGGCCGTACGTCCTCCAGTGCTCCCGTGCCGGGGAAAGGTTACGGCCGATGTCATGTCAAGTCTCCTATGTCGGTCATCGAGTGAGCCGTCGGTGCCGGCGGTGCGCCTCGGAGGGCACCGCTGAGGGTGTCGCTTGCTACGTCGAAGAGTCTGGCCGGAACCGGGGGCCGGGCGCGCTGGTGCTCAGCGCACTCTTTCGCTGGGGAAAACCCCACCCCCGCCGGTCCGGTCCGCCGCCCCCCAGCGGCGTAGAGCCAGATTAAGGACCGGCCGGGGCCCGTCTCGTCCTCCGTCGGTACGAACCCTCCCCGGGCCGTAGTACGGAGGTACCCCTAGGGGCCGTCCACCCGTCGGTGGAGTTCTCCTAGGGGTAGGCCTCATCCCCCGGACGCACCGGGCCTCCGCCCTGCCGCCGCGCGAGGCCCGAGTGGCAAGCTGGGCCCGGCAGATGGATGCACGGGGCACACAAAGGGGTTCCCCGGTGAGGACGAGGGGGAGACCCGGGGTGGGCAGCACCAGACCAGCGGTCCGCGAGGCCGCGCCCGGCGGCGGCACGGAGCGGCGCGGTGCCGTCGTGGCCGCGTTGATGCTCGCGATGGCACTGTCGGCCCTCGACTCGACCATCGTCTCCACCGCCGTCCCGCAGATCGTCGGCGACCTCGGCGGCTTCTCCCTCTTCTCGTGGCTCTTCTCCGGCTACCTGCTGGCCGTCACCGTCACCCTCCCCGTCTACGGCAAGCTCTCCGACACCTTCGGCCGCAAACCGGTGCTGGTCGCGGGTGCGGCCGTCTTCCTGCTCGGCTCCCTGCTGTGCGCGCTGGCGTGGAACATGGCCGCCCTGATCGCCTTCCGGATCGTGCAAGGTCTGGGCGGCGGCGCCCTGCAGGGCACGGTGCAGACCCTCGCCGCCGACCTGTATCCGCTGAAGGAGCGCCCGAGGATCCAGGCCCGGCTGTCCACCGTGTGGGCGGTGTCGGCGGTCGCGGGCCCCGGTCTGGGCGGGGTGCTGGTCGCCTACGCCGACTGGCGCTGGATCTTCCTCGTCAACCTGCCGGTCGGCGCGCTCGCCCTGTGGCTGATCGTCCGTCACCTGCACGAGCCGCAGCGGGAGGCGTCCGCCGCGCGTCCCCGGGTCGACTGGGCGGGTGCGCTGGCCGTGTTCGCCTGCGGCGGCGTGCTGCTCACCGCGCTGGTGCAGGGCGGCGTGGCGTGGCCGTGGCTGTCGGCGCCCTCCCTCGCCCTGACCGGGACGGGGCTGGTGCTGCTGGTGGCCGTGGTGCTCGTCGAGCGCCGGGCGGCGGAGCCGATCATCCCCGGCTGGGTGTGGCGGCGCCGCACGATCGCCGCGGTGAACCTCGCGCTCGGCGCGCTGGGTCTGCTGATGGTGGCCCCGGCCGTGTTCCTGCCCACCTACGCCCAGTCGGTGCTGGGCCTGGCCCCCGTGGCCGCCGGTTTCGTGCTGTCCGTGTGGACGGTGACCTGGCCCGTGTCGGCGGCGCTGAGTCAGCACGTGTACCGCAGGATCGGCTTTCGCAACACGGCGATGCTGGGCATCGGCGCCGCGTCCCTGGTCCTGCTCGCCTTCCCCTTCCTGCCCTATCCCGGCGAGGCCTGGCAGCCGGTGCTGCTGATGCTGCTGCTCGGTGCCGCGCTCGGTCTGTTCCAGCTCCCGCTCATCGTCGGCGTCCAGTCGACGGTGGGCTGGTCGGAGCGCGGCACGGCGACCGCGTCCGTCCTCTTCTGCCGCCAGACCGGCCAGACCGTCGGCGCGGCCCTCTTCGGCGCGGTCGCCAACGGCGTGCTGGCCGCACGGCTCGGCGGGGCGAGCGACCTCGACTCGGTGACCCGGGCACTGGAGACGGGCGAGGCCGGGGAAACCGTGCGGCGCGCGATCGCCGAGGCCGTCCACGCGGTCTACCTGGGTGCGGCGGGGGCGGCGGCCCTGGCGTTCCTGGTGCTGCTGGTGGTCGCGCCGCGGAAGTTCCCGGTGCTGAAGGACTGACCGCGCGGGGCGGTTGTGCCGGTGCCCTGCGAAAGCGGCGCAACGGTGGGCCGCGCGACCGAGGTCACGGCCTTCCCCGGCATGCCGGCCACCCGGTCCGCCGAAGAGGCCCCGCGCCACCGGACCGGCGAGTAACGTGCGTGGCCCTCCACCCCCACCTCCCTGCGGTCCGCCCGCGGACCCCAGCCGCGCAAGGAGCACCGGGATGTCCTTCGGCCCCTACCCACCACCACGGCACGGCGCGCCGCCTCCGCACGAACCCGCCCCGCCGTGCGCCCCTTCCTCGCCATACGCCCCCTCCCCGCCGCACGAACCCGCCCCGCCGCACGGCGCGTCGTACGCCGCCCGGCCCTGGCGGCCGCTCGGGCACCACGGCGACCTGCGCGTCCTGCGCGGCGCCTACCGCCGGCAGCGGCGCACGGCCACCTTCGCCGCGCTCGGCTACTTCCTGGCGTTCCTCGGCCTGTCGGCGTTCGCCCCGTCGGCCCTGACCGGCGACGTCGCCGGCGGACTGCCGCTGGGCCTGCTGCTCGCCCTGCTCCAACTGCCCGTCACCTGGCTGGCGATCGCCCTGTACGAGCACACCGCGCGCCGCACCGTGGACCCGCTCGCCGACCGCGTCCGCCGGGGCGGCGAAGCGGTCGCCGGGCGGAGGGCGGCACGATGACCGGATTCGACGACAACGCGCAGGCGATGGCCCTGGTCGCCTTCACCGCCATCGCCACGGTCACGCTGCTGCTGTGCGTGATGACCGGCCCGGACCGGGACGACCTGGACGAGTTCTACACCGGTTACGGCTCCCTGTCGCCGATGCGCAACGGCCTGGCCATCGCGGGCGACTACATCTCCGCGGCGACCGTCCTCGGCACGGGCGGCGTGATCGCCCTGTTCGGCTACGACGGAGTCGTCCTCGCCCTGAGCACCGCCCTGTCCCTGCTGCTGCTGATGTTCCTGATGGCCGAACCGCTGCACAACGCGGGCCGGTTCACCATGGGCGACGTGCTGTCCCGGCGCACCCCCGCGCGCAGCGTCCGCGTCGCGGCCTGCGCGGTGACCATCGCCGCGCTGCTGCCGATGATGCTGGTGCAACTGGCCGGCACCGGGCAACTGTTGTCGTTCCTGCTGGGATTCACCAGCGAGTCGGTGCAGACGGGCTGCATCGTCGGCGTGGGCGCGCTGATGATCAGTTACGCGGCGATCGGCGGGATGAAGGGCACCGCCCTGATCCAGATCCTGAAGATCGTGATGCTGCTCGGATCGGGCGCGGTGGTCACCGTCCTGCTCCTGAACCGCTTCGACTGGAACCCGGGCGCCCTGTTCGACGCCGCCGCCCGGGGCAGCGGCGCGGGCCCCGCCTTCCTGCACCCCGGCCTGGAGTACGCCGCCGGGCCCCACCCCGGCCTCGACATGCTCTCCTCCCAGCTGGCCGTGGTCCTCGGCGGCGCCTGCCTGCCGCACGTCACGATGCGCATGTACACCGCCGCCGGCGCACGCCAGGTGCGCCGGTCGATGTCCTGGGCGGTGTCGCTGGTGGCCCTGTTCGTGCTGGTCGTCACCGTCGTCGGCCTCGGCGCCACGGCACTGGTCGGCCGCGAGACGATCGCGCGCGTCGACCCGGCCGGCAACACCGCCTACCTGCTGGGCTCCCGGGCCGCCTTCGGCACCGACGTGACCACGGTGGAGACCCTGCTCTTCACCACCGTCAGCACCGCCCTGTTCCTCACCCTGCTCGCCTCCGTCGCCGGCATGATCCTCGCCTGCGCCAACTCCCTGGCCCACGACGTGTTCGCCACCCGGCGGCGGGAGCTGACGCCGCGCCGCGAGATGACGCTGGCCCGGCTGTCCGCCCTCGCGGTGGGCGTGCCCGCGATCGCGCTGGCCACCCTGGTGCAGCACCGCAGCCTGCAACCGCTGGCCACCCTGTCCTTCTGCCTGGGCGCGTCCGCCCTGTGCCCCGCCCTGGTCTACAGCCTCTTCTGGCGCCGCTTCACCCGCACCGGCCTGCTGTGGACGCTGATCGGGGGCGCGGCCACGGTCCTGGTGCTGACGCCGGGCACCAGTCTGGTCTCCGGCACCCCGGTGGCGGCCTTCCCGGACGCCGACTTCAACTGGTTCCCGTTCACCACCACCGGGTTGGTCTCCATCCCGGCCGGCTTCGCCTTCGGCTGGCTGGGCACGGTGGCCTCCGGCCGCAGGAGGACGGACGAGCAGCGCCGGCGGTACGAGGCACTGGAGGCGGGTCTCCTCGCGGGGGCGGTGCGCAGGGGCGGATGACGGGGCGGGAGACGGGGCGTCACTCCACGCCGCGGCCCGTCAGCGTGCCCAGGCGGCCGCGGAACGCGCTGATCTGGTCCTGCACCTCGTCCCAGCGCTCCCCGTGTTCGCGCAGCACCCGCTCCGTCTCCCGGGCGATCCCCTCCGCCCGCGCCCGCGCCCCCGCGAGGATCTCCTCCGCCAGGTCCCGCGCCTCCTCCTGCCGGCGCCCGGCCGACTCCTGCGCGTCGGCCAGCGCCCGCTCCGCCTCGGCCAGCGCCCGCTCGGCGCGCGTGACCAGCTCCTCGTGGCGGGCGTCCAGAGCGGCCGCCCGGCCGGCCTCCTCCCGCTCGGCCTCCGCCCACCGCGCGGCGTGCTCGGCCGCCTGCCCGGCCAGCAGCGAGGTGGTGCGCCGCCGCACCACCCGCGCCACGGCCAGCGTCTCGCCGCGCCCCGCCCGCACCTCGCGCCGCGCCGCGATCCGCACCTCGTCGGCCTGCGCACGCGCCGCGAGCAGCCGCTGCCGGGCCCACTCGTCGGCCTCGGCCCGTACGGCGTCGGCCTGCGCCCGCGCGGACCCCTGGACCTCGGCGCCCCGGGCCCGCGCCCGGTCCACCAGCTCCTGCGCCGTGCGCCGTCCGCGCTCCCGTACGGCCCCGGCCTCCTCCTGCCCGAGCCGGAAGAGGCGGCGCGCCCGTTCCCCGAGCGCCTCGTAGCCCTGCGGGGCGAGCCCGGCCACCGTCTCCCGCAGCCGGTCCAGCTCCGCCCCCATCTCGCGGGCCAGCACGGTCAGCCGGGCGGCCCGCTCCCAGGCGGCGTCACGCTCCCGCGAGAGGGCGTCGGCGCACGCGTCGACCTGTTCGGGACGGTAGCCGCGCCCCCGTACGGTCACGAAACCGTGCGGCGACACCGATGCGCTGCTCATGCCGGAACCCCTGTTTCGCCCGATCCACTGACAGACTTCCGCGATGTCCGGACATCTTTACGGATCAGACGTAAACACACATAACGCGACACTCCGGGCACCGCACGCGGTGGCGGGGACCGGGCCCGGCCCCGCAGACGCCGACGGGCCGGGCCGGCCCCCGTGGGGGAGACCGGCCCGGCCCGTCAGTCCGCGTCAGCGGCGCCGCCTCACAGCAGCCCGTCCCACATCTGCTCCAGCAGCACCGACCACCAGCTCTCCGCCGACCCGAGCGCCGCCGGGTCGATCGAGGCCAGCTGCGCCTGGAAGTCCACCGTCCAGCGGCCGGCCTGCTCCTGGTTCAGCCCGAACCTGAGCCGCCACATCCGGCCCAGCAGCGCCAGGCTGCGCGCGAACTCCGGCAGCCCCGTGTTCACGAACTGCGGCGGCACCGGCGCACCGCCCGGTCCCGCCTCCACCGGCACCGCGACGATGTTCGCCGTGCCGTACTGCACGCAGACCGCCTTGCCGAAGTCGCTGCCCACGACGAGGTACGAGCCCGCGTCCGGGGCCGGCTGCACGCCCCGCTCGGCGGCCAGTTCGGCCAGCGTCGGCACCGGACGGCCCGGCTGGGCCTGCGCCCAGAAGAACGGGCCCATGTCCACCGGCAGGCCCGCCGCCACCAGGGTGTGCGCCACGACCGGCGGCACGCCCTGCCGGGACACGGCGGCCTGCTCGAACCGGAAGACGCCCGGCCCGAACGCCGCCGCGAGCTCCTGCCCGACGGCCTCCGGCGGGATCGGCGGAGCCGGCTGCACCGGCGGCAGCGGCGCCCGCACCGGCGCCGGACGCGCCGGCCCGTCGGCCACCTGGTGCAGCTCGCCCTGGTGCGCGAGCAGTTGCCGCATGCCCTGCTGCCGGCTCGCGTGATCGGTGCCGTACGGCGCGATGGAGGTGATCCGCGCCTGCGGCCACTGCTCCCGGATCATCCGCGCGCAGTACGCGCCCGGCAGCTCGCACGACTCCAGCTCGGTGTGCAGCTCCAGCACCTGGTCCGGCGGCACGTTCATGGCCCGCAGCTCGTGGAAGATCTGCCACTCCGGGTGCGGCGTGCCCGGCGCCGAACGCCGGATCAGCTGCTGCTCGGAGCCGTCCTGCGCGCGGTAGCGCAGCACGGCCTGGTAGCCGGGGCCGACCGTCGGCCGACCGGCGGGCGGCTGCGGGTAGCCGTACGCCGGCGGCTGCCCCGGCACCGGCTGACCGGGCGGCGGCATCGCACCGGGCGGCACGGCACCCGGGGGCACGGGCTGCGCGGCACCGGGGGCGCCCGGAGGCCGCGGCGGGCCGGGCACACCCGGCGCGGACGGAGGCGGAGGCACACCGGGACCGCCCACCGGAGGCGCGGCCAGCACCGTCTCCGCGTGGTGCACGGCACCACGCCCGCCACCCGAGGCACCCTGCGCACCGGAGGCACCCGAGGCACCCTGCACACCGGAGGCACCCGCCGGACCGGGCGCACCGGGAGCGGCGGGAGGCGGCGGCGTGCCGGGACCACCACCGGCACCCGGAACACCGGGCGGCGCGGGGGGCCGGGGCGCCCCGCCACCGCCCGTACCACCCGGGCCGGCCAGCATCGTCGCGGCGTGGTGCACCCCGCCCGGGGCCCCGCCGGGGGCACTCGGCGCAGGCGGCGTGCCCGGACCGGCCGGACCACCCGCCGCCCCGCCCGGACCTTCCTGGGCACCCTGGGCGCCCGGGCCCTCGGGACCGAGCGACGACACCATCTGCGTCGGCACATAACCCCCCGCCGGCGCGGGAGGCGCAGGAGGCGCGGCCGGCGGCGGCGTACTCCCCGGCCGCACGCCCGGCACACCCGGAGCACCCGGCGGAGGCGGCGTGGTGGCACCCCCACCACGCCGCACGGGCGCCGCCTTGCTGGTCGCGGCGTCGGCGATGTCCCCGGCGTTCGGCGCGAGCGGCCGGGCCGGCACACCCGGGCCGGCCGGGCCGGACTGCGGCCGCGGCACACCCGCGGGCGGCGTGCCCGGCACCGCGGCGGGGGGCCCGGGAGGCACGGCCGGCGGCGGCGTCCCCGTACCCGCGGGCGTCACCGGCGCGTCCGGGGCGTCGACCGCCGGCGCGAACGCCGTCGCCGGAAGCTGACTGCCGCCCGCCATCAGCGCCGTCTTGGCGTCCGGCGTCACCGAGGGCGGCGGCGCGTCGTCCGCACCGCTCAGCGGCGGCGCGAACACCGTCTCGGGCAACGGCACGGAACGGTCCTCACCGGCGTCCGCGTTGGTGTCCGTCCCCGCCCAGGGCGTCGCCCCGGCGGGCGCACCCGGCGCCCCGGACGCGCCACCACCGGTCCCGGAGACGTCCCCGCCGTCCCCACCGGCGGCAGGCCACGCCGCACCACCGTCCCGGGCGCCCGCGGGAGCCCCGCCGGCGGACGGACCCGCGGCCGCCCCGGCAGCAGGAACGGACGGCACGGAAGACCCCGCCGACGGCGCACCGCCCCGCGTCCCGGCAAGCACCCCCGCGCCTTCCCCGGAGCCGCCCCCCTCCGCACCCTCACCGGCGTCCCGCTCACCCGGCCGGTCCGCACCACCCAGCTTGTCCGCCGCCTCCTGCAACCACTCCGGCGGAGTCAGCAGGAACGACGTCTGATTCAGGTCCACCCGCTCCGCGGGAGCGACCGCGGGCTCGTCCGCCACGTCCGGACGGCCGTACTCCTCCTCGTAGCGGCGGATCACCTCCCCCACCGCCAACGCCGGCCACAGCGTCGCCTCACCGCTGTCCCGCGCGATCACCAGCCGCTGCGCACCACCGTCCGAACGCGGCCCGTCCGCACGGTCCTCGGCCCACACCACGAACCCGAGACCGAACTCCCGCACCCGCACCTCACGATGCTGGTACGCCGGCAGCTCACCGTTGATCCACTCCTCCGCGCGCTCCTGCGCCTGCGCGAACGTCACCATCGCCAGCTCACTCCCCTACCGGCGCCGAGGACGCCGACGCCACGGGCACCGCACGCGCGAAACCACCGTCCACCATCAGGTTCGCCACCGTCTCCAACTCCGGCGGCGACCCCGCCAGCCGCGACAGGAACGCGTCGAAGTCCTCACCGCACGGCAACAGCAACCGCTCCACCCGCTCCGCCGGCGACCACGACGGATCCACGTCCCGCGCATCGTCGTACGAGCAGAACCACACCGAACCGATCCGCTCGCCCTTCACCTTCACCGCCAGCAGACCACCCTGCACGAACGCGACACCCAGATAGTCCTTCGTCAGGTGATCCCGCAGACACTTGTTGACATAGACCAGGTCGTTGACCGCCGCCTCCTCACGCACCGTGAAGAACGGCTGGTCCACCAACAGCCCCAGCTCCGCGTCCAACGCCGTGCCCACCGGCGCACAACCCCCCGCCGCCTTCAGGAACGACCGGTACGCACCCGGCAACCGGTACCCGAGGTCCTCCTCGACCCCCTGCACCTGCTGCTCCGTCACCGCCACACCCGACTTCGGCAACCCGAAGTGCGCCGGACGCGTCTCCTGCAACGGCCGCGTCCCCCGCTTCGACTGGTCCACCGCCGCCGTCGCGACACCACCGTGATGCCGCAGCAACGCCTTCACCTCGACCGGCACCAACTCCATGCGCCGCGACCCGGCCACGTGATGCCACGTCCAGCCGTGCGGCGTCGCCACCGCCGGCACCGTGTCCCACAACTCGTGCCCCGACGCCGACAACGCCGCATTCGCCGACACGTAGTCCGTCAACCGCAACTCGTCGACCCCGAACCCCGCCGGCGGCTCCGCGATCTCCGCCACCGCACGGGCATACGGCGAGAAAACGGGGTAACCACCCTCATCCACCCGTACCCCTCTCGGGTGACGGGCCGCCCGCACCGGATCCGGGAAATGCACGACCTGCCCGGCGTAGGCCGCGTTCGGCGGCGCGATCTGCCCGAGCCGACCTGTCGTCATGGCGGTAGCCCCCTGCGGCGTCTGTCCGTCTGCACTGTCTTCCATCACCGCACGCGAACGCGGTGCCGACAGCCTATGCGGTACACCGACACCGGTCACCGGCCCCGCACACCCACCCCACCCCCACCCGTGACCAGCCGTCACCCCCTCGTGACGGACCGCCCACGCCCAGGCGTGTCACCCCGCCCCAGCTTCCGCACACCCCACCGCATTTGGCACCCTGTGACCTCCGGGGGGATGCACCAGAGGGGAAAACACGACCATGAGCGCGACGCAGACGGGACCACACACCGGCAGGCCCGACGACCCCCGGACCGGCGACCCCCGCATCGACTGGAGCGCCACCGAAACCCCCCACACCCCCACCCTGCGCCACCGCCGCGACGGCATACTCCCCACCGTCGCCGCCGCTCTCTCCGTCCGCGGCACCACCCTCACCGGCACCCCCGCCCGCGCCGACACACCCCCCGCCCTGCACCACCTCGTCCAGGACTTCCTCGACACCCTCACCAGCGGACAACGCGACCGCTTCACCGGCCGCTGCGCCGAGACCATCCTCATCTCCCGGCACCTCACCACCGCCGACGCCGCACGCAGCAAACGCGCCGCACGCAGACCCATGACCAACGGCGAAGCCCGCAAAGCCCTCAAACACGCCAAACTCACCACCCGCCGCATCCGCGAGGACGGCGACCCCCTCCACGGCAGCTTCGCCACCCCCTGCCGCGCCTGCACCGCCCTCAGCGCCCACTTCGGCGTCCGCATCGTCGACCCCACCACCGACGACTGACCCACCACCCCACGCCGAACACCACCACCGACACCGACCAACGAACCAAAGGCACATGCACGCCGACCGCACCTCCACCACCCGCTTCCCCGTCCCCGTCGACGCCGCCCTGCGCGACGCCGGCTGGCAACCCGGACGCTGGGACATCAAGCAGGCCGAGATCTGGGCCGACTCCCTGCGCGCACACACCTCACCCGCAGGACACCGCCACACCGTCTTCCCCGCCGCGGTCGAAGCCTGGGCCGAATTCGGCGGCCTCCACATCACCCCCACCGGCCCCGGCCGCCAGATCGCCCCCGCCACCCTCCACCTCGACCCCCTCCACGGCCTCCACATGGCCCGCACCCTCGGCGACCTCGGCCGCGCCCTCGACACCCAGACCTGCCCCCTCGGCACCGAAACCGACACCCAAGCCCTCATCGCCATCGACACCGAAGGCCGCGTCTACGCCCTCGACCACACCGGCGACTGGTACCTCGGCCCCGACATCGACCACGCCCTCGCCACCCTCGTCGCCGGCACCCAACCCACCCGCCTCACCGCCACCCCCCGCTGACCCACCCCCACTACGACGCCGGAATCACCGCCGACACCCGGAAACCCCCCGCATCCGTCGGCCCCGACACGAACACACCCCCCAGAGCCGACACCCGCTCCTTCATCCCCACCAGACCGTTGCCACCCGACGGCAACCGCGCCGACGACGCCGACGACCCCACCGGCGGCGCCTCGTTCTCCACCTGCATCGCGATCTCCGACACCCGATGCGCCAACCGCACGTACGTCTTCGCACCCGCCGCATGCTTGTGCACGTTCGTCAACGCCTCCTGCACCACCCGGAACGCCGTCGACTCCACCTCCGGCGCATACGACCGCACCTCCCCCTCCACCGACAACGCCACGACCATCCCCGCCGCCGCCGACTGCCCGACCAACTCCTCCAACTCCGCCAGACAGGGCCCCTCCACCGACCCCTCACCACCCCCCACGGCCCGCGAAGCCGCCGCCGCAGCCGCCACCCCCACCGCCGCCAACGGCACCGCCGCCCGCTCCGCACGCGCACCCTCCGAACCCGCGCGCAACACCCCGAGCATCTCCCGCAACTCGGTCAACGCCTGCCGCCCCATGTCCCCCACCAACGCGGCGTTCCTCACCACCTTCTCCGGATCCTTCCGCGCCACAGCCTGCAGAGCGGCCGCATGCACCACCATCAGACTCACCCGATGCGCCACCACGTCGTGCATCTCCCGCGCGATCCGCGTCCGCTCCTCGTTACGCGCCCACTCCGCACGCTCCTCCGCCCGCTCCGCGAGCAACTGCAACTCCCGCTCCAGACTGTCCGCACGCTCCCGCAGACTCTCCATCAACCGCCGCCGCGCCCCCACGTACAGACCCAGCAGCACCGGAGGAGCGGTCATCCCCAAGGACGTGGTGATCGCCGCGAACGGAATGAACCAGTCACCGATCTCCAGATCCTCGGACGCCATGTCCTGCCGCACCCGCACGAACGTCACGATCAACGTCCCCAGCAACGACATCCCCGCCAGCGACCCGATGATCCGCCGCGGCAACTCGGACGCGGCCAGCGTGTACAGGCCGACGACGCCCATCAGAAAACCCATCTGCGCCGGCGTGACGGCGATCGCCACCAGCACCACCGCGACGGGCCACACCCGCCGCACCACCAGCACCGAACCGGCCAGCAACCCGAAGACGACCCCCGCCGCCCACGGAATCCCGGCGTCCCTCGCGAACGGAACCCCCTCCGCCGCACACTCCAACGCGGACACGACGGCGAGGCCCACATCGAGCACCGCGCCGCGCCGCCTGTCCCACCACCAAGGCCCACCCCGGGCCGGTGCGTGGTCTTCCCCCGTCGTGGTCATGCCCTCCAGCCTACGGGCGCCGGGCGACCCGTTTCCGGTGACTTTCGCCGAGCGATACGTCGCGATATCCCTCGAACTGGTGAACCCTCCACCGACCAGCACCGGAGCCATCCATTCCGGCCGGACGGTATGCCCATGGCACTTTCACGGAACAAGTACGCGGATTTCGAGGGGCTGCGGGAGCGGGCGGTGGCGCTGCGGCGCGAGGGGCTCAGCCGACGCCAGATCCGCGACCGATTGCACGTCGACAACAACGACATCCTCAACCGCCTCCTGGAGGGCGAGCCGCCCCCGGAATGGACCAAGCGCCCGAACGCGAAGGACGACCTGCGGGAGCGAGCACGCGAGCTCCGACTGCAGGGCTGGACGTACGACCGGATCCAGGTGGAACTGGGCTGCAGCAAGAGCTCGATCTCGCTCTGGGTCCGGGACCTGCCGAAGCCGGAGCGGCGGGCACCGTCGGAGCAGGCGAAGCTCGCAGCGCGGAAGCGGTGGGAGCACGAGCTGGCGATCCGAGATGAGAGCCGAAGGCAGACCAAGGAGACAGCCGCTCGGGAGATCGGCAGTCTGACCGACCGTGAGCTATTCATGACCGGGGTCGCCCTCTACTGGGCGGAGGGCACAAAGGACAAGCCGTACGACCGGCGAGAAAATGTCATCTTTGTCAACAGCGACCCCGGTGTGATCAGGGTCTACCTCGCTTGGCTGCATCTCTTGGGTGTGGAGCGGGAGCGACTGACGTACCGAGTCATGATCCACATGACGGCAGACGTCGAGGCGGCAAAGCGATACTGGGCCGATCTCGTCGGCGTGGACGTCTCCAGACTCCAGAAGACGACGATCAAGAAGCACAATCCGAAGACCGTCCGCAAGAACGTGGGCGACAGCTATCGCGGCTGCTTTGTCATCCGTGTCTCGCAAGGTGCCGACCTGTACCGGCGTATCGAAGGCTGGTGGACAGGCATGGTCGCCGGGATCACGACGCCGCCCACCTCAGGTATGGTCTGACGCAGCCATCCGCCATGGGGTAACTGGTAGCCCGCGGGCCTTTGAAGCCCTGTAGTGCTGGTTCGAATCCAGCTGGCGGAGCTGCTTGGTTCGGGCCCTGACCGTCGGCGAAAGCCACCGTCAGGGCCCGCACTCATACCCCCCACGAACCACCCCGGTATCCTGCGGATGTCCACCCCCACCCCCTCAAAGCCGAAGGGCATCCCGTGAGCGCCATTCGCCCGGCAGCCGTCGTCGTTCTCGCAGCGGGCGAGGGCACCCGTATGAAGTCGGCCACACCCAAGGTCCTGCACGAGCTGTGCGGACGTTCCCTCGTCGGTCACGTGCTCGCCGCGGCCGGTGAGCTGGAGCCCGAGAACCTGGTCGTCGTCGTGGGTCACGCCCGCGAGAAGGTCACCGCGCACCTCGCCGAGGTCGCCCCCGGCGTCCGTACCGCGGTGCAGGAGCAGCAGAACGGCACCGGGCACGCCGTCCGGATGGGGCTGGAGGCCCTGGGCGGTGCCGTGGACGGCACGGTGGTGGTCGTCTGCGGTGACACTCCGTTGCTGACCGGTGAGACGCTGCGGGCGCTGTCCGCCACCCATTCGGCCGACGGCAACGCCGTGACGGTGCTGACGGCCGAGGTGCCGGACGCGACGGGGTACGGCCGGATCGTGCGGGACGGGGCCTCGGGTGCCGTCACCGCGATCGTGGAGCACAAGGACGCCTCCGAGTCGCAGCGGGCGATCCGTGAAATCAATTCCGGGGTGTTCGCGTTCGACGGGCAGTTGCTGGCGGATGCGCTGGGGAAGGTGCGGACGGACAACAGTCAGGGTGAGGAGTACCTGACCGATGTGCTGGGCATCCTGCGTGAGGCCGGGCACCGGGTGGGTGCGTCGGTGGCCGGGGATCACCGGGAGATCGCGGGGATCAACAACCGGGTGCAGTTGGCCGAGGCGCGCCGGATCCTGAACGACCGGCTGTTGACGCGTGCCATGCTGGCCGGCGTGACGGTGGTGGACCCGGCGACGACGTGGGTCGACGTGACGGTGACGTTCGAGCAGGACGTGGTGGTGCACCCGGGTACGCAGTTGCACGGTTCCACGCATCTGGCGGAGGGGGCCGAGGTGGGGCCGAACTCGCGGCTCACGGACACGCGGGTGGGTGCGGGTGCGCGGGTGGACAACACGGTCTCGCTCGGTGCGGTCGTCGGTCCGGAGGCGACGGTGGGTCCGTACGCGTATCTGCGTCCTGGTACCCGGCTGGGGCTGAGGTCGAAGGTCGGTACGTACGTGGAGACGAAGAACGCTTCGATCGGTGAGGGGACGAAGGTTCCGCATCTGTCCTACGTGGGTGACGCGACGATCGGTGAGTACACCAACATCGGTGCGGCGAGCGTGTTCGTGAACTATGACGGGGAGAGCAAGCACCACACGACTGTGGGCTCTCACTGCAAGACGGGTTCGGACAACATGTTTGTGGCTCCTGTCACGGTCGGGGACGGTGCCTACACGGCTGCCGGCTCGGTGATCACGAAGGATGTGCCGCCCGGTTCGCTGGCCGTGGCCCGTGGCCAGCAGCGGAATATCGAGGGTTGGGTGGCTCGTAAGCGTCCGGGGAGCGCGGCGGCGAAGGCGGCCGAGGCGGTGTCCCGGGAGTCCGGTGGCGAGGGCTGACCGGAAACCGGCGCGTCGAACACGGCGTACCGTGATAAGTGCACATCCGCACCCCACCAGCTGAGACGCCTCCGGCACCCAGCCGGACGAGCCCTTGAGGCTCAGCTGCGAAACCTCTGAGGAGAAAGTGCTGTGACCGGGATCAAGACGACCGGCGTGAAGAAGATGATGTTCTTCTCCGGCCGCGCCCACCCCGAGCTTGCCGAGGAGATCGCCCATGAGCTGGGTGTCGGGGTCGTCCCGACGAAGGCCTTCGACTTCGCGAACGGTGAGATCTACGTCCGTTACCAGGAGTCGGCGCGTGGTGCGGACTGCTTTTTGATCCAGAGCCACACGGCTCCGATCAACAAGTGGGTCATGGAGCAGTTGATCATGATCGACGCGTTGAAGCGCGCGTCGGCCCGCTCCATCACCGTCATCGTGCCGTTCTACGGTTACGCGCGGCAGGACAAGAAGCACCGGGGACGTGAACCGATCTCGGCGCGTCTGATCGCGGACCTGATGAAGACGGCGGGTGCGGACCGGATCCTGGCGGTGGATCTGCACACGGACCAGATCCAGGGCTTCTTCGACGGTCCGGTGGACCACCTGTTCGCGTTGCCGCTGCTGGCGGACTACGTGGGTGCGAAGGTGGACCGTTCGAAGCTGACGGTGGTGTCTCCGGACGCGGGCCGGGTGCGGGTGGCGGACCGTTGGTGCGACCGTCTGGGTGCGCCGCTGGCGATCGTGCACAAGCGGCGTGACAAGGACGTGGCGAACCAGGTCACGGTGCACGAGGTCGTCGGTGACGTGAAGGGCCGTATCTGCGTCCTGGTCGACGACATGATCGACACCGGCGGCACGATCTGCGCTGCGGCGGACGCGCTGTTCGCGCACGGTGCGGAGGACGTCATCGTGACGGCGACGCACGGTGTGCTGTCGGGTCCGGCCGCGGACCGGCTGAAGAACTCGAAGGTGAGCGAGTTCGTGTTCACGAACACGCTGCCGACGCCGAACGAGCTGGAGCTGGACAAGATCACGGTGTTGTCGATCGCGCCGACGATCGCGCGTGCGGTGCGTGAGGTGTTCGAGGACGGTTCGGTGACGAGCCTGTTCGACGAGCAGTAAGGGTTCCTCAGGGGGTTTCCCGGGGTTCTCGAGATCGTTTTGGGTGCGGCCTTCCTCTCCGAGTAGACTGGTGAAGTTGCTCGGCGAGGGAGGCCGTACTCGTGTTCGCGGGTGTGGTTGTCCGTTATCGACGCGCTCTTCGTAGCAGGCCGTTCGTGGCCGGGTGACCACGTCCGTTTCTACCTCTACGAGGAGTGATCATGTCCGAGGTGAAGCTCGCCGCCGAGACCCGCACCGAGTTCGGCAAGGGTGCCGCGCGTCGTATCCGTCGTGACGACAAGGTTCCGGGTGTTCTGTACGGTCACGGTTCGGACCCGGTCCACCTGACGCTTCCGGGTCACGAGCTGCTGCTGGCGCTGCGTACGCCGAACGTGCTGATCGCGCTGGACATCGACGGCAAGACCAACGAGCTGGCGATCCCGAAGTCGGTCCAGCGTGACCCGATCAAGGGCTTCCTGGAGCACGTCGACCTGCAGCTGGTGAAGCGCGGCGAGACGGTGACCGTCGAGATCCCGGTGCAGACCGAGGGCGAGCTGGCCCCGGGCGGCAACCTGCTGGAGCACGTGCTGGCCGCGCTGCCGGTCGAGGCCGAGGCCACGCACATCCCGGAGCAGGTCACCGTGTCCGTGGAGGGTCTGGAGGCCGGTGCCTCTGTCCTGGCGAAGGACATCGCGCTGCCGTCCGGTGTGAAGCTGGCGGTGGAGGACGACGCCGTGGTGCTGCAGGTCCTGGCCGCGCAGGCCGAGGAGCCCGCTGCCGAGGGTGAGGGCGAAGAGGCCGCCGAGGCCTGATCGTCCCCCGGGGGATATTTCCTGGTCGGCCGCTGTTCCCGTGTGGGGCAGCGGCCGACGTGTATGTGTGGTCGGACGGGCGGTTGAGGAGGCATGGACGTGACGACGGACGCGGGTGCGCCCTGGTTGGTGGCCGGTCTCGGCAATCCGGGCCCCGAGTACGCCGGGAATCGGCACAATGTCGGTTTCATGGTGGTGGATCTGCTGGCGGAGCGGATCGGGGCGCGGTTCAAGCGGCACGGCAAGGCGCAGGCTCAGGTGGTGGAGGGGCGGGTCGGGCCGCCGGGGCCGGCCGGTCGGCGGGTGATCCTGGCGAAGCCGATGTCGTTCATGAACGTGTCGGGGGGTCCGGTGACGGTGTTGCGGGACTTCTACAAGGTGCCGGTGGGCCATGTCGTGGCGGTGCACGACGAGCTGGACATCGACTACGGGGTGCTGCGGCTGAAGCTGGGTGGCGGGGACAACGGGCACAACGGGCTGAAGTCGATCACGAAGTCGCTGGGGGCGGACTATCACCGGGTGCGGTTCGGGATCGGGCGGCCGCCGGGGCGGATGCCGGTGGCGGATTTCGTGCTGAAGGATTTCTCGTCGGCGGAGCGCAGGGAGCTGGACTACTTCGTGGACCGTGCGGCGGATGCGGTGGAGTGTCTGGTGGTCGAGGGGCTGGAGCGTGCGCAGGGCACGTACAACTCGTGACGTGTCCGTGTGTGCCGCCCGGGTGAGTTGACCGGCCGCGTAGGTATGGCCAATGATCCCGGCCATGCCTGCCTCAGTCGCTGCCGCCGCCCGTCCCCGTCAGGCCGTCTCGCGTGTCTCGCGTGTCTCGCGTGCCGCGCTGCGGTTCGGCCGGGTGGTGGCGATGGGCACGGTGTCGGCGCTGATCCTGATCGCCGGGGTGTGGGCGTCGTGGGGGACGGCGCAGCACGTGATGCTGACCAAGGGGCGTGAGCGGGGCACGGTCGAGGTGACGCGGTGCGGGGGCGGTTCGTGCAGTGGGCCGTATGCGCCGGTGTCGGCGGGGTCGCGGGCGCGGGGGCGTGTCGTGATCGAGGATTCGGTGGCCGTGGCGGAGGGGCGGACGTATTCGGTGGTGCTGAAGCCGGGCGGTGCGCAGGCGGTGCGTTCGGGTCCGGCGGGGGTGTTGTACGCGTGGGTGCCGCTGGGTGGTGCGCTGCTGCTGGCGTCGGTGGTGGTGGCGGGCGGGTTGCGGCGGACGCGGGTGGCGTGGGTGCTGGCCGGGTCCGGGGTGGGGTTGCTGACGGCGGCGTTCGTCGTGGTGTGAGGCGGTTGCGGCGGTGCCCCCGTGCCCGTGGTGGGCGCGGGGGCACCGCGGTGTGCGGGTGGCGGGGTGTCAGCCGGTGTTGCGCAGGCCGGCGGCGACGCCGTTGACGGTGAGCAGCAGGGCCCGGGCGAGCAGCGGGTCGACTTCCTCGCCGGCGGCGGCCGCTTCGCGCTGGCGGCCGAGGAGGGCGACCTGGAGGTAGGAGATCGGGTCCAGGTAGGCGTCGCGGATGGCGAACGTCTGCTTGAGGACGGGGTCGGCGTCGAGGAGTTCGTCCTCGCCGGTGACCCGCAGCACTTCGGCGACGGTCAGTTCGTGTTCGGTCTTGATGGCGTCGAAGACGTGCTTGAGTTCGTCGGGGACGAGGGTGTCGACGTAGTGCTGGGCGATGCGCAGATCGGTCTTGGCGAGGGTCATCTCGACGTTGGAGATGAAGTTGCGGAAGAAGTGCCACTGCTGGTGCATCTCGTCCAGGACGGTGTCCAGGCCGGCCTCGCGCAGTGCCTTGAGGCCGGAGCCGACGCCGTACCAGCCGGGGACGATCTGCCGGGACTGGGTCCAGCCGAACACCCAGGGGATGGCGCGCAGTCCGTCGAGCGAGACTCCTGAGCCGGGGCGGCGGGAGGGCCGCGAGCCCAGGTGCAGGTCGGCGAGCTGGTCGACCGGTGTGGAGGCCAGGAAGTACGTCGGCAGGTCGGGGTCCTCGACCAGCTTGCGGTAGGCCTGGTGGGCGGCCTCGGAGACGACGTCCATGGCGGCGTCCCAGCGGGCGAGGGCCTCGTCGGACTGGCGGGGTGCGGTGTGCAGGGCGGAGGCCTGGAGGGTGGCGGCGACCGTCAGTTCCAGGTTCTCGCGGGCCAGGGAGGGGATGAGGTACTTGTCGGAGATGACCTCGCCCTGTTCGGTCACCTTGATCTCGCCCTCGAGGGTGCCCCAGGGCTGGGCGAGGATGGCGTCGTGGGTGGGGCCGCCGCCGCGGCCGACGGTGCCGCCGCGGCCGTGGAAGAGGCGCAGGCGGACGCCGTAGCGGTGGGCGACGTCGCGCAGGCGGCGCTGGGCGCGGTGGATCTCCCACTGCGAGGTGGTGATGCCGCCGAACTTGGAGGAGTCGGAGTAGCCGAGCATGACCTCCTGGACGTCGCCGCGCAGGGCGACCAGGCGCCGGTAGGAGGGGTCGGCGAGGAGGTCCTCGAGGATGGTGTCGGCGGCCTTGAGCTCGTCGGTGGTCTCCAGGAGCGGCACGATGCCGATCTTGGCCCAGCCGGCGTGCAGGTCGATGAGGCCGGCCTCGCGGGCCAGCACGGCCGCGGCGAAGACGTCGTCGGCGCCCTGGCACATGGAGATGATGTAGGACTCGATGACCTCGGGGCCGAAGACCTCCAGGGCGCGGCGCACGGTCTGGAAGACGCCGAGGGTCTTCTCGCCGGCGGCGTCCACCGGGGCGGGGGTCGGGGCCAGGGGCCTGCGGGAGCGCAGTTCCTTGGCGAGGAGCTTGGTGCGGTACTCGCGGGGCATGTCGGCGTAGCGCCAGGATTCCTCGCCGAGGCGGTCGAAGAGCTGGCCGAGGGCGTGGTGGTGGGCGTCGGCGTGTTCGCGGACGTCCATGGTGGCGAGCTGGAGGCCGAAGGCGGCCAGGGTGCGGATGGTGCGGGCGAGCCGGCCGTCGGCGAAGAGGCCGCCGCGGTGTTCGCGCAGGGAGGTCTGGAGGATGCGCAGGTCGGCGAGGAGTTCGGCGGTGCCGAGGTAGTCGCGGCCGTTCTCGTGGGGGATGCCCTTGGCGAGGCGCTGCTTGGTGTTCTCCAGCTTCTGCCGGATGCAGGTGGCCTTGAGCCGGTAGGGCTCCTCGGCGTTGAGGCGCTTGTAGCGGGGGCTGATCTCGGGGAGCTTGTCGAGG
Organism: Streptomyces sp. NPDC029152; assembly: GCF_055564355.1. NCBI lineage: Bacteria > Bacillati > Actinomycetota > Actinomycetes > Kitasatosporales > Streptomycetaceae > Streptomyces > Streptomyces sp. NPDC029152. The sequence goes on along the minus strand of NZ_JBVHWR010000013.1, from coordinate 178,826 downwards.
TCGGCCTGGAGGGAGGTGAGGAGTTCTTCCGTCGCTCCGGTGTAGCGGATGGAGTTGGACAGGAAGCCGCGCAGCTCGTCGATCATCTCCAGGGCGTCGTTGATGCCGTGTTCGTGCTGGAGGATGAGGATGTCCCAGGTGACCTGGGGGGTGACGTTGGGGTTGCCGTCGCGGTCGCCGCCGATCCAGGTGCCGAAGGTGAGGGGGCGGGTGTCGTCGGGGAGCTTGACGCCGGCGCGTTCGAGTTCGGCCGTCAGGTCCTCCAGGACGTCGCCGACGGCGCCGGCGTGGAGTTCGTCGAGGTAGTAGATGGCGTTGCGGGCCTCGTCGGCGGGTTCGGGGCGTACGACGCGCAGTTCGTCGGTCTGCCAGACGAGGTCGATGTTCTCGGCGAGGCGGGTGTCGAGGCGGCGTCGGTCGGTCTCGATGACGGGGGTGTCGAGGAGGGCGGCGATGCGGCGCAGCTTGTTGAGGACGGAGCGGCGGGCGGCCTCGGTGGGGTGCGCGGTGAAGACGGGGCGCACGTTGAGGTTGCGGACCGTTTCGCGCAGGTGCTCGGGGTCGGCGTCCTTGAGGCGGTCGGCCGTGCGGGCGAGCAGGCCGCCCTCGGCGGCGCGGCGGGCGCGCAGTTCGCGGCCGCGGTGGACCTGTTCGGTGACGTTGGCGAGGTGGAAGTAGGTGGAGAAGGCGCGGACCAGCTTGGCCGCGGTCTGCAGTTCGGTGCCGCGCAGCAGTTCCGCCGCGGCCTCGCCGTCCTCTCGGGTCAGGCGGCGTACCTTCTCGACGAGGTCCAGCAGTTCGGGGCCCTCCTGCCTGACGAGGGTCTCCCCGAGGAGGTCGCCCAGTCGGCGGATGTCGGCCCGCAGTTCGGCGTTGGTGGTCGCCTGGGACACAGTCTGGTCGTCGGCACTGCTCACAGGTGCGGCTCCTTGCAGTGTTGAAGCTCGTCTGGGAGGGAACCCGGACGGCGTCTCGCGCGGCGGGCGCCGCTTACGGGGCCGGACGTCCGGGAAGAAATCTGAGCGGACCGCGCTGTCCGACCGCTCTCCAGGATAGGTGTCGAGCCGGACGCGCAGGTTCTCGGGCTCTTGCCGGGCGGCGACGCACTGCCATACTTACGTCGCCGTAGGTTACGGAATTGTAGGAAATCGTGCGTGGTTTCCGCGGCGTGTTTCCGCAGCCCGGCGCCGGCCACGACCCTCGACCCCCAGAGGACGCGCATGACCACGAGTTCCGATGTGATCCCAGACGCTGCGAAGGCCCCCGGCGAAGGCTCCGCCACCCTCGGTGGTGAGCAGAAGCGGTCGATCGAGCAGATCACCCTCCTGCTGTTCATCACGGTCCCGTTCCTCGCGCTGGTGGCGGCGGTGCCGCTGGCGTGGGGGTGGGGGGTGAGCTGGCTGGACCTGGGCCTGCTGGTGTTCTTCTACTTCCTGGGCTGCCACGGCATCACGATCGGGTTCCACCGTCATTTCACCCATGGTTCGTTCAAGGCGAAGCGGCCGTTGAAGATCGCGCTGGCGATCGCGGGTTCGATGGCGGTCGAGGGGCCGCTGGTCCGGTGGGTCGCCGACCACCGCAAGCACCACAAGTTCTCGGACGCCGAGGGCGACCCGCATTCGCCGTGGCGGTACGGCGAGACGGTGCCGGCCCTGATCAAGGGCCTGTGGTGGGCGCACATCGCGTGGATGTTCGACGAGGAGCAGACGCCGCAGGACAAGTACGCGCCGGATCTGATCAAGGACCCGGCGCTGCGTGCGATCTCCCGCCAGTTCGTCCTGTGGACGGCGGTGTCGCTGGCGCTGCCGGCGCTGATCGGCGGGCTGGTCACGATGTCCTGGTGGGGTGCGTTCACCGGGTTCTTCTGGGGCTCACTCGTCCGGGTGGCGTTGCTGCACCATGTGACGTGGTCGATCAACTCGATCTGCCACGCGGTCGGCAAGCGGCCGTTCAGGTCGCGGGACCGTTCGGGCAACGTGTGGTGGCTGGCGATCCTGTCCTGCGGTGAGTCCTGGCACAACCTGCACCACGCCGACCCGACGTCGGCGCGGCACGGGGTGATGCGCGGGCAGCTGGACTCGTCCGCCCGTCTGATCCGCTGGTTCGAGCAGCTGGGGTGGGCGTACGACGTGCGGTGGCCGTCACGCTCGCGTATCGATTCGCGCCGCAACACGGACCAAGGCGGCTCCCGCCGCCGGAGGGAAACCGTCGAGGCGGCATGATGGTCGCTGTGGCGACCGACTCCAGCACTCCCAGCAATGACAAGCCGCGGCGTGCGCGCCGTACCCGGATGACCGGTGCCGAGCGTCGCCAGCAACTGCTGGAGATCGGTCGCACCCTCTTCGCCGCGAAGGGCTTCGAGGGCACGTCGGTGGAGGAGATCGCGGCGAAGGCCGGGGTGTCCAAGCCGGTGGTGTACGAGCACTTCGGCGGCAAGGAGGGCCTGTACGCGGTGGTGGTGGACCGCGAGATGCGGCGGCTGCTGGACATGGTGACCAGCTCCCTGACCGCGGGCCATCCGCGTGAGCTGTGCGAGCAGGCCGCGTTCGCGCTGCTGGACTACATCGAGGAGTACACGGACGGCTTCCGCATCCTGGTCCGCGACTCCCCCATCCCGCAGTCGACGGGCACCTTCGCCTCGCTGATCTCCGACATCGCCACCCAGGTGGAGGACATCCTGGGCCGCGAGTTCAAGAACCGCGGCTTCGACGCCAAGCTGGCCCCGCTGTACGCGCAGGCGCTGGTCGGCATGGTGGCGCTGACCGGCCAGTGGTGGCTGGACGTGCGCCGCCCGAAGAAGGCGGAGGTGGCGGCGCACCTGGTGAACCTGGCGTGGCACGGCCTGGACGGGCTGGAGCCCAAGCCGCGGCTGATCGGGCACCGGAAGTCGTAGCGGTGCGACGGTCAGCCGGCCGGTTCCAGGAATTCGAGCCGGTTGCCCACCGGGTCCTCGCTGGAGAAGCGCTTGTGGCCCGGCAGGGCGTCGTCCCGGGTGACCGGGGCTCCGTGCGCGGCCGGCCGGGCGGCGTACGTGTCGATCCCCGTGACCCTCAGGCCGGGGTGGGCCTTCTTCGCGGGCCGGAAGTCCGTCTCGGTGCCCAGGTGGAGCTGGACGGCGCCGGTCCGGAACCAGCAGCCGCCGCGTGCCGCCAGGGCCGGTGGCTCGGGGATCTCGGTCATGCCGAGGGCGCCCGCGTAGTAGGCCCGCAGGTCGTCCCCGGAGCCGGGCGGGGCGGCGAGCCGGACGTGGTCGAGCGCGGTGTTCACCGCTCACGCCTCCTGGTGGCGACGGCGAAGACGCGGCGGAAGGGGAACGGGGTGCCGTGCGGGCCGGGCGGGTAGGCCTCGCGCAGGGCGGTGCGGTACTCCTCGACGAACGCGTCCCGGGCCTGCGGGTCGTCGTCGAGCGCGGTGAGGACGGGACGCAGGCCCGTGCCCGCGACCCAGTCGAGGACGGGGTCGTCCCCGGTCAGCAGGTGCAGGTACGTCGTCTCCCAGACGTCCGCCGTGCAACCGAGGTCCGTCAGCCTCTCCAGGTAGGTCCCGGGGGTGTGCACGGCGTCGTCGTGGCGCAGGGTGCCGGCGAGGCGGTCGCGCCAGCGCGGGGAGCCGGCGATGTCACGCATCAGGCGGTGGCTGGGGGCGTCGAAGTTGCCGGGGACCTGGAAGGCGAAGGTGCCGCCGGGCCGCAGGGCGGTGATCCAGTCGGCGAAGCGTTCGGCGTGCCCGGGGACCCACTGGAGGGCGGCGTTGCTGATGATCAGGTCGTGCGGCTCGGCCGGGGTCCAGGTGCGGACGTCGGCACGGGCGAAGCCGAGGCGTCCGCCGCCCGGGGTGGGTCCGGCGTGCTCCTCGGCCCGCGCGAGCATCTCGGCGGAGTCGTCGTAGCCGGTGATGCGGGCGGTGGGCCAGCGGCCGGCGAGCAGGGTGGTGACGTTGCCGGGGCCGCAGCCGAGGTCGGCGACGCGGGGGCGGGCGGTGGGGAGCCCGGGGATCCGGGCGAGGAGGTCGGTGAAGGGGCGGGCGCGGTGGTCCGCGTGGCGCAGGTACCGGGCGGGGTCCCAGACGGGGGCGGCGGGCATGGTGCCTCCAGGGGTGGCCGTGCGGGGCGGGTGTCCAGCGTGACCCCGAAAATCTCTTGATGTCAAGATGGTTGACATCAAGAGACTTCACATCGACACAACCACTACACTGATCGTCATGGAGGACGAGGTCGATCGGCTGGTCGCAGCGTGGCGCCGGGAGCGCCCGGACCTCGACGTGGAACCGCTCGAGGTGCTGAGCCGGGTGAGCAGGCTCGCCCGGCACCTGGACCGCGCACGTCGGCTGGCCTTCTCCGAGCACCAGCTGGAGCCGTGGGAGTTCGACGTCCTGACGGCGCTGCGCCGCGCGGGCACCCCGTACCAGCTCTCGCCGGGCCAGCTGCTCACCCAGACCCTGGTCACCTCCGGCACGATGACCAACCGCATCGACCGCCTCGCCAAGAAGGGCCTGGTGGAACGCCTGCCCGACCCCAGCGACCGGCGCGGCGTGCTGGTCCGGCTCACGGCCGAGGGCCGGGACCGCGCCGACCAGGCCCTCGCCGGGCTCCTGGACCAGGAGCGCGCGATCCTGGGCGAGCTCTCCCGCGCCCAGCGCGGCGAACTGGCCGCCCTGCTACGCCAGCTGACCGCCCCGTTCGACAACATCCCCGGATAGGTCGGCGGGCCCCACCCCGGCCCGGCGCGCCAGGGCGACGGCGGCGAGGGTGGAGTGGACGCCCAGCTTGCCCAGCACGTTCTGCATGTGGGTGCGCACCGTGTGCGGGGACAGGTACAGCCGCTCGGCGACGGCCTTGCGGCCGAGGCCGGCGACCATGCAGCGCAGCACCTCCCGCTCGCGCGGGGTCAGCGACTCCACCAGCCGTTCGCTCTCGGTGCGGTGCCTGCGGGCGGCGGTCAGCTCCCGCAGGACCCCGGTGAGCAGCGCGGGCGGCAGGTGCGTCTCGTCGCGCAGCACCCCCCGGATGACGCTGAGCAGCCGCGACAGGGAACAGTCCTTGGCGACCCACCCGCAGGCTCCGGCGCCCAGCGCCAGGGCGGCCCGCCGGGGGTCGTCCCTCTCGGCGAGGACGACGATCCGCACCCCGGGCTGCGCCGACCGCACCCCGGCGACCAGCGAGATGCCGTCCACCAGCCCGTCCTCGTCGCCGTCCCGCACGGGCACGGCCGGCCGGGCGGCGGGCACGTGGCCGCCCAGGTCGGCGTCGACGAGCAGCACGTCGAACGGCCGCCCCTCGACCGCGGCCTTCTTCAGGCAGCGCAGCGCGGCCGGACCGCTGCCCGCCGCCAGGACGTCGACGTCCGGCTCGGCGGCCAGCGCGGCGGCCAGCGACTCGGCGAAGATGCGGTGGTCGTCGACGACCAGCACTCGGATGCGCACCACGAAACCCCCTTCCCCGGCTCCCGAGGAGCAGGGGATACATCGCCAAAGGACAACACCGGCACGGGCACGGGGCCCGAAGTCCCCGTGTGCGTCCTCGTGTCCGGTACCGGGGACGGGTCGCCGCAACCGCACGGCCGCCGCCGTACGACAACCGCTCCCCCGTCCCGGGTCCCGTACCCGGCTGTCTCGCCCCCTGAACGGCACCGGCCCCCACCGGTGCTGTCCATCAGGGTACGGACGGGCGCCGGGAGCGGAAGGCTATTTGCAGAACTGACAGCCGGGCGCGTTTATGGTGAGCCGCATGTTTCGTCTTGTGACAGAAGTAGACACGGCACGGCGCGATCTGCTGCGCACCCGCCTGCGGAAGACGAACACGGCCGCCTCCCCGATCCTGCGTTCCCTGCGCGGCACCCCTCACGAACGCGAATTCCCCCTGCACGTCTGGGTCCTGGACGACGGGGGCGGCCTCGCGGGCGGTCTCGTCGGGCACACCTGGGCGACCTGGCTCCACGTGACCTACCTGTGGGTGGACGACCGGTGCCGGGGCACGGGGCTGGGCACCGCGCTGCTGGGCGAGGCGGAACGGACGGCCCGCGACGAACGGGGCTGCGCGGCGGCGCGCGTGGAGACCTGGGACTTCCAGGCGCCGGGCTTCTACCGCGGGCAGGGCTACGAGGTGGTGTGCGTGATCCCCGACTATCCGCCGGGGATCACCGAGTACACGCTGGTCAAGCGGCTGGGCTGATCCGCCGCGCGCCCGCCGAGGGCACCGCCTCGAACACCCGGGGAGCGGTGAGGCCGGCCGCGGCGAACGCCTCCTCGACCGCCTTGGTGACGTCGTCCACGTCCGCCGCCTCCACCAGCACGATCGCCGAGCCGCCGAAGCCGCCGCCGGTCATCCGCGCGCCCAGGGCGCCGGCCTCCAGGGCGGTGTCGACGACCAGGTCCAGCTCCGGGCAGGAGATGCGGAAGTCGTCCCGCAGGGAGGCGTGGCCCTCGACGAGGACCGGACCGATGGCGCGGGTGTCGCCGGACTCCAGCAGCGCCACCACCCGCTCCACGCGCTCGTCCTCCGTGACGACGTGGCGGACCAGGCGGCGCACCTCCTCCTCGTCGCCCAGCCGTTCGAGCGCCGCGTCCAGTTCCGCGTACGGGACGTCCCGCAGCGCGTCGACGCCCAGCAGGGCGGCGCCCTTCTCGCAGCCGGCGCGGCGCTTGCCGTACTCGCCCTCGCTGTGGGAGTGCTTGACCTGCGTGTCGACGACGAGCAGGCGCATGCCCTCGGCGGCCAGGTCGAAGGGGATCTGGCGCTGGGAGAGGTCGCGGGTGTCCAGGAACAGGGCGTGGCCGTCCTCGCAGCACGCGGACGCCGTCTGGTCCATGATGCCGACCGGTGCGCCGACGTAGACGTTCTCGGCGCGCTGGCACAGGCGGGCCAGCTGCCAGCCGCGCAGGCCGAGGGCGTACAGGTCGTTCAGGGCCAGGGCGACGACGACCTCCAGGGCCGCCGACGAGGACAGGCCCGCGCCCGACGGGACCGTCGAGGCCAGGTGGACGTCGGCGCCGGTGATCTCGTGCCCGGCCTCGCGCAGCGCCCAGACGACGCCCGAGGGGTACGCCGTCCAGGTCCGGTCCGCCTCGGGGGTCAGGTCGGCGACGCGCAGCTCGACGGGGCCGGCGTCGATGTCCGCCGAGTGCAGGCGCAGGACGCCGTCGTCGCGCCGGGAGACCGCGGCGACCGCGGTGTGCGGGAGGGCGAACGGCATGACGAAGCCGTCGTTGTAGTCGGTGTGCTCGCCGATGAGGTTGACCCGGCCCGGCGCCGCCCACACCCCCTGCGGCTCTGCCCCGTACAGCTCGCGGAACCGCTCACCGACCGCCCGCGCCACAGTCTCGCTCATGCCCTGCCCCTCGCCCTTCCGTACTTCTCCACGTCCTGCAGGTCTACTTCGCGTGCCGCTGCGCGAACTCCCACGCGTCGGCGACGATCCCCGCGAGGTCCGCGCGGGACGGGTTCCAGCCCAGCTTCTCGCGGGCGGTGGCGGCCGACGCCACCAGGGTGGCCGGGTCGCCGCCCCGGCGGGGGGCCACGACCTCGGGGATCGGGTGGCCGGTGACCCGGCGGACGGTCTCGACGACCTCGCGGACGGAGAAGCCGTTGCCGTTGCCCAGGTTGCAGATCAGGTGCTCGCCGGGAACGGCCGCGTCCAGGGCGAGCAGGTGGGCCTCGGCCAGGTCGGCGACGTGGATGTAGTCGCGCACGCAGGTGCCGTCCGGCGTCGGGTAGTCGTCGCCGTAGACGGAGATCGCGTCCCGCCTGCCCTGCGCGACCTGGAGCACCAGCGGGATCAGGTGCGACTCGGGGTCGTGCCGCTCGCCGTACGCGCCGTACGCGCCGGCGACGTTGAAGTAGCGCAGGGAGACCGCGCCCAGGCCGTGGGCCGCCGCCTCGCCGGTGATCATGTGGTCGACGGCGAGCTTGGAGGCGCCGTACGGGTTGGTGGGCTTCGTCGGCGCGGTCTCGACGATCGGCACCTCCTCGGGCTCGCCGTAGGTGGCGGCCGTGGAGGAGAAGACGAGCCGGCGCACGCCCGCCGTGCGCATGGCCTCCAGCAGGGCCATGGTGCCGCCGACGTTGTTGTCCCAGTACTTCTCGGGCTTCACGACCGACTCGCCGACCTGCGAGAACGCGGCGAAGTGCAGCACGCCGTCGAACGAGGCGTCCAGCCACTTGGCGGCGTCGCGGATGTCGCCCTCGACGAACGCGGCGCCCGCGGGGACGCCCTCCCTGAATCCGGTGGAGAGGTTGTCGAGGACGGTGACCTCGTGACCCGCCTCCAGCAGATGCTGGGCGACCACGCTGCCGACATAGCCCGCGCCGCCCGTCACCAGGTACTTCCCACTCATGAACTCGCTACCTCTCGCAATCGCTCGGCCGCGCGCTCCGGGGGCACGTCGTTGATGAACACGTTCATGCCGGACTCGGAGCCCGCGAGGAACTTCAGCTTGCCGGACGTACGGCGAATCGTGAAAAGCTCCAGGTGCAGCGCGAAGTCGTCCCGCGTCACACCGTCGAAGTCCTCCAGCAGGCCGAACGGCGCCTGGTGCCAGGCCGCGATGTACGGCGTCGGAGGCTCACCCTCCCCGAAGATCCGGTCGAAGCGCCTCAACAGTTCCAGATAGACCCGGGGGAACTCCGTGCGCGCCGCCTCGTCGAGGCCGAGCAGGTCGGGCACGCGCCGCTTGGGGTAGAGGTGCACCTCGTACGGCCAGTGCGCCGCGTACGGCACGAAGGCGGCCCAGTGCTCGCCCTCCAGGACGACCCGCTCGCCGGCCAGCTCCCGCTCCACCACCGCGTCGAACAGGTTCTCCCCGCCGGTCGCCTCCTTGTGCGCGGCGAGTGAACGGAGCATCAGGGCGGTGCGGGGAGTGGTGAACGGGTAGGCGTAGATCTGCCCGTGCGGGTGACCGAGCGTCACGCCGATCTCGGCGCCGCGGTTCTCGAAGCAGAAGACCTGTTCGACGGAGGACAGATGCGACAGCTCCGAGGTGCGGTCCGTCCAGGCGTCGAGCACGAGCCGGGCCTGCTCCTCGCCCAGGTCGGCGAACGAGGCGTTGTGGTCGGAGGTGAAGCAGACGACCTCGCAGCGGCCGGAGTCGCCGGCCAGCGAGGGGAAACGGTTCTCGAAGACCACCACGTCGTACGACGCGTCGGGGATCTCGCTCAGCCGCTCGCCCTCGGACGGGCACAGGGGGCACTGGTCGGCGGGCGGGTGGTAGGTGCGGCCCTGGCGGTGGGAGGCGACGGCGACCGAGTCGCCGAGCAGCGGGTCGCGGCGGATCTCGGAGGTGGTGACGGTCCGCTCCAGCGGACGCCGGTCGACGGCGTCGCGCACCCGGTCGTCGCGCAGGTCGTAGTAGATGAGCTCGCGGCCGTCGGCCAGCCGGGTCGAGGTCTTCTTCACTGCCGCACTCCTCTGCACCCACACCCAATCATCCAACACAATCAAACATAACACATCACAACCCACCAGGACGCTGATCATCACAATCAAACAAAGAACATCACCAGAAGTGTTCAGAAGTTGAACTCGGAGGCGTAAGTTCCGCTCCGGATCAGTTCGCGCAACGAAGCGAGTTCGTATGCATACCCCCACATACCTAGCCGCGGAGCTTCGACTCCCCACCAACTGGCTCGACTACACGATCCTCGGGATCTACTTCGTCGTCGTCCTCGGCATCGGTTTCGCCGCCCGCCGCTCGGTCAGGACCAGCCTGGACTTCTTCCTGTCCGGCCGGTCCCTGGCCGCCTGGATCACCGGCCTCGCCTTCATCTCGGCCAATCTCGGCGCCACCGAGATCCTGGGGATGGCCGCCAACAGCGCGCAGTACGGCGTCTACACGACGCACTGGTACTGGATCGGCGCCATCCCCGCGATGGTCTTCCTCGGCCTGGTGATGATGCCGTTCTACTACGGCTCCAAGGTCCGCTCGGTCCCGGAGTTCCTCCTCCTGCGCTTCGACAGGGCGGCACACCTGCTGAGTTCGGTCCTGTTCGCCTTCGCCGCCATCCTGATCGCCGGGGTGAACCTCTACGCCCTCGCGATCGTCGTCGAGGCGCTGCTCGGCTGGCCGGAGTGGGTGGCCATCGTGGTCGCCGGCTTCTTCGTCCTGGCGTACATCACCCTCGGCGGACTCTCCTCGGCGATCTACAACGAGGTCCTCCAGTTCTTCGTGATCATGGCGGCGCTCATCCCGATCACCGTCCTGGGCCTGAAGAAGGTCGGCGGCTGGGACGGCCTGTCCGACTCCCTCACCCAGTCCCACGGCGCCGACTTCATGACCTCGTGGGGCGGCACGGGCATCGGCAGCGCGAACCCGCTGGGCGCCAACTGGCTGACCATCGTCCTCGGCCTCGGCTTCGTGCTCTCCTTCGGCTACTGGACGACGAACTTCGCCGAGGTGCAGCGCGCCCTGTCGGCGAAGAACCTCTCGGCGGCCCAGCGCACGCCGCTGATCGCCGCGTTCCCGAAGATCTTCATCGTCTTCCTGGTGATGATCCCGGGCCTGGTCGCCGCGGTCCTCGTCCCGAAGATCGGCACGCCCGGCTCGGACCTCCAGTACAACGACGCGATCCCGTACCTGATGCAGCAGCTGCTGCCCAACGGCGTCCTCGGCATCGCCGTGACCGGCCTCCTGGCGGCCTTCATGGCGGGCATGGCCGCGAACGTCTCCTCCTTCAACACGGTCTTCACCACCGACATCTGGGCGAAGTACGTGGTGAAGGACCGCGACGACGCGTACTACGTGCGCTTCGGCCGCCTGATCACGGTGATCGGCGTCCTGGCGTCGATCGGGACGGCCTTCCTGGCCTCGTCCTTCTCGAACATCATGAGCTACCTCCAGACGCTCTTCTCCTTCTTCAACGTGCCGATGTTCGTGGTCTTCATCATCGGCATGTTCTGGAAGCGGGCGTCCATGAAGTCCGGCTTCTGGGGCCTGATCGCGGGCACCACCGCCGCGATGGTCAACTACTTCGTCGTCTACAAGCAGGGCATCATCGACATCCCCTCCGACCAGGGCGCCAACTTCGTCTCGGCGATCGCGGGCTTCGTCGCCGGAGCGGTCGTCATGGTCGCCGTGTCCCTGTTCACCAAGCCCAAGCCGGTCGCCGAGCTCCAGGGCCTGGTGTACGGCACCCGTTCCCCCGGCATGGCGGAGCCGCCCGCCGAGGGCGACGACGCGTGGTACCGCAAGCCGGCGCTGCTGGGCTGGGGCGCGGTCGTGCTGGCCGCCGCCTGCTACATCCCGTTCTCGTTCTGACCGCGGGAGGATTGAGAGAGCATGTCCGATTCCCACTCCGACAAGAACGTCCAGGACGAGGTCTCCGAGCTGGAGAGCAAGTCCGCGACCGCCGCGCGGCTGTTCGACATCCGGCGGATCATCGGCGGACTGTTCGTGGTCTACGGCGTCATCGTGACGATCGCGGGCTTCGTGGCGTCCGACGACGACATCGACAAGGCGCAGGGGGTGAACATCAACCTGTGGACCGGGCTGGGGATGCTGGTGCTGGGGCTGTTCTTCCTGGCCTGGCTGAAGCTGCGGCCGATGGCTCCGCCGCGCTCTGCCGAGGAGCCGCCGCGGGGGTGACGCGGGTCCCGTGAACGTCGTTCACGGGCGCCCGGCGCGGGAGTGGGGCGGGGTAGGTTCGCGCGCCCGGCGCTACGGGGTACCTCCCCCACTCTCGGCTTCGCTCGAGCGGGGGGACCCCCACCGTCCACCCGTGCCGCCCCGGGGGTACCGCCCAGGCCGTTCAGGCACTGGGGGAGGCACGACTGCCCGCAGCTACGGCGGCACGGCGACTGTCCGCAGCTGGAGCGGTGGCGGATGGCGGCTGCCCATAGCTGAGTGGGGACGGCGGGTCAGTCGCGTACGGCGGGAAGGGGACGTGTCGGGGGGTGTCCGCCCGCAGCGGTTGGCGCGTCAACGCCCCGCCTGCTGGTCAGTACCCGATTCCGCGCCGTTCCGAGGACGGACACCCCCCGACGCGGCCCCGACCCACAGACCACCGAAGGCGCTACCCGCACCCCCACCGAAGCCGCACAGGCGCCGCAGGCACCCCGCACCCCCACCGGAGCCGCACAGGCGCCGCAGGCATCCGCGCACCCCCACCGAACCCGCACAGGCCGCCGCAGGCACCCCGCACCACCACCGAACCCGCACAGGCCGCCGCAGGCACCCCGCACCACCACCGAACCCGCACAGGCCGCCGCAGGCGCCCCGTTCAACCGCCGGAGGCCCCCGCCCGGTCCAGCAGCCCCGTCCGCGCGGCCAGTGCGGCCGCCTCCAGGCGGGAGCCCACGCCCAGCTTCATCAGGACCCGCTGCACATGCGTACGCGCCGTGGACGGCGCGATCCCCATGCCGGCCGCGATCAGCCGGGTGTCCTCGCCGTCGGCGACCCGGACCAGCACCTCGACCTCCCTCGGGGTGAGCATCGACAGCAACCGCTGCCCCTCGTCGTCGGGCTGGGCCGCCGGATTCAGCAGCTCCCCGAACGCCCCCTGGAGCAGCGCCGGCGTCACCGCCGCCTCACCCGCCCGCGCCTTCATGATCGCCCGCTCGACCCCCTCGATGCGCTCGTCGTGCCGGACGTACCCCGACGCCCCCGCCGCGAACGCCGCCGCGATCCCGCGCGGACTGGGCACCGGCCCCAGCACCAGCACCGCCACCTGCGGCCGCTCCCGCTTGATCCGCACCACCGGGTCGAAGATCCCCGGCTCGGCCGGTGCCGCCGTGCCCAGCAGGCACACCTCCGGCGCCCGGCTGATCACCAGTTCCGCCGCCCCCGCGGCGGGCGCCGTCGCGGCGAGCACCCGGTGCCCGCGCAGCTTCAGCGCCGAGGCCAGTGCCTCGGCGAGCAGTCGGTGGTCGTCGACCACCATGAGCCGCACTCCCATAGAGCAACCCCCAGTCCCCCCGGCCCAGCCCGGCCCGGCCCCCCGGCCCCCGGCCCCGCCCTCATGCCCCCGGAAGCTACACGCTAGTTCGACGTCGCGCTGCCCCTACCGGGAAGAACTGCCCCGGAACGCCGAAATCCCTCGCAATACGGCCCCGCCCCCGAACAGGGGCGGGGCCGTGGACACACGACGGGGGCCGAGCGCTCAGCCGCCGGCGCCGAACCCGATGACCAGGTACTCCTTGTCGTCCGAGCTGGTCATCTCACTGGCGTACACCTGCGACATGTACAGGTGGCCCTGGGAGTAGAGGTACTCGGAGTACTCCGGCAGCATGCTGCCCTCCACGTCCCGCACCGCCTCGGTGGCCGGGTTCTCCAGGAGCTTGGTCTCCTTGAACGTCCCGCCGTCGATGCTGACGATCTGGCCGCCCTTGTCGTACGGCGGGCTCTTGTAGGCGATCACGTTGCCGCCGTCCATGCGCAGCGGGGTGATCGTGTAGCCCTCGCCGGCGTCGGCGCGCTGCCCGGTCTGCTTGCCGGTGGCCAGGTCGAGGGCGACGATCTCGTTGGTCCGGGAGTAGCCCTCGCCGCCGCCCTCGTGCTCCTCGGTCGGGATGTAGATCCGGTCGTTGCCGACCGCGAGGCCGGAGCACTGCTCGATCTTGGTGATGGTGTCGCAGCGGGCGGCGAACTGCTCGCCCGGCGCCGAGATGCGGGTGCGCAGCTTGCCGGTCTTGTTGTCGATGGAGAAGAAGTCCGAGATGCCGCTGCCGTCACCGGCGGAGTCGCCGACGTCGGCGGCCACGACCAGGGGGTTGGTCGAGACGATGCCCGCGTACTCGATGCCCTTGGCCATCTTGTACTCCGAGAGCACCTTGCCGGTCTTCGGGTCGAGGGTCTGGATGTTCAGCTGCCGCGCGTCGTACGTGCCGCACTTGCGCACCGCGACCAGCTTCTCGCCGCCGCCGTAGCCCGCGTCGTAGCAGGTGTCGGTCGGCTTCGGGGACCACAGGACGTTGCCGCTGGCGATGTCCCAGGCGACGCCGCCGCTGGTGCTGCCGGCGGCGACGGTGCCGCCGCTGATCGTGACGTTGCCGAAGGAGATCGGCTGGTCACCGGAGTTGGCGGTCTTCGTCCACACCGTCTTGCCGGTGTTCAGGTCGATCAGCGCCACCTGGCTGCAGCCGTGCGAGGGCTCGGCCTTGGTCGGCATGGCGGGCTCGTGGACGACGACCGCCTTGTTGTCCTCGGTGAGGTGCCGGCTGGTGGTGCAGACGGGGCCCGCCAGCGGGATCGTCCACAGCTTGGTGCCCTTGTCGGGGTCGTAGCCGACGATCTGGGCGATGCCGCTCTTGGCGTACACCTTGTCGGTGAGCCAGGAGCCGGAGACGACGACGGTGCTGACGTCCTTGCTCACCGCGGGTGCCGGGACCTGGAAGAGGACCTTGGCGGACGGGTCCGCGGGCACCTTCTCCTCGCCGCCGGAGGAGGTGCCGCCGGAGCCGCCCTTCTCGTCCGTGCCGCCCTTGCCGCCGGTGCCGCCGCCGGAGCCCGCGGTGGTGTTCTTGTCGTCCTTGCCGGAGGAGCTCGCGTACCAGACCCCGCCGCCGATGATGAGGGCGATCGCGACGACGGCCGCCACGATGATCGCCATCGACGCGCTGATCTTCCGCCCGCCGCCCGGGCCTCCGGTCGGGGCCTGCATCGGCACGGTCGCCTGCGGGTATCCGTAACCCGGCTGGCCGGGCTGCCCCGGCTGGCCGTACGCCGGTGCCGGCTGACCGTACGCCGGCGTCGGCTGGCCGTAGGGTCCCGGCTGCGGCTGCCCGTACGGTCCGGGCTGCCCGCCGGGGTAGCCGTACCCGGGCTGGGGCGTCTGCGGCGGCTGCGGATACCCGTACCCCGGCTGCGGCGCGCCCGTCGGCGGGGTCGGCGGAGCCGTGGGCGGCTGCGGGGCCGCCGGAGGTGTCTGCGGGGCCTGGGGGTAGCCGTACCCGGGCGCGGGGGCCTTGCCGAGGTCCGGGCCGCCGCCCGACGGTGGGGCGGGGGGCCGGGCCGGCTGCGGCGGCTGGTCCTGCGGCGGGCCGAAACCCCCTTGCTGCGGGGGCTGGTGGGGCGGCTGGGTCATGGCGTGAGTACCTCGGGGAGCGGGGACGACGGGTCCGGCCGGACGGCGGGGGCGAAGGAGGTCACTTGCCGTAGGCGAGCATCAACTTCTCCTTCGCGTCGTCGTTCCCGTTCAGGCGGGTGCTGGAGATGAAGAAGCGCCCGTCGGCCCAGTCGACGTCCCGCGAGAAGAAGCTGTCCTCGACGTCCGCGACGCTCTGCGGGTTCTGCAGCAGCTTGGACGGCGTGTGGCCGGCGCCGCCCGTCGGGATCGACACGACCTGGCCGCCCGCGTCGTACGACGGCTCCACGTAGGCCACGAGCGCGCCGCCCTCGGCCTTCACCGGCAGCATCGACTCGTCCGCGGGGGACTTCGCGCGCCACTTCTCCTTGCCGTCGGCGAGGTTGATCGCGACGATCTCGTTGGCGCCGGTGGTCGCCTTGGTCGGCAGGTAGAGGGTGTTGTCGGCGACGACGACGCCCGTGCAGCCCTGGAGGTCGCGATCGAGGATGGCCCAGCCGCACTCGGGGGCGAAGTCCTCGTCGACGCCGACCTGCGCCTGGACCCGGCCGGCGGCGGTGAAGGCGGAGATGTTCCAGACCTTCTTGTCCTCGTTGCTGGCGTAGAGGACGAGCGGGTCGACGGAGTAGGCCCGCTCGACCCGCCAGCCCTTCTCGTACCGGTGGGTCCACAGCACCCTGCCGGTCTTCGGGTCGAGGCCCTGCACCTCGTCGTGCGCGTTGTCGCCGCCGGCGCCGCAGGAGGCGACCTGGACGAGCTTCGTCGCGCTGCCCGCGAATCCGGCGGGGAAGCAGGCGTCGCCGTAACGCTTCTTGTCGTACAGCTTCTTGCCGCTGGTCACGTCGTAGGCGGTGCCGGACTGGGAGCGGCCGACCATCAGGGTGCTGCCGCTGACGGTGAGTTCGACGGAGAGCGTGGAGTCGAACAGCTCGCCGTCCGCGACCTCCTGCTTCCAGCCCTGCTTGCCGGTGGCGAGGTCGATCTGCTGGAGCCGGTTGCACTCGGCGCGCTCGCTGGAACCGCTCATGTAGGCGACGACGACCGTGTTCTGGGCCGTCTTCTCCGGGGTGACCGCGCAGATCTTCTGCGGGAAGGTGATCGGGTCCCAGGTGGGCCTGCCGTCGTCGACGTTGTAGGCGAAGACCTGCTTGTACGCCGCCTTCACCGCGGACTTGTCGGTGATCCACATGCCGTCGGCGTCGGCGCCGGAACCGGGGGCGTCGGGCGCCTCCTTGTACCAGAGCACCCTGGACTCGCCGGCCTGGCGGCCCTCGTTGAGGTCCTGGGGGTCCTCGGCGCCGTCGCCGCTGCCGTCACCCTGGTCGACCGGGGCGCCGCCGGAGACCGAGGGCTTGGCGTCGTCGCTCTTCTCGGCGACCGGCTTCTTGTCCTTGCCGTCGTCCCCGGTGCCGGTGACCGCCCACACGGTGCCGCCGATGACGAGCAGGGCCGCGACCGCGGCGCCGATCGCGAGGGCCGGCTTGCCCTTGAAGGGGTTGCGGGAGCCGGAGCCGCCGGGCGGCGGGGTGCCGGGTCCGCCGGGGAACTGGGGCTGCGGGTATCCGTAGCCGGGCTGCTGACCGTACGGGCCCGGCTGCTGGGGCTGGGCGTACGGACCGGAGGCGTACGGGCCGGGCTGCGCGTACGGGCCGGGCTGCTGACCGTACGGGCCCGGCTGCTGCGGGTACCCGTACCCCGGCTGCGGCGCTCCGGGCGGCGGGCCCTGCGGGGGCGGCGGCGTCTGCGGTGCCCCGAAACCACCGCCCGGCGGCGGGTTCTGCGGTGCTCCGAAGCCACCCGGCTGCGGCGGCTGGTTGGGCGGCTGGCTCATCAGCGCGTTCCCCCTTATTGCTTTTCCGCCACGCCCCGAGGTACGCGCTGGCCTCGGGGTCGTCGTCGGGCGGTCGCTCAGACAGTCTTCAGACGGCCCTTTCTATCACCCGGCGCCGACAGCACACCGGGCCGTGCCCGCCCCTGTTCCCAAGGGAGGACCGGCCCGTGATGCCTCCGTTACGCGCCTTCACGCCCCCTTCACGCGCTGCGCGCCCCCTGCGCGCGACAGTCCCGCGCGGGTCAGGCGTCCTCCGCCAATTCCAGCCAGCGCAGCTCCAGCTCGTCGCGCTGTCCGGCCAGGGCCCGCAGCTCGGCGTCCAGTTCGGCCACCTTCGCGAAGTCCGTGGCGTTCTCGGCGATCCGGGCGTGCAGCGCGGTCTCCTTCTCGGAGATCTTGTCGAGCTGCCGCTCGATCTTCTGGAGCTCCTTCTTCGCGGCGCGCACGTCGGCGGCGCTCTTCTCGGGCACCTCCGCGGCCGGCTTCGCCGCCGGTGCGGGGGAGCCCGCCGCCGCGGCCTCCTCCATCCGCTGCCGCCGCTCCAGGTACTCGTCGATGCCGCGCGGCAGCATCCGCAGCGCGCCGTCGCCGAGGAGGGCGAAGACGCGGTCGGTGGTGCGCTCGACGAAGAACCGGTCGTGGGAGATGACGATCATCGAGCCGGGCCAGCCGTCGAGCACGTCCTCGAGCTGGGTCAGGGTCTCGATGTCGAGGTCGTTGGTGGGCTCGTCGAGGAAGAGGACGTTGGGCTCGTCCATGAGCAGGCGCAGCAGCTGGAGCCGTCGCCGCTCACCGCCGGACAGGTCGCCGACCGGCGTCCACTGCTTCTCCTTGCCGAAGCCGAACGTCTCGCACAGCTGGCCCGCGGTCATCTCGCGGCCCTTGCCGAGGTCGACGCGCTCGCGGACGCGCTGCACGGCCTCCAGCACCCGCCAGTCCGGGTCCAGCTCGGCGACCTCCTGGGAGAGGTAGGCCAGCTTGACGGTCCTGCCGACGCGCACGTGCCCGCCGGCGGGCTGCCGCTCGCCCTCGCTGCGGGCGGCCTCGGCGAGGGCCCGCAGCAGGGAGGTCTTGCCGGCGCCGTTGACGCCGACCAGGCCGATGCGGTCGCCGGGGCCGAGCTGCCAGGTGACGTGCTTGAGCAGCACCTTGGGACCGGCCTGGACGGTCACGTCCTCCAGGTCGAACACGGTCTTGCCGAGCCGGGACGACGCGAACTTCATCAGCTCGCTGCTGTCGCGGGGCGGGGGCACGTCGGCGATCAGCTCGTTGGCGGCCTCGACGCGGAAGCGGGGCTTGGAGGTGCGGGCGGGGGCGCCGCGCCGGAGCCAGGCCAGCTCCTTGCGGACGAGGTTCTGCCGCTTGGTCTCCTCGGTGGCGGCGATGCGCTCGCGCTCGGCGCGTGCGAAGACGTAGTCGGAGTAGCCGCCCTCGTACTCGTACACGTCACCGCGCTGCACGTCCCACATGCGGGTGCAGACCTGGTCGAGGAACCACCGGTCGTGGGTGACGCAGACGAGCGCGGAGCGCCGCTCGCGCAGGTGCCGGGCGAGCCAGGCGATGCCCTCGACGTCGAGGTGGTTGGTGGGCTCGTCGAGGACGATCAGGTCCTGCTCGTCGATGAGCAGCTTGGCGAGCGCGATCCGGCGCCGCTCGCCGCCGGAGAGCGGCCCGATGACGGTGTCCAGCCCCTGCGGGAACCCGGGCAGGTCCAGCCCGCCGAACAGGCCGGTCAGCACGTCCCGGACCTTGGCGTTGCCCGCCCACTCGTGGTCGGCCATGTCGCCGATGACCTCGTGGCGGACGGTGGCCTCGGGGTCGAGGGAGTCGTGCTGGGTGAGCACGCCGAGCCGCAGCCCGCCGGAGTGGGTGACCCGCCCGGTGTCGGGCTCCTCCAGCTTGGCGAGCATGCGGATCATGGTCGTCTTGCCGTCGCCGTTGCGGCCGACGACGCCGATGCGGTCCCCTTCGGAGACGCCGAGGGACACGCCGTCGAGGAGTGCACGGGTGCCGTACACCTTGCTGACGTTCTCGACATTGACCAGGTTGACGGCCATTTCTCTCCTGCCTGGGGGACGATCAGCCTTCAAGCGTAGGCCCTCCGGGGGGTGGGGTGACGCGGGCGGGGGTCGTCACTCTTTGTGGTGACGTGTGTCGTACCTCCCGGTTACCTTGGAGGGCAGGCAGCAGGATCCCCGTCCATGGGAGGAACCATGACCGCCGAGTCCGTAGAGCACCGCCCCTCTCGCTGGCCGGTGCCGCCGCAGGACGGATACACCGTGGACGACCTGTTCACGCTGCCGGATCTCCCGCCGCACACAGAGCTGATCGACGGGAGCCTGGTTTTCGTGAGTCCACAGCGTCGTTTCCACGCGAACGTGATCGACCTGCTGGTCTGGGGGCTGCGCGCAGGGTTGCCTGCCGATCTCAGGGTCAGTCGGGAGATGACCACCATCCTCGACCGGCACAACGGCCCGGAGCCCGATGTGAGCGTCATCCGGGCCGAGGCGGTCACCGGACCGACCCAGACGAGCTATAAGGCCGAGGACGTTCTCCTCGCCGTCGAGGTCGTCTCACCCGACTCCGAATCCCGCGACCGCACCACCAAGCCCCAGAAGTACGCCGCCGCAGGCATCCCCAACTTCTGGCGCGTCGAACAGGGCGGCACGGACGGCAGGCCGGTCGTCCACGTCTACGAACTCGACCCGATGACCAAGGCCTACGTGCACGTGGGCATGCACCGGGACCGGATCAAGGTCGAAAAGCCCTGCGTCATCGACATCGACCTCACGGCCGTCGACAACCTCTGACCCCGCCCTCTCAAACCACTACAGCCCCCGCCGCCGCCCCCACCGCCGTGCGCACGTCCCGGCACGTGCCCGAGGCCCGCAGCACACCCGCGATGTCGGAGGCGGACTTGGCGTCGGTCGCGAGGAAGGCCGTCGTCGGACCCGAGCCCGAGACCAGCGCGGCCAGTGCCCCCGCCGCCCGGCCCGCCGCCAGGGTGTCGGACAGTTCGGGGAAGAGGGAGAGCGCCGCGGGCTGGAGGTCGTTGGAGACGGCGACGGCGAGCGCGGCGGGGTCGCCCTTGGCGAGGGCGTCGAGCACCGCCTGGTCGGCGGCCGGCTCCGGGATGTCCCGGCCCTCCCCCAGCCGGTCGAACTCGCGGAAGACGGCCGGTGTGGACAGGCCCCGCACGGCCGACGCGAACACCCAGTGGAAGTCGCCGCCGACCTCCAGCTCCGTCAGCCGCTCGCCCCGCCCGGTGCCCAGCGCCGCCCCGCCGACCAGGCTGAACGGGACGTCGCTGCCCAGCTCGGCGCAGATCTCCAGCAGTTCCTCCCGGGAGGCGCCGGTGCCCCACAGGGCGTCGCAGGCGACCAGGGCGCCGGCGCAGTCCGCGCTGCCGCCCGCCATGCCGCCGGCGACGGGGATGTCCTTGGCGATGTGCAGGTGCACGTCGGCTTCGCGGCCGTACCGCTCGGCGAGGGCGAGGGCGGCGCGCGCCGCGAGGTTGGTCCGGTCGAGCGGGACCTGGTCGGCGTCCGGGCCCTCGCAGGTGACGCGCAGGGCGCCGGCGGGGGTCGCGGTGACCTCGTCGTACAGGGAGACCGCGAGGAAGACGTTGGCCAGGTCGTGGAAGCCGTCGGGGCGGGCGGCGCCGACCGCGAGCTGGACGTTGACCTTGGCGGGGACGCGGACCGTCACGCTCACTTGCTCGTCACTCCTTGTGTTCGGCGATACGCGCGAACTCTTCCACGGTCAGCGACTCTCCGCGCGCCTGCGGCGACACGCCCGCGGCGACGAGGGCGGCCTCGGCGGCGGCGGCCGACCCGGCCCAGCCGGCGAGCGCGGCCCGCAGGGTCTTGCGGCGCTGGGCGAACGCGGCGTCGACGACGGCGAACACCTCCCGCTTGGACGCGGTGGTCTTCAGCGGCTCGGCCCGCCGGACGAGTGACACCAGTCCGCTGTCGACGTTCGGCGCGGGCCAGAAGACGTTGCGGCCGATGGCGCCGGCCCGCTTCACCTCGGCGTACCAGCCCGCCTTCACGGACGGCACGCCGTACACCTTGGAGCCGGGGCCGGCGGCGAGCCGGTCGGCGACCTCGGCCTGGACCATGACGAGGGTGCGCTCGATGCTCGGGAAGGTGTCGAGCATGTGCAGGAGGACGGGCACGGCGACGTTGTAGGGCAGGTTCGCGACGAGCGCGGTCGGGGCGGGGCCCGGCAGCTCGGTCACCTGCATGGCGTCGGAGTGGACGAGGGCGAACCGGTCGGCGCGCTCGGGCATGCGGGCGGCGACGGTGGCGGGCAGGGCGGCGGCGAGGACGTCGTCGATCTCGACGGCGGTGACCCGGTCGGCCGCCTCGAGGAGGGCCAGGGTGAGCGAGCCGAGACCCGGTCCCACCTCGACCACCACGTCGTCGGGGCGTACCCCGGCGGTGCGGACGATACGACGGACCGTGTTCGCGTCGATGACGAAGTTCTGGCCGCGCTGCTTGGTGGGGCGCACGCCGAGGGCCGCCGCGAGTTCGCGGACGTCGGCGGGGCCCAGGAGGGCGTCGGGGGTGGGGCTGCTCACCCCGCAAGGGTAGCCGGGGGCGCCCCCGGGACGGCCCGGGGCGGCCGGGGCGCCGTCGGGTCACCCCCGCAGGGCAGGGGCCGGCGCGCTGTGCACGCCGTGCGGGTCACCGGTCCCGCACGTCCCGAACCGCGTCCTGCTCGCGCCGGCACGCTCCCGAGGTCCGGACCGGGCCCGGAACCCGGCCGGGCGTCCGTCCCCTCCGTCCCCTCCGTCCCCTCCGTCCCTCTCCGGACCGACGCGACGGCGCGGCGTGAGGCGTCGCGCGCGGACGCGGGTGTCAGTAACCGAAGGCGCGGGCCGTGTTCGCCGCGAGGGCGGTGGCCAGGGCGTCCTCGTCGGTGCCGCGCACGGCGGCCATCGCGCGCACCGTGACCGGCACGAGGTAGGGGGCGTTGGGGCGGCCCCGGTAGGGCGCCGGCGTCAGGAACGGGGCGTCGGTCTCCACCAGGACCAGCTCCAGCGGGGCGAGGGCGAGGGCGTCGCGCAGGTTCTGGGCGTTCTTGAAGGTGACGTTGCCGGCGAAGGACATGTAGTACCCGGCCTCGGCGCAGATCCCGGCCATCTCCGCGTCGCCGGAGTAGCAGTGGAAGACGGTGCGCTCGGGGGCGCCCTCCTCCTTGAGGACGCGCAGGACGTCGGCGTGGGCGTCGCGGTCGTGGATGACCAGGGTCTTGCCGTGCCGCTTGGCGATCTCGATGTGGGCGCGGAAGGACCGCTCCTGGGCCGCCCTGCCCTCCGGGCCGGTGCGGAAGTGGTCGAGGCCGGTCTCGCCGACGCCCTTGACCTGCGGCAGCGCGGCCAGCCGGTCGATCTCGGCGAGGGCGTCGTCGAGGGCCGCGTCCCCGCCGGGCTCGCGCGCCCCCTGCCGCGACCAGCCGTCGGGGTCCCCATGGACGATGCGGGGCGCCTCGTTGGGGTGCAGCGCGACGGTGGCGTGCACGGCGTCGTACGCCGCCGCCGTCTCGGCCGCCCAGCGCGAGCCCGCGAGGTCGCAGCCGACCTGGACGACCGTGGTGACGCCGACCGACGCGGCCTTCGCGAGGCCCTCCTCGACCGTGCCCGCCTGCATGTCGAGGTGGGTGTGCGAGTCGGCGACCGGTACCCGCAGGGGTTCGGGGAGCGGCGGGGCGTCGTTCTTGTCGGTCCGGTCCGAGGCGTTCGAAGGCATGCCCCGATCCTACGGAAGGGGCACGCCTTCGCGGATCGCCCGAGGCCGCCGGGCGGTCAGCTCGCCCTGCGCTGGAGGTGGAGGGCCTGGAGGAGGTCGGACAGGTGCCGGTGCCGGTACCCGGACGAGATCCCCGGCGTCCCGGGTCCCGGCTGCTCGGGCACCGTGGGGACCTCCACCGGTCCGGCCGGCGGCACCCGGTGCGCGCCGTGTCCGGTGCCGCGCACCGAGGCGACGCGTCCTGGCCGCATGATCCGTACGACGTGGTTGTCGCAGCTGGCGCACGTGGGCCGGCTCAGCGGGGACGGGACGATGCGGCCGTCCGCCACGTAGAGCACGAACTCGCGGCCGCCGGCGTCCCTGTGGTGCTCTATCTCGAACGACTGCTCCCAGCCGTGCCCGCACCGCATGCAGGCGAAGGAGTACGACTCGTGGACGACGGTGGTGGCTCCGGCCCGTCGGCCGGTCCGTCCGGTGATCTCGCTCATGCCGGCTCCTGCTGTCCGCTGGACGTCGGGAACGGGTACGTCCCCCTTGGTCCAGTGGACGCCTCACCTGACAGGAACGCACCGGTCCTGTCGAGTATTGGAGGCGTTTTGGGCGTTCCTTGCCCGAGCGTGCCCGGTGGGCGGGCCGGGGCTTTGCCTGGAGGACAGGCTGTTTGCCCACCCATGGGGCGCAGGCGCGCGGGGGCCCCGGTCGCCCGCGCGGGCGCTGTCGCGTCCCGTCGTCACGCGCCGGCGTGCTTGGCCGCCACCACCGCGTCGAACACCTCCCGCTTGGGCACGCCCGCCTCGGCGGCCACCGCGGCGATCGCCTCCTTGCGCCGCTCCCCGGCCTCCTCGCGCACCCGCACCCGGCGCACCAGCTCCTCGGCGCCGACCTCCTCGGGCCCGGTCTCCGGGGCGCCCTCGACCACGACGGTGATCTCGCCGCGCACCCCTTCGGCGGCCCACGCGGCGAGCTCGCCGAGGCCGCCGCGCCTGACCTCCTCGTACGTCTTGGTCAGCTCCCGGCAGACGGCGGCCCGCCGGTCGGCGCCGAACACCTCGGCCATCGCGGCGAGGGTGTCGTCGAGGCGGTGCGGGGCCTCGAAGTAGACGAGGGTCCGGCGCTCCCCGGCGACCTCGCGCAGCCGGCCGAGCCGCTCGCCGGCCTTGCGCGGCAGGAAGCCCTCGAAGCAGAAGCGGTCGACCGGCAGTCCGGACAGCGCGAGCGCGGTGAGCACCGCGGACGGGCCGGGCACGGCGGTGACCCTGACGTCCTGCTCGACGGCCGCGGCGACCAGCCGGTAGCCCGGGTCGGACACCGAGGGCATGCCGGCGTCGGTCACCAGCAGCACGCGCGCGCCGCCCACCAGCTCCTCGACCAGTTCGGGCGTCCGGGCGGACTCGTTGCCCTCGAAGTACGACACGACGCGCCCCTTGGGGGTGACGCCCAGCGCCTGGGTCAGCCGGCGCAGCCGCCGGGTGTCCTCGGCCGCGACGACGTCGGCGCCCGCGAGCTCCTCGGCGAGCCGGGGCGGGGCGTCCTGGACGTCGCCGATGGGGGTGCCCGCCAGTACAAGGGTTCCAGTCACACCCCCATCCTCCCAGGGGCGGACGGACGGGGACGCATCCGGACCGGGGAGGGCCGTGCGCGGGACGCGCACGGAACGGTTCCCTACGATGGCGCGGTGACCAGTACCGCGTCCTCCACGGACCTCCGGCAGGACCAGGCCCCGTCCGGCCAGGGGCCCGCCTGGCAGCAGCGCCTGCGCCGTTTCGGCTACACGGCGGGGCTGCCCGCGGGCGACGTCCGCGACCGGCTGGTGCCGCCGTACACGCGGCCCGGCCCGCGGCTGTGGGCCTTCCTCGGCCTGTCGAAGACGGCGGCCGACCGGGTCGGGCGCTGGTCCGGCTGGGGCGGCCCGCTGCTGGTGACGCTGCTGGCGGGCGTGCTGCGGTTCTGGAACCTGGGCAGCCCGAAGGCGGTGATATTCGACGAGACGTACTACGCCAAGGACGCCTGGGCGCTGGTCCACCGCGGTTTCGAGGTCAACTGGGACAAGAACGCCAACGACCTGATCCTGAACTCGGGCGGGCACGTCCCGATCCCGTCGGACGCGGCGTACGTCGTCCATCCGCCGGTCGGCAAGTACGTGATCGGGCTGGGCGAGCTGGTGTTCGGGTTCGACCCGTTCGGCTGGCGGTTCATGACGGCGCTGCTCGGCACGCTGTCGGTGCTGCTGCTGTGCCGGATCGGGCGCCGGCTGTTCCGCTCCACGTTCCTGGGCTGTCTGGCGGGCGCGCTGATGGCGCTGGACGGGCTGCACTTCGTGATGAGCCGCACCGCGCTGCTGGACAGCGTGCTGATGTTCTTCGTGCTGGCCGCGTTCGGCTGCCTGGTCGTGGACCGCGACAGGGCCCGCGGGAAGCTCGCCGCCGCGCTGCCCGCGGACGCCGACGGCCGGGTCCGCCCGGACGCGCACGTCGCCGGGACGCTGCGGCTCGGCCTGCGGCCCTGGCGGCTGGCGGCGGGGGTGATGCTGGGCCTGGCCGCGGCCACCAAGTGGAACGGCCTGTACATCATGGCGGCGTTCTGCGTGATGGCCGTGCTGTGGGACGTCGGCTCCCGCAGGGTCGCGGGCGCCCGCCGGCCGTACCTGGCGGTCCTGAGGCACGACCTGGGCTGGGCGTTCCTGTCGACCGTGCCGGTCGCCGTCGTCACCTACGTCGTGTCCTGGACCGGCTGGATCCTCTCCGCCTCCGACGGCACCGGCGGCTACTACCGCAACTGGGCGACGGCCGACGGCCGGACGAGCTCCTGGTCGTGGCTCTTCCCGGACTGGTGGCGCAGCCTGTGGCACTACGAGACGCAGGTGTACGAGTTCCACACCCACCTGACGTCCCCGCACACCTACCAGTCCAATCCGTGGAGCTGGATCGTCCTGGGCCGCCCGGTCTCGTACTTCTACGAGTCGCCGGGGGCCGGCACGGACGGCTGCCCGGCCGACGCGGGCGAGAAGTGCGCCCGCGAGGTCCTGGCGATCGGCACGCCGCTGCTGTGGTGGATCGGCTGCTTCGCCCTGCTGTACGTCCTGTGGCGCTGGGCCTTCCGCCGCGACTGGCGCGCGGGCGCCGTCGCCTGCGGGCTGGCGGCCGGCTACCTGCCCTGGTTCCTGTACCAGGAGCGCACGATCTTCCTCTTCTACGCCGTCGTCTTCCTGCCCTTCCTGTGCCTGGCGGTGGCGATGCTGCTGGGGGCGGTCGTGGGCCGGCCGGGCTGCGGCGACACCCGGCGCGTGGCGGGGGCGACGGGGGCGGGCGTGCTGGTGCTGCTGATCGCCTGGAACTTCATCTACTTCTGGCCCCTGTACACGGGCACGGCGATCCCGATGGACCAGTGGCGGGCGCGGATGTGGCTGGACACCTGGGTCTGACCCGGCCGCATCTCATTCGGACAACATCCGGGAACACCCGTACCGCGGATCACTCCCCGCACCTAGAGTGCAACCCACAACTACTTCTGAACGCGTTCAAGAAAGCGCGTGCGGAGGCCGACGGGGAGGGGGCTGCCGATGGGCAGAGGGGTGAAGGCCGCCGTCATAGGCGGCGTGTTCGCCGTGATGGTGGGCGGGGCCGGGTACGGCGCCTACAACATCGCGACGGCGCTGGACGGGGGCGGGGGCTCCGGCGCGGCCGGGGCGGCCACGAAGAGCGGGCCGCCGAGCGGCGACGAGGTGAAGGAGACCGCGGACAAGTTCCTCACCGCCTGGGAGAAGGGTGACGCGACGACGGCGGCCTCGTACACGAACGACGCCGTGGGCGCCGGGGCGCTGCTGACGGCCTACGGCGAGGACGCGCACGTCACCGGCGTCGAGATCACGCCCGGCCGGGTGAGCGTGAGCGGCATGACCGTGCCGTTCACGGTGAAGGCGAAGGTCTCCTACGACGGCGTGTCCAAGCCGCTGACGTACCGGAGCGAGCTGACCGTGGTGCGCGGGCGGACCACGGGACGGGCGCTGGTCGACTGGGACCCGGCCGTCGTCCACCCCCGGCTGGAGGACGGCGACACGCTGGTCACCGGGGAGTCGGCGACCCCGCAGATCCAGGCCACGGACCGCGAGGGCGCCGTACTGACGAAGGAGAAGTACCCCTCGCTCGGCCCGGTCCTCGCCACGCTGCGCGAGAAGTACGGCGACAAGGCGGGCGGCGCGCCCGGCGTCGAGCTGGCGATCCGGCACACCGCGACCCGGGCCCCGGACACCCCGCTGCTGACGGTGAGCGAGGGCAGGCCGGGCAAGCTGCGGACGACGCTCAGCGCGAGCGTGCAGGCGGCGGCCGAGCGGGCGGTCGGCACGTACGACGAGTCCTCCGTGGTCGCCGTCAAGCCCAGCACCGGCGAGGTGCTGGCCGTGGCCAACAACCGCGCGGACGGCTTCAACGCGGCCTTCCAGGGCAGGGTCGCCCCCGGCTCCACCATGAAGATCATCACCGCGGCCATGCTCATCGACAACGGCGTGACCTCGATGGACGGTCCGGCGCCCTGCCCGGACACGGCGATGTGGCAGAGCCAGACCTTCAAGAACCTCACCGGCATGAAGGCCGACCTGAGCGCCACGCTCGCCGGCACCTTCATGCGGTCCTGCAACACGGGCTTCATCAAGCTCATCGACGAGGACCCGCTCGGCGACTCGTCGCTGACGCAGGAGGCCCAGGAGCGGTTCGGACTGGGCCGGGACGACTGGCAGACCGGCATCGTCTCCTTCGACGGCAGCGTCCCCGCCGTCGGCGGCCCCGACCGCGCGGCGAACGCCATCGGTCAGGGCCAGGTGCAGATGAACCCGCTGAACATGGCGTCGGTGACGGCGACCGCCATCACCGGCGAGTTCCGCCAGCCGTACCTGGTCCCGCCGGAGCTGGACGGCCGGCGGCTGGCCACCGCCGAGGGGCTGCCGCAGGGCACCGCCGCCCAGCTCAAGCAGATGATGCGGCTCACCGCGACCCAGGGCACCGCCGTGAACGCCATGTCCGGGCTCGGCGGCGACATCGGCGCCAAGACCGGCTCGGCCGAGGTCGACGGGCAGACCACGTCCAACAGCTGGTTCACCGGCTTCCGCGACGACGTCGCGGCGGCGGCCATGACCGAGCGGGGCGGCCACGGCGGTGACGCGGCCGGTCCGATCGTGGCGGCCGTGCTGCGGGCCGGCGGCTGAGCACGGTCCGGCGGGACGGGGCACCCCCTAGGGTGGTCGCCGTCGCGGCAAGCGGGCGGCAGCAGGATCCCGGGCATTCCGGGTGACACGGAGGAACGGGACGAGAGTGGGCAGCAGAAGGGCCGTCGCCGGGCGACGGAAGACGAGACCGGCCCTGATCGGCGGGGTGGTCGCCGTGGTCGTGGGCGGCGCGGGGGTCGGCGCGTGGGCGCTGTACGGCGGCGGGGCCGCGGCCGAGGAGACCGGGCGGCCGGCGTCCGCGGCGGCCGGCGAGAAGGTGAGGACCGGCCCGCTCACGGCGGCCGAGGTCACCACGGCGGCCCGTCGGTTCCTCACGGCCTGGCAGCGGGGCGACGTCGCCGGCGCGGCCGCCGCGACCGACGACGCCGGGGCGGCCACGGCGCTGCTCACCGGCTGGACGGAGGACGCCCACGTCACGCGGGTCACGCTCACCCCGGGCACCCCGGCCGGCGCCGAGGTGCCGTTCTCCGTCGAGGCGACCGTGACCTACGGGGGCGAGGCCCGGGCCCGGGAAGGGGCCCCGCAGGACGGGACCGCGCAGGGCGGGACCCCGCAAGGCGCTCCCGGGCACGGCGAGGTGGTCACCGGGAAGCTCGCCTACGACAGCGCGCTGACCGTCGTCCGCCGGGCCGGTGACGGCGAGCCGCGCGTCGACTGGCACGCCGCCGTCGTCCATCCCGAGCTGAAGGACGGCGACACGCTGGTCACCGGCGAGGCCGGGACGCCCCCGGTCAAGGCCCTGGACCGCGACGGCGGGGAGATCACCGCCGCGGCGTACCCCTCGCTCGGCACCGTCCTGGACGGGCTGCGCGAGAAGTACGGCAAGAAGGCCGGCGGCGCGGCGGGCATCGAACTGCGCGTGGTCCGCGGCGAGGGGTCCAAGGCGGCGAAGGCGTCCGACAAGACCCTGCTGGAGCTGAGCGAGGGCACGCCGGGCACGGTGCCGACGACCCTGGACCCGGCCCTGCAGGCCGCCGCCGAGCAGCAGGTGGCGGGCAAGAAGCGGGCGTCGGTGGTGCTGCTGCGTGCCTCGACGGGGGAGATCCTCGCGGTCGCCAACGGCGGCCACGGCTTCAACACCGCCTTCCAGGGCTCGCTCGCCCCCGGCTCCACGATGAAGGTCGTCACCGCCTCCCTGCTCATCGAGAAGGGCCTGGCGTCGGCCGACGAGCCGCACCCGTGCCCGAAGTACTTCGACTACGGCGGCTGGAAGTTCCAGAACGACGACGAGTTCGAGATCGAGAACGGCACGTTCAAGGCCTCCTTCGCCCGGTCCTGCAACACCGCCTTCATCAGCCAGGCCCCGAAGCTGGAGAACGACGACCTGACCGAGCAGGCCCAGCAGGTCTTCGGCCTGTCGAGGAACGACTGGGCGGTCGGCGTGCCCACCTTCGACGGCTCGGTGCCGGTGCAGAGCGCGGCGCCGATGGCCGCCTCCCTCATCGGGCAGGGCGGGGTGCGGATGAACCCGCTGAACATGGCGTCGGTGTCGGCGACCGTGCGGACGGGCACCTTCCACCAGCCGTACCTGGTCGCTCCGTCGGTCGACGGGCGCAGAACGGCCACGGCCTCCCGCACGATGTCCGCGTCCACGCTGGCGCAGCTGCGCGAGCTGATGTCCTACACGGCCACGAACGGTACGGCGGCCGAGGCGATGGCCGGGGTGAGCGGTCAGGTCGGCGCGAAGACGGGGTCCGCCGAGGTCGACGGCCAGGACGAGCCCAACGGCTGGTTCACCGCGTACCGGGGCGACCTGGCCGCGGCGGGCGTGGTCCAGCAGGGCGGCCACGGCGGCGACACGGCGGGACCCATCGTGGCGGCGCTGCTGAAGGCGGGCGGCTGAACCGACGGGCGGGCGGGCGGCTCAGTGCGGGACCGGTTCGGCCGCCACCGCGTAGGTGCGGCGCAGGAACCGGACGAGCGCCTTGGTCTCGAACTGGACGACCGAGCACCCCTGCGGGGAGTGGAACTCGACGACGGTCTGCACCCGCCCGCAGGGCCACACCCGCACCTCCCCGCTTCCGGTGGGCGCCCGCAGCCCCCGTTCCAGCAGGTCCCGGGAGAACCTCCACTCGCGGGCGCCGGAACCGGGGCCCCGGCCGGGCAGTCCCACGCACACCGAGCGCGGGTCGTGGTCCGGGTCGTAGCGCAGCACGACCGGGATGGCGCCGCCGCCGTCCTCGTCAGGAAGGTCCGCGTCCGTCAGGATGTGGGCTCGTGCGTACTGTTCGACAACGGACATCGGATCGCCCTTCACGCTCTGTCACCGGTGCGGAAGCCGTGCGTCCACCCCTCCTCCAATGTCCCATATTTTCTGAATGTCACATTTCGGGAGTGCGCCATCCCCGCACCGCACGGTCATCCATCTCACATGTGAGATAACGAGGCCGTCGCTCTTGCAAGGGGTTCGCAACAAGCCTCTATCATCGATCCGTGCATGTACCTGACGGATTCATCAACGCCCCGACCTCCGCCGTGACCGGGGTCGTCGCCGCCGGCGCCATCGCGGTCAGCCTGCGCGGCGCGCGGCGCGAGCTGGACGAGCGGACGGCGCCCCTGGCGGGCCTGGTCGCGGCGTTCATCTTCGCGGTGCAGATGCTGAACTTCCCCGTCGCCGCGGGGACCAGCGGGCACCTGCTCGGCGGCGCGCTCGCCGCGATACTCGTCGGCCCCTGTACCGGCATCCTGTGCGTCTCCGTCGTCCTGCTCATGCAGGGCATCCTCTTCGCGGACGGCGGCCTGACCGCGCTCGGCGTGAACATCACCGACATGGCGATCGTCACGACGGTCGTCGCCTACGTCCTCTTCCGGGGCCTGGTGAAGGTCCTGCCGCGCACCCGCCGGTCGGTCACCGTCGCCTCCTTCGTCGCCGCGCTCGTCTCCGTCCCGGCCGCCGCTCTCGCCTTCACGCTCCTGTACTGGATCGGCGGCACCACCGACGTCGCCATCGGCAAGGTCGCCACCGCGATGGTCGGCGTGCACGTCCTGATCGGCATCGGCGAGGCCGCGATCACCGCGCTGACCGTCGGCGCCGTCATCGCCGTGCGCCCGGACCTCGTGCACGGCGCGCGCGGGCTCCAGCAGCGACTGAAGCTGCGGGTGAACGGCGAACTGGTCGACGCCCCCGGCGCCGCGCCGGCCCCGGCGCCCGTCGCCGCCCGCTCGCCGCGCAAGGTGTGGATCACCGGCCTGGTCGCCTCCCTGCTCCTCGCCGGGTTCGTCAGCTTCTACGCCTCCGCCAGCCCCGACGGCCTGGAGAAGGTCGCCGCCGACAAGGGCATCGACGAGAAGACCGAGGAGCACGCGAGCGCCGACTCCCCCCTCGCCGACTACGGCGTGAAGGACATCTCGAACACCCGCGTCTCCGGCGGTCTGGCGGGCGTCATCGGCGTCGGCGTCACCGTCGTCGCGGGCAGCGCGGTGTTCTGGGCGGTGCGCAGGCGGCGCGCCGACGACACCTCGCCGAGCAGCACGACGGCCGGCACCGCCGGCGGCACGGGCGCCTGAGATGGGCGCGGGACACGCACACCGGCTCTACCGGCACGGGCACTCCCCCGTGCACGGTCTGCCGCCGCACACCAAGCTCGCCGCGGCCTTCGCCTTCGTGGTCGTCGTGGTGTCGACCCCGCGCGAGGCGATGTGGGCCTTCGGCCTGTACGCCGCCTTGCTGGCGGCGGTGGCCCGCGCGGCCCGCGTCCCGGCCGCCTTCCTGCTCAAGCGGCTGCTGATCGAGGTGCCGTTCGTCGCGTTCGCGGTGCTGATGCCGTTCGTGGCCGAGGGCGAGCGGGTCGACGTCCTCGGCATGTCGCTGAGCGTGGGCGGCCTGTGGGGCGCCTGGAACGTCCTGGCCAAGGGCACCCTGGGCGTCGCCGCCTCCGTCCTGCTCGCCTCCACCACCGAGCTGCGCGAACTGCTGCTCGGCCTGCAACGGCTGAAGCTGCCGCCGCTGCTGGTGCAGATCGCGTCCTTCATGATCCGCTACGGGGACGTCATCACCGACGAGATGCGGCGGATGCGGATCGCCCGCCAGTCGCGGGGCTTCGAGGCGAAGGGCGTCCGGCACTGGGGCGTGCTCGCCAAGTCCGCCGGGGCCCTGTTCATCCGCTCCTACGAGCGCGGCGAGCGCGTCCACCTGGCCATGGTCAGCCGCGGGTACTCCGGTTCGATGCCGGTCATCGACGAGGTGAGCGCGTCCCGGGCGCAGTGGTCGTCCGCACTGGCCCTCCCGTGTGCGGCGCTCGTCGTCTGTCTGCTGGGATGGATGCTGTGACAGCTTCTCTGGAGGTCTCCGGCCTCGCCTTCGCCTACCCCGACGGGCACCAGGCCCTCTTCGGCGTGGACTTCTCCGTCGCCCGCGGCGAGCGGGTCGCGCTGCTCGGTCCGAACGGCGCCGGGAAGACGACCCTGGTGCTCCACCTCAACGGCATCCTGTCCGGCGGCACCGGCACGGTCACCGTCGCCGGGCTGCCCGTGGACAAGCGGAACACGGCGGAGATCCGGCGCCGGGTCGGCATCGTCTTCCAGGACCCCGACGACCAGCTCTTCATGCCCACCGTGCGCGAGGACGTGGCCTTCGGACCGGCGGCGGCCGGGCTGAAGGGGGCCGAGCTGGAGGCGCGCGTGGACCGGGCGCTCGGCCTGGTCGGCATGGCCGCGTTCAAGGACCGGCCCCCGCACCACCTCTCCTTCGGCCAGCGGCGCCGGGTGGCGGTCGCGACCGTGCTCGCCATGGAGCCGGAGATCCTGGTCCTGGACGAGCCGTCCTCCAACCTGGACCCCGCCTCCCGCCGCGAGCTCGCCGACATCCTGCGCTCCCTCGACGTCACCGTCCTGATGGTCACCCACGACCTGCCCTACGCCCTGGAGCTGTGTCCCCGCTCCCTGGTCCTCAGCGACGGCGTGATCGCGGCGGACGGCCCGACCGCCGACCTGCTCTCCGACGACGCGCTGATGCGCGCCCACCGCCTGGAACTGCCCTTCGGCTTCGACCCGCGGTCGGTGACGACGCGTACGTGAGGAATCGCAGGCGGACGGCGGGTGTTGCACCCACCGTCGCAGGCGACGGGCCGGGGCATCGGGAAGGGACGTAGGGCAAGTGGACGCGAGCGTGGACGTGCACGGCACGGTGGCCGAGGGCTTCGAGCCGGTCAGGGACGCGTTCGCGCGGAACTTCGCGGCGCTCGGGGACCGGGGCGCGGCGGTCGCCGTCTACCGGGACGGGCGCAGGGTCGTCGACCTGTGGGGCGGCACGCGCGACGTCGACGGCACCGAGCCGTGGCGCCGGGGCACCGCCCAGGTCGTGCGCTCGGCGACGAAGGGCGTCGCCGCCGCCGTGCCGCTGCTGCTGCACCAGCGCGGGGAACTGGACCTGGACGCGCCGGTGGGCGAGTACTGGCCGGAGTTCAAGGCGCACGGCAAGGAACGCGTGCTGGTCCGGCACGTGCTGAACCACCGGGCCGGGCTGCCGGTCCTGGACCGTCCGCTCACCCCCGAGGAGGCCCTCGACCCGCTGCGGGGCCCCGAGGCCGTCGCCGCCCAGGCGCCCGTCTGGGAGCCGGGCACCGACCACGGCTACCACGCGCTGACCTACGGCTGGCTGCTCGACGAGCTGGTGCGCAGGGTGACGGGCGGGCGGAGCGCGGGCGAGTGGATCGCCGACGAGATCGCCGGCCCGCTCGGCCTGGACCTGTGGCTCGGCCTGCCCGCCGGGGAGGAGAGCGCGGGCCGCGCCGGCCGGGTCGGCCGCGTCGAGGGCCCCGAGCCCTCCGGCGGGCTGCGCCTGCGCCCCAAGCGCTCCGTCACCGAGGCCTACCAGGACCCGGACTCGCTCACCCGCCGCGCCTTCGCCGCGATCACGCCGTTCCCCGACCAGAACGACCCGGCGTACCGGGCGTCGGCGCTCCCGGCGACCAACGGCATCGCCACGGCCGACGCCCTGGCCCGCTTCTACGCGGCGCTGATCGGCGAGGTCGACGGCGTGACGCGGCGCGTACGGCTGTTCGACCCGGCGACGGCGGAACGGGCCCGCGCCGAGGAGTCGGCGGGCCCGGACCGCGTCCTGGTCGTGAACACCCGCTTCGGCCTCGGCTACATGCTGCACGGCAGCGCGTCCCCGTTGCTGTCCCCCGGTTCCTTCGGCCACCCCGGCCGCGGCGGCGCCCTCGGCTTCGCCGACCCGGGGGCGGGGATCGGCTTCGGCTACGTCACCAACGGCTTCCGCGGGTCCGTGACGGCCGATCCGCGGGCCCAGGCCCTGGTGCGGGCGGTGCGGGCGTCGCTCGACGCGGGCTGAGGCCCGGCGGCGGACACGGCGCACCGGCCCGCACGCGTCCCGCTAGACGTGGATCGGGTGGGAGATCCTCCCCGACGCCTCGTCGATCTCGCCGTGCGCCTTGGTCAGCAGCTGCATCGCGAGCTCGTTCAGCGCCCGCGCACCGGCGACCTCCTCCCCGACCCGTGGCTGCTGGGGGTCCACCCGGTGACGGCTGGCGTGGCCGTGCGCCCGTATCTCCGTGCCGTCGGGCAGCCGCACCATCGCGACCGCGCGCGTGTGCTGGTCGTCCTCCATGAACTCCAGCTCGACGTGCCATCCCACAGCGGTGTGCATCATGACGATCACCTCCGGAACTCCTGTTTCCAGGGTGCTCCTCGTCGTCGCCGCACGCACTATCCGGCCTGCACTGTCCGGTGTGCAGCATCAGCCCGATCCCGACGACCAGGAGCCCCGCCGCCGCGATCCGGGGCGCGCCGAACCGCTCCTTGAAGAAGAGGGCGCCGATGGCCGCGCCGACCAGGATGGAGGACTCGCGCAGCGCGGCGACCGGGGCGAGTTCGGCGCGGGTCTGCGCCCACAGGACGAGTGCGTAGGCGGCCACGGAGAGCACGGCGCCGAACAGCCCGAGACCGGCCCGCGGCCGCAGCAGCGCCCAGGCCCGGGTGCGGTGACGGTACAGGAAGTACGCCGGGACGGCCGTCCCCTGCACCGCCATCAGCCAGGCGGTGTACCCGAGGGAGGACCCGGAGGCGCGCACGCCCAGCCCGTCCACGACGGTGTACGCCGCGATGGTCACCCCGGTCGCCAGGGCCGCGCCGATCGCCGCCCGGTCGGACCGGCGTCCGCGCAGGCCCCACAGGGCGACGCCGCTCAGCCCCGCGCAGGACAGCACGATCCCGGCGGCCGCCCACCCGTCGGGCACCTCGTGCGCGAAGACGGCCGCCAGCACGGTGACCAGCAGCGGCGCGCTGCCCCGGGCGATCGGGTAGGCCTGCCCGAAGTCGCCCAGCCGGAAGGAGCGCATCAGCAGGGCGTAGTAGGCGATGTGGATCGCGGCGGAGGCGAGGAGGTACGGCCACGCCCCGGCGGCCGGGAACGCCGTGAACGGCAGCAGCGCGGACCCGATGAGCATCCCGCCGCCCGAGATCAGGGCGAAGCCGGTGAGCTTGTCGGTGATCCGGTGGGCGATGGCGTTCCAGCCGGCGTGGGTGACCGCGGCGAGCAGGACGGCGGCGGTGACCAGCGGGGTCACGCCGAGGGCTCGCGCACGTCCACCAGGGTGGCGCCGGCGGTGGCGACGAGCTCCTTGGGCTCCATGGGGAAGACGCTGTACGGCGTGCCGGCGGCGGCCCAGACGACCTCGTGCGCGAGCAGGGACCGGTCGGCCAGCACCCGGGTCCGCTCGCGGTGCCCGAAGGGCGGCACGCCGCCGATGGCGTACCCGGTGGTCTCCCGCACGACGTCGGCCCTGGCCCGCGTGACCTTCTCGACGCCGAGCTCCTCACGGACCCGCTCCACGTCGACGCGGGAGGCTCCGTCCATGAGGACCAGCACGGGCACCCCGTCCGCGGCGAAGATCAGCGACTTGCAGATCTGGCTCAGCTCGCACCCGATCGCCGCGGCGGCCTCGGCCGCGGTCCGCGTGGCCTCCGGGAACCGCCGCACCTCCCCGACCAGCGCGTCGAGCCCGAGCCCGCGCAGGGCTTCGGCGAAACGGGGGTGGACGTCGGGGGTGCTGCCGGTCGTCGTCATGACCGGCACGGTAGCGGTACGCGCAGCCCGCACGCGACCGGGTTCGGGGGCCCGCGCACAGCGAGGCCGGTGAGGGCCGCCCCGTCCCCCGGGGCCCTCACCGGCCGGTCCGCTGTCAGGCGGGGTGGATCAGGTGCGCGCCGGCACCCGGTCCTCGTCGGGGTCGGTGTGCCTGCCGTCGTCGGCCGTGCGCAGGCCCTCGCCCTCGACGTCCACGTTGGGCAGGGCGCGGTCCAGCCACCTCGGCAGCCACCAGGCCTTCTTGCCGAGCAGGGCGAGGACGGCCGGGACGATGGCCATGCGGACGACGAACGCGTCGAAGAAGACGGCGATCGCCAGGCCGAAGCCGATCATCTTGACCATGGACTCGCTGGAGCCGATGAAGCCCGCGAAGACCGCCATCATGATCACCGCGGCCGCCGTGACGACGCGCGCGCCGTGCTTGAAGCCGGTGACGACCGCCTGGTTCGGCTTCTCGCCGTGGACGTACGCCTCCCGCATGCGGGTGACCAGGAAGACCTCGTAGTCCATCGCCAGGCCGAAGACCACGCCGACCATGAAGATCGGCATCATCGACATGACCGGGCCGGTCTCCTCGACGCCCATCAGGCCGGACAGCCAGCCCCACTGGAAGACCGCGACGACCGCGCCGAGCGCCGCCATGACGGAGAGCAGGAAGCCGAGGGCCGCCTTCAGCGGGACCAGGATCGAGCGGAAGACCACGATCAGGAGGAGGAAGGCCAGGCCGACGACCAGGACCAGGTAGGGCAGCAGCGCGTCGTTGAGCTTCTGGCTGACGTCGATGTTCATCGCCGTCGAGCCGGTGACCAGGGTCTCCGCGCCGGTGTCCGCCTCGATGTCGCCGCCCGCGTCGCGGATGGCGTGCACCAGGTCCTCGGTCTGCACGGAGGACGGCTTGGAGTCCGGGATCACGGTGATCGTCGCGGTGTCGCCGGCCTTGTTGGGCGCGGGCGGGGTCACCGCCACGACGCCGTCCAGGTCCTTGATCCCGTCGGAGACGGCGGTGAACGCGTCCTTCGGGGCGTCGCTGCCCTTCGCGTCCACCACGACCATCAGCGGCCCGTTGAAGCCGGCGCCGAAGCCCTCCGACAGCAGGTCGTAGGCCCGGCGCTGCGTCGTGGACGTCGGCTGGGAGCCGTCGTCGGGCAGGCCCAGTTCGAGGGAGGCCGCGGGGATCGCGGCGGCACCGAGGCCGAGGACG
Source organism: Streptomyces sp. NPDC029152 (assembly GCF_055564355.1). Taxonomy (NCBI): domain Bacteria; kingdom Bacillati; phylum Actinomycetota; class Actinomycetes; order Kitasatosporales; family Streptomycetaceae; genus Streptomyces; species Streptomyces sp. NPDC029152. Next base: position 141,766 of record NZ_JBVHWR010000013.1, on the reverse strand, counting down.
CCGAGCAGGAGCACGGCGACGGGGCGGCGGACGACGAAGCTCGCCCAGCGGGTGCCCATGTTGGCCCTGGCCGGCTCGCCGGCCTCGTTCTTCCGCGCGGCGCGGGCGCCGCCCAGCAGCTTGCTCTTCTCACCGGCCGGCTTGACCCTGCGGCCCGCGTAGCCGAGCAGCGCGGGGACCATCGTGAGGGCGATCAGGACCGCGATGGCGACCGTGCCGGCCGCCGCGACGCCCATCTTGGTCAGCATCGGGATGTTGACGACCGCCAGGCCCACCAGGGCGATGACCACGGTGAGGCCGGCGAAGACCACGGCGGAGCCCGCGGTGCCGACGGCTCGGCCGGCCGCCTCCTCGCGCTCGCGGCCCTCGGCGAGTTCCGCGCGGTAGCGGGAGACGATGAACAGGGCGTAGTCGATGCCGACCGCGAGGCCGATCATCATCGCCAGGATCGAGGTCGTGGAGCCCAGCTCCAGCGCGCTCGCCAGCGCGGTGATCGTCGAGACGCCGATGCCGACGCCGATCAGCGCGGTGAGCAGCGGCAGCCCCGCCGCGACCAGCGAGCCGAAGGTGATGACGAGGACGACGGCCGCGACCGCGATGCCGATGACCTCCGTGGCGCCGGTCTCCGGGACGGCCTGGAGCGCGTCACCGCCGATCTCGACGGTCAGTCCGGCGTCGCGCGCCTGCTGCGCGGCGTCCTCCAGGGCGTCCTTGGTGGACTCCTCCAGCTCCATGCCGGAGACGTCGTAGCGCACCGAGGCGTAGGCGATCGCGCCGTCCTTGCTGACGGCGTTGCCCTGGTAGGGGTCGGCGACGGAGGCGACCTCGGAGCCGTCCGCCAGTTCGTGGACGGTCTTCTCGACGGTCGCCCTGTGGCCGGCGTCCGTCATCTTCTCGCCGGCCGGCGCCTTGAAGACGACCCGTGCGGTCGCCCCGTCGGCGCTCTGGCCCGGGAAGCGCTGTTCGAGCAGGTCGAAGGCCTTCTGGGCCTCGGTGCCCGGGATGGAGAAGGACGAGTTGCCGGCGGGCGGGGCGCTGGCCGCGCCGACACCGGCGAGCGTCAGCAGCGCCACCCATATCAGGGCGACGAAGTGCCGTCGCCGGAAGGCGAGCCGGCCGATTCTGTAGAGGAATGTGGCCACGAGGGCGTACTCCCGGTCAGGTCGTGGGTCTTCAGGGCAGGGACGATCAGCCCGACGACGTGAGCGGTGACGTCAGGTGGGGCTCGAACGAGGCGCAGGCGGGGGGCCTGGCCGGGGACGTGTCAGGAAGCGGGGACGCCGAGAGCGGGGAGGATCACGGCGTCGATGTAGGAGACGAGGAAGGCCCGGGTCGGCGGCTGGTCGTCGAGCAGCGTGCGGGTGGCGAAGCCGCCGACCAGCATGTGCACGAGGAAGTCCAGCGCCGGACAGTCCGGTCTGACCTCGCCCCGGTCGACCGCGCGTTGCAGCAGCCGCCGGAACTCCGCCATCTCCGGTTCGATGAGCTGTTCCCGGAACGCCTGGCGCAGGTCCGGATTCTGGTGGAGCGCCATGGCCACACCCCGCATCAGCGCGGAGTTCTGCTCCATGGTGCAGTCGTCCTCGCGGGCCATCAGGGCGTGCAGGTCACCGCGGAGGGTGCCGGTGTCGATCTCGCCGATCCTGCCGGGCTTGCCGTGCCGCATGGCCTTGACCACCAGCTCGGGCTTGCCGCCCCACTGGCGGTAGAGCGTCGCCTTGCTGGACCGGGTGCGGGCGGCGACGGCGTCCATGGTCAGGGCGTCGTAGCCGACTTCCCGGAGCAGGTCGAGCACGGCGCCGTACAGCTCGGCCTCGCGTTCGGGAGTGATCCGACTGCGGCGCGCGGTGGCGGCCCCGGTCATCTCGCCCTCCCCCTCTCCGTTCAGAACGACACGGTCTCGTACATGAGGAATGTACCCCGGTCCCCTATCGAAACGAAACGGTTTCGTTCGTGTTGTGGGTCACGGTTGTCAGCTCCCCATAAGTTGCCGGTGCCCCGCCCGCGGCAAAGCATGGGATGGGTGAGTTATCTGCGCCTTCCCCACCTCAGTGGCGACCGGCTGTGCTTCGTGGCCGAGGACGACCTCTGGCTCGCCGGCCTCGACGGCCCGGGCCGCGCCTGGCGGCTCACCGTCGACCGCACCAAGGCGGGTCACCCGCGCTTCTCCCCGGACGGCCGCCACATCGCCTACACCAGCTGGCGCACCCTGGTGCCGGAGGTCCACCTCGTGCCGGTCGACGGCGGACCCGGGCGCCGGCTCACCCACTGGGGCGGCTTCGACACCCGCGTCTGCGGCTGGACGCCGCCCGACCCCGACGGCGGCAGCGCCGTCCTCGCCGTCGCCTCCCACGGCGAGCCCTTCTCCCACCTGACCTGGGCCCACAAGATCTCCCTCGACGGCGACCCCGGCCGCAAGCTGCCCTGGGGCCCGGTCGCCGACATCCAGGTGGCCGACCTGGACGGCGAGCGCAGGTCGCTCCTGCTCACCGGCACCCCGCCGCACGAACCCGCCGCCTGGAAGCGCTACCGGGGCGGCGCCACCGGCCGGCTGTGGCTGCACGGGCAGCGCCTGCTCGCGGACCTGGACGGGCACCTCGACTCCCCCATGTTCGCCGGCGGCCGGATCGCGTTCCTCTCCGACCACGAGGGCGTCGGCAACCTCTACTCGTGCGCCCACGACGGCTCCGACCTGCGCCGCCACACCGACCACGACGCCTTCTACGCCCGTCACGCCTCCAGCGACGGCACGCGCGTGGTGTACCAGTGCGCGGGCGACCTGTGGATCGTCGACGACCTCTCGCCCGGCTCGGTGCCGCGCCGTCTCGACGTCCGGCTGAGCGGGCCGCGCGCGGGACGGCGCACGTACCAGGTGCCCGCCGCCCAGAACGTGGGCGGCCTCTCCGTCGACGAGACGGGCCGCGCGAGCGCCGTCGTCGTGCGCGGCAGCCTGTACTGGCTCACCCACCGCGACGGCCCGGCGCGCGCCCTCGCCGACACCCCGGGCGTACGGGTCCGGCTCCCCGAGATGCTGGGGGCGAGCGGACGGATCGCCTACGTGACGGACGCGGACGGCGAGGACGCCGTCGAGATCTCCCACCTGCCGCGGGCGACGGGCGGCCGAGCCCCCCGGCGGCCGGTCTCCGGCGGGCTCGGCCGGGTGCTGGAGCTGGTCTCGGACCCGGCGGGCGGGCGCCTCGCCGTCGCCTCGCACGACGGGCGGCTGCTGCTGCTGGACGTGCCGGGGGAGACGGAGGCCGCCGAGGCGCCGGAGGCGGCCGGCGAGGACACCGGCGCCGGCGGCGCGGACCTCCCGGAGGGCACCGCCGGCGGCGCCGTCACCGAGTTGGTCCGGTCGGTCAACGGCCCCGTCCGCGACCTCGCCTTCTCCCCGGACGGCGCGTGGCTGACGTGGTCCCACCCCGGGATCGGGCGCTCGTTGCGGCAGATCAGGATGGCCCGCATCGACGGACCGGACGGGCCGGTCGTCGTCGACGTGACCAACGGCCGCTTCGAGGACGAGAACCCGGTGTTCACCAGCGACGGCCGATATCTCGCGTTCCTGTCCTGGCGCGGCTTCGACCCGGTGTACGACGTGCACACCGGGGACCTGTCCTTCCCGCTGGGCTGCCGCCCCTACCTGGTGCCGCTGTCGTCGGCGACCCCCTCCCCCTTCGCGCTGAACCCGGAGGGCCGCCCGGCCGCCGGCGGTCTGGACCCGCTGGAGGACGAGGCCGGCGAGGGCGGACCGGTGACCGTGGAGGCGGAGGGGCTGGAGGCGCGGGTGACGCCGTTCCCGGTGGCCGCCTCCAAGTACTCGGCGCTGCACCCGGTGGCGGGCGGCGGCCTGGTCTGGCTGCGCTGGCCGATCTCGGGCGCGCTCGGCGAGACCTTCGCCAACCCGGACGACCCGAGCGAACGCCCCACCCTGGAGCACTTCAACCTCGCCAAGGCGAAGAAGTCCGAACTGGTCGGACACCTGGACTGGTTCCGGGTCAGCGGAGACGGCACCCGGCTGGTCGTGCTCGACGAGGGCGACCTGCGCGCCGTACCGGCGACCGAGGCGGGCGACGGGGACTCCACCACCTGGATCGACCTGCGCCGCATCCTGCACGAGGTCGACCCGGCCGCCGAGTGGCGCCAGGCGTACGACGAGGCGGGCCGCCTGATCCGCGCCTACTTCTGGGACCCCGGCATGTGCGGCATCGACTGGGACGCGGTGCTGGCGCAGTACCGCCCGCTGGTGGAACGGGTCGCCTCCCCGGACGAGTTCGCCGACCTGCTGCGCGAGGTCCTCGGCGAGCTGGGCACCTCGCACGCCTACGTCGCCGCCGCCCGGCGCAACGAGGGCCCGGCGCACTACCAGCGCTGGCAGGGCCTGCTCGGCGCCAACTTCGCGTGCCGGGACGGCCGCTGGGTCGTCAAGCGGATCCTGCCCGGCGACTCCTCCGACTCCAAGGCCCGCTCGCCGCTGGCCGGCACGGGCATCCGCGAGGGCGCCGTCCTCACCCACGTCGACGGCCGCCCGGTCGACCCGGTGGCGGGACCCTCCCCGCTGCTCGCCGGCGCGGGCGGGACGACCATGGAGCTCACCTTCTCCCCGGCCGGGGGCGGGCCGGGCCCCGCCCGCCGGGTCGCCGTCGTCCCGCTGATCGACGAGCGCCCGCTGCGCTATCAGGACTGGGTGACCAAACGCCGCGAGGTGGTGCGGGAGTTGAGCGGCGGGCGCTGCGGCTACCTGCACATCCCGGACATGGGCGGCTCCGGCTGGGCGCAGTTCAACCGCGACCTGCGCATGGAGGTGTCGCGGCCCGCGCTGATCGTGGACGTGCGCGGCAACGCGGGCGGGCACATCAGCGAACTGGTCATCGAGAAGCTGACGCGCACGATCCTGGGCTGGGACCTGACGCGCGACGCCCAGCCGGTGTCCTACACCTCCAACGCCCCGCGCGGACCGGTGGTCGCGGTCGCCGACGAGGCGACGTCCTCCGACGGCGACATGATCACGGCCGCCTTCAGGCTGCTGCGGCTCGGCCCGGTGGTCGGCCAGCGCACCTGGGGCGGAGTGGTCGGCATGACCGGCCGGCACCGCCTGGGCGACGGCACGGTGATCACGGTGCCGATGAACGCGGCCTGGTTCGACGCCTACGGCTGGTCCGTGGAGAACCACGGCGTCGCCCCCGACGTGGAGGCGCTGCGCACCCCGCTGGACTGGGCCGAGGGCCGCTACCCGGTGCTGGACGAGGCGGTGCGGCTCGCGCTGGAGCTGCTGGAGGCCAACCCGCCCGCGACGCCGCCCGGTTACGACGACGTGCCGGACCGCTCCCGGCCGCCGCTGCCGCCCCGGGGGTGACGCCCCGTCCCGGCGCACGGGAAAGGCGCCCTCCGTGCGGCGGAGGGCGCCTCCTCGACTCGGCTCGGCGCGTCAGGCGTCGTAGCTCTCCTCGAAGCGCTCGTCCGCGTCCCGGCGGCGCGAGGACGGGTCCATCTCGTCCTCGTCACGACGGCGGTCGCGGTTGTGCATCTGGTCCCTGCCCTGCTCGGCGCGCTGCTTGCCCTGCTCGGCGCGCTGCTTGCCCTGCTCGGCGCGCTGCTTGCCCTGCTGCTGCATGCGCTCGGCCTTGTCCTGGAACTGGTCCTTGATACCCATGTGGGCTCACTCCTGTGGTCTTTCGGGCCGGCCGGATCGGCCGGGCCCGATCAGATTCACACGGGCGATGACCCTGCGCATGTCGATCAGTGACGTTCCGTAGCCACGGTCGTCCGGTGCTGTTCGTCGGCCGCTCCGCCCGCCCCGACCAGTCCCGTGCGCATGCCGTCCAGCCGGTCCGCGAAGCGCCGCATCTCGCGCTGGCCGACGGTGCCGATGACGGCCGGCAGGTACCCGCGCACGCCCTGCATGCCGCGCAGCCACCACTGCCCGTAGACGTGGCTCGACCGGCGTTCGATGCCCTCCACGAGCCGGTCCACCGCCGGGCCCAGCGGATACGTCTTGTTCGACGGCCACGGCAGCCGCTGCCGCAACTCCCGCATGACGTCGTCCTGGTCGGCGCCGCGCACCATGTCGGTGTCGGTCCAGGACAGGTAGCCGACGCCGACCTTCACGCCCCGGTGGCCGACCTCGGCGCGCAGGCTGTGCGCGTACGCCTCCACACCGGACTTGGAAGCGCAGTAGGCGGTCATCATCGGCGCGGGCGTGATGGCGGCCAGGGACGCGATCTGGAGCAGGTAGCCGCGGCTCTCCGTCAGCGCCGGCAGGAAGGCGCGGGCCGTCACCGCCGAGCCGATCAGGTTGACCTCGATGACCCGCCGCCAGGACTCCGGGTCGGAGTCGGCGAACGGACCGCCGGTGGCGACACCCGCGTTGGCGACGACGACGTCGATCCGGCCGAACCGTTCCTTCACCTGGGCCGCCACCTTCGCCATCGCCTCGTGGTCGGTGACGTCGGCGTACCAGTGGTCGCTCTCGCTGTGCAGTCGGGCCGAGACCTGCTTGAGCGCGTCCGGCTCCAGACCGACCAGGGCGACCTTCACCCCGCGGGCGGACAGCTTGCGGGCCAGCAGCTCCCCGACGCCCCGCGCGGCTCCCGTGACGACAGCGACGCGTCCTTCCAGGCTCACCCTGCTCATGCGCTCTCCTCGGCGTGTACGGCGTCCGGCTGCGCGGACGCGGCGGATATGTGGGCGGCGGCCAGCGCGCGTATCTTCCCGGTGACCAGGTCCGGCGCCTCGACGGGCGTCATGTGGCCGACCCCCGAAAGCTCCGTCAGGCCCACGGAGCGGGGCAGCGCGGCGGCCAGCGCGCGGGCGTGCACGGGCGGGGTCAGCCGGTCGGCGGTGCCGACGATCACCTCGACCGGCATCGTCAACTCCCCTACGCCGCGGTCGAGGTCGAGCCGGTCGAGCACCTGCGACCAGGCGTGACGCGCTCCGCGCGGGCAGGCGTGCACGATGCGGGCGCAGGCCTCGACCATGTGCGGGGCCGAACCCGGTCCCATCGTCCCGTACTTGAGGATCCTGAGCGCCAGGGGCGTGACCGGTCCGAGCGGCGCCCGGGAACCGAGGATCCGCCGGGTCAGCCAGGTGCGCACCCGGCCCTCCCGCAGCGGCAGCAGCGTCGCGGACGCCACCAGCCGCGAACTGCCCGTGCTGCACAGCAGGACGGCCGCGGCGTGCTCGCGCACCGCCGGCCGCGCGGCGGCGGCCAGGACCGTCATCCCGCCCATGGAGTGCCCGGCGATCACGGCCCTCTCCCCCGGTGCGAGCGTCGCCTCCAGCACGGCCTCGAGGTCGTCGGCGAGGGCGTCGGTGCCGCACACCCGGTTCGCCGGACTGCGGCCGTGGCCGCGCTGGTCGTAGGCGATGACCCGGTGGTCGGCGGACAGGGCGCGGATCTGCGCCGCCCAGAAGGCGGTCGAGCAGGTCCAGCCGTGGGACAGGACAACCGCGGGCGCGTCGTCGGGACCGTGCACCTCGACGTGCAGCCGGGCCCCGTCGGCGGAGGCGACGGTCAGCACCCGGGCGGGCACGGGCGGGGCGTAGGGCCCGGCGGCGACGTGTGCGAGGCGGCTCACGCGCCCACCTCCGCGCTCTTTGGCGCGGGCGCCCTCCGGGCGGCCGGGGCGCGCAGCACCTCGTACTCGGCGAGGTCCACACGCCGCGTCGCACGCCGGAACTCGGTGGTCGTGCCGGGCCAGACGGTGGTGTTGCGGCCGCTCGGGTCCAGGTACCAGCTGGTGCAGCCGCCGGTGTTCCACACGGTGCGCTTCATGCGCTCCTGTACCCGGTGGTTCCACCCCCGCACGGCGGTGGAGCGGGCGTCCAGGGCGACCTTGCCGCCGAGGACGTTCAACTGGCGCAGGTAGTCGACCATGTAGTTCAGCTGGGACTCGATCATGAGGATCATGGACGAGTTCCCGAGACCGGTGTTGGGCCCGATGATCGTCATGAAGTTGGGGAAGCCGGCCGCCGAGGCGCCGCGCAGGGCCTCCATGCCGCCCTTCCACGCCTCGGCGAGGGTCCGCCCGTCCGCGCCCACGACCCGCTCGGCGATGGGCATGTCGGTGACGTGGAAGCCGGTGCCGAAGATGATCGCGTCGGCCTCGGCCTCGCTGCCGTCGACGCCGACCAGGGTGCTGCCGCGGACCTCGGCGAGACCGCTCGCGATCACGTCCACGTTGGGCCGGGCGAGCGCCGGGTAGTAGGTGTTCGACAGCAGGATCCGCTTGCAGCCGATGCGGTAGTCGGGGGTGAGCTTGGCGCGCAGGGCCGGGTCCTTGATCGCGGCGGCCATGTTGCGCTTGGCGATCTTCTCGATGAAGCCCAGCTCGTTCGGGTGCTTGGTGAAGGCCTGCACCTGGAGCTCCCGGATGCCCCACAGCAGGCCGCGGCGCAGCTTGGTGGTGACCGGCAGCGCCCGGTGCAGGGCACGTTCGGCGCCGCTGATCGGCCGGTCCATGCGGGGCATCACCCAGGCCGGGGTGCGCTGGAAGAGGGTGAGGCGGCCGACCTTCGGCTGGACGGACGGCACGATCTGGATGGCGGAGGCGCCGGTGCCGATCATGGCGACCCGCTTGCCGGTGAGGTCGTAGTCGTGGTCCCAGCGGGCCGAGTGGAAGACCTTGCCGGGGAAGGTGTCGAGGCCGGGGACGTCCGGGACCTTGGGGTCGGACAGCGGGCCGGTCGCGGAGACGACGACGTCGGCGGTGAGGGTGCCGCTCGCGGTCTCGATCTCCCACCGCAGGCTGTCGCCGTCCCACGCCATCCGCTTCACCTCCGAGCCGAAGCGGAGGTGGGGGCGCAGCCCGAAGGTGTCGGCCACGTGCTCCAGGTACGCCCGGATGTGCCGCTGTCCCGAGAAGGTGCGCGGCCACTCCGGGTTGGGCGCGAAGGAGAACGAGTACAGATGGGACGGCACGTCACAGGCGCACCCCGGGTAGCTGTTGTCCCGCCAGGTGCCGCCGACGCTGTCGGACCTCTCGAGGACGACGAAGTCGGTGATCCCCTCGCGGCGCAGCCGCACCGCGGCGCCCAGCCCGCCGAACCCGGACCCGACCACCGCCACCCGCACGTGTTCTCGAACCTGCTCGTGCTCGGCCATCCCGAAGCCTCCACGCATCGCCTAGAACTCCGCCAGTGAACACTGGCGCAATGGGGAGCGTAGAACAGCTCCGTACCGATGGGTAGGGGGCGCGACAAGGAAAGTTACCGCCGGTACGGCATAGGCTTCCGCCGTGGCAGGAGACGCTGGAGACGCTGGACGACCCGAAGGCCCGCGCGAGTACCGCATGGAGGAACTGGCCCGCCTGGCCGGCATCACGGTGCGCACCCTGCGCTTCTACCGCGAACGCAAACTGATCCCGCCGCCCCGCCGCGAGGGCCGCATCGCCTGGTACGACGACCACCACCTGGCCCGCCTGCGCACCATCGCGGCCCTCCTGGAACGCGGCCACACCCTCAACGGCATCGCGGAGCTCGCCGACGCCTTCGACCACGGCCGCGACGTCGGCGACCTGCTCGGCATCGGCGAGCCCACCGAGGAGACCCCGGTCCGCCTCACCCCCGAGGAACTCGCCGCCCGCTTCGAGGGCGAGGTCACCCCGGAGAACCTGGCCGCCGCCATGGAGCTCGGCTACCTCGGCACCGACGGCGACGAACTCGTCCACATCAGCCACCGCCTGCTGGACGTCTCCTCCGCCCTGGTCCGCGAGGGCATACCCCTCGCCGAGGTCCTCGACGCCGGCAAACGCGTCCGCGACCACGCCGACGCCCTCGCCGAGATCTTCGCCGACCTGATCCTGCGCCACGCCCCCGAACAGGACCTCCACCGCCTGCGCCCCCTGGCCCGCAGCGTGGTGGAGGCGGAACTCTCCCTGGCCCTGGACCGACGGCTGCGGAAGGATTCCGACGAGGGTCAGCGCCCGTAGACGACGGTCACCGGCGCGTGGTCCGACCAGCGCTCGGCGTGCGTGGCGGCCCGCTCGACGTACCCCTTGACGGCCCGGGCCGCCAGCCCCGGGGTGGCCACCTGGAGGTCGATCCTCCAGCCCGAGTCGTTGTCGAAGGCCCGTCCCCGGTACGACCACCACGAGTACGGTCCCTCGACGTCGGGGTGCAGGGCGCGCACGACGTCCACGTAGCCGCCCTCCGCCGGATCGAGGACGCGGCTCAGCCACTCGCGCTCCTCCGGGAGGAACCCGGAGTTCTTCTTGTTGGCGCGCCAGTTCCTCAGGTCGGCCTCACGGTGGGCGATGTTCCAGTCGCCGCAGACCACGACCTCGCGGCCCTCGGCGGCGGCGCGCTCGCGCAGGTCCTTGAGGTGGGCGAGGAACTCGCCCATGAAGCGGACCTTCTCCTCCTGGCGCTCCGTGCCGACCTCGCCGGAGGGCAGGTAGAGGGAGGCGACCGTCACACCCGGCAGGTCGGCCTCGACGTACCGGCCGCTGGTGTCGAACTCCGGCGAGCCGAAGCCGATCCGTACGCGGTCGGGCTCGCGGCGGGTGTAGAGGGAGACGCCGGCGCGGCCCTTGGCGGCGGCGGGGGCGTGCGTGACGTGCCAGCCGTCGGGGGTGCGGACGTGTTCGGGGAGCTGGTGGGGCTCGGCCCGCACCTCCTGGAGGCACAGCACGTCGGCGGAGGTGCCCGCGAGCCATTCCACGAAGCCCTTCTTCGCGGCGGCGCGCAGACCGTTCACGTTCACGGAGGTCACGGTGAGCATCAGCGCACGATACCGGCACACTGGACGACGTCCCGCTCCGGGCAATGCATCGATATACGGTAGGAAGCATGAACATACGCCGGGTCCCCTTCGACCACCCCGACGCCGTGAAGCTGAACGACGAGGTCCAGGCCGAGTACGACGTCCGCTACGGCGACGGCGGCGACGCCACGCACCTCGACGCCGCGGACTTCACGCCGCCGAACGGCCTCTACCTGCTCGCGTACGACGAGAACGACGTCCCGGTCGCCTCCGGCGGCTGGCGCCGCCAGGACGCCAACGACGAGGGCAACCGCGACGGGGACGCCGAGCTGAAGCGGATGTTCGTGATCGAGCAGATGCGCGGCCGGGGGCTGGCCCGACGCATACTGGCCGCCCTGGAGGAGGACGCCCGCGCGGCCGGCCGGCTCCGGATGGTCCTGGAGACCGGGACCAAGCAGCCGGAGGCCGTCGCCCTGTACCTCTCCAGCGGCTACGAGCCCTGCGAGAAGTTCGGCTACTACCGCTTCCACGAGGACAGCCTCTGCTACGCGAAGGCCCTTCGGACCCCGTAGACCCGTAGGACGTACGCGAAGGGGTGGGCCTGGCCCTACCCCGAGTCTCGCCCCTGCCGCACCGACCCGGAGGGCCTGTTCGCGGTTTCGTGGACCCCGTGAACACCGGACGAGTGGGGGCGGCGGAGGACATGGGCATCGCGAGCACGGGGACCAGTGCGGTCGAACTGCGTTCCGTGAGCAGGCGGTACGGGACGGGCGGTGGCCGGGTGGCCGCGCTCGACGGGGTGACGCTCGCCTTCCCGGCCGGCACCTTCACCGCCGTCATGGGCCCCTCCGGCTCGGGCAAGTCGACGCTGCTGCAGTGCGCGGCGGGCCTGGACCGGCCCACCTCGGGCTCGGTGCGGCTCGGGGGGACGGAACTGACCGCGCTGAGCGAGCGGCGGCTGACGCTGCTGCGCCGGGAGCGGATCGGGTTCGTGTTCCAGGCGTTCAACCTGCTGCCGTCCCTGACGGCCGAGCAGAACGTCGCGCTGCCGCTGCGCCTGGCCGGGCGGCGCCCGCGCGGGGCCGAGGTGCGGGAGGTGCTGCGGCGGGTCGGGCTCGGTGAGCGCGCCCGGCATCGCCCGTCCGAGCTGTCGGGCGGCCAGCAGCAGCGCGTCGCGCTGGCCCGGGCGCTGATCACCCGGCCCGAGGTGCTGTTCGGCGACGAGCCGACCGGCGCGCTCGACTCGCGGACCGGCCGCGAGGTGCTGGCCCTGCTGCGGGGCATGGTCGACGAGGACGGCCGCACGGTCGTCATGGTGACCCACGATCCGCTGGCCGCGTCGTACGCGGACCGGGTCGTGTTCCTGGTCGACGGGCGGGTGCACGACGAGCTGGCGGCCGCCCCGGCCGGCCGGATCGCGGCGCGGATGGCCGCGCTGGAGACCGCGGGCCAGGAGGCCGTGCCGTGCTGAACGTCGCCCTGCGCACCCTGCGCGTCCGCTGGACCGCCTTCGCCGGCAGCTTCGTCGCCCTGGCGCTCGGCGTCGCCCTGCTCACCGTGACGGGCCTGGCCCTGGCCTCCTCGCAGGACGCCCCCGAGCGCGCCCCGGAGCGGTTCGCGGCGGCGCCCGTGGTGGTGCGGGGGCCGGACACGCTGCGGGTGCCGACCGCGAACGGCGTCGGGACGCAGCCGCTGGCGCACCCCCGCCCGGTACCGGCCCGTACGGTGGCGGCGCTGCGCGCGCTGGGCCCGGTCACCGAGGACCGCGCCTTCCCCGTACGGGTCGGGGGCGGGCGCGGCGCCCTGGTGGGCCACCCGTGGTCGACGGCGGCCTTCGCCCCGTACGAGCTGAGCGCGGGACGCGCGCCGGGGGCCGCCGACGAGGTGGTGGTCACGGGCGGCCGGGCGGCCGTGGGCGAGCGGCTGCACACCTCGTACGGCACCGTGCGCGTCGTCGGCACGGTGCGGGACCTCGGCTTCGAGCGGGCCGTCTTCTTCACGGACGCCCGTGCGGCGCGGCTGTCGCCGTCGAGCACGCAGCTGGTGGTGGACGCGGACCCGGCGGACGTGCGGCGGGTGGCCGGTGACGGCGCCCGGGTCCTGACCGGTGCGGCGCGACGGCTGGCGGACGCCGCCCCGGACCGGGACCGGGAGGCGGTGACGGCGCTGAACGCCCTGTTCGGGACGGCGGGCGGGGTGGCCGCCTTCGTGTCGGTGTTCGTGGTGGCGTCGACGTTCTCCTTCATGGTGGCGCAGCGGCGCCGGGAGTTCGGTCTGCTGCGCACGGCGGGCGCGACGCCGGGCCAGGTGCGCCGGCTGGTGGCCGCCGAGGCGCTGCTGGTCGGTGTCCTCGCCTCGGCGACGGGCTGTGTGCTGGGCGCTTGCGCGGCCCCGGAGGTGGCGGCGTGGACGGTGGGGCAGGGCCTGGCGCCCGGCTGGTTCGCGATCGGCGACCGGGTGTGGCCGTATCACCTGGCCTTCTGGACGGGCCTGCTGGTGGCCCTGTGCGGGGTGGTGGCGGCGTCCTGGCGGGCGGGGCGGACCGGGCCGGCCGAGGCGCTGCGCGAGGCGTCCGTGGACACCGGGACGCTGACCCGGGGCCGTCTGCTGTGCGGTGCGGCCCTGCTGCTGACGGCGGCGGTGACGTCGGCCTTGGCGCTGCTGACCGACCCGGGCGACCTGCTGCACCGCAAGACGTACGTGAGCCGGCCGATGCTGCTGATCACGGCGGTGGCGTTGCTGGCCCCGCTGCCGGTGCGCCCGCTGGTCCGGCTGCTGGCCTGGGCACCGTCGCGGCTGCCGGGCGCGGGCGGGACGCTGGTGCGGGAGAACGCCGCCGCGTCCGTGCGGCGCACGGCGTCCGTCGCGGCGCCGGTGCTGGTGACGGTGGCGCTGACCGGCTCGCTGCTGGGGGCGGTGGCGACGCTGGACGGGGCGCGGGCGGCCGAGGCCCGGGAGCGCACGGTGGCGGACCTGGTGGTGACGGCGGACGGCGGCCTCGGCCGGGACGCGGTGCGCCGGCTGCGCGCGGTGCCCGGCACGGCGGCCGTCTCGGCGACCGCGCCGACCGCCGTGTACGTCGTGGAGGAGGGCGTGGCCCTGATCCGCTCCGAGGCCCGGGCGGCCGACCCGGGGGCGCTGGCGGCGACCGCGCGGATCCCGTTGACGGGCGGCCGGATCACCGACCTGGACGACGACTCGATCGTGGTCGACGAGGAGTGGGAGCGGCACACCGTGGGGCAGCGCGTGACGGTCCGGCTCGGCGACGGCACCCGGCGCTCGCTGCGGATCGCGGCGGTGATGCCGGTCGGCACCGGTGACAACGGGGCGTACGTCACCCCGGCGAACGCGCGGGGCGCGGCCGTCGACCGGGTGGAGGTGACGGTGGCGCGGGGCGCGGACCGGGGCGCCGTGGCGGCGGGGCTGCGGGAGGCGGTGCGGTCCTCGGGCGGGCGGGTGCTGACCCGGCAGGCGTGGCTGAGCGCGACGGCGCCGGGGACGGACGGCACCTCGCGCGCGGGTTTCCTGCTGGTGCTGGGCATCGTCCTGCTGTACGCGGGGATCTCGCTGGCGGCGACCCTGGTCATGGCGACCTCCGACCGGGTGCGGGACCTGGGCGTCCTGCGGCTGGCGGGGGCCACCCGGGGGCAGGTGCTGCGGCTGGTGGCGGCGGAGTCGCTGACGGTGGTGGCGGTCGGCACCGTGCTGGGCGTGGCGGTGGCGGTCCTGAACCTGTGCGGGATGCGGGGCGCCCTGGCCCTGCTGTCGGCCCCGGCCGTCCCGCCGGCGCTGCCCTGGCCGGCGCTGGGCGCGGTGGCGGGTGCGTGCGCGGTCGTCGCCGTGCTCGCGGCGACGGTCCCGGCGGCACTGGTGCTGCGGCGCGGGACGGGTGAGGGGCTGTCAGTCCGCGCGGCGGGCTGAGCCCCGGGGCGGCCGGCCCGGCTCCCGGGAACACGATGAAGCCCCTGTCAGTAACCACTGACAGGGGCTTCATGCTGCGTGGACCTGAGGGGATTTGAACCCCTGGCCCCCTCGATGCGAACGAGGTGCGCTACCGGACTGCGCCACAGGCCCTTGCAACGAGTGAAACTTTAGCACCCCGATCGGCCTGCTCAAAAATCCCTTCCCGGAGCCCGTCCGGGGGCGGGGTCCGGGCGCGCTATTCGTTGGCCGCGCGGGGGCGGTCGCCGTCCTCGTACTGGTCGAACAGCGGGGTCCGGCCCCGCTCCCGGGCGCGGCGGGCGGAGGCGGCGCGGCGGACGTCGCTGCGGCCGGGGTCCTCGGGCCGGTCCTCGGCGTGGCCGGCCGTGCCGTCCGGTGCCGTCCGATCCTCCGCGTCCTCCCGCTCCGTCCGGTCCGGGGTGACCGCGCTGGAGCGGGCCGAGCTCCAGGTGTCGGGCGCCGCGAGGTCCACGTCGGGTGTGGCGCGGGGGGCGACCGGGGCGGTGACGTAGGTGGGCAGGGGGACCGGCACGGGGTCCCAGCTGTCGCCCTGGCCCGGCCGCCGCTGCCGTTCGCGCTGCTGGTCGACCCACTCGGCGTGGTCGGTCTGCTCCACCAGCGCCCGGCGGTCCGCGGCGAGCGCGGAGAGCCCGGGGTCGGGTTCGGCGTCGGGCACCTCGTCCGGCTCCTCGGCCCCGGGGTCGCCGGCGGCGTCGGCGGGGACGCGCCGGCGCGGCTGGCGGTCGCGCAGCCGCTGTGCGGCGACCTCGGCCTGACGGCGGTCCATCTGGAAGGCGAACCGGCGGCGTTCCTGGGACCGCAGATAGGCGATGTAGGCGCTGAGCAGCACCGCGGGCACGCCGGGCGCCCACAGGAACGTCAGTCCGCCGACCGCGGCGACCACCGAGCCGAGCGTGAAGGCCAGGAAGAGCATCACGGTGGTGCGCCGGCGGCGTGCGAGCACCTTCATGCGCCGGGCGCGGGCCGCCGCCGGTGAGCCCGGGGCGGGCCGGGCGGCGGGCACCCGCCTGCGGGCCGGTGCGGCACCGGACTCGGGGGCCTGCGCGGGTCCGTCGCGGTCGGGGCGTCCGTCCGTCTCGGCGCGGGCCGGTGCGGGCCGCTCCTCGGTGTGCTGCGGGACCGGCTGGGTGTGCCGACGGGTCTTGGACACGGCGAAGGCCCGGACGTCCACCGATTCGGTGACGGCGTCCGGGGCGTCGGCGTCGGGCTCCGCGTCGTCGGCGGAGCGCGACCGCAGGTCCTTGGCGTACCGGCGCTCCATGCCCGCCCGTCCGGACAGCAGCCGGATGGCGGTGCTGAAGCGTTCCGTCGGACGGGCTTCGTTCAGCTCGTCCTGCCTACGGAGCCACATCGGCACCAAGTAGGCGGCCCAGGCCCCGACGATGACTGCGTAGATGAGGCCGCTGCTGCTCACGCCTCACACGGTAGAGGGGTTTGCGTGGGGCCATCCGCCAATTGGACCGGTGTGTCGCACGATCCGGCTGATATTTCGAACTTTTTTTACGACCGATGCCACCAGCCGACCGCCGAGGTCGCGAATTACCCGCTCCCGCACGGTCGCGGACCGATCAATTTCGAACGTTTATTCAATTCCGGTGTTCGGCCGGACCCGGATTGCCCGGGCTGTTCCGCGCACTTTGGTCCCGTGACCGGTGCCAGCGCCGCAGCAGCCCCTCCGGCACCTCTTCCGCGGTGAGCGCGAACACGAGATGGTCGCGCCATCCGCCGTCGATGTGGAGATAACGGGGCCTGAGGCCCTCCTCGCGGAATCCGAGTTTCTCCACGACCCGGCGGCTGGGCCCGTTCTCCGGGCGAATACAGACCTCGACGCGATGCAGGCCGACGGTGCGGAAACAGTGGTCCACGGCCATCGCGACGGCCGTGGGCATCACCCCGCGCCCGGCCACCGCCTCGTCCACCCAGTAGCCGACGTGGCCGGAGCACATCGAGCCCCAGGTGATCCCGGCCACCGTCAACTGGCCGGCCAGCCGCCCCCGGTACTCGATGACGAAGGGCAGCATCCGGCCGGCGTTCGCCTCGGACCGCAGGTGCCGGACCATCTGGCGGTACGTCGGCCGGTGCGCGAGCGGCCCGCCGGGCGCGGGCGGCGGAATGGTCGCCTCCCAGGGGCGCAGCCAGTCGCGGTTGCGGCGGTTGACCTCGCGCCACGCCCGCTGGTCGCGCAGCTTTATGGGCCGGAGGACGATGTCGCCGTCCACCAGCTCGACGGGCCAGGACGGGCCGTTCAGCTCACACCCCCGCTGCTGCCGGGTCCGGCGTGGTCACCGCCGCGGAGCTGGTCCACGGCGTGCTTCAGCAAGGGTTCCAGGACCGCGAGGCCGTCCTTCACGCCGCCGGTGGAACCCGGCAGGTTGACGATCAGCGTCCCGCCCGCCACCCCGGCCAGACCGCGGGAGAGCGCCGCGGTGGGCACCTTGTCGCGGCCGTACGCCCGGACGGCCTCCGCGATGCCCGGCACCTCGTGGTCGATCACCGCCCGGGTCGCCTCGGGGGTGCGGTCGGTGGGCGAGATGCCGGTGCCGCCGGTGGTGACGATCACGTCGTAGCCCGCCTCGGCGCCCGCGCGCAGGGCCGCTTCGACGGGGTCGCCGTCGGGGACGACCCGCGGGCCGTCGACGGCGAAGCCGAAGCGCCGCAGGCCCTCGGCGATCAGGGGGCCGCCCTTGTCCTCGTAGACCCCGGCGGCGGCCCGGTTGGAGGCGGTGACCACCAGGGCGCTGTACGCTGCGGGCAGGGCACCGCCCGCCGACGCTTCCCGTGTCATCCCCGGCTCCAGTCGCCCGACTTGCCGCCCGTCTTCTCCTCCACGCGCACGTCCGTGATGACCGCTCCCTTGTCGACCGCCTTGACCATGTCGATCACGGTGAGCGCGGCGACGGAGACCGCGGTGAGCGCCTCCATCTCGACACCCGTGCGATCCGTCGTCCTCACCGTGGCGGTGATCTCCACGGCGTCGTCCGCGACCGACAGGTCCAGTTTCACACCGGAGAGCGCCAAGGGGTGACAGAGCGGGATCAGATCGGGGGTGCGCTTGGCGCCCATGATGCCCGCGATCCGGGCGGTGGCCAGGGCGTCGCCCTTGGGGACCCCCTCGCCGCGCAGCAGCTCGACCACGCGGGGCGCCACCAGGACGCGTCCGCTGGCGCGTGCGGTGCGCGCGGTCACGTCCTTGGCGGACACGTCGACCATGCGGGCGGCGCCCGCCTCGTCGATGTGCGTCAGCCGGCCCTGCGTGTCCTGGCCGTCCTGCGTGGGTCGGTCGTGCGTGCTCATGCTGTGTGGCGCTCCCGGTCCGGGCCCGGCGCGGTGCGGCGCGTGGGCCTGCTGTGCGCGACACGGTACCGCCATCCGGGCGGGGTCAGCGGAGCAGGACCACCTCGACCTCGGTGCCGGGCTCGACCGACGCGACGTCCTCGGGGACGACGATCAGCGCGTCGGCGTGCGCGAGGGCCGCCACGAGGTGGGACCCTGCGCCGCCGACCGGGGTGACCGATCCGTCGGCGAAGGCACCGCGCAGGAACTGCCGGCGGCCCTTGGGCGAGGTCAGCGCCTTCTCGGCGGTGAGGGTCGCGGTGACGGTCGGGCGGTGGACGTCGGCGAGGCCCATGAGCCTGCGGATCGCGGGGCGCACGAACAGCTCGAAGGAGACGTACGACGACACCGGGTTGCCGGGCAGGGCGAGCAGCGGGGTGTGGTCGGGACCGATGGAGCCGAAGCCCTGGGGCTTGCCGGGCTGCATGGCGAGCTTGCGGAACTCCACGCCGCTGCCCGGCTCGTCCTCGTCGGCGACGTGGGCGAGGGCCTCCTTGACCACGTCGTACGCCCCGACGCTGACCCCGCCGGTGGTGACCATCAGGTCGGCGCGGACGAGCTGGTCCTCGATGGTGCTCCGCAGCGTCTCGGCGTCGTCGGCGACCGCGCCCACGCGGTAGGCGATGGCGCCGGCGTCGCGGGCGGCGGCGGTGAGGGCGAAGCTGTTGGAGTCGTAGATCTGACCGTGGGCCAGTTCCTCGTCGGGCTGGACGAGTTCGCTGCCGGTGGACAGCACCACCACGCGCGGGCGGGGGTGCACCCGGACCCTGCCGCGCCCGATCGCGGCGAGCAGGGCGATCTGCGGCGGCCCGAGGACCGTTCCGGCCTCCAGGGCCCGGTCGCCGGACTTCACGTCGCTGCCCGCCGCGCGCACGTGCGCGCCCGCCCCGGCCGGCCGGTACACGCGGACCTGTCCCTCGGCGCCCTCGGGGGCGAGGCTGCGGGCCCGCATCCCGGCGACCGGTCCCTCGCCGAGGCCCCCGTCCGTCCACTCGACGGGGACGACGGTCTCGGCGCCGGGCGGCAGCGGGGCGCCGGTCATGATGCGGGCGGCCTGGCCGGGGCCCACGGACGGCGGGTCGGCCTGGCCGGCGGCGACGTCGCCGACGACCTCCAGGACGGCGGGGTACTCCTCACCGGCCCCCGCCACGTCGGCGACCCGCACCGCGTACCCGTCCATGGAGCTGTTGTCGAACGGCGGCAGCGAGAGAGGCACCGTGATGTCGTCGACCAGGACGCACCCCTGGGCGTCGAGCAGGTTCAGCTCGATGGGCTCCAGGGGGCGGACGGTGGCGAGGATGTCGTCGAGGTGGTCCTGCACCGACCACAGCCGGTCGGGACCGAAGTCCGCGGTGGCGTGGTCGTGACCGGTGTCACGGGGCGCGTCGCTGCTCAACGTCGTTACATCTCCTCGGCTACGTAACTGCGGAGCCAGGTCCGGAAGTCGGGGCCCAGGTCCTCACGTTCGCACGCGAGCCTGACGATGGCACGCAGGTAGTCGCCGCGGTCGCCGGTGTCGTAACGGCGGCCCTTGAAGACGACGCCGTGCACCGGACCGCCGACCTTCTCGTCCTCCGCGAGCTGCTGGAGGGCGTCGGTGAGCTGGATCTCACCGCCGCGGCCGGGCTCGGTCTTGCGCAGTATGTCGAAGACGTGCGGGTCGAGGACGTAACGGCCGATGACGGCGTAGCTGGAGGGGGCGTCGGCCGGGTCGGGCTTCTCGACCAGTCCGCTCACCTTGACGACGTCGCCGTCCTCGGTGGCCTCGACGGCGGCGCAGCCGTAGAGGTGGATCTGCTCGGGCTCGACCTCCATGAGGGCGATGACGCTGCCGCCGTGCTGCGCCTGCACGTCGATCATGCGCTGCAGCAGCGGGTCGCGCGGATCGATCAGGTCGTCGCCGAGCAGGACCGCGAAGGGCTCGTCGCCGACGTGCGGGGCGGCACACAGCACGGCGTGGCCGAGGCCCTTGGGGTCGCCCTGGCGGACGTAGTGGATCATGGCGAGGTCGCTCGACTCCTGGACCTTGGCCAGCCGGCCGGCGTCGCCCTTCTTCTGGAGGGCGGACTCCAGCTCGTAGTTGCGGTCGAAGTGGTCCTCGAGGGGGCGCTTGTTGCGGCCCGTGACCATGAGGACGTCTCCGAGACCCGCGGAGACGGCCTCTTCGACCACGTACTGGATCGCCGGCTTGTCGACGACCGGCAGCATCTCCTTGGGAGTGGCCTTGGTGGCCGGCAGGAACCGGGTACCAAGTCCGGCTGCGGGGATGACAGCCTTGCTGATCCTGGAGTGGGACTGAGTCATGCCCGCCACCATATCCGGTGACTTCGGGAGAATCCGCAACTCCGGATCGCCTGCGCTCATATGAGCACACGAGAACGGTACAGGAGGGACTTTTGACGTTCAGCGGACATCCCGACAGGTCCGGCAAACGGGCCCTGCGACGGGAGTTCCTCATGGTGAGGGACGGTTTGACGGCGGACGAGGTGCGCGAGGCCGCGGACGCGCTGGCCTCACGTGCGCTCGCGCTGCCCGAGGTCGCGGGGGCGGACGTCGTGGCGGCGTACGTCTCCGTGGGCACCGAACCGGGCACCCTCGCGCTGCTGGACGCGCTGCGCGCGCGGGGCGTGCGCGTGCTGCTGCCGGCGCTGCTGCCCGACAACGACCTGGACTGGGGCGTCTACACCGGGGAGGACTCCCTCGCGCGCGTGCGGCACGGCGGGCGGATGGCCCTGTACGAACCCGCCGGCGAGCGCCTCGGCCCGGACGCGGTGACCGGCGCCGACGTCGTGCTGCTGCCGGGCCTGGCGGTCGACGGACGCGGCATGCGGCTGGGGCGCGGCGGCGGGTCGTACGACCGGGTCCTCGCCCGCCTGGAACGGGCGGGCGCGCGGCCCGCGCTGCTGGTCCTGCTGTACGACCGGGAGGTCGTCGCGCACGTCCCCGGGGAACCGCACGACCGGCCGGTGGACGCGGTGGTGACACCGTCGGGGGTGCGCAGGTTCCGCTGACGCGTCCCGCCCCGGAGACGGAGAACGGCCTCCACGCACGCGTGGAGGCCGTTCCCGGTGCCGGCGGCGGCGCTACGGCTTGAGCACCAGGGTGTCGCTCGTGCTGTCGTCGACCGCCTTCGCGGAGAAGGACCACGGCAGCAGTTCGCCCTCGGCCCACTTGTCCGTCTGGTCGGTGTAGTGGGCGCTGTAGGCGTGGCCGGAGGCGCCGGTGAGGTTGATCCACCGCGACTTGTCGAGGTCGCCGAGGTTGACCACCATCCGCATGGACGGCACCCACACCACCCCGTAGCCGCCGGCCGCGTTCCAGCCGGTGGCGTTGACCGCCGCCTCGCCGCCGCTGAGCTTCCACGGGCCGCGGTTCAGCACGTACTTCACGAAGCCGGGGCCCTCGGTGCCGAGGGTCTGGTTCTCCAGGAACAGGCGGTGCAGCCGGCCCCAGTTCCAGGTGTCGATGTCCTTGCCGAGTTCGGCGGTCAGCTCCCAGCGGGCGTCGGCCATGGCGCGCTTGAACAGGTCGTCGCGGTTGTGGTCGGCGCCCTTGCGGGTGCCGTTCGCGGGCGTCGTCCACCAGTCGCTCTTCGGGTCGTCCATCAGCGTGCGGACGACCTCGAACCAGCGGTCGCCGCCGTCCGGCTGCGCCTGGTCGGCGGCGCGCTGACCGCACTCGTAGACCTTGCTGATCTCGTCCGCGGGCCCGGTGCTGTTGACCGGGTCGACCCACAGGCACTGGCCCTCGACCCGCAGCTCCTTGGGCAGCTTGTTGCCGAAGGCGAGCTTGAGGATGTTGCGCCAGACCGCGTTGAAGTAGGCGGCGGCTGCCGAGTCGGCGTCCTGGGTGTAGTCCCAGCCCTCCAGCAGCTTCTGCGCCTCGCGCACGTCCTTGTCGGCGACGTCGATCTTGAGCAGCTGGGGCACGAGCAGCTTGGCCATCTCGCTGCTGTTGTCGAGCTGCATCTGCCGCATGTCGTCCGTGGAGATCTTGCCGCCGTCCTTGATCTTCTGCTCGATCAGGGCGGTGATCCGCTGGCTGCGGGTGCCGTAACCCCAGTCCGTGGTCAGGGTGTACGGGTAATCGTCCTCGTCGATCACGGCCTGGTTGGCGGTGACGATGTAGCCGCGGTCGGGGTCGAACTCGTGGGGCAGCTCGTCCTGGTCGATGTACTTGCCGGTCCAGCGGTACTTGGGGTCCCAGCCCGGCGCCGGGACGGAGCCGTCGTGGCCCTCGGCGCGCACCGGGATCTTGCCGGGCAGCGTGTAGCCGATGTGGCCCTCGGTGTCGGCGTAGACCAGGTTCTGGGAGGGCACGTCGAACAGGGCCGCGGCCTCGCGGAAGCCGTCCCAGTCCTTGGCCCGGTCGATCGCGAAGACGGCGTCCATCGTGGTGCCCGCGTCCAGTGCCGTCCAGCGCAGGGAGACGCCGTAGCCGTCGGCGCGGTCGGGCGCGGCGCTGCCGACGGTGGCCTTCTTGCCGACCTTCACCAGCTCGTCGTCGCGGTCGGACAGGAGGGGGCCGTTGCCGGTCTCGCGGACGACGATCTTCTTCGGCCTGCCGCCGGCGACCTTGATGGTCTCCTCGCGGGTCTCGAAGGGCACGATCTTGCCGTCGTACTGGTAGCCGTCGCCGGTGACCTTCTCCAGGTACAGGTCGGTGACGTCGACGCCGGAGTTGGTCAGGCCCCAGGCGATGTCCTGGTTGTGGCCGATGACGACGCCGGGCATGCCCGCGAAGGTGTAGCCGGTGACGTCGTACTGGCACTTGGCGGAGACGGTGCGGCAGTGCAGGCCCATCTGGTACCAGACGGAGGGCAGCGAGGGCGACAGGTGCGGGTCGTTGGCCAGCAGCGGCTTGCCGGTGATGGTGTGGTCCCCGGAGACGACCCAGGAGTTGGAGCCGATGCCGTTGCCGTTCACGCCGACGGCGGTGGGCAGATCGTCCAGGACGTTCTGCAGGCTCGCGAGCTGGCTCTCCAGGGCGCCGCCGCCACCGGTGCCGGTGCCGGACGTGCCGGTGTCCGAGCCGGACGTGCCGGTGCCCGTGCCGTCCGCGGAGCCGTCGCCGCCGCCCTCGAACGTCTCGGTGAGCTCGTCGTACCGGCCCTCCTGGACGATGGCCTTGTTCCGGCTGTACGGGTACGCCGGGTACAGGTCGGCGATCTGCTTGGGGCCCAGGCGGCTGGTCATCAGGGCGCGGTCGACCTCGTCCTGCATGTTGCCGCGCAGGTCCCAGGCCATCGCCTTCAGCCAGGCGACGGAGTCGACCGGGGTCCACTCCTGCGGCTTGTAGTCGTTGGTGAAGCCGAGCGCCGCGTACTCCAGCGAGATGTCCGCGCCGTCCTTGCCCGCCAGATAGGCGTTGACCCCCTTGGAATACGCCTGGAGGTACTTCTTCGTGGAGGCCGACAGCTTCTCGTCGTACTCCTTCTTCGCCACCCGGTCCCAGCCCAGGGTGCGCAGGAACTCGTCGTTGTCGACCTGGCTCTTGCCGAACATCTCCGACAGGCGCCCGGAGGTCATGTGGCGGCGCACGTCCATCTCGTAGAACCGGTCCTGCGCCTGGACGTAGCCCTGCGCCATGAACAGGTCCTCCTCGGAGGAGGCGTAGATCTGCGGGATCCCGTAGCCGTCGCGCTTGACGTCGACCGGGCCCGCCAGGCCCTCCAGCGTGGCGGAGCCCTTGGTCTGCGGGAAGGAGGCGCGGACGGTGCTGACGGACCAGTACGCCCCGTAGGCGAGGCCGCCGATGATGGCCAGCACCAGCACGAGGACGAGAAGGCGTGCTTTGCGCCCCTTCTTCCTTCCGGACTTGCCGGGCTGCTGACCCGAAGAGGCGGTGTTGGTGGGGGGCATCGCTGTCCTTGCTGTCCTAACACGAGCGGCAGGGGCGGGCTGTGCTTTGTACTGAACGCTGGAGCAACTGTAGGCGCAGGGCCCACTCCCCCTTGACGCGGAGTCGGGTACCGGCGCGCACGGGCGTTCGATCCTGCCAAGCCGAGCGTCAAGAAATCGTCAAGAGTTAGGTAAGGTAACGAAGTAGTCGGCCGCGGATTCCCGCGGTCTCGTGTGCCATGTATGTGCGCTCACGCGCGCGGTTCCTCCGTGCGCCAGGGAAGGGAACGGCCGCTGACTGTCCACCACCTCAACCAGCTCCTGCTCGTCTGCTCGCTCGTCCTGCTCATCGCCGTCGCGGCGGTCCGGATCTCCTCGCGCAGCGGACTCCCCAGCCTGCTCGTCTACCTGGCCATCGGCATCGCCATGGGCCAGGACGGCATCGGCCACATCAAGTTCGACAACGCCGAACTGGTGCAGGTCATCGGGTACGCGGCCCTGGTCGTGATCCTGGCCGAGGGCGGTCTGGGGACGAAGTGGAAGGAGATCAGACCGGTCCTGCCGTCCGCCTCCGCGCTGGCGCTGGCCGGAGTCGCGGTGAGCGTCGGCGTGACCGCCGCGGGCGCGCACTACCTGACCGGGCTGGAGTGGCGGCAGGCGCTGATCGTCGGGGCGGTGGTGTCCTCCACGGACGCGGCGGCGGTCTTCTCGGTCCTGCGCAGGATCCCCCTGCCCGCACGCATAACGGGCACGCTGGAGGCCGAGTCGGGCTTCAACGACGCCCCGGTGGTCATCCTCGTCGTCGCCTTCTCCACGGCCGGACCGATCGAGCACTGGTACGTGCTGCTCGGCGAGATCGCCCTGGAGCTGGCCATCGGCGCCGCCATCGGACTCGCGGTGGGCTGGCTGGGCTCGTGGGGGCTGCGGCACGTGGCGCTGCCCGCCTCCGGCCTGTACCCGATCGCCGTCATGGCCATCGCCGTCACCGCCTACGCGGCCGGCGCCATGGCGCACGGCAGCGGCTTCCTCGCCGTCTACCTGGCCTCGATGGTCATGGGCAACGCCCGGCTTCCGCACTGGCCCGCCACCCGCGGCTTCGCCGACGGGCTCGGCTGGCTCGCCCAGATCGGCATGTTCGTCCTGCTCGGCCTGCTGGTCACCCCGCACGAACTCGGTGACGACGTCGTCCCCGCCCTGGTCATCGGACTGGTGCTGACCATGGTGGCCCGGCCGCTGAGCGTCGTGCTGTGCCAGCTGCCCTTCCGGGTGCCCTGGCAGGAACAGGCCCTGATGTCCTGGGCCGGGCTGCGCGGCGCCGTGCCCATCATCCTCGCCACCATCCCCATGGTGGAGGGCGTCGAGGGCAGCCGCCGGATCTTCAACGTCGTCTTCGTCCTGGTCGTCGTCTACACCCTGGTCCAGGGCCCGACCCTGCCCTGGCTGGCCGGCAAGCTCCACCTGGGCAAGGACGACGAGGCCGCCGACCTCGGCATCGAGTCGGCGCCCCTGGAGCGGCTGCGCGGACACCTGCTGTCCGTCACGATCCCCGAGGGCTCCAGGATGCACGGCGTCGAGATCAGCGAGCTGCGGCTGCCGGCCGGCTCCGCCGTCACGCTGGTCGTGCGGGACGGCAAGTCGTTCGTGCCGCTGCCGGCGACGGGGCTGCGGCGCGGGGACGAACTCCTCGTGGTCGCCACCGACCCCGTCCGGGACGCGGCCGAGGCGCGGCTGCGCGCGGTCGGCCACGGCGGCAAGCTCGCCGGCTGGCTCGGCACCACGGAGACCGGCGCGAAGAGCAGGTGAGCGAGGTCCGGGTGCTCGCTTTCACAGGTGCCGGCCCTCTTGGCCCCTGTAGGATGAAGGCGGCACCTGATCGAACCAACTCTGCCTGACGCAGAGCTGGCGCGACCGTATGGCGGCCGGAACGCCCCGCGAGCCGGGCTCCGGTATCTACCGCAGTCCGCGCAAGAGGACAGCTCTCGGCGCTCCCGCACGGCGACAGCCACGAGGCGGGACCGGCGCTACCAGGCGGCAGAAAGGCACGGCCGTGGCATCCACGGTCACCCCGTCGAAGAAGTCGCCGGAGGAGACGCGGCACACCGCGCCCTCCCGCCCCGGATACGGACAACTGCTGCGCACCCGCGGCGCCTGGACGTTCCTGCTTCCCGGCTTCGCGGCCCGCCAGCCGTTCGCCATGCTGACGATCTCCATCGTGCTGCTCGTGCAGCACACCACCGGCTCGTACGGCGTCGCGGGCGCCGCCGCCGCCGTCACCGGCGTCTCCATGGCCCTGTTCGCCCCCTACAGCGGCCGGCTCGCCGACCGTTTCGGGCAGCGCGCCGTCCTGTTGCCGGGCGTGCTCGTGCACACCCTGTCCGGTCTGACCCTGACCCTCCTCGCGCTCTCGGACGCCCCCCTGTGGGCGCTGTTCGCGGCGGCCGTGCCCACCGGCGCCTCGGTGCCGCAGATCGGGCCCATGGTGCGCGCCCGCTGGGGCGTGAAGCTGGGGGGTTCCCCGCTGATGAGCACGGCGGCGGCCTTCGAGTCGGTCACGGACGAGCTGACCTTCGTCCTCGGCCCGCTGCTGGCGACCGCCCTGTGCACGGGCGTGGGCCCGGCCGCCGGACTGGTCACCGAGTCCGCGCTGACCCTGGTGGGCGGTCTGCTGTTCGCCGCGCAGAAGGGCACCCAGCCGCGGGTCGGCGGCGGGGACGGCGGCCACGCGCGCGAGGAGCACGTCCCGGCGCTGCGCGTGCCCGGCGTGCGCGTGCTGGCGGTGATCTTCCTGGGCATCGGCTCGGTCTTCGGCGGCATGCAGGTCTCGCTGGCCGCGTTCACCGAGTCGATCGGCGAGCCCGGCATGAACGGCGTCCTGTACGGCGTCTTCGCCGCGGGCAACATGCTCTCCGGCCTGGCCTGCGGCGCCATCGCCTGGAAGGCGGCCCCGCAGCGCCGCCTCCTCGTCGGCTACACCGCCCTCGCGCTGGCCGCCTCCGGCCTGTGGGCCGCGCACTCGGTGCTCGTGCTGGCCGGCCTCGGCCTGCTCGTCGGCATGTGCATCGCGCCCGCCCTGGTCACCGGCTACACGCTGGTGGACGACCTGGTCCCGGCGGGCGCCCGCACCGAGGCCTTCACCTGGCTGACCGGCGCCGTGGCGCTCGGCCAGGCGGCGGCCGTCACGGTCGCCGGACAGCTGGAGGACCGGTTCCGGGACGGCGCCGGGTTCCTGGTGCCGATGGGCGGCACGGTGCTCGCCCTGGCGGTGCTGGTGACCCTGCGCTCGAGCCTCGCGGCACCGCCCCGCGGCCGGACGGTCGCACGTGGCGTCGGTCACCGCACGCCCGCCGCAGTGGACTGAACCCCCGGAATACGTCACTATGGATCGTCGTTAGCACTCATCGAGTGAGAGTGCCAGGAGGAAGACAGTGCCGACGTACCAGTACCAGTGCACCGAGTGCGGCGAGGGCCTCGAGGCGGTGCAGAAGTTCACCGACGACGCCCTGACCGAGTGCCCGAACTGCAAGGGGCGCCTGAAGAAGGTGTTCTCGGCGGTCGGCATCGTCTTCAAGGGCTCCGGCTTCTACCGCAACGACAGCCGCGGCAGCTCGTCCAGCAGCTCGCCGGCGTCGTCCTCGAAGTCGTCGAGCTCCTCCTCGTCGTCCTCGGACTCGTCCTCGTCCTCGAGCGCCGGTTCGTCGTCCTCGTCGTCGAGCTCCGGCAGCTCCTCCTCGAGCACCACCGCCGCATAGGGCTCGTCACCGAAGACCCTGCCGTCGGACGACGGCAGGGTCTTCGGCGTTCCCTCCCGGGGTCCGGGGGCGGTTAGGGTGCGGGCATGGCGAACAAGGCGCACGCCGAGATCGGCGTGATCGGCGGCTCCGGTCTCTACTCGTTCCTCGACGACGTGACCGAGGTCCGGGTGGACACCCCGTACGGGCCGCCCAGCGAATCCCTCTTCCTCGGCGAGGTCGCCGGCCGGCGGGTCGCCTTCCTCCCCCGGCACGGGCGCGGCCACCATCTGCCGCCTCACCGGATCAACTACCGGGCCAACCTGTGGGCGCTGCGCTCGGTCGGCGTGCGCCAGGTCCTCGGTCCGTGCGCGGTGGGCGGACTGCGCCCCGAGTACGGGCCGGGCACGCTGCTGGTGCCGGACCAGTTCGTCGACCGGACGCGGTCCCGCCCGTCGACGTACTTCGACGGGACGCCGCTGCCCGACGGCACGGTGCCCAACGTGGTGCACGTGTCGCTGGCCGACCCGTACTGCCCCGCCGGGCGGGCGGCCGCGCTGAAGGCGGCGCGGGGGCGGGACTGGGAGCCGGTGGACGGCGGCACCCTGGTCGTGGTCGAGGGGCCCCGCTTCGGGACCCGTGCGGAGTCGTCGTGGCACCGGGCGCAGGGCTGGTCGG
Source organism: Streptomyces sp. NPDC029152 (assembly GCF_055564355.1). Taxonomy (NCBI): domain Bacteria; kingdom Bacillati; phylum Actinomycetota; class Actinomycetes; order Kitasatosporales; family Streptomycetaceae; genus Streptomyces; species Streptomyces sp. NPDC029152. The sequence goes on along the minus strand of NZ_JBVHWR010000013.1, from coordinate 113,525 downwards.
TGGTCGGCATGACCGGCCACCCGGAGGCGGCGCTCGCCCGTGAACTGGAGCTCTGCTACACCTCGCTGACGCTCGTCACCGATCTCGACGCCGGGGCCGAGAGCGGTGAGGGCGTCTCGCACGAGGAGGTGCTGCGGGTGTTCGCCGCGAACGTGGACCGGCTGCGGGGCGTGCTGTTCGACGCGGTGGCGGCGCTGCCGGCGGCCGGGGAGCGGGACTGCCGGTGCGGGCAGGCGCTGGGCGGGATGGACCCGGGGATCGCGCTGCCCTAGGGGTTCCGGGGACCGGGGCCTGGGGCCTGGGGCCCGGGGGCGCGTAGGCGGCCGGGGGTCGGGGCTGGGGGGGTGGGCCTGGGGTCTGGGGCCGGGGTCGGGGGCACGCAGGCGGAACGGCCGGATCGGGTGAGGGGTTTTTCCACAACCGGCCGGTGGTCCACGGGCTCCGGCGGGAGACGGCGAGAGGCCTCATCGTGGGTCCGCAAGCCGGTCCCTCGTCACAGGTGGTGGTCACCGTGTCCCGTTCCGCCGTTCCCTTCCCCCAGCCGCTCGGCGCCGACGCCCCTCCCCTCCGCGAGGTGCCGCACTTCGCTCCCGTGCGGGTGCGCGGCGGACGTCACCAGCTGCACCGGCTCGTACGGCACCGCCGGCGTGCCGTGTCCGCCGGTCTCGCGGTCGCCGCCGCGGCGCTGGTGGCGGCGGGCCCGCATCCGGGCGGCGGGGCGCAGGACGGCGGCCGGGCGCGCGGGCATCCGGTGACCGACCGGGCGCGCGAGCGGCCGGCGACGCGGCCGGTGGCGGCGCCCGTGCGGATCGCCGACGCCGCTACGGTGCGACTGCTGGCGCCGGGCGACCGGGTCGACGTCGTCGCGTCCGAGGAGGGCGCGGGCGGAGCCTCCGTGATCGCGCGGGGGGCACGGGTGCTGAAGGTGCCGGAGTCGGTCGCCGGGGCGCCGAAGACCGGTGCGCCGGACGCCGAGGGCCCGGGGACCGGGGCGCTGATCGTGCTGTCGGTGCCGCCCGCCACCGCGCACCGGCTGGTCGGCGCGGGGGTCCGGGCGCGGCTGGCGGTGACGGTGTGCTGAGCCCGTCGAGTCCCTCGTTCGAGGGGGCGAGCTGGACAGCCCCGCCGGGCGTCGGCGTAGGTTGCGGAGCGTTTTGTTCTACAACCTGGTCGTGTGAGGAGTGTCCCCGAGGTGAGCGCGAAGAAGGATCCGGGCGTCTGGCAGGGCTTCAAGGCCTTCCTGATGCGCGGGAACGTCGTCGATCTGGCGGTCGCGGTGGTCATCGGCGCCGCCTTCACCAACATCGTCAACTCGGTGGTGAAGGGAATCATCAATCCGCTGGTCGGCGCGTTCGGCACGCAGAACCTGGACAGTTACAGCTCCTGCCTCAAGGGCCCGTGCACCGGTACGGGCGACAGCGCGACCGGCGTGCGGATCCTGTGGGGTTCGGTGCTCGGCGCCACCCTCACGTTCCTGATCACGGCGGCCGTCGTCTACTTCCTGATGGTCCTGCCGATGTCCAGGTACCTGGCCCACCAGGAGGCTCGCCGCAAGGCCCGGGAGGGCACGCAGGAGGTCGTCGAGGTGTCCGAGCTGGAGGTGCTCAAGGAGATCCGCGACGCCCTGGTCGCGCAGCGCGGGCCGGACCACGATCGCACGTAGCGGGGACGGGCCGCCGGCGGCGGGCGTCCGCCCGCGCGGCTCACAGGTGGTGGGGCGGCTTCTCGTCGAGGAAACGCTTCAGGTCGGCCGCGCTGTCGGCCTCGGGCCGCTCGCCCCATCCCCGGTCGGTGTCGTCGGAGGACTGCTGGTCGAGCGGGTCGTCGAAGACCAGCGCGGGCTTCGGCGCGCGCGGCTCGGGTTCGGGGGCGGTGCTCATGGCTCCAGGGTACGGCCCGCCCCGCGTGAGCACTCCCGTCTCGTCTCTGCTGTGCTGGGACCCATGATGTCCAGTCCCACTCCCCCGTCCGGGCCCTCCGCCCCGCCCGCCGGCCCCCGGCCGCTGCGCAGGCTCACGGCCCGGTCCCGTCACGAGTCCCATCGCGTCGCCTCGTCGCTGGAGCTCTTCTTCGACCTGTGCTTCGTCGTGGCCGTCGCCCAGGCGGGCGTCCAGCTGGTGCACGCCGTCGCGGAGGGGCACGCCGGCCAGGGGGTCCTCGACTACGCGATGGTCTTCTTCGCCATCTGGTGGGCGTGGATGAACTTCACCTGGTTCGCCTCCGCCTACGACAACGACGACGTGCTCTACCGGATCGTCACCCTGGTGCAGATCGCCGGAGTCCTGGTCCTCGCCGCCGGAGTCTCCCGGGCCTTCGAGGACCACGACTTCCTGGTCATCGTCGTGGGCTATGTGATCATGCGGCTCGCCATGACGGTCCAGTGGCTGCGGGCGTCGCGCGGTGCCGGGCCGGCGGAGCGGACGATGACCCTGAGGTACGCCGCCGGCGTGCTGCTCTGCCAGATCGGCTGGGTGGGGCTGCTGTTCGTGCCGGACGCCGGCCGGGCGTGGGTGTTCCTGGTGATGGCGGTGCTGGAGCTGTGCGTGCCGATGCTCGCGGAGAGGGAGCACCAGTCGTCCTGGCACCCGCACCACATCTCCGAGCGGTACGGGCTGTTCACGATCATCGTGCTCGGCGAGACCATCGCCGCGGCCACGGTGGCGGTGAAGTCGGGCATCGACGAGAACGACGCGCTGGACGAGCTGCTGCCGATCGCGGTGGGCGGGCTGCTGATCGTCTTCGCCGCCTGGTGGATCTACTTCGTGGTGCCCGTCCACGGGCACCTGCGCTCCAGCAGGCAGGCGTTCGTGTGGGGTTACGGCCACTACCTGGTCTTCGCCTCGGCGGCGGCGATCGGGGCGGGGCTGGAGGTGGCGGTGGAACAGGCGGTCGGCAAGGCGCACATCTCCACCCTCGCGGCGTCCGCCGCGGTGACCCTGCCGACGGCGGTGTTCCTGCTCACGGTCTGGGTGCTGCACGCGCGTCACTTCAAGGTGGGCATCGCGCAGCAACTGGTGCTGCCGGTCGCCGCGGTGCTGGTGGTCGGCTGCACGTTCCTCGCGGACGCGGCGGTGCTCGTGGCGGGTGTCGTGCTGGCGTTGACGGTGGCGACCGGGGTGGCGCTGACGGCCCGCGCGGACGTGCCGGAGCGGGGGACGACGGCCCCGGCCTCCTGAGTCCTCCCGCCGGCCGCCGCCCGGTTCCGGCCGCCGTCCCGCCGGGCCCGCCCGCCGCCGCCGTCCCGCCGGGGACCCGGCCGACACTGGGGGCATGACAGTGGACGCATTGACGGACGTCGCCGGAGTGCGGGTGGGGCACGCGACACGCATCGGCGACGGGTGGCTCACGGGTACGACGGTGGTGCTCGCGCCGGAGGGCGGGGCGGTCGCCGCCGTGGAGGTGCGCGGCGGCGGTCCCGGCACCAAGGAGACCGACGCGCTCGATCCGCGCAACGTGGTGCAGAGGGTCGAGGCGGTGGTGCTGACCGGTGGCAGCGCCTACGGACTCGACGCGGCGTCCGGGGTGATGGCCTGGCTGGAGGAGCGGGGACGCGGGGTGCGCGTCGGACCCGATCCGGCGCACGTGGTGCCGGTGGTGCCCGCCGCCTGCGTCTTCGACCTGGGGCGCGGCGGCGACTTCCGGGCCAGGCCGGACGCGGCCACCGGCCGGGCGGCCGTCGAGGCGGCGGACGCGAGCGCACCGGGTGCGCGGGTGGCCGAGGGGGGCGTCGGGGCTGGCACGGGAGCCGTGGTGGGGCTCCTGAAGGGCGGGGTCGGCACCGCGAGCACCCTGCTGGACTCGGGCGTCACGGTGGCCGCGCTGGTGGTGGCCAACGCCGCGGGCTCGGCCATGGACCCGGAGACGGGGGTGCTGTACGGGGAGCTGTTCCGGGGACGGCGCGTGGAGTACCCGGCGGCGGACGTGCACGAGGCGGCGCGGCGGCGCCTGGCCGAGGTCGCGGCGCGCGACGCACCGCCTCCGCTCAACACCACGCTCGCCGTGGTCGCCACCGACGCGGGGCTGTCCAAGGCCCAGGCGCAGAAGCTGGCCGGCACGGCGCACGACGGCATCGCGCGTGCCGTGCGGCCGGTGCACCTGCTCAACGACGGGGACACGGTGTTCGCCCTGGCCACCGGCGGGCGCCCGCTCGACGCGGCGCGGCCGCTCGCGCTGAACGAGGTGCTGGCGGCGGGCGCGGACGTGGTGACGCGGGCGATCGTGCGCGCGGTACGCGCCGCCGGTCCGGTGGACGGGCCGGGCGGACCGTGGCCCTCGTACGGCGAGTTGTACGGGAGCCCGCGCGAAGTGCCGTAGCGGGACGGGTGCCCGGGGGGAGCGGGCGTCCGGGCGGGGGCAAGTGCCGGGTGCGCGGGGCTGATTGTCGCGGTTCTGTCACTGATCGGCTTTTCCGACGATCGGCGGGAACCCCGTCGGCCGCCGGTCCGCTCTTCAGGGCCGAAGCGGATAGGCACATCACCCGAACCTGGAGCATCCCGTGATAACGCAGGACATATCAGCGCGTCGTGCACTGGTGGCCTGTGCCGCCCTCGTGGCCGGCGCCCTGACCCTCACCGCCTGCGGCGGCAGTGCCGGCGCCGACGGCGGGAGCGGCGGCGACGGCAAGGACGGCACCGGTTCGGTCAAGACCTCCGAGGCGAAGGTCGTGATCTCCGCGAAGGACGGGTCGACCGGCGCGTCGGTCAACGCGACCGGCGTGAAGGTCAGCGACGGCAGGCTGACCGACGTGAGGATGACGGTGGCGGGGACGGGGACGGCCGTACCGGGCTCGGTGTCCGCCGACGGCACGAGCTGGAAGCCGAAGGAGCGGCTGGAGCGCGGCACGAAGTACCGGATCAGCGCGACCGCGAAGGACGCGAACGGTCTGCCGGCCGCGGCCGACTCCACCTTCACCACCGTCTCCTCGGACAACAGCTTCATCGGCACCTACACCCCGGACGGGGGTGCCACGGTGGGGGTGGGCATGCCGGTGTCGTTCACGTTCGACAAGGAGATCGACGACAAGAAGGCCGTGCAGTCGCACATCTCGGTCACCTCCAGCAGCGGGCAGGAGGTGGTCGGGCACTGGTTCGGCTCGCAGCGGCTCGACTTCCGGCCCGACGACTACTGGAAGGCCGGCTCCAAGGTCACGATGAAGATCGACCTGGACGGGGTGGAGGGCGCGAACGGCGTCTTCGGCGTGCAGAAGAAGACCGTCACCTTCACCGTGGGCCGCTCGCAGGTCTCCACGGTCGACGTGAACACGCAGACCATGACGGTGGTGCGCGACGGCGCGACGGTCAAGTCGATCCCGATCTCCGCGGGCAGCGCCGAGAACCCGACGTACAACGGCAAGATGGTGATCTCCGAGAAGTCCCTCCAGACGCACATGGACGGCTCGACGGTCGGCTTCGGCGGCGAGTACGACATCCCGGACGTGCCGCACGCGATGCGGCTGAGCACCAGCGGCACGTTCATCCACGGCAACTACTGGTACCTGCCGGGCAATCCGCCCTTCGGCCGCCAGGGCACCAGCCACGGCTGCGTGGGGCTGCGGGACGTGCGGGGCGGCCAGGGCGACACGCCGAGCAAGTGGTTCTACGACCACTCGCTCATCGGGGACGTCGTCGTCGTCGAGAACTCCCCGGACGACACGATCGCGCCCGACAACGGCCTCAACGGCTGGAACATGGGCTGGAGCGAGTGGGTCGCGGGCAGCGCCGTCTGATCCCGCCGGCACCGGCCGACCGGCCTCCGAGCAGCGTTTTCTGACGATCCGCCGGGTCTCGCGGGAACTTCTCGCGCGACCCGCGCGTTTTTCGCGCGTATGTTTTCCCGGATCCCGAACACGATGTCCTACCGAGGGGCTACGGTATGCACCCACCAGGTGACATGCAGCGACGCCGGGAGAAACCTTGAGCGTTCCGTACGACACGGCAGCGTACGAACCAGCCGAGTCGCCCGAGTCTCCGGAGGAGCACCTCATGCGACTGCTCGGCCGCAGCCTGAACTCGTTCGAGCTGCCCGACGAGACGATACGGCAACTGGACTGCGCGCTGGCGCACGACGGTTCGCTGCACTCCGCGCACCACAGCGCGGGGCTGCACCGCGAGACGTACCGGCACACGTGGCTGCTCGCCGACGGCTCGGCGCTCACCCTCTGGGAGCTCGTCCACAACACCGCTCCGGGCGGTGAGGCGCAGCACGAGGTGTACGTCGACGAGGAGGAGCTGCGCGCCGCCACCGCCCGGCTGGCGCTGCCGCCGGACACACCGGACTTCGAACTGCCGGTGCCGGTGCAGCTTCCGCCGGTCCCCGCCCCGCGGCACGTCTACGCCCAGGACGGTGCCGCGGACCACGCGCGCCGGCTGCTGCGCCGCGCGGAGAACGCGGACCGGCCCGGCGCGGACACCGCCGCCCTGCTGGCCACGGCGTCCGCGCACCAGATCACGCAGGCCTTCGGCGGCCCCGGCCGCACGCGCCGCGCCGCGATCGGCTTCTCGCTCTACGAGCACGCCTTCCTGCTCCAGGACGGCACCGAGGTCTCCCTGTGGGAGGTCGAGCACACGGCCACGCCCGACGGGCGGCACATGTGCGAGGTGTACGTCAGCGAGGACGCGGCCCGCAGGGCCATGGAGCTCCGGGCGGCGCAGGTTTCCTGAACCGCCGTCACCGGCCGGCCGCACGACGGCCGGGCCGGGCCCTCGTGGGACCCGGCCCGGCTCCCACGGTGCCTCAGGCCGCCACCGGCTGCTTCGTCCCCGTCGCCGAGGCCGAGGGGCCGGCGTCGTCGGTTCCCGGCGCCGCCGTTCCGGGCGCCTGCTTGCGCAGGCCCTTGAGGATGATCACCAAGGCCGTGGTGACGCACACGCCGGCCGCGATGGCGACCAGGTAGAGCAGCGGGTTGCCGATCAGCGGGACCACGAAGACGCCGCCGTGCGGGGCGCGCAGCGTCGCGCCGAAGGCCATCGACAGGGCGCCGGTGAGCGCGCCGCCCACCATCGAGGAGGGGATGACCCGCAGCGGGTCGGCCGCGGCGAACGGGATCGCGCCCTCGGAGATGAAGGAGGCGCCCAGCACCCAGGCCGCCTTGCCGTTCTCGCGCTCGGTGGCGTTGAACAGCCGGCCGCGCACGGTCGTGGCCAGGGCCATCGACAGCGGCGGGACCATGCCGGCCGCCATCACCGCCGCCATGATCTTCATCGCCGAGTCGCTGGGGTCGCTGACCGCGATGCCGGCCGTGGCGAAGGCGTAGGCGACCTTGTTGACCGGGCCGCCGAGGTCGAAGCACATCATCAGGCCGAGCAGCGCGCCGAGCAGGACGGCGTTGGCACCGGACAGTCCGCTCAGCCAGTCGGTCATCGCCTTCTGCGCGGACGCGATGGGCTTGCCGATCACCACGAACATCAGGAAGCCGACGACCGCCGAGGAGATCAGCGGGATCACCACCACCGGCATGATGCCGCGCAGCGCCGCCGGGATCCGCACCCGCTGGATCGCCATCACCACGGCACCGGAGATCAGACCGGCCGCCAGGCCGCCGAGGAAGCCCGCGTTGACGGTCAGCGCGATCGAGCCGCCGACGAAGCCGGGTACGAGGCCGGGCCGGTCGGCCATGCCGTAGGCGATGTAACCGGCCAGGACCGGTACCAGGAAGCCGAACGCCACGCCGCCGATCTGGAACAGCAGCGCCGCCCAGCTGTCGGCCTGCGTCCACACGAAGTGGTCCATCACCGACGGCGCCTTGTTGATCCCGTAGCCGCCGATCGCGAAGCCGAGGGCGATGAGCAGGCCGCCCGCCGCGACGAACGGGACCATGTAACTGACGCCGGACATCAGCCACTTGCGCAGCTTGGTGCCGTAGCCCTCGCCGGGCTCGCCGCCGCGTTCGACGGGCGTCGCGCCCGGGGACGCGGAGGTGACCTCGCCGCGGGCCGCCTTGCCGCGGACCTCGCCGATCAGCTCGCCGGGGCGGTTGATGGCCGCCTTGACGCCGGTGTCGACGGTGGCCTTCCCGGCGAAGCGGTCCTTGTCGCGCACGGGCACGTCGTGGGCGAAGATCACGCCGTCCGCCGCCTCGATCACCGCCGGGCCGAGCCGGGTGAAGCCGGCCGACCCCTGAGTCTCGACGGCGATCTCGACGCCCGCCTCGCGGGCCGCGTTCTCCAGCGACTCGGCCGCCATGTAGGTGTGCGCGATGCCGGTGGGGCAGGAGGTGACGGCGACGATGCGGAAGGGCCGCCCGGGCTCCGCCGCCGGCGCCCCGTCGCTCTCGGCGCCGCTCGCCGTGCTGTCCGTGGCGGCCTCGGCGGAGGCCGCCGCCGAGACCGCCACGGAGTCCTCGTCGCCGTCGGAGGCGGCCGGTTCCTCCCCGCGGATCAGCGCCGCGGCGGTCGCGGCGTCGCCCGCCGAGCGGAGCGCGGCGGTGAACTCGGCGTTCATCAGCTGCCGCGCCAGGGAGGAGAGGATCGTCAGGTGGGCGTCGTCGGCGCCCGCCGGCGCGGCGATCAGGAAGATCAGGTCGGCCGGGCCGTCCGCCGCGCCGAAGTCGACGCCGAGCGCGCTGCGGCCGAAGGCGAGGGTCGGCTCGGTGACGTGCGCGCTGCGGCAGTGCGGGATGCCGATGCCGCCGTCCAGGCCGGTCGGCATCTGTGCCTCGCGGGCGGCCACGTCGGCGAGGAAGCCCTCCAGGTCGGTCACCCGGCCCTGGGCCACCATGCGTTCGGCGAGGGCGCGCGCCGCCGCTTCCTTGGTGTCGGCGGACAGGTCGAGGTCGACCAGGTCCGCGGTGATCATGTCGCTCATCGCGGGCTCCTTAGCTCGCGTATCGCCCGGAACGCGGTGTGGTGGGCGAGGGTGGGGACGGAGGTGCTGCGGGGACTTCGGGGGACGGGGGTGCCTGGGTGGGTGCCGGTGAGCGCGCCGGGGCCGCGCGGGCCGGTCATGACACCGGCTCCCTCAGCGCCAGGTCCACCGGCACCTCGGCCGTGACCGTCACCGCGGCCGGGCCCAGGTCGGCCGGAGATGCTGCGGGGACTTCGGGGGACGGGGGTGCCTGGGTGGGTGCCGGTGAGCGCGCCGGGGCCGCGCGGGCCTGTCATGACACCGGCTCCCTCAGCGCCAGGTCCACCGGCACCTCGGCCGTGACCGTCACCGCGGCCGGGTCCAGGTCGGCCGGTGCCGGCATGACGCTGCCGGGGAGCCGGACGGCCGCGGCGCCGTGCGCGACGGCGGAGGCGAGGGCCCGGGGTCCGCCGCCGCCGGCGAGGAGGAATCCGGCGAGCGAGGAGTCACCGGCGCCGACGTTGCTGCGTACGGCGTCCACGCGGGCGCTGCCGAACCAGGTGCCCGCGTCGTCCACGAGCAGCTGTCCGTCGGCGCCCAGACTGGCGAGCACGGCACGCGCGCCCAGCTCCCGCAGCTCCTCGGCGGCCTTCAGGGCGTCGCCGACGGTGACCAGGGGGCGCCCGACGACCCCGGCGAGCTCCTCGGCGTTGGGCTTGACCACGTCGGGCCGCTCGCGCAGCGCCTCGCGCAGGGCGGGACCGGAGGCGTCCAGGGCGATGCGGACCCCGGCGGCGTGCGCCCGGGCGACCAGGGCGGCGTACCAGGAGGGAGCCAGACCACGGGGCAGGCTGCCGCAGCAGGCGATCCAGTCGGCGCCGCGCGACTGCCGCCGTACGGTCTCCAGGAGCAGTTCCTGTTCGGCCGCCGACAGTTCGGGGCCGGGGGCGTTGATCTTCGTCAGGATCCCGTCGGCCTCGGCGAGCGCGATGTTGGAGCGGGTGGCCCCGGCGATCGGCACCGGCGCGACCTCGATGCCCTGGGCGTCGAGCAGGTCGGCGACGAGCGCGCCGGGTGCGCCGCCGAGGGGCAGCACCGCGACGGTGCGCCGCCCGGACGCGGTGACCGCGCGCGAGACGTTCACGCCCTTGCCGCCCGGGTCGACCCGCTCGCCGGTGGCGCGGACGACCTCGCCGCGGTCCAGGGAGGGGACCTCGTAGGTGCGGTCCAGCGACGGGTTGGGGGTGACGGTGAGGATCATGCGCGTACCACTTCCGTGCCGTCGCGCTCGATGGCGGTGGCGTCGTCGGGGCTCAGCCCGCTGTCGGTGATCAGCAGGTCCACGTCGCTCAGGGCGCCGAAGCGGGCGAAGTGTTCCTGGCCGTGCTTGGAGGAGTCGGCGAGCAGCACCACGCGCCGGGCCGCGGCGACGGCGGCCCGCTTGACGGCGGCCTCGGCGAGGTCGGGGGTGGTCAGGCCGTGCTCGGCGGAGAAGCCGTTGGCCGCCACCAGGGCCACGTCGGCGCGGATCTCGCCGTACGCGCGCAGCGCCCAGGCGTCCACGGCGGCGCGCGTACGGTGCCGCACGCGTCCTCCGACCAGGTGGAGCTGGATGCCGGGGTGGTCGGCGAGGCGGGCCGCGATGGGCAGGCTGTGGGTGACGACGGTCAGCCGGGTCTCCGGCGGGAGGACGGCGGCCAGGCCGGCCACCGTCGAACCGGCGTCGAGGACGACGGTGCCCTCGGCGGGCAGTTCCGCGAGGGCCGCCTTGGCGATGCGCTCCTTCTCGCCGGCCGCCGTGGACTCCCGCTCGGCGAGGTCCGGCTCGAAGTCGAGGCGCCCGGCGGGGATCGCGCCCCCGTGCACCCGGCGGAGCAGGCCGGCGCGGTCGAGGGCCTTGAGGTCGCGGCGGATGGTCTCCGCCGTCACCCGGAACTCCTCGGCCAACGACACGACGTCCACCCGGCCGCCGTCCCGGGCGAGCCGGAGGATCTCCTGCTGCCGCTCCGGTGCGTACATGCCTGTTCGCCTCCGCCTTGTGCCCGAACGTGTGGTTTCACCGGAGGCTACGCCCGGTTTTCCGGAAAGTAAACCGCCAAGCGGAAGTGAACAGACGTAACCGGGCACGAACGGGCACACTCTGGCGGCGGCTGCCCGTGGAGGGGCCGAAGCGGGGCGGGGGGGGGGGGGGGGGGGGGAGAGGGGGGGACCCCCCCCCCCCCCCCCCCCCCCCCCGGGCCCCTTCCGTCGCCCGCCTCCCGGCCGGCCGGGACGGACGGTGGGCGGGCACAGGCCCGGGGCCCGGGGCGGAACCCCCTGGTACCGGGCCACGACGCCGGGGCACCCGTACACGGACGGGGGCGTCGTCCACAGCCCCCGACGCCCGCCCGCGCAGCGACGTACGCTGGGATACCCCCGGCCCGCAGCGCGCGTCGGGCCCGTCGTGTTGTACATCCCCGGACGGAAAGCGCCCCGAATGAGCCTGCACGGTCTGCTCGACGCCGTCGTCAAGGACGCCGCCCTCGCGGAAGCGATCACCGCGGCCGCCGACGGCAACCGCATGCACGTCGACCTGGTCGGTCCTCCCGCGGCCCGCCCCTTCACGGTCGCCGCGCTGGCCCGCGAGACGGGCCGCCCCGTCCTGGCGGTGACGGCGACGGGACGCGAGGCGGAGGACCTGGCCGCCGCCCTGCGCTCGCTGCTGCCGCCCGAGGGCGTCGTCGAGTACCCCTCCTGGGAGACCCTGCCCCACGAGCGGCTCAGCCCGCGCAGCGACACCGTCGGCCGCCGCCTCGCGGTCCTGCGCCGGCTGACCCACCCGCGCCCCGACGACCCGGAGACCGGCCCGGTCTCGGTCGTCGTCGCACCCGTGCGCTCCGTGCTCCAGCCCCAGGTCAAGGGCTTGGGCGACCTGGAGCCCGTGTCCCTGCGGACCGGGCAGAACGCCGACCTGGACGAGGTCGTCGAGGCCCTCGCCGCCGCCGCGTACTCCCGTGTGGAGCTGGTCGAGAAGCGCGGCGAGTTCGCCGTGCGCGGCGGCATCCTCGACGTCTTCCCGCCCACCGAGGAACACCCGCTGCGCGTCGAGTTCTGGGGCGACGACGTCGAGGAGATCCGCTACTTCAAGGTCGCCGACCAGCGTTCCCTGGAGGTCGCCGAGCACGGCCTGTGGGCCCCGCCCTGCCGCGAGCTGCTGCTGACGCCCGAGGTCCGCGAGCGGGCCGCCGCCCTCGCCGAGGAGCACCCCGAGCTGGGCGAGCTGCTCGGCAAGATCGCCGAGGGCATCGCGGTGGAGGGCATGGAGTCCCTGGCGCCGGTCCTCGTGGACGACATGGAGCTGCTGCTCGACGTGCTGCCCAAGGGCGCCATGGCGGTCGTCTGCGACCCCGAGCGCGTGCGGACCCGCGCCGCCGACCTGGTCGCGACCAGCCAGGAGTTCCTCCAGGCGTCCTGGGCCGCCACCGCGGGCGGCGGCGAGGCGCCGATCGACGTCGACGCGGCGTCCCTGTGGTCCATCGCGGACGTCCGGGACCGGGCCCGCGAGCTGGACATGATGTGGTGGTCGGTGTCGCCGTTCGCCGCCGACGACGTGCTCGAGGAGGCCGACACCCTCAAGCTCGGCATGCACGCCCCCGAGACCTACCGCGGCGACACCGCCAGGGCGCTGGCCGACACCAAGGGCTGGCTGTCCGACGGCTGGCGCGCCGTCTACCTCACCGAGGGCCACGGTCCGGCCGCCCGCACCGTCGAGGTCCTCGGCGGAGAGGGCATCGCCGCCCGCCTCGACAACGACCTGGACGAACTGTCCCCCTCGGTCGTGCACGTCTCCTGCGGCTCGGTCGACCACGGCTTCGTCGACCCGGCGCTCAAGCTCGCCGTGCTCACCGAGACCGACCTGACCGGCCAGAAGGCCGCCGGCCGCGAGGGCGCCCGGATGCCGGCCCGGCGCCGCAAGACCATCGACCCGCTCACCCTGGAGGCGGGCGACCACATCGTCCACGAGCAGCACGGCGTCGGCCGCTACATCGAGATGGTCCAGCGCACCGTGCAGGGCGCCACCCGCGAGTACCTGGTCGTGGAGTACGCCCCCGCCAAGCGCGGCCAGCCCGGCGACCGGCTCTACATCCCCACCGACCAGCTGGAGCAGATCACCAAGTACGTCGGCGGCGAGGCCCCCACCCTGCACCGCCTCGGCGGGGCCGACTGGACCAAGACCAAGGCGCGCGCCAAGAAGGCGGTCAAGGAGATCGCCGCCGACCTGATCAAGCTCTACAGCGCCCGCATGGCGGCGCCGGGACACGCGTTCGGCGCGGACACCCCCTGGCAGCGCGAGCTGGAGGACGCCTTCCCCTACGCGGAGACCCCCGACCAGCTCACCACCATCGCCGAGGTCAAGGAGGACATGGAGAAGACGGTCCCCATGGACCGCCTGATCTGCGGCGACGTCGGCTACGGCAAGACCGAGATCGCGGTCCGCGCCGCCTTCAAGGCCGTCCAGGACGGCAAGCAGGTCGCCGTCCTCGTGCCGACGACCCTGCTGGTGCAGCAGCACTTCGGGACGTTCAGCGAGCGGTACGCCCAGTTCCCGGTCAACGTGAAGGCGCTGTCCCGCTTCCAGACCGACACCGAGGCCAAGGCCGTCCTGGAGGGCCTGCGCGAAGGCTCGGTGGACGTCGTCATCGGCACCCACCGCCTGTTCTCCTCCGAGACCAGGTTCAAGGACCTCGGCCTGGTCATCGTCGACGAGGAACAGCGCTTCGGCGTCGAGCACAAGGAGCAGCTGAAGAAGCTCCGCGCCAACGTCGACGTCCTGACCATGTCCGCGACCCCCATCCCGCGCACCCTGGAGATGGCGGTCACCGGCATCCGCGAGATGTCCACGATCACCACCCCGCCCGAGGAGCGTCACCCGGTCCTGACCTTCGTCGGCCCCTACGAGGAGAAGCAGATCGGCGCCGCGATCCGCCGCGAACTGCTGCGCGAGGGCCAGGTCTTCTACATCCACAACCGCGTCGAGTCCATCGACCGCGCGGCGGCCAAGCTGCGCGAGATCGTCCCCGAGGCGCGCATCGCCACCGCCCACGGCCAGATGTCGGAACAGGCCCTGGAACAGGTCGTCGTCGACTTCTGGGAGAAGAAGTTCGACGTGCTGGTCTCCACGACCATCGTCGAGTCCGGCATCGACATCTCCAACGCCAACACCCTCATCGTGGAGCGCGGCGACAACTTCGGCCTCAGCCAGCTCCACCAGCTGCGCGGCCGGGTCGGGCGCGGCCGCGAGCGCGGCTACGCCTACTTCCTCTACCCGCCGGAGAAGCCGCTGACGGAGACCGCGCACGAGCGGCTCGCGACCATCGCCCAGCACACCGAGATGGGCGCGGGCATGTACGTGGCCATGAAGGACCTGGAGATCCGCGGCGCGGGCAACCTGCTCGGCGGCGAGCAGTCCGGCCACATCGCGGGCGTCGGTTTCGACCTGTACGTACGGATGGTCGGCGAGGCCGTCGCCGACTACCGGGCCTCCCTGGAGGGCGGCGTGGAGGAGGAGCCGCCGCTCGAGGTCAAGATCGAGCTGCCGGTCGACGCGCACGTCCCCCACGACTACGCCCCCGGCGAGCGGCTGCGGCTCCAGGCGTACCGGTCCATCGCCTCCGCCGACAGCGAGGAGGACATCAAGGCCGTACGGGAGGAACTCGTCGACCGCTACGGCAAGTTGCCGGAGCCGGTGGAGAACCTGCTGCTGGTCGCGGGGCTGCGCATGCTCGCGCGGGCCTGCGGGGTCGGCGAGATCGTGCTCCAGGGCAACAACATCCGCTTCGCGCCGGTGGAGTTGCGCGAGTCGCAGGAGCTGCGCCTCAAGCGGCTGTACCCGGGCACGGTCGTCAAGGCCACCGCCCACCAGGCGCTGGTGCCGCGTCCGAAGACCGCGAAGGTGGGCGGCAAGCCGCTCGTCGGCCGGGAACTGCTGGCGTGGGCGGGCGAGTTCCTGACCTCGATCCTGGGGTCGTAGCCGCGCTCCCGGTGCCGCTGCGGCACGTCGAGGAGGCCGTCCACGGGTACGGGCCCGTGGACGGCCTCGTCGTCTTTGAGGCGAAGGGGGGCTCTAGCGCTCCGGCCGGTCACCGCCCCGCTCACGCCCGAAACCGAGCTGGTCCTCGGTCTTCTGCTGCGCGGCGTCGACCTGCTTCTCGTACTTGCCGCCGGTCCTCTGGTTGACCTGGCGTTCGGCGGTGTCGGACATCTTCCGGGAACGGTCCTTGTCCTTGCCCGCCATGCTCTTCATCTTGTCGAGGAAGCCCATGCGGCGCTCCTTCCGAGACGTGACTCACTCTCGACCGTACGACAGGTATGTCCCGCATGCCCAGTAAGGCCCCCTATGGTCTGAACCTCTGCCTCGCTACGGTGGTGGGCGAACAGCAAGGAGAGGGGTGCGCATGAGGCGGCGCAGCAGGATCCGTACCGCAGGGGCCGCGGTCGCGGCGCTGACCCTGGCCCTGGTCACCGGATGCGAGAGCCTGGAGGACGGCGGGACCTCGTCGTCGGGGTCGTCGGAGTCGTCGGACAGCGGTACCGGGGCACCGGCCGCGGGGCACGCCGTCAGTCCGCTGCGCAACCCCGACGGCACGGGACCCGGACTCGCCCCGGTCACGGGCGACGCCGACCGGTCCGCGGCCCGCAAGCTCATCGAGGGCCTGAAGACCAAGGGGCGCGGCCCCAGGACCGGTTACGACCGGGACGAGTTCGGTTACGCGTGGATGGACACCGCCGACGGGGTGCCGCTGGCGAGGAACGGCTGCGACACCCGCAACGACGTGCTGCGGCGCGACGGCGAGGACGTGCGCTTCCGGTCCGGCTCGAACTGCGTGGTCGTCGCCATGACGCTGCACGACCCGTACACCGGCACGACGATCGAGTGGCGCAAGCAGAAGGCGAGCGAGGTCCAGATCGACCACGTCGTGCCGCTGTCGTACAGCTGGCAGCTGGGCTCCTCGCGCTGGCCGGAGAGCAAGCGCCGGCAACTCGCGAACGACCCGCTCAACCTCATCCCCGTCGAGGGCCGGGCCAACTCCGCCAAGAGCGACTCCGGGCCCGCCACCTGGCTCCCCCCGAGCAAGGGCGTCCGGTGCGCGTACGCCGTCCGGTTCGCCCAGGTCGCCGACAAGTACGAGCTGGCGGTGACCGCACCGGACCGGGAGGCGATGCTGCGCCAGTGCGGCGGCTGAACCGGGCCGCACGCACGGCCCGCCGGGAAAACCGGTGTGCCGGGCGCGCCGCCCCGCCTACGGTGAGCCCATGGAGCTGACCGTTTCGAACCTCGCCGACCGTCCCGGCATGGCGGAGCGCGTCCTCGGCATGGCCGACAGCTGGCCGGCCTTCGTGGTCAACGACCTGGCGGGCAACGCCCACTACCCGCGGATCGCCGCCGAACTCCCCGAGTACGTGCAGTTCGCCGAGGACGAGCACGGTGAGGTCGTCGCCCACGCGCACAGCGTGCCCTTCGCCCTCCACGCCGAGGGACGCGGCACGCTGCCCGCCCGGGGCTGGGACGAGGTCCTCACCTGGGCCTTCTGCGACCTGCGGCACGGCGTCGCGCCCGACACCGTCAGCGCGGTCTCGGTCGTCGTCGCCCCGCACGCCCAGGGCGGCGGGCTGTCCGCCAGGATGCTCACGGCCCTGCGCGACAACGCCCGCGCCCGGGGCTTTCGCGAGGTCGTCGCCCCGGTGCGCCCCAGCGCCAAGCACCTCGAACCGCGCACCCCCGTCGAGGAGTACGCGCGCCGCCTGCGCCCCGACGGTCTGCCGCACGACCCCTGGCTGCGCGTGCACGCCAGGGCCGGCGCCGCCTTCGACTCGGTGGCACCGGCCTCGATGACCGTCGCCGCGTCACTGGAGCAGTGGCGCGGCTGGACCGGGCTGCCCTTCGACGCCGCCGGGGACGTCGAGGTGCCCGGCGCCCTGGTCCCGGTGCGCTGCGAACCGGAGCGCGGCTACGCGGTGTACGTCGAGCCCAACGTCTGGATGCGGCACCGGCTGTGAACGCGGCCCCTCCCGGGCGGCGGCCGGCGGCTCAGCCGGTCAGCGCGTCCAGGTCGAGGACCTCCCCGGCGGGTGCCTCGGCGTCCACCGGCTCGTCGTAGTCGCCGAAGGCGAGGGAGCCGGGGTCCTCCTCGGACGAGCTCTCGAAGCGCAGCAGGTAGGGCTTGCCCTCGGTGGCGACGTACAGCGTGTTGCGGTCCGCGCCGTCCTTCTCGTGCAGGACGATCGCGGGCGTGCCGTCGACGGTGGTGGTCCCGCCGCGGGTCACGTCCGTGCTCCTGGAGTCCTCGGCCTCGTCCAGCATCGTGTCCAGGTCGCAGAAGGCCGTCACGTCCTTGGCGTCCTGGCCGGTCGCGGACATCTTGGTCCACCGTCCGGCCAGCAGCGCCACGGCCGCGTCGGTGTCGGCCTTCGGCTCGCCCTCGCTCTGCGCCCGCAGGAAGCGCTCGTCGTACTTCATGTAGAGCGTGTCGCCGGTCTTGATCAGCTCGGCCTCGCCCTGCCCGTCCAGGCTCATCGTGCCGGCGCACTCGCCCTGCCGGTCCAGGGCCATGTCGATCCGTATGGTGCCGCCGCTCTCGTCGTCGGGGACGTCGCCCTTCAGACGCAGCGAACGCGCCCCGGTGGTGGCCTCCAGGGCCCGGTCGGAGATCTCGTCGCCGGTCAGCCCGGCGAACGGCTCGGCGGGCGTGGACGCCGCCCTGGCCGCGGGTGTGGAGGCCGGCGTGGCGGGGGCGCCTTTCCCGTCCTGGCCGGACTGGCAGCCGGTGAGGCCTGCGGTGGCCGTCGCCAGGAGGCAGAGGGCGACGAGCGTGGTGCGCCGCATGAGGGCTCCTTGAGGGGGTGACGAGTGGACTCGGCGGTACGGCGGGTACGACGTACGACGGTCCGGTGGTTCGGTGGTCCGGTGGTTCGGTGGTCCGGTGGGGCAGCGGATCGGCGGGCCGGCGGGTGCGGTGCTGCGGCGGGTCAGCCGGTCTTCTGCCAGTCCGAGCAGCCGACCGTCTTGAAGTAGGCGTCCGAGGCGCTGATCCGCACGACCGCCGTACCGGACACGTTGTCGTTCGCGATGATCGACTCGAGCGAGTGGTCGGCGTCCTTGGCGCGCTCCCAGTAGCACATGTCGTCGGTGTTGCCCGTGGACTTGTAGGTGCCGGGGGCGATGTCGGCACCGACCGCGAACATGCCGCCGTTCCCGGACATCTTCGAGGCGGGAGTGCCCTGCGCCTTCGGGTCGACGGTCTCCCAGTCGCCGCAGCCGTTCGTCTTGAAGAACTTGTCGGTGGCCTTGACGGTGACGTAACCGGTGCCGGTCACGTTGTCGTTGGCCAGCAGCGAGTCCAGCTCGCCCGAGGCGTCCTTGGCGCGTTCCCAGTAGCACATGCCGTCCGTGTTGCCGGTGGTGCGGTAGGTGCCGGGCTTGACGTCCGAGCCGACCTCGAAGTCGCCGTCCCCCTCGAACGCGGCCTTCTTCTCGGCCTTCGCCGAACCCGCGTCCTTCTTGCCGCCGGACTGCTGCTCCGCGGAGGCCGAGGACCCCTTGCCGTCGGAGCCGCCGTCCCCGTCGCCGCCGGAGTTCGCCGAGACGGCGGCGATGACGGCGATCCCCACGACGGCGCCGAGCGCGACCTTGCCCTTCATACCCATGACTGAGTCCCCTCCCTGAGGCGACCGCTTCCTGACGCGGTCGTCCGTTGGCGAGGTCAATGAGACCAGAGCTTGTGAACCGAGTCAACCGTGTTCACGGAGGAAAGCGGGTGCACAACCGTGAACGCGCTTCTCCGGGCGGTCTCGGTATGCTCAGTCGCCACACACGGGACGAGGGGAGCCGCGCGGGTGCAGGACAACGCGACAGAAGTGACCGCCGCCGGAATCGCGCGGCTGGCCGGCGTCGGCAGGGCCGCCGTGAGCAACTGGCGCCGTCGGCACGCGGACTTCCCCAAACCCGTCGGCGGCACCGAGACCAGCCCCTCCTTCGCCCTCGCCGAGGTCGAGGAGTGGCTGCGCGCCCAGGGCAAACTCGCCGAGGTCCCCCTGCGCGAGCGCGTCTGGCAGCAACTCGCCGGCCACCCCGAAGGACCGGTCACGGCCCTCACCCACGCCGGCTGCGTCCTCCTGCTCATCCACGACCGCCCCACCGACTGGCTGGACATGAGCGCAGGCTCCGACGAGCGCCTCGTCGCCCTGCTGCCCGCCGCCCTCGACCAGGTGCTCGCCCGGCGCTTCGGCGCCGACCCGGGCCGCACCGTCGCCACGCCGGTCGCCCCCCGGCTGCTGCCCTCCGTACCGCTGCTGCGCGGCGCCGCCGAACTCGCCGCGGGCCAGGGCGCCCGCCAGACCTACGAGTTCCTGCTCGGCCGCCACCTCGACGCCAACCCGCGCCAGTACACGCTCACCCCCACGCCCCTCGCCGAGCTGATGGCCGAACTCACCGGCCCCGCCCGGACGGTGCTCGACCCCGCCTGCGGCGCCGGCGCCCTGCTGCGCGCCGCCGACCCCCGCCCCGACCAGCGGCTGTACGGCCAGGACAGCGCCGCCGAGCTCGCCGCCCTCACCGGACTGCGGCTCGCCCTGAGCACGACGGCCGCCGTGCGCATCGCCGCCGGCGACACCCTGCGCGCGGACGCCTTCCCCGAGCTGCGCGCCGACGCCGTCCTGTGCCACCCGCCGTTCAACGAGCGCAACTGGGGACACGGCGAACTCGCCTACGACACCCGCTGGGAGTACGGCTTCCCGGCCCGCACCGAGTCCGAACTGGCCTGGGTGCAGCACGCGCTGGCCCGCCTGACGGACGGCGGCACGGCCGTCCTCCTCATGCCGCCCGCCGCCGCCTCCCGCCGCTCCGGCCGCCGCATCCGCGCCGGCCTGCTGCGCCGGGGCGCGCTGCGCGCCGTCGTCGCCCTGCCGGTCGGCGCGGCACCCCCGCACAACATCCCGCTCCACCTGTGGGTGCTGCGCCGGCCCGAGAAGGCGCCCGCACAGCCGGAGGTACTGCTCGCCGACACGGGGCAGTTCGCCGGCGAGGGGCGCGGCGGACCGGACTGGCGGGCCGTGCGGGAGGCCGTGCTCGACGCGTGGCGGGACTTCGACCGCGCCGGACACCTCGACGAACGCCCGGGCCTGGCCCGTTCCCTGCCCGTCATCGAACTCCTCGACGACGACGTCGACCTCGCCCCGGCCCGCCACCTGCCGCCGCCCGCGGCCGCCGACGGCGCCGAACAGCTCACGGACGTGCGCGAACGCCTCGGCGAGACCCTGCGCCTGGCCGCCGGCCTCACCCCGCCGCCCGTCGGCACCGCACCGGCCGCGCCCCGCTGGCCCCTCACCACCGTCGGTGAACTCGCCCGCGGCGGCGCCCTGAAGATGCGCACCGGCACCAACGGCGGCCACGCGCGCGTGCCCGTCCTCACCGACCTCGACGTCCTCGCCGGCACCGCCCCCTCCGGCACCCTCCCGGAGGGCGACGAGGAACCCGTGCTCACCGAGCCCGGGGACGTCGTCCTGCCGGTCCTCGGCGGCGGCTCCGTCGCCCGCGTGATCGACGACGCCACCGCGGGCGCCGCCCTGGGACGCCACCTCGTCCTGCTGCGCCCCGACCCGGCCGCGCTGGACCCCTGGTTCCTCGCCGGGTTCCTGCGCGGCACCGCCAACAACCGCCAGGCCAGCAGCTACGCCTCCACCGCCACCCGCCTCGACGTGCGCCGCCTCCAGCTCCCCCGGCTCCCGCTCGACGCGCAGCGCCGCTACGGCGCCCGCTTCCGCGCCCTCGACGACTTCGAGCGGGCGCTCAGGCAGGCGGGCCGCCTCGGCGAGCAGCTCGTACGCGGCATGTACGACGGCCTGACGGACGGCACGGTCGCCCCCGACTGAGCCCCGGAGGCGGGAAGTGACCAGCACGACAACGGTTCGGTACAACCCGGGGCCGGTTGTCCGTGTCGGCCTATACGCTCGATGCCGACAACGTCGGTCCCCGTCCCAGGTACCAGGAGCAGCCATGCATGGCCACGGCTACCCGCAGCCGGTGAAGCAGCCACCCCCGACGGGCTGGCTGGTCCTCCTGCGCGTGCTGTTCGTGGCCGTCTCGGTCCTCAGCCTCGGCATGCTGGCCTGGTCGATGCTGCTGCGGCTGGCCATCGTCACGCGCAAGGCGCTGGACTGGGGCCTGTTCGTGGCCGCGATCGCCGCGGACGTGCTCGCGCTCTTCCTGATCGGCACCGAACCCGGCGACGAGATCCACACCGCGGGCGGCTGGACGGGCATGGCCCTGCTGTTCGGCACGCTCGTGGCGGCCATGGCGTACTACCTGGCGGCCGACGTCCGCCACTTCCACCAGCTCCGCTACGGGACCGGTCACGCGCCCGGGCCGGTCCCGGCGCCGGGGTACGGCTACCCGCAGCCCCCGGCTGCGCCGTACACCGCCACCACCGTCCCGCAGGCGGCCCGTCAGCCGATCGCGCCCCACCCCCTGCACACCCCGCCCCCGATGCCGCCGGTACCGACGCCGCCGGCCCAGGCCCCCGCGCCGGCCCCCGTCCCGCCGCACACCCCCGCCCCCGCCCGCATCGACCAGGTCCGCGCCGAACTCGACGAGCTCAGCGACTACCTCCGCAGGCACGACGGCAACGGCGGCGGCAGCCACGAGGGCGCGAGGTGACCGTGGCGACAGGACGGGTCGTCGCCGGCCGCTACGAGCTGTCCACGCTCATCGGACAGGGCGGCATGGGCCAGGTCTGGACGGCCTACGACCAGCGGCTCGACCGGCGCGTCGCGGTGAAGCTGCTGCGCCCCGACAAGGTGGCCGGCCAGGAGGCCGACGAACTGCGCCGCCGTTTCGTGCGCGAGTGCCGGGTGACCGCACAGGTCGACCACCCCGGCCTCGTCACCGTGCACGACGCGGGCAGCGAGGGCGAGGAGCTGTTCCTCGTCATGCAGTACGTCGACGGCGCCGACCTCTCCGACCACCTCGCCGAGCACGACCCCTACCCGTGGCAGTGGGCGGTCGCGGTCGCCGCCCAGCTGTGCGCCGTCCTCAGCGCCGTGCACGCCGTGCCGATCGTCCACCGCGACCTCAAGCCGCGCAACGTGATGGTGAAGCAGGACGGCACCGTCACCGTCCTCGACCTCGGCGTCGCCTCCGTCATGGACGCCGACACCACCCGCCTCACCCACACCGGCACCCCCATAGGCTCGCCCGCCTACATGGCCCCCGAGCAGGCGATGGGGGGCGCGGTCGGCCCCTACACCGACCTGTACGCACTCGGCGTCCTCCTGCACGAACTCCTCAGCGGCGACGTGCCCTTCGCCGGCTCCACCGCCCTCGGCGTGCTCCACCGGCACCTGTACGAACCGCCGCTGCCCGTGCGCCGCGTCCGCCCCGAGGTCCCCGAAGCGCTCGAAGCGCTCGTCCTGCGCCTGCTCGCCAAGGACCCGCAGCACCGCCCCGCCTCCGCCCAGGAGGTGTACGAGCACCTCGCGCTGCTGCTGCCCGCGCGCGGCATGCCCACCGGCGGCCCCCTGGACCCCACCCGCCCCTTCGTGCGCCCGCACGCCCCCTGGCCCGACCGTGCCCGCACCCCCGCGCCCCAGCCCGCCCCGGCCCCACCCGTCGCCGAGGCCGGGAAACCGGACGTCGCCCGCGCCGTCGACGACGTCAAGCGCCTGCTCGGCGAGGGCCGCATCACCCAGGCCGTCGACATCCTCGGCGCGATCCTGCCCGCCGCCGCCGAACAGCACGGCGAGCGCTCCCCGGTCGTGCGCACCCTGCGCAAGCAGTACGCCGCCACCCTCATGGACGACGGCCAGTACCGCCGCGCCCTGCCCGAACTGCGCCGCCTCGCCGACGAACGCGCCGCCGAGGCGGGCCAGGCAGACCCGCAGTCCCTGCGCCACCGCTACGACGCCGCCCAGTGCCTGGAACAGCTCGGCGAACCGGCCGCCGCCCTCGCCGAGTACCGCGCCCTGCTGCCGTACTACGAGAACCAGTACGTCGCCGGGGACCCCGACCTCGCCCACGACGTCCGCCGCCGCATCGGCCACCTCCTCCTCGCCCTCGGCGACCGTGCCGCCGCCCACGAGACCCTGGCCCGCCTCCTGCACGACCTGGAACGCGCCCACGGCCCCGGCCACCCCCTCGCGGCCGAGGTCCGGCGCACCCTCCAGTGGCTCGGACAGGTGCGCGGCTAGTTCTCACCGCCTCTTTCCGCGCCGGGGAGACCCGCGCGTCCCCGAGAGCCGCACCGGCCCGCCCGACACCTTCGGCGGCGCGGCGGTGCCCGAAGTCCCCGTGAATCGTTGGTCGAATGGGTTGGCCAAAGCCGGGCCACTGCCTACCATCGATCACCGCAAGACTTTGTGCACCGTCGCACAATCTCCACCGGGAGGTTCACTTGCACCGCCGCCGTCGCACCGCGCTCCTCCTCACCGCCGCGATCGCCGCCGCGGCGCCCCTGCTCACCGCCTGCGGGAGCGACGCGCACCCCGGCGCGGCCGCCGTCGTCGGCGACCAGCGGATCACCGTCGCCCAGCTGGAGAACCGGGTCGACGAGGTGCGCGACGCACAGCGGGCCGCCGTCCCGGACGACACGCAGTACCAGCAGGTCGTCGCCCGCACCGGCACCCTCACCCGCGACACCCTGCACGGCATGGTCCTCGACCGGGTGCTGCAGCGCGCCGTCCAGGACGCGGGCGTGACCGTCACCCGCAAGGAGGTCCAGCAGATGCGCACCGGCCTGGAGCAGCAGGCCGGCGGCGCCGAGCAGCTGGAGATCGCCTGGCTGCAGCAGTACGGCGTCGCCCCCGAGCGCCTCGACGAGAACCTCCGCATCCAGCTGGAGGCGCAGAAGCTCGCCGAGCACCTCGGCACCGACACCAGCCGCCCCGAGTTCTGGCAGGCCCTCTCCGAGGCGTCCCGGCAGCTCGGCGTCGACCTCAACCCCCGCTACGGCACCTGGGACGTCCAGAAGAGCAGCCGCGTCGACGCCGGGACGCCGTGGGTGCGGGAGGTCACCGCGGCCGGGAACCAGCAGCCCGCGTAACGGTCCCCGCGCGGGCCGGCCTCCGGGGACGACCCGCGGCCCGGCCCGCACCGTGCGTTACGTTCGGATCGTGAACGCAACCACCGCCGACCCCGCCCCCGGCACCGCCCCCGACCCGGGCCGCATCGTCCTTCTCACCACCAGCCACCGCGTCGCCCCCGGCCTGCTGTCCTGGCCCGCATGGCAGGCGCTGCGCACGGCCGACCGCGTGCTGTGCGCCGACGCCGCGCACCCGCAGCTGCCCTACCTGCGCGAGGCGGGCGTACGGGTCGACGAGGCGTCCCCGGCCGCCGAGGAACTGGTCGGCGCCTGCGCCGGGGGCCGCACGGTGGTCGTCGTCGCGACCGGCGAGGGCGAGCCGGCCCTCACCGACGGCCTGGCCCGCCTCGCCGGCTCCGGCAGGGTCTCCATGCCCGAGCTGGAGCTGCTCCCCGCCTCCTACGACCTGCCCGGCGCCCGCCTCCTGGACCTCGTCCAGGTCATGGACCGCATCCGTCTGGAATGCCCCTGGTCCTCGCAGCGGACCCACGAGGGCCTGGCCAAGTACGCCATCGAGGAGGCCTACGAACTCGTCGAGGCCATCGAGGACGGCGACCGCGACGAACTGCGCGAGGAGCTCGGCGACGTCCTCCTCCAGGTCGTCTTCCACGCCCGCATCGCCGAGGAGGACACGGAGGCGCCGTTCTCGGTCGACGACGTCGCGGCCGGCATCGTCGCCAAGCTCGTCCACCGCCACCCGCACGTCTTCGGTGAGGAGACGGCGTCCACGCCGGAAGAGGTCAGGGAGCACTGGCTGCGCACCAAGGCGGTGGAGAAGCGGCGCACCTCGGTCACCGAGGGCGTCCCCCTCGGCCAGCCCGGTCTGGCCCTCGCCGCCAAGCTGGCCTCCCGGGTGCGCACGGCGGGCCTGGAGGTGCCGCTCCCCGCGGGCGAGGGCATCGGCTACGAACTCCTCGCCCTCGCGGCCCGGGCCGAGTCCGAGGGCACGGACCCGGAAGCGGCCCTGCGGGCGGCGGCCCGGGCCTACCGGGACGCGATCAGGGAGGTCGAGGCATGACCGGCCGCCCGGCCGCCCCCGGCGGCCCGGCCCCCGAGCTGTTCACCTGGGAGTTCGCGAGCGACCCCTACCCCGCCTACGCCTGGCTGCGCGAGCACGCCCCCGTGCACCGCACGACGCTGCCCAGCGGTGTGGAGGCCTGGCTGGTCACCCGGTACGCCGACGCCCGGCAGGCCCTCGCCGACCAGCGGCTGTCCAAGAACCCGGCGCACCACGACGAGCCCGCGCACGCCAAGGGCAAGACCGGCATCCCGGGCGAGCGCAAGGCCGAGCTGATGACGCACCTGCTCAACATCGACCCGCCGGACCACACCAGACTGCGCCGGCTGGTGAGCAAGGCGTTCACACCGCGGCGCGTCGCCGAGTTCGCGCCACGGGTGCAGGAGCTCGCCGACGACCTGATCGACCGGTTCGCCGCCACCGGCTCCGCCGACCTCATCCACGAGTTCGCGTTCCCGCTCCCCATCCACGCCATCTGCGACCTGCTCGGCGTCCCCCGCGAGGACCAGGACGACTTCCGGGACTGGGCGGGCATGATGATCCGCCACGGCGGCGGCCCCCGGGGCGGTGTCGCACGGTCGGTGAAGAAGATGCGGGGCTACCTCGCCGACCTCATCCACCGCAAGCGCGCCGCGCTGCCGGCCGAGCCCGGTCCCGGCGAGGACCTGATCTCCGGTCTCATCCGCGCCTCCGACCACGGTGAGCACCTCACCGAGAACGAGGCCGCGGCGATGGCGTTCATCCTGTTGTTCGCGGGGTTCGAGACCACGGTCAACCTCATCGGCAACGGCACGTACGCCCTGCTCACCCACCCCGGCCAGCGGGCCCGCCTGCAGGCGTCCCTCGCCGCCGGCGAACGCGGCCTGCTGGAGACCGGCGTCGAGGAACTCCTGCGCTACGACGGCCCGGTCGAGCTGGCCACCTGGCGCTTCGCCACCGAGGCGCTCACCATCGGCGGGCAGGACATCGCCCCCGGGGACCCGGTCCTCGTCGTCCTGGCCGCCGCCGACCGGGACCCGGAGCGCTTCACGGACCCGGACACCCTGGACCTCTCCCGCCGGGACAGCCAGCACCTGGGTTACGGCCACGGCATCCACTACTGCCTCGGCGCCCCGCTCGCCCGGCTGGAGGGGCAGACCGCGCTCGCCACGCTCCTCACCCGCCTCCCGGACCTGGCCCTCGCCGCGGACCCGGCCGAACTGCGCTGGCGCGGCGGGCTCATCATGCGGGGACTGCGCACCCTCCCGGTGTCGTTCACACCGGCGCCCCCGCCGCCGGGGCACGGCCCGTCGCCGACGCAAACATGACACGCGCTCACTTCTGTGATCTTCACGTGATCTGCGCGGCATGAACTTGTGACAAGCGATCATCTCCCTATACCTTCACGGATCAGCGTGGCGGCCGAGCGTCTTCCGCCGCGCCGTCCCTGCTGTCTCGTGAAAGGTCGTCGCATGCTCTCCGGGAACGGTCGTCACCGTCGCCCCCGCCAGGCTCCCGCCCTGGTCGTCGCTGCCGGAGTCACCGGCTCCGCCATCGCGATCCCGCTCCTGGGGGCCACCGGCGCCCACGCGGCCGACGGAACGAACTGGGACCGGGTCGCCGAGTGCGAGACGGGCGGCGCCTGGAGCCAGAACAGCGGCAACGGCTACTACGGCGGCCTGCAGCTGTCCCAGGACGTCTGGGAGCGGTACGGCGGCCTGGGGTACGCGTCCAGCGCCGACCAGGCGAGCCGCTCGCAGCAGATAGCCGTCGCCGAGAAGCTGCTCGCGGACCAGGGCATCGCCGCCTGGCCGACCTGCGGACTGCTCGCGGGCCTGGGCAACGGCCCGGGGACCGCGACCGGCGGCACCGGGGCCTCGGGTGACGGGGCGTCGGCGGGGAAGGGCGGAACGGGCGCGCCGGGTACGTCCGAGCCGTCCGGCCTGACCGATTCCGCCACGTCCGTCCCTGAATCGTCCCCTTCGGCGACCCCCTCCCCGTCCCGGTCCCAGTCCCCTTCGCCGTCCGCCTCGGCCACGACCGATGCCGCGTCGGACCCTGGGGAGAAAACGGCCAAGTCCGACACTTCATCCCCGTCCGGCGTCCCGGCCGATGGTGACGCCCAGGTGTCCGGCAGGGGGGAAGTCTCCGCTCCGGAAGGCGACGAGCCGGACAAGTCGGGGCGGAACGACGCCGTTTCGGGGCTCGTCGGCACCGAGGACCCCGCGACCGGCCGGCACCGCGGGGGCAGTGCCGAAGAGGGCGCGCCGGACGGCCGTGCGGCGGAGTCGTCGGGGCGGCACGCCTCGCGCGACGGGAGCGGCGCCCGCGGCCTCACGGACGGCTCGTACACCGTCCGTTCGGGCGACAGCCTCTGGGGCATCGCCGACTCCCTTGAGCTCGACGGCGGATGGCACTCCCTCTACACCGACAACAAGGACGTCGTCGGTGCCGACCCGGACCACATCCTGCCCGGTCAGACGCTCACCGTCACGGACGAACCGGGCCAGAACCAGGGCTAGTTCGCGTCACGGTTAGAGGCTTTATGTCCGTTTTGGATCACGTGAGAGATAGGTCTCAGAAGCCGTGATCGTCTTTGAAAATCCGCGGAGCGCGTGCCTACGGTCGTGATCGCTCGCCACCGCGGGCCCCGACCGCCGCAACGCCGAATCCTGCCAGCGGAGGTACGGGAACAGTCGTCGCGTCGAGCGCCGCAGGCAGGAGCGGGGGACCCAGGTAGGTGCCGCACCGGACAGTCGGTCCGGAGCGGCTAGGGGTGAAGCCGAGTTCCGTGAGGGACCCGGCCGGGCAACTCAACCGGCCCGAACCCGACAGCTCACCTCGCAGGCGTCGGTGAGGGGATCAACCATGCTGTTTTCCGGCAAGGGCAAGCACCGTCGTCCGTCCAAGGCCACCCGTGTCATCGCCGTCGCCGGCGTCACCGGTGCCGCCGTCGCCGCCCCGCTGATGGCGGCCGGCAACGCCTCCGCCGCCACCGCGTCCGAGTGGGACGCCGTCGCCCAGTGCGAGTCCGGCGGCAACTGGTCCATCAACACCGGCAACGGCTACTACGGCGGCCTGCAGTTCTCGGCCTCCACCTGGGCCGCCTACGGCGGTACGCAGTACGCCGCGACCGCCGACCAGGCCGGCAAGTCGCAGCAGATCGCGGTCGCCGAGAAGGTGCTCGCGAGCCAGGGCAAGGGTGCCTGGCCGGTCTGCGGCACCGGCCTGTCGGGCGCCGCGTACACCGGCGGTTCCGGCGAGAGCCAGGACGGCGGCTCCTCGCAGTCCTCCGGCGGCTCCGAGAGCTCGCAGAGCCGGAGCGGCGGTGCCACGGCCGAGCGCTCCACCGGGCAGAAGGCCTCCCGCTCCTCCGAGCGTCCGGCCGCCGAGAAGCAGGCCGAGGAGAAGACCGCCTCCACGGAGAAGACCGTCACCACCCCGACCGGCAAGAAGGTCGAGAAGGGCGACGGCGAGTACAAGGTCGTCACGGGCGACACGCTCAGCTCGATCGCCACGGAGCAGCACGTCGAGGGCGGCTGGGCGAAGCTGTTCGAGCTGAACGACGACATCGTCGCCGACGCCGACCTGATCTACCCGGGCCAGCAGCTGCACCTCAAGTAGGCGGCGGCCCGCCCCTGCTCCCGCCCCGGTGCGTGTTCCCCCGTACGCACCGGGGCGGGTTTTTCGCGTCCCGGGGCCGGAAGGTTCCCCGGGTTTCCGCGAACGGTCTTTGTTCCGTTCGGAAACAATTTACGCTCGGTTCTGTCCATCGGGTGGGCGACCGGCTGGCCGATCGCCCGGAGCCGGTTAGGCTCGTCCCGCAGAGCCGCTGCGGTCCTGCGGACCCGCGTCACACCGAAGCGTCACATCGAAGAAGGAGATGCTCGTGCCGTCCATCGACGTCGTCGTAGCCCGGGAAATCCTGGACTCCCGAGGCAACCCCACGGTCGAGGTCGAGGTCGGCCTCGACGACGGCAGCACGGGGCGTGCCGCCGTTCCGTCCGGTGCCTCCACCGGTGCCTTCGAGGCCATCGAGCTCCGTGACGGCGACCCCAACCGCTACCAGGGCAAGGGCGTCGAGAAGGCCGTCCTCGCCGTCATCGAGCAGATCGGCCCGGAGCTGGTCGGCTACGACGCCACCGAGCAGCGCCTGATCGACCAGGCCATGTTCGACCTGGACGCCACCGACAACAAGGGCTCGCTGGGCGCCAACGCCATCCTCGGCGTCTCGCTCGCCGTCGCCCACGCCGCCTCCGAGGCCAGCGACCTGCCGCTCTTCCGCTACCTGGGCGGCCCGAACGCGCACCTGCTGCCGGTGCCGATGATGAACATCCTGAACGGCGGCTCGCACGCCGACTCCAACGTGGACATCCAGGAGTTCATGATCGCCCCGATCGGCGCGGAGTCCTTCTCCGAGGCGCTGCGCTGGGGCACCGAGGTCTACCACACCCTCAAGAAGGTGCTGAAGGGCAAGGGCCTGGCCACCGGCCTCGGCGACGAGGGCGGCTTCGCCCCGAACCTCGGCTCCAACCGCGAGGCCCTCGACCTCATCCTCGAGGCCGTCAAGGAGGCCGGCTACACCCCGGGCGAGCAGATCGCGCTCGCCCTCGACGTCGCCGCGTCCGAGTTCTACAAGGACGGCTCCTACACCTTCGAGGGCAAGCAGCGCTCGGCCGCCGAGATGACCGAGTACTACGCCGAGCTGGTCGAGGCGTACCCGCTGGTCTCCATCGAGGACCCGCTGTTCGAGGACGACTGGGAGGGCTGGAAGACCATCACCGACAAGCTCGGTGACAAGGTCCAGCTCGTCGGTGACGACCTGTTCGTCACCAACCCCGAGCGCCTGGCCCGCGGCATCGAGGAGGGCGCCGCCAACGCCCTGCTGGTCAAGGTCAACCAGATCGGTTCGCTGACCGAGACCCTGGACGCCGTGGAGCTGGCCCAGCGCAACGGCTTCAAGTGCATGATGTCCCACCGTTCGGGCGAGACCGAGGACGTCACCATCGCCGACCTGGCCGTCGCCACCAACTGCGGCCAGATCAAGACCGGTGCCCCGGCCCGCTCCGAGCGCGTCGCCAAGTACAACCAGCTGCTGCGCATCGAGGAGATCCTCGACGACGCCGCGGTGTACGCCGGCCGCAGCGCCTTCCCGCGGTTCCGGTCCGCGGGCCAGTAGGCACGGCGGGGGCCGAAGTGCCACCCCTGTAGGAAGCGTCGTACGTACGTCCCCGTACCCGGTCCCGTACCGTGTGCGGGGACGTACGCACGTATGACGACCACGAAGGCGGAGGCGGGGACATGGCGGTGAAGGACCGGGACCGTTTCTCCACCGCGACCAGGATCCGGATCATCGGGGAACAGACCGCGGCCCGGGTCTACCGCTCGCAGACCAGGCGCCAGGCCCGCCGTTCCCGCCTGACCGGCCGGGCGGCGCTGCTCGCGATGGTGCTGTGCTCGCTCGTCGTGGCGCTCGCCTACCCGATACGGCAGTACGTCGCCCAGCGCGCGGAGATCGCCGACCTGCGCGAGGAGCAGGCACGGACCCGCCAGCGGGTGGAGGACCTGCGCGACCTCAAGGCACGCTGGCAGGACGACGCGTACGCCGAGCAGCAGATCCGCCTGCGGCTGCACTACGTGATGCCGGGGGAGACGGGGTTCATCGTCGTCGACCCGCACGCGGCCGAGCAGTCGCGCGCCGACGTCGGGGCGGCCGGCCGTCCCTGGTACCGGAACGTGTGGGACGGGGTCGACAAGGCCGACGCCGCCGCCCACCGGCAGTGACTCAACAGGAAGACCAGCAGAAGACAGTCATGCAGACTCCCCCGCCCACCACCCCGCGCACCGAGCCCAGCGACGCGGACGTGGAGGCCTTCAAGCAGCAGCTCGGGCGTCCGCCGCGCGGCCTGCGCGCCATCGCGCACCGCTGCCCGTGCGGACAGCCGGACGTCGTGGAGACGGCGCCGCGGCTGCCCGACGGCACGCCCTTCCCCACGCTGTACTACCTGACCTGCCCGAGGGCGGCCTCCGCGATCGGCACGCTGGAGGCGAACGGCGTGATGAAGGAGATGACCGAGCGCCTCGCCGCCGACCCGGAGCTGGCCGACGCCTACCGGGCCGCGCACGAGGACTACATCCGGCGCCGCGACGAGATCGAGGAGCTGACCGGCTTCCCGAGCGCGGGCGGCATGCCGGACCGGGTGAAGTGCCTGCACGTGCTGGTGGCCCACTCGCTGGCGGCCGGCCCCGGCGTCAACCCGCTGGGCGACGAGGCGATCGCGATGCTGCCCCAGTGGTGGCGCAAGGGACCGTGCGTGACGGTCCCCGAGACCTGCGGGGAGGACGGCAAGTGACCCGTGTCGCCGCCGTCGACTGCGGTACGAACTCCATCCGGCTCCTGGTGGCCGACGCGGACCCGGCGACGGGCGAGCTGACCGAACTGGACCGGCGCATGACCATCGTGCGGCTGGGGCAGGGCGTCGACCGCACCGGGCGGCTGGCGCCCGAGGCGCTGGAGCGGACGTTCGCCGCCTGCCGCGAGTACGCGGAGGTCATCAGGGAGCACGAGGCCGAGCGGCTGCGCTTCGTGGCGACCTCCGCCTCCCGGGACGCGGAGAACCGGGACGAGTTCGTGCAGGGGGTGCTGGACATCCTCGGCGTGGAGCCGGAGGTCATCTCCGGCGACCAGGAGGCCGAGTTCTCCTTCACCGGCGCGACGAAGGAGCTGACCGGCCGCGCGGACCTCGGCAGGCCCTACCTGGTCGTGGACATCGGCGGCGGCTCGACCGAGTTCGTCGTCGGCGACGACCGCGTGCGGGCCGCCCGGTCCGTGGACGTCGGCTGCGTCCGGATGACGGAGCGGCACCTGGTCCGCGACGGCGCGGTGACCGACCCGCCCACCGAGGAGCAGATCGCGGCCGTACGGGCCGACGTCGAGGCGGCCCTGGACCTCGCCGAGCGGACCGTGCCGCTGCGCGAGGCGCGCACGCTGGTCGGGCTGGCCGGCTCGGTGACGACGGTGTCGGCGATCGCGCAGGAGCTGCCGGAGTACGACTCGGCCGCCATCCACCACTCCCGGGTGTCCCGGGACCGGGTCCGCGAGGTCACGGACTGGCTGCTGCGCTCCACCCACGCCGAGCGCGCCGCGGTGCCCTCGATGCACCCGGGCCGCGTCGACGTGATCGGGGCCGGGGCGCTGGTGCTCCTGGCGATCATGGAACGGACGGGCGCGGAGGAGGTCGTCGTGAGCGAGCACGACATCCTCGACGGCATCGCGTGGTCGGTGGCGTAGGCGTCCGCGGTGGCTTCCTGAGCAGGCCGGACGACGTTTGAGCGCGTCCGGGGGCCCCGTGAGGGGCCTCCGGCGACATCCCGTCGGGAAACTTCGTGAAGTTCTTCACAAGGATTTGGGGCCCGTCGGGCGGTGAAAGTCCGTCGGTTGACCCTTTTGGGGGTTCAACTGCCCTTTGAACGTGTTCAGGACGGTGCTCCGAAGGGGCCCCGGAGGGGGTCCGCCGAGGGCCGGTCCACCGCCCTCCGCGGCGCGGAGCGGCAGCTCACGCGGCATTGACAACGGGGCGCCCTACACGCTGGTTCCTGACCGCGCCATGATCTCCGTCACGTGGGCGGCGGATGGTAGCACAGCCTCCACCGAAGCTTGTGAAGGGGCGCACGATCCACCCCCCTGGGGCGGGTGGATACTCGATGCCATGAGCACCACGGAGCGTCCCAGGATCCTCGTAGTAGGCGGTGGGTACGTAGGCCTGTACGCAGCTCGACGCATCCAGAAGAAGATGCGTTACGGCGAGGCGACCGTCACCGTCGTCGACCCGCGGTCGTACATGACCTACCAGCCCTTCCTCCCCGAAGCCGCCGCCGGCAACATCTCCCCGCGGCACGTCGTCGTCCCCCTGCGACGCGTGCTTCCGAAGGCGGAGGTCCTCACCGGCCGGGTCACCACCATCGACCAGGACCGCAAGGTCGCCACGATCGCCCCGCTGGTGGGCGAGGCGTACGAGCTGCCCTTCGACTACCTGGTCATCGCCATGGGCGCGGTCTCCCGCACCTTCCCGATCCCCGGCCTCGCCGAGCAGGGCATCGGCATGAAGGGCATCGAGGAGTCCATCGGCCTGCGCAACCACGTCCTGGAGCAGCTGGACAAGGCCGACTCCACCACCGACGAGGAGATCCGCCGCAAGGCGCTCACCTTCGTCTTCATCGGCGGCGGCTTCGCCGGCGCGGAGACCATCGGTGAGGTCGAGGACATGGCCCGCGACGCGGCCAAGTACTACAAGAACGTGTCCCGCGAGGACATGCGCTTCATCCTCGTCGACGCCGCCGACAAGATCCTTCCCGAGGTCGGCCCGAAGCTCGGCCAGTACGGCAAGGAGCACCTCGAGGGCCGCGGCGTCGAGGTCTACCTGTCCACCTCCATGGACTCCTGCGTCGACGGCCACGTGGTGCTGAAGAACGGCCTCGAGGTCGACTCCAACACCATCGTGTGGACGGCCGGCGTCAAGCCGAACCCGGCCCTGTCCCGCTTCGGCCTGCCGCTGGGCCCCCGCGGTCACGTCGACTGCGAGCCCACCCTCCAGGTCAAGGGCACCGACTACATCTGGGCCGCGGGCGACAACGCCCAGGTCCCGGACCTGGTCGGCCGCAAGGCGGGCAACGAGAACGCCTGGTGCCCGCCGAACGCCCAGCACGCGCTGCGCCAGGCCAAGGTCCTCGGCGACAACGTGGTCTCCGGCATGCGGGGCTTCCCGCAGAAGGAGTACAGCCACGCCAACAAGGGCGCGGTGGCGGGCCTCGGCCTGCACAAGGGCGTCGCGATGATCGTCATGGGCAAGATGAAGATCAAGCTCAAGGGACGTCTCGCCTGGTACATGCACCGCGGATACCACGGTCTCGCGATGCCGACCTGGAACCGGAAGATCCGCGTGTTCGCGGACTGGACGCTCGGGATGTTCCTCAAGCGCGAGGTCGTCTCCCTCGGCGCGATCGAGACCCCGCGCGAGGAGTTCTACGAGGCCGCCAAGCCGGCCCCGGCCGCCGCGCCGAAGGCCGACAAGAGCGAGAAGCCGGCGGAGAAGACCGAGGCCAAGGCCTCCTGACCCCCGGTCACCCCCCGTTCTGACAGCTCCCCGAAGGGGCCGCCCGCCATCCGTGGTGCGGGCGGCCCCTTCGGCGTGCCCGGGCCGCCGTCCCCGGCCGTTGCGCCGACGGGGCGACAAAAACGTGGCGTGTACACGTATTTTGCCCGTTCGTAACGCGTGCCGGGGACTGTATGTCGGGCCACCAGGTGTTTACGTGGTGTCAGGACATTCCGGGATCGCTCGTCACGGAGGTACGCCATGGCTGACGCCGCGCTGCGGCTGCAGAACCTCTTCGAACAGTTGCTGGGGGCGCCGCTCCCGGTGCGCGTTCGCGCCTGGGACGGTTCGCAGGCGGGGCCGCCGGGTGCACCGACGCTCGTCGTCCGTCGCCGCCGGGCACTGCGCCGCCTGCTGTTCAAGCCGGGCGAACTGGGCCTGGCCCGGGCCTGGGTGGCCGGGGACCTCGACATCGAGGGGGACCTCTACGCCGTCCTCGACCTGCTCGCCGGCCTCGTCTGGGAGCGCGACGAGGACGCCCGGGGGCTGGTCGCCTCCCTCCGCGACCCCGAGGTCCGGTCCGCCGTACGCGGGCTCGTGAGGCTCGCCGGTCCGCCGCTGCCGCCCGCGCCGCCGCAGGAGGAGATCCGCAGGGCCCGCGGCCACCTGCACACCAAGCGCAGCGACAAGCGGGCCATCAGCCACCACTACGACGTCGGCAACGACTTCTACGAGCTCGTCCTCGGCCCGTCCATGGTGTACTCCTGCGCCTACTGGTCCGCCCCCGAGGCCGAGGGCGGCACCCTGGAGACCGCCCAGCGCGACAAGCTCGAACTCGTCTGCCGCAAGCTCGGCCTCGCGGCCGGTCAGCGCCTCCTCGACGTCGGCTGCGGCTGGGGCTCCATGGCCGTCCACGCCGCCCGCGAGCACGGCGTGAGCGTCGTCGGGGTGACGCTGTCGCAGGAACAGGCCGCCTACGCGCGCAAGCGGGTCGCCGACGAGGGGCTCACCGACCGGGTGGAGATCCGCGTCCAGGACTACCGGGACGTCGCCGACGGGCCGTACGACGCGATCTCGTCCATCGGCATGGCCGAGCACGTCGGCGCCGAGCGGTACCTGGAGTACGCCGTCGACCTGTACCGGCTCCTCAAGCCCGGCGGACGGCTGCTGAACCACCAGATCGCCCGCCGCCCCCAGCAGGACGAGTCCGCCTACAGCGTGGACGAGTTCATCGACTCCTACGTCTTCCCCGACGGCGAGCTGGCCCCCGTCGGCACCACCGTCACCCAGCTGGAGCGCGCCGGGTTCGAGGTGCGCGACGTGGAGTCGATCCGCGAGCACTACGCGCTCACCCTGCGCCGCTGGGTCGCCAACCTGGAGTCCGGGTGGGAGGAGGCCACCCGGCTGGTCACCCCCGGCCGGGCCCGCGTCTGGCGCCTGTACATGGCCGCCTCCGCGCTCGCCTTCGAGCGCAACCGCATCGGCGTCAACCAGGTCCTCGCCGTCCGCACGCCGGACTCGGGCGCCTCCGGGATGCCGTTGCGGGCCCGTGTGTGGGGCGCGCCCGGCCGCGCCTGACCCGGACACGACCCGGAGGGCCGGGCTCCCCGCCGCGGGGGAGTCCGGCCCTCCGGTGTGCCGCGGCGCGGCGAGGTCACTCCGCCTTGATCGCGTTCAGCATGTTCAGCCGGGCGGCGTTGCGGGCCGGCCACATCGCGGCCAGGACGCCCACCAGACCGGCCAGCACCAGGAAGATCCCGATCCGGTCCCAGGGCAGGACCAGCGCGTACCCCGGGATCTGGTCGGCGATCGTCTCGCCGATCGCCCAGCCGAGGAACGTGCCGAGGCCGATGCCGACCACCGCGCCGAACACCGAGATGACGACGGCCTCCAGCCGGACCATCCGCTTCACCCGGCGCCGGTCCAGGCCGATGGCGCGCAGCATGCCGATCTCCTGCTGCCGTTCGAAGACGGACATGGCGAGGGTGTTGACGACGCCCAGCACCGCGATGATCAGGGCCATCGCCAGCAGGCCGTACATGACGTTCAGCAGGGTGTTGATGGCGCCGCCGAACTCGTCGCGGATGTCCTGCCGGTCCATCACGGTGATCGCGGGGTTGTCGCCCAGCGCGTCGACGAGGACCTTCTCGTTCGCCGCGGACTGACCGCCGTCGACCTTCACGAAGATCTGCCGGATGGACGGCTTCGTCTCGTGCAGGTCCGCGATCCTCCGGTCGACGAGGACGGGGGAGAGGAACTCGCTGTCCTTGTAGACGGCGCCGACCGTCAGCGTGGCCTTCTCGTCGTCGTCGAAGGTGACGGGGACGGTGTCGCCGGTCTTCCAGCCCCTGCTCTTCGCCGTCTTCTCGGCGACCGCGATCCGGCCCTGGGCGAGCGAGCCCGCGCTGCCGCTGACGACGTCGACGCTGAGGACCTTCTCGATGTCGCCGGGGGTGACCGCCGAGGCGGACACGAAGTCGCCGTCGATCCGGAAGTAGGTGTCCTGCTGCGGCGAGACCGCGGACACGCCCCGGGCCTTCTCCAGCGCCGTCAGCGCGGACCGGTCGAGGTCACCGCCGTTGGCCATCGTGACCATGTAGTCGGCCCTGATGTTGTCGGTGGTCATCTTGTCGATGGCCGCGCCGACCGTGACGCCGAGCACCGACAGGCCGGTCACCAGCGTCAGGCCGATCGCCAGCGCCGAGGCGGTGGCCCCGGTGCGGCGCGGGTTGCGGACCGCGTTCTGGCCGGCCAGCTTGCCCGCCACCCCGAACGGGCCGACGAGCAGCGGGCGGACGAGCGCGATCACGGGCCGGGACAGCAGCGGGATCAGGACGATCACGCCGATCAGCGCGAGGAACGCGCCCGCCCCGATGTACATCCGGCCGTCGTCGCCGCCGGTCGAGGCACCCGCCACGATCAACGCCGCGCCGAGGGCGGTGACGGCGGCGCCGATGGAGTTGCGCACCACCAGCGACTTGGTGGTGGCCACCGCGTGGACGCTGTTCATGGCCGCCACCGGCGGGATCTTCGCGGCCCGGCGGCCGGGCAGCCAGGCGGCGAACACCGTGATCAGCACGCCCACCGCGAACGCCGCGACCACCGGCGTGGCGGACAGGACCAGCGGACCGTTCGGCATCTTCATGTCGAACGCGGTCATGCCGGAGCGCAGCCCGACGGCCAGACCGACGCCGAGGACGAAGCCGACGGCCGAGGCGACCAGACCCACCAGCGAGGCCTCGGCGAGCACCGAGCGGGTGATCTGCCGGCGGGACGCGCCGACGGCGCGCATCAGGGCGATCTCCTTGGTGCGCTGGGCGACCAGCATCGTGAACGTGTTGGAGATCAGGAAGATCCCGACGAAGAGCGCGATGCCCGCGAAGCCGAGCAGGACCTGCTTGAGGTTGCCCAGGCCCCGTTCGATCTGCTCGGCCTGCTCGTCGGCGAGCGCCGCGCCGGTCCGGGCCTCGGCCGAGCCGGGCAGCAGCGGCTCGACCGCGTCCAGGATCTTCGCGTCGTCGGCGCCGGGCGCGGCGGTGACGGTGGCGCTCTCGAAGTAGCCCGGCCGGAGGTACTGCTTCTGGGCGACGGCGGTGTCGAAGAGGACGAGGCTGCCGCCGGCGTTGACGGCGCCGTCCTCGGTGGTGAACACGCCGCTGAGGGTGTACTCCTTCACCGGGCCGTTGGTCGCCACGCGCACCCGGTCGCCGACCTCGTACTCGCCCTTGGCGGCGGAGTCCTCGTCCAGGGCGATCTGGTCGTCCCTCACCGGGCCGGAGCCGTCGGTGAAGGTGTAGGCGGCGTCCTTGCCGTCCTTGCCGGGCGCGAAGTTGGATCCCTTGTTGGACCAGCCGACGCCGATCAGCTTCCCGTCGGGGTCGGCGACCCCGGCGAAGCCCTCGACGCGGCCGTACACCCCGGCGACGCCGTCGACGGCGGAGATCCGTTCGAGGACCTCGCCGGAGAGGCCGTACTCCTCCTCGGAGGCGTCCGCGTCGGCGTACGAGGTGACGGCGACGGCGACGTCGTCGTAGCTCTTCGCCGACTGGTTGCGGAAGGCGTTGGAGAGGGTGTCGGCGAAGACCAGGGTGCCGGAGACGAACGCCACGCCGAGCATCACGGCGAGCACGGTCATCAACAGCCTGGCCTTGTGCGCGAAGACGTTGCGCAAGGCGGTACGGAACATGGGTCTACTTCGTCCAGACGTACGGAAGTGGGAGGCGGTGGGGCGTCAGCCGGCGCGGTGCGCGGAGCCGGGTGTCAGCTGGTGCGGCCCTTGGCGTCGAACCGCTTCATGCGGTCCAGCACCGAGTCGGCCGTCGGCCCGTACAGCTCGTCGACGATGCGCCCGTCGGCCAGGAAGACCACCCGGTCCGCGTAGGCGGCGGCCACCGGGTCGTGGGTGACCATCACGACCGTCTGCCCCATCTGCCGCACGGAGTTGCGCAGGAAGCCCAGCACCTCGGCGCCCGAGCGGGAGTCGAGGTTCCCGGTCGGCTCGTCACCGAAGATGATCTCCGGCCGGGAGGCCAGTGCCCGGGCCACGGCGACACGCTGCTGCTGGCCGCCGGAGAGCTGGGAGGGACGGTGGCCGAGCCGGCCGGACAGGCCGACCATCTGGATCACGGAGTCCAGCCACTGCTTGTCCGGCTTGCGGCCCGCGATGTCCATCGGGAGGGTGATGTTCTCCAGCGCGGTCAGCGTCGGCAGCAGGTTGAACGCCTGGAAGATGAAGCCGATCTTGTCCCGGCGCAACTTGGTGAGCTGCTTGTCCTTCAGCGAGCCCAGCTCGGTGTCACCGATGCGCACCGAACCGGAGGAGAAGGTGTCCAGCCCGGCGACGCAGTGCATCAGCGTGGACTTGCCGGAGCCGGAGGGGCCCATGATCGCGGTGAACTCGGCCTGCCGGAAGTCGACGGAGACACGGTCGAGGGCGACCACCTGGGTCTCGCCCTGGCCGTAGATCTTGGAAAGCTCCGTGGCGCGCGCGGCCACGGTGGTGGACCGGTCGGCGGTGGGTGCGGTGGTCACGGGGAGGGTGCTCCTGTCGGTACGGCGATGTGCTCGGGGACGTCATCCATCGTCCCGGCCGGGGGCCGCCGTGTAGTCAGCCGCTGTTCCGGTTTCGGGGGGCGACTGAGGTCGGACGGCCGCGGCCGGTGTCATACCTGCGGATGACGGGCCACCCTGACGGGCGCTTCCGGCGGGGCCCCGGCGGCCCGTCGTCGCACGTGGGCGCGAGAACAGGGCGGGCGTCCTTGTAGAGACGGTGAAATTCCGTCATTCCGCACGTGCGGCCGGCCGTCGCGCGCAAGGCTGCTGGCAAGTGCGGATGGCCTGCCCACAGAGCTGATGCCCCCTCAGGCGCCAATAAAATAAGACAACATCGGTCCGCCCGACCACTGCCGGAGGGGTGCGTCCCGATAGGGTCGGGACACTCGACGCGGTGCCCATGGCCTGCCCGGATGGTGGAATGCAGACACGGCGAGCTTAAACCTCGCTGCCCCTTCGCGGGCGTGCCGGTTCAAGTCCGGCTCCGGGCACTCACCTTGATGCCGCATCCCCGGCGAGGGGATTGGTGGGGGCGGTCACGCCGGACACCGGGACGTCACCGTCGTGCGGCCGGGCCGGCGAGGACGGCTTCGCGGCGCGGTTGCGCGAGGTGACCGGCGAGCGCCTGCCGGCCGGTCCCGGTCAGGGCGAGCCAGGCGCGGACGCGGGAGTTCACGGAGGTTCTGCGCACGGTCGCGTAACCGGCCGCCTGCGGCACCTCGGCCTGCTTGCCCGGAACGGAGCCGCTGACTTCGAGGGCGTCACGGCCGCGGAGGGCTCCAGGAGGGCGACCGCCGCGAGCACGGCGCAGACCCGCAGCCGGTGCGCCGGAGGGATCACTTCGACCGGGCCGGACACGGTCACGCCCGCCGCGGCAGTCCGCGGCGCGGCGCCTCGTCGTCGCGCCCGGTGACGTACACGGCGGGGGGCGAGCGCCGCGAGTGGGCGGCCGTCGTGGCGCCCGGCACGCCCGTGGCCGGTTCCGGGCCGCCGCCCGCAGCGCCGCGGGCGGCGAGGGCGCCGGGTGGAGACCGTCGAGACCGCGGGCGCCGGAGGCGGGCGCCGAGCGGTCGGCCGGGACGCCGCGGGAGCGGGCGACGCCCGGGGTGAACGCCGCCGGGAGGGCGGTCCCCCGGCGATGACACCGGAGGGCACCGGGCTGCCGCCGGCGTCGGTCGAGGCGGGGGCGGCAGCCCGCGGTGACGGGGTCTTCCGCGTGAACCGGTCCGCAACCGTTGACAGCGGGCGGCGGGGGGTCGAGACTCAGCGCGGAAATCCGTGAAGGAATTTTCACCACGCGAACAACATGCGAACAGCCCCCGCGACGACGCCAATCGAAGGGAACGACCGATGCGCACCACCGTCGGCATCATCGGGGCCGGCCCCGCCGGACTCCTGCTCGCCCGGCTGCTCCACAACGCCGGGATCGACTCGGTCGTCCTGGAGAGCCGCGACCGCGCCTACGTCGAGCGGCGTCAGCGCGCCGGGATCCTGGAGCAGGGCACGGTGGACGTCCTGCGCGCGGCCGGCGCGGCGGAGCGGATGGACCGCGAGGGGCTGCGCCACGACGGCATCGAGCTGCGTTTCGACAAGCGGCGCCACCGCGTCGACTTCCCCGCCCTCACCGGCGGCCGGTCCGTGATGGTCTACGCCCAGACCGAGGTCTGCAAGGACCTCATCGCGCTCCAGCTGGAGGAGGGCGGCCCGCTGCTGTTCGAGACGGAGGCGCTGGCCGTCGAGGACGCCGCCACCGACCACCCGCGCGTCCGCTTCCGGCACGGCGGCGCGGACGGCGCGCAGGACGTCCTGGAGTGCGACTACGTCGTCGGCTGCGACGGCTTCTGGGGCGTGGCCCGCCAGGCGGTCCCGGCCGGACGGGGCCGCGCCTTCGAGCGGACGTACCCCTTCGGCTGGCTCGGCGTCCTCGCCGACGTGGCCCCCTCCCACGACGAGCTGGTCTACGCCCGCCACGACCGCGGCTTCGCCCTGCTGTCCATGCGCTCCCCGTCCGTCTCCCGCCTCTACCTCCAGGTGCCCGAGGGCACCGACGCCGAGGCGTGGGGCGACGAGGAGATCTGGGACGAGCTGGAACGCCGCTTCGAGACGGACGACGACTGGACGCTGCGGCGCGGCCCCATCACCCAGAAGTCCGTCACCCCCATGCGCTCCTACGTCCACGAGCCCATGCGGCACGGCCGCCTCTTCCTGGCCGGCGACGCCGCGCACATCGTGCCGCCCACCGGCGCCAAGGGCCTCAACCTCGCCGTCGGCGACGTCGTCACCTTCGCCCGCGCCCTGACGCACCAGCGGGAGACGGGCTCCGCCGAGCTGCTCGACGCCTACTCCGCCACCTGCCTGCGCCGGG
Organism: Streptomyces sp. NPDC029152; assembly: GCF_055564355.1. Classification (NCBI taxonomy): domain Bacteria; kingdom Bacillati; phylum Actinomycetota; class Actinomycetes; order Kitasatosporales; family Streptomycetaceae; genus Streptomyces; species Streptomyces sp. NPDC029152. The sequence continues at coordinate 72,128 of NZ_JBVHWR010000013.1, read as the reverse complement.
TGTGGCAGGCCGAGCGGTTCTCGTACGACATGACGACCCTCCTGCACCGCGCCCCCGACGCCACGCCCTTCGACGACCGCCTCCAGGTGGCGCGCCTGGACCGGATCGCCTCCTCCCGCGCCGCCGAGACCGACCTGGCCGAGGCCTACACCGGCTTCCCGATCGGGTGAATCCCGGGTGCGGCCCCGCCCGTGAGGGGAATCACCGTTCTCCTTGGCGTGTTGCGCGACAGGACGAGGGAAAGATCCTCCCCAAGCAGTAGGGTCAATCCTTTGCCGTTCTATTACTCTTAGGCCAAGGCTGCGCAGTGTGGCCATGGAGGAGTGAAATGAGGAGCAGAAACCCGGTCTTCTCGCGACGGGGGTTCAGCCGCGACAACGGCTACGCGGGCTTCGACGCCGCGCCGCAGGCCGGGGGTCCCGCCGTCGCCACGCAGGGCAACCCGTACGCGCAGGGCACCCCGTACGCCCAGCCCGCCGGCAACCCCTACGCGCAGAACCCGTACGCACAGCAGGGCCAGCAGTACGGCGCGCCGCCGCAGGCGCCGGCGACCACCGGCCGGATGACGATCGACGACGTCGTCGTCCGCACCGGATCCACGCTCGGTGTCCTCATCGTCACCGCCGCGCTCGCCTGGGCGCTGCTGCCGGTCGACGACGCCCACATCACCCGGTCGTACGGCATCGGCATCGGCGCCGCGCTGATCGGCATGGTGCTGGCGTTCGTGCAGTCCTTCAAGCGCAAGGCGTCGCCCGCGCTGATCCTGGCCTACGCGGCGTTCGAGGGCGTGTTCCTCGGCGTCGTCTCCAGCGTCGTCGACAACCGCATCGCCGACGGCGCGGCCATGCAGGCCGTGATCGGCACGATGGCGGTCTTCGCCGGTGTGCTGATCGCCTACAAGGCCGGCTGGATCCGCGTCAACCGGCGCTTCTACGGCTTCGTGATGGCGGCCACGCTCGGCTTCGTCTTCCTGATGCTGGTGAACGTGCTGTTCGCCGTCTTCGGCGGCGGCGACGGCCTCGGCTTCCGCAGCGGCGCCCTCGGTGTCGTCTTCGGCGTCATCGGCGTCATCCTCGGCGCCTGCTTCCTCGCCCTGGACTTCAAGCAGGTCGAGGACGGCATCGCCTACGGTGCCCCGCGCGAGGAGGCCTGGCTCGCCGCCTTCGGCCTCACGCTGACGCTGGTGTGGATCTACATGGAGTTCCTGCGGCTCATCTCGATCCTCAACAGCAGCGACTGACGCGGCCGCCGCGCACCGCACGTCGGAGCGCCGCGTGAAGGGGCCCCGGGCACCGTGCCCGGGGCCCCTTCGTCGTCACCGCCGACGGGACGGCGCACGCTCACGGCAGCCGGCGCGCGGCCCTCCTCGGTCCGTACTCGCGGATGACCGCCTCGGCGTGACCGTGGGCGAGGCCCTGTTCGCGACGGAGCCGGCCGGCCCTCTCCTCGAGGCGGGGAGCGGGTCCGTCCTCGACGGTGCGCAGCCGGTCGGAGATCGCGCGGCCGGTGCAGTGGGGGGCGCGGACGAGCGGATGGCGACGGGTCTCCTCGGAGGAGACGCGGGACATCGGCGCCTTTGGGCGGAAGGGGACGCGGAGCCGGTCCTTCGGGTCACCGTGCCTGAGCGTCCGCCCGTTGGCGACGGTCCCGGAGCGCCGCGTACGCTCGCGCCGTGGTTGATACGACGCCTTTGACCCGTGCCGTGGACGACTTCGCCGACCGGTTGCGGGCCGCCCCGCAGAGCAGACTGCAACGCGGGGCCGCCGCCGAGGCGCTGGAGCTGGCCAGGGAACTGTCCCGGCGCGCCCAGCTCGCCGAGGAACCGGACGCCGAGCCGCGCCGGATGCCGGACGCGGGGATGTTCGCCGCCGCCGACCAGATCGCCGTCGCCGCGCACGACCTGGCCGTCGTCCTGACGGACCCGGAGCAGGTCCGGGAGGCGGTGCTGCTGGTGGAGGAGGCCCGCAAGCGGGCCGGGGTGTGAGGACGGCGGGAGCACCGGGCCGCAGGGGCCACCGGGACTACAGGGACGCGATGACCCGGTCCGCCAGGATGTAGACGTTCTCCTCGCCGCACGCGAAGGTCAGCGTGTAGGCGCCGGAGATGCCCGAGCCGCCCAGGAGGTACGGTGTCCGCCCCGCGTGCAGGGCGGCGGCCAGGCGCTCCGCGGTCTCGCGGTGGCCCGGCGTCATGCACAGGGTGGTGCCGTCGGCGAAGACGTACACGTCGAGCGTGCCGAGCGGACCCGGGCGGACGTCCGCCAGCGCGACGTGCGAGGCGGCCAGCTCCTCCAGCGCGGCGACGGTGCGCTCGTGGTCGTTCACGGCCGGCGCCGGGTTCGGCACGAAGTCCGGGTGCGAGGGGTGCCGGCGCCGGGCCGCGGCCAGCTCGGCGGACTCCCCGGCCGGTTCGTCGGCGTCCGCGCCCGGCTCGGCCACCGGCTCCAGGCCCACGAGGTCGGCCTGCCGGGGCAGGAACAGCTCGCTGTCGGACAGGCCGAGCAGCAGGGGGGCGTCGGAGGCGTCGCGGGACTCCTGGGCGGCCCAGAAGGCACGCGCCTCGGCCAGCTCCCGCTCGCGCTCCTCGGCGAGCGCCTCGGCGACGGCGGCGCGTATCTCCTCGGCGTCGCTGGTGGTGCGGGCGGCCGGGACCCGGCTCCGCGCGGCGGCGCGGCTCTCGGCCAGCTCGGTGCGCAGGGCCGCGACCTGGCGGCGCAGCACGAGGACGGCGCGCAGGACGGCGACGCCCACGGCGCCGGTGGCGGCCGTGGTGAGCAGCAGGGCGATCGGCATGGCGCTCACGGACGTACTCCCGGTTCAAAGTCAGACCCCCGGACTTCCTACCTCAGCTTGAAGGGCGCCCTGTCCGTCTGTCAGTGCGTAACGTCACGAAACGGGCAGGACTTTGGACCCGCGAGGTGCCGGTGGGAATGGCCTGACCTGCGTAGACCGGGGTGGCGGGAGAGGTAGGTCACATCCTGGGGGAGTTTGGGTCACGAAACGGCCCGGAGCCCCGCTGTCCGCGGGGTTCCGGGCCGAGAGGTGACGCTGGGTCTCCGGGGGGCTACCGACCGCTTCCCGGCGGCCGTTCCCGGTTCAGCTGAGGCGCTCGATGACCATGGCCATGCCCTGGCCGCCGCCGACGCACATCGTCTCCAGGCCGAACTGCTTGTCGTGCCACTGGAGGGAGTTGATGAGCGTGCCGGTGATGCGGGCGCCGGTCATGCCGAAGGGGTGGCCGACGGCGATGGCGCCGCCGTTGACGTTCAGCTTCTCCAGCGGGATGCCCAGGTCCCGGTAGGAGGGGATGACCTGCGCGGCGAAGGCCTCGTTGATCTCGACGAGGTCGATGTCGTCGATGGTCAGGCCGGCGCGGGACAGCGCCTGCTTGCTCGCCTCGACCGGGCCGAGGCCCATGATCTCGGGGGAGAGGCCGGAGACGCCGGTGGAGACGATGCGGGCGAGCGGCGTCAGGCCCAGCTCGCGGGCCTTGGTGTCACTCATGATCACGAGGGCGGCGGCGCCGTCGTTGAGCGGGCAGCAGTTGCCGGCGGTGACCAGGCCGTCGGGGCGGAAGACGGGCTTGAGGCCCGCCACGCCCTCCAGGGTGACGCCGGCGCGCGGGCCGTCGTCCTTGGACACGACGGTGCCGTCGGGGAGGGTGACCGGGGTGATCTCGCGCTCCCAGAAGCCGTTCTTGATGGCCTCCTCGGCGAGGTTCTGGGAGCGGACGCCGAACTCGTCCATCTCCTGACGGGTGACGCCCTTCCAGCGGGCGAGGTTCTCGGCGGTCTGGCCCATCGCGATGTAGGGGTCGGGGACGAGGCCGTCCTCGCGCGGGTCGTGCCAGGTGGTGCCCTCCTGCTGCGCGACCTCGGCGGTACGGGCCTCGGCCTCGGCGAAGAGGGGGTTGCGGGTGTCCGGCAGGCTGTCGGAGTTGCCCTTGGCGAACCGGGAGACCATCTCGACGCCCGCCGAGACGAAGACGTCGCCCTCGCCGGCCTTGATGGCGTGCAGGGCCATGCGGGAGGTCTGCAGGGACGACGAGCAGTACCGGGTGACGGTGCAGCCGGGCAGGTGGTCCATGCCCATCTCGACGGCGACGATCCGGCCGAGGTTGTTGCCCTGCTCGCCGCCGGGCAGGCCGCAGCCGAGCATCAGGTCGTCGATGTCCCTCGGGTCCAGCTCGGGGACCTTGGCGAGGGCGGCCTGGATGATCGTGGCGGCCAGGTCGTCGGGGCGCAGGTCCTTCAGGGAGCCCTTGAAGGCGCGGCCGATGGGGGAGCGGGCGGCTGAGACGATCACGGCTTCGGGCATCACGGCTCCAGGGGCGTCGCGGGAACGGGCGGCTGGTTGGGAAGTTACCCGGACGTATGGCCCGGGTCACGGGTGCGGCGGTGTGACATGGACCGCAACTTTCTAAGCGCTTGCTTGGGCCTGTGGCGGTTCCGCGGACACGGTGCGGCGGGGCGGTGCGGCCGTGGCCGGGTGCGGGGCGCGTGCGGCTGGTCGCGCGGTTCCCCGCGCCCCCTCGGGGCACGACGCCGCCGGTGCGGCCGCGGGCGGGCGGGCCCCCGGTGTCCGAACGCCTCGGGAGCACCCCCCGGGCGGCACGCCCCGGCCTACCTCGGCTGCGCCGACGTCACCGGCTCCGCCTCCGTCACCCTCCGGCGCCGCCGGCGCTTGAGCAGGGCCCAGGGGCCCCGCGGGCCCGCGGGCGTCGCCGCCGCGACCTCCGTGCCGGCCTCGTCCGCGGCCTCGGCCGCCGCCCGGGCCACCGGCAGGAAGCCCTCCCGGCGTGCGACGTCGGGACGCTCCTCCTCCGCCGGCCACAGGCCGAGCGCCGCGCAGACCGACGGCAGGACCGCCATCGCCGCCGTGGCGTAGCCCTCCGCGGACGGGTGGTAGTTGTCGGGGCCGAACAGCTCCCGCGGGTTCTCGGCGAACTCCGGGCCCAGCAGGTCGCCCAGCGACACCGTGCGCCCGCCCTGCTCCACGACGCCGATCGTCTGCGCCGCCGCCAGCTGCCGCGAGGTCCGCCGGGCCAGCCAGCGCAGCGGCTGCGGCACCGGCTCGATCGTGCCCAGGTCCGGGCAGGTGCCGACCACCACCTCCGCGCCGGCCGTGCGCAGCCGCCGTACCGCCGTCGACAGGTGCCGCACCGAGCGGGTGGCCGGCATGCGGTGGGTGACGTCGTTCGCGCCGACCATGATCACGCAGATGTCGGGCACCCGGCCCGGATCGGCGAGCACCAGCGACACCTGCCGGTCCAGGTCGTCCGAACGCGCCCCCGGCACCGCGACCGAGGCCAGCTCCACCGGCCGCTCGGCCACCGCCGCGAGCCCCGACGCCAGCAGCGCGCCCGGCGTCTGGCCGGCCCGGTGCACGCCCTGCCCGGCGGCCGTGGAGTCGCCCAGCATCACCAGCCGCAGCGGCGCCTCACCGGCCGTCGTGAGGGTGCCGCCGTACAGTCCCGCCGCGTTCGGCACCCGGTCGGGCGTGCCGATGCCCACCCGGCGCCTGGCCAGCTGCACCTCCGCCAGCAGCAGACCGACCGCGGCCGCACCGGCCACTCCGATCCCGCCGCCGCCGTACGCCGCGCCGGCCGCGATCCGCCGGGCCACCCTCGCCCTCGACATGCTCGTCATACGTCGCCGCCACCTCCATCGAGCCGTACACCCACTGCTTGCCCCGTACGGACGGTCGCCCAATCTCGACGGGGAGTGAACGACGTACGCAGGACATCGGCGGCCCGGCAGGCCCTAGGCTGGCGGAACCAATCACGACCACATCTTTTGCGGCATCCGGAGACCACGGTGCATTTCCACGACTCGATGATCAGCCTCGTCGGCAACACCCCGCTGGTGCGGCTCAACAGCGTGACCAAGGGCATCAGGGCGACCGTCCTGGCCAAGGTGGAGTACTTCAACCCGGGCGGCTCGGTGAAGGACCGCATCGCCCTGCGCATGATCGAGGCCGCCGAGCAGAGCGGGGAGCTGAAGCCCGGCGGCACCATCGTCGAGCCGACCAGCGGCAACACGGGCGTCGGCCTCGCCATCGTGGCCCAGCAGAAGGGCTACAAGTGCATCTTCGTCTGCCCCGACAAGGTGTCCACGGACAAGATCAACGTGCTGCGCGCGTACGGCGCCGAGGTCGTCGTCTGCCCGACGGCGGTCGACCCCGAGCACCCGGACTCCTACTACAACGTCTCCGACCGCCTGGTCCGCGAGACGCCGGGCGCCTGGAAGCCGGACCAGTACTCCAACCCGCACAACCCGCTCTCCCACTACCACTCGACCGGCCCCGAGCTGTGGGAGCAGACGGAGGGGAGGATCACCCACTTCGTCGCCGGCGTCGGCACCGGCGGCACCATCTCCGGCACCGGGCGCTACCTGAAGGAGGCCAGTGAGGGCCGGGTGAAGGTGATCGGCGCCGACCCCGAGGGGTCCGTCTACTCCGGCGGCTCCGGACGCCCGTACCTCGTGGAGGGCGTCGGCGAGGACTTCTGGCCCACGGCCTACGACCGCGACGTCGCGGACGAGATCGTCGCCGTCTCCGACAAGGACTCCTTCCAGATGACCCGCCGCCTCGCCAAGGAGGAGGGCCTGCTGGTGGGCGGCTCCTGCGGCATGGCCGTCGTCGCGGCGCTGGAGGTGGCCCAGCGGCTCGGCGAGGACGACGTCGTCGTCGTCCTGCTGCCGGACAGCGGCAAGGGCTACCTCAGCAAGATCTTCAACGACGAGTGGATGGCCGACTACGGCTTCCTGGAGGACGCCGGCCCCAGCGCCCGCGTCGCCGACGTCCTGAACGACAAGGAGGGCGGCTCCATCCCCTCCCTCGTCCACATGCACCCGGACGAGACCGTCGGCCAGGCCATCGAGGTGCTGCGCGAGTACGGCGTCTCGCAGATGCCGATCGTCAAGCCCGGCGCCGGCCACCCGGACGTGATGGCCGCCGAGGTCGTCGGCTCGGTCGTGGAGCGCGAGCTGCTGGACGCCCTGTTCGCCAAGCGCGCCTCGCTCCAGGACCCGCTGGAGAAGCACATGTCGTCCCCGCTGCCGCAGGTCGGCTCCGGCGAGCCGGTCGCCGACCTCATGTCCGTGCTCGGCAGGGCGGACGCGGCGATCGTCCTGGTCGAGGGCAAGCCCACGGGCGTGGTGAGCCGTCAGGACCTGCTGGCCTTCCTCGCCAAGGGGGGCAAGTAGAAGGGTTCCGTCCGGTCTTCGCGGAAGTGGTACGCGCGCGTCACGTCCGCGCAGCACACCCTTAACACGAGGTCGGCACAGTAAGGGGTGTCGGCAAGGGCGGTGGGGGTGCCTCCCAGGCGCTGAGCACTGGGGGAGGCTTCCCGCCCCGGCCGGCACCGAACGGCGTCGAGGACCTTCCGGAGCGGCTCCCGGACCTCCACGGACGCCACGGACGCGGGGGGGGGGGGGGGGGGGGGGGGGGGGGGTGTACGCGGGGCATCTTTGTTTTTCCCCCCCATTACGGGGGGGTGGGGGTTTG
>NZ_JBVHWR010000013.1:10634-64613 GCF_055564355.1 Streptomyces sp. NPDC029152 | reverse complement strand
GGCCGAACACGAACGGGGTGGGGAGCGTCGGGGGGCGGCTCCAGGACCTCAACGGACGCCACGGACGCGCCGCCGGGCCGGGAGGCCCGGCGGCGCGTCCCCCGCGGGGACCGTCGTCGTCCCGCCCCCCGGTGACGGGGGTGCGGCGGTCCCCGCGCACTCCTTCCTCAGTCCTTCCAGGCGTCGTCCCCCTCGGCCCTCCCGGCGCGGCGGTGCCCGAAGAGCCCCGGGTTGGTGCGGACGGCCTGTACGACGTTGACCCCGACGATGCCCGCCCAGGCGGTCAGCAGGCCGGGAAGGTGGGCGACGCCGCCGCCGATCGCCGAGAGCGGGACGGCGAGGACCAGCGAGACGATGCCGAAGCCGAAGCGCTCACCGAAGGAGTCGGTGACCTTCGGCGACCGGCTGTCCCGGGCCGCCGTCATCCGCTGTTCGGCGAGCTGCCGGCGCACCTGGCGTTCCACCGCCCCGTCGATGCGCTGGTCGACCTTCTCCAGGAACGAGTCGACCAGCGCGGACTCGTACTCCTCCCCCAGCTCCCTGCGCGTCTGCAGGGTGGCGTCGAGTTCCTTCTTCAGGTCGGCGTCCCTCGCGTCCATTCCCGTCATGGGAGCCACGGTAGGCGGCCGGGAGCGCCCCGGCACGGGGGCTAGCCCCCGTTCTCGCCGGGGGACGGCCGGTGCCCGGCCCAGGAGGGACGGGCCGCCGGGGACGACCGGCCGGGTGCCGCTCGCCGGGCGCGCGTCGTGTGTCCGGCCGGTTCGCCTGTATAACGGTATGCAGAATCCCGGATACGTGAATAGGCGGAGGGGGAGCGCGTCATGAGCGGGTCCGACGGTCCGGCCGCGCGGCTGCAGGCCCTCTTCGAGGGGCACCGGCTGACGCCGACCCAGCGGCGCATCGCGCACAGCATGGTGCGGCGCGCGCCCGACGTGCCCTTCCTGTCCAGCGTGGAACTCGCCGAGCTGGCCGGGGTCAGCCAGCCGTCCGTGACCCGCTTCGCGGTCGCCCTCGGCTTCGACGGCTACCCGGCGCTGCGCCGCCACCTGCGCGAGGTCGCCCCCGCGGAACCGGTGACGGACACGGGCTCCCTCAACGAGTACCAGCAGGCCGTGGAGGCCGAGATCGCGAACCTGCGGCACCTGGCGGAGGCGCTGGCCGACCCGGGTCCGGTGCGGGAGGCGGGCCGGGCCCTCGCGGGCAGCCGGCCGCTCCCGGTCCTCGGGCTGCGGGCGGCGGCCGCCCAGGCGCACGGGTTCGCCTACTTCGCCGCCAAGGTGCACCCCGACGTCCGCCTCCTCAACGAGGGCGGCACGATGATCCACGACCGCATCGACGCCGCCGTCCGGGCCGGGGCGAGCGCCCTGCTCTGCTTCGCCCTGCCCCGGCATCCGCGCGAGGTCGTCGACACGCTCGCCCACGCCAAGGAGGCGGGGCTGACGGTGGTGACGGTCGCCGACTCCGCCTTCGCCCCGGTCGCCAAGGTGTCCGACCTGCTGCTGCCCGCCGCCGTCGGCACGGGCCTCGCCTTCGACACCGCCTGCGCGCCGATGCTGCTCGGGCGGGTGCTGCTGGAGGCGATGTGCGACGACCTGCCGGACGCGCAGGCCCGGCTGGAGGAGTTCGACGCGAAGGCGGCGGCACGGGGCCTGTTCGTGGAGTGACCCGGCCGGCGGACGGGTTCTCAGATTCGTCTCAGCTTCCCCCGTTACAGTGCGGCGCCTGACACACCCTTCGGACGCATCGCACAGCGGACAGAACTGGGACGGGAGGCCGGAACGTGGCGCGCGGAGGACAGGGACTGGCTCGGGTCGCCGTCGTCGTACGGGCGGGGGCGGCACCACTGTGGTGGCTGGGCGTACTCGCGGCGGGCGTCGGCGTGCTGGTGCCGGGCCTGACCGGGCGCCGGATCGGCGTCCTGGCCGGTGCGGCGCTGTTCGTCGTGGCGACGGCCGTGGTGGCCTGCGCGCGCCGCGAGCGGTACACCGCCCTGGCCGGCTCGGCCGCCCGCGCGAGCAGGTACGACGTGCTCCAGGACCGTGCGGTGACCGTGCGCAACTGGCGCCGGGGCCACCGCTGGTGGCTGCTGTTCGCCTTCCTCGCCGCGCTCGGCAGCGCCTTCGCCGTCCCGGCGGCGGCCGGACTGCTGATGGCGGGCTGCGGCGTGGGCCTGTGGCTGAAGTCCGCCTGGATCGGCCGCCGCGAACAGGCCGGGGACGCACTGTTGTGGGTCCGCGTGGACTGGCTCGGCCGCAACGCCGGCCGCCCGGCGGGCGAGAAGGTCAAGGGCTACCGCAGCACGGGCATCGCGGCCGGCGACGCGGCCCCCGGCGGGGCGAGGCGGAAGACGGCGGCGCTGGTCTGACCCGAGGGGGCGGGGCGCGCAGCGCACCGCCCAGGGGCGCGGGGCCGCGAACGCCGTGCGGGCGCGGCCCCGCCGCGGCGGGGCCGCGCCCTACGCCCCCTCCGCACCCCGACGGCGAAGACCGGTCAACGCGCCGGCGTGCTCGCCACCCGCCTCGGCCACGATCTCCTCGACGGTCTGGGTCTCCCGCACGGTCGCGAAGACGACGCCCCCCTCCCCGCCCCCGGCGAACCCGTACACCGCGGGCCGCACCAGCGAGTTGTACGCGTAGTGGTGCGCGAAGTAGTACGCCCCCGTGTCCAGCGCCGCCGCGTAGTCCCCCTGCTCCAGCAGCGGCAGCGCGTGCCCCGCCGCCAGCAGGTCCCCCGCGAAGCACGCCGGTCCCGCCACGTCCTGCACCACGTCCGGCCCCTCCTTCGGCCGTCCCCCGGCGTCGTACGCGGCGATCCGCAGCGGCCACGCCCCCGGCGCGTACACCGTCCGCGTCGCCACCTGCACGCCCGCGTGCGTCACCGCGACCGGCCGGCCCCCCGCGCTCTTGGCGTACTCCACGCGCGCCACGACCGTGCCGTGCTCGGCCAGCAGCGACCGTCCGAACTCGGTGACCAGCCCGTACCGCCCGTCGAACAGCCCCGGCACCGCGTCGCGCAGCACGCGCGCGTACTGCGCGTACGTCGGCGTCGTCTCCTCCGAGGCGAAGTTCACGGGCAGTCCGCCGCCGATGTCGAGCGTGTCCACCTGCCGGCGTCCGGCCCGCTCGTTGATCTCCTCGGCGAGTGCGTACACCTGTGCCACCCCCTCGGCCATCAGCGTGAGCGGGACGCCCTGGGAACCGGTGTGCGTGTGCAGCCGGGTCAGCCACGGCCGGTCCAGGTACGCCCGCACCACCCACTCGCGCGCCCCCTCGTCGCGCAGCGCCACCCCGAACTTCGAGGTCGCCGTGGCCGTCGACAGGGCCTCGATGGAGCCCCCTCCGACCTGCGGGTTCACCCGCACGCCGAGCGGGGACCGGCTCGGTCCCGCCGCCATCAGGGCGTCGAGGCGCCCCAGCTCCTGCGGGTTGTCCGCGTTGACGGCGATGCCCAGCGCCAGCGCCTCGCGCAGTTCGCCCGGCGTCTTGGCGGGCGAGTCCAGCACCGTCCGCTCCGCCGGCACGCCCGCCGCACGCGCCAGGGCCAGCTCGCCCGGGCTCGCGACCTCGGCGCCGATGCCCTCCTCGCGCAGCAGCCGCAGCACCGGGACCAGCGGGCTCGCCTTCACCGCGAAGGCGTGCAGCACGGGCGTCCCGGGCGCCGTCACCGCGTCGAACGCCGCCCGCAGGGCCGCCGCCGACTCCCGGATCCCCTCGACGTCCAGCAGTCCGGCGATCGGGGCGTCCGGCCCGAGCAGCCCCTGCTCCACGGCCGCCCGCACCGCCTCGTCCCGCCGGGCCGCCCGCACCGCACCGGTGCCGTCCGGACCACCGTTCGTGCCCGTGCCGTCGCTCACGCGATCCTCCGTTCCCTCGCCGCCTGTCCGACGCGTCCAGCCAAACACCCGCGTCGCGCCCGCGCCGGGACACGGGCGTATTGACTAGTTCTATTCACAAAGCGAGGATATGAATATCCGTAGCAATCATCCGCCGGGAGCAAGCCACCAGGAGGCAGACCATGTCCGGACCCCGCCCCGTCCGAGCGCCACGCGGTACGCAGCCGAGCGCCCTGGGCTGGCAGCAGGAGGCCGCCCTGCGGATGCTGCAGAACAACCTCGACCCCGAGGTCGCCGAACACCCCGACAAGCTCGTCGTCTACGGCGGCACCGGCAAGGCGGCCCGCGACTGGCGCTCCTTCGACGCCATGGTCCGCACCCTGAGGACCCTCAGGCAGGACGAGACGATGCTCGTCCAGTCCGGCCGCCCGGTCGGCGTCATGCAGACCCACGAGTGGGCCCCGCGCGTCCTCATCGCCAACTCCAACCTGGTCGGCGACTGGGCCAACTGGGAGGAGTTCCGCCGCCTGGAGCAGCTCGGCCTGACCATGTACGGCCAGATGACCGCCGGCTCCTGGATCTACATCGGCACCCAGGGCATCCTCCAGGGCACCTACGAGACCTTCGCCGCCGTCGCCGCGAAGAAGTTCGGCGGCACCCTCGCCGGGACCATCACCCTCACCGCCGGCCTCGGCGGCATGGGCGGTGCCCAGCCGCTGGCCGTGACGATGAACGACGGCGTCGCGATCTGCGTCGACTGCGACCCCCGCGCCATCGACCGCCGCATCGAGCACCGCTACCTCGACGTGCGCGCCGACTCCCTCGACCACGCCCTCCAGCTCGCCACCGAGGCCCGCGACCAGCGCAGGCCGCTGTCCGTCGGCGTCCTCGGCAACGCCGCCGAACTGGTTCCGCAGCTGCTCGCCATGGGCGCCCCCATCGACATCGTCACCGACCAGACCTCCGCCCACGACCCGCTGTCGTACCTCCCGGTCGGCACCGCCTTCGAGGACATGGCGGACGCCGCCGCCAAGGACCCGGCCGGCTTCACCACCCGCGCCCGCGAGTCCATGGCCCGGCACGTCGAGGCCATGGTCGGCTTCCAGGACGCCGGCGCCGAGGTCTTCGACTACGGCAACTCCATCCGCGGCGAGGCCCGGCTCGCCGGATACGACCGGGCGTTCGCCTTCCCCGGCTTCGTCCCCGCCTACATCCGCCCCCTGTTCTGCGAGGGCAAGGGCCCCTTCCGCTGGGCCGCCCTGTCCGGCGACCCCGCCGACATCGCCAGGACCGACAAGGCGATCCTCGACCTCTTCCCCGAGAACGAGTCGCTGGCCCGCTGGATCAAGATGGCCGGCGAGCGCGTCCACTTCCAGGGCCTGCCCGCCCGCATCTGCTGGCTCGGCTACGGCGAGCGCGACAAGGCCGGTGAACGCTTCAACGACATGGTCGCGAGCGGTGAACTGGCCGCCCCGATCGTGATCGGCCGCGACCACCTCGACTGCGGCTCCGTCGCCTCCCCCTACCGCGAGACCGAGGCCATGCTCGACGGCTCCGACGCCATCGCCGACTGGCCGCTGCTCAACGCCATGGTCAACGTGGCCTCCGGCGCCTCCTGGGTCTCCCTCCACCACGGCGGCGGCGTCGGCATGGGCCGCTCGATCCACGCCGGACAGGTCACGGTCGCCGACGGCACCGCCCTGGCCGGCGAGAAGATCCGCCGCGTCCTCACCAACGACCCCGGCATGGGCGTCATCCGGCACGTCGACGCCGGGTACGACATCGCCGAGTCGGTCGCCGGGCAGCGGGGCGTGCGGGTGCCGATGCGCGAGGGCGACGAGGGCGGCGCCGCGTGAGCTTCCACAGCATGTGGGCGGAGCTGCTGCCGGTCGGCCGCAGCTCCGCCTCCGGCGGCTACCGCCGCTTCGCCTGGACCGGGGCCGACGCCGACTGCCGGGCCTGGTTCCGGCAGCAGGCCGAGTCACGCGGCCTGTCCTACGAGGCCGACCGCAACGGCAACCAGTGGGCCTGGCTCGGCGACCCGGCCGCCGGGAACGCCGTCGTCACCGGCTCCCACCTGGACTCCGTCCCCGACGGCGGCGCCTTCGACGGTCCCCTCGGGGTGGTCTGCGCCTTCGCGGCCCTGGACGAACTGCGCCGCAGGGGAGCGCGGATCACCAGGCCGCTGGGCATCGTCAACTTCGGCGACGAGGAGGGCGCCCGCTTCGGCCTCGCCTGCGTCGGCTCCCGGCTCACCGCCGGGGCGCTCACCGTCGAGCAGGCCCACCGCCTGACCGACGCCGACGGCATCACCCTGCCGCGGGCCATGGAGGCCGCCGGGTACGACCCGGACACCATCGGCCCCGACCCCGAACGGCTCGACCGCATCGGCGCCTTCGTCGAACTCCACGTCGAGCAGGGCCGCGCCCTCGACCTGTCCGGCGACCGGATCGGCATCGCGTCCGCCATCTGGCCGCACGGACGCTGGCGGTTCGACTTCCGGGGCGAGGCCAACCACGCCGGCACCACCCGTCTCGCCGATCGCCGCGACCCCATGCCGTCCTACGCCGAAACCGTCCTCGCCGCCCGCCGAGAGGCCGAACTCGCCGGTGCCGTGGCCACCTTCGGCAAGATCGCCGTCGAGCCGAACGGCGTCAACGCCATCCCCTCCCTGGTGCGCGGCTGGCTCGACTCCCGCGCCGCCGACCAGGCGAGCCTGGACACCGTGGTCACCGGCATCGAGAAGGCCGCCCGCGAGTACGCCGCCGCCCACGGCGTCGACCTCGACGTCGTCCGCGAGTCCTTCACGCCCGTCGTGGAGTTCGACCACGCCCTGCGCGACGAACTCGCCCGCATCCTGGGCAGCGACACGGAACTGAAGGTCCCCGTCCTCGGCACCGGCGCCGGACACGACGCCGGAATCCTCTCCGGACGCGTCCCCACCGCCATGCTGTTCGTACGCAACCCCACCGGTGTCTCGCACTCCCCGGCGGAATCCGCCACCGAGGACGACTGCGTGGCCGGGGTGAACGCACTCGCCGACGTACTGGAAGGGCTGGCCCGCACGTGACCCCCACCCCGCGGACGTACTGGCTGGAACACGCCTGGCTCGGCACCCACGTCGAGCCGGGCGTCGCCGTGACGGTGGCCGTCGGCGGCTCCGCCGCGGAGCGGGACGGCCGCATCGCCGCCGTCCGCACGGGCACCCCCGCTCCGCCGCCCGGCGCCGAGGTGCTGCGCGGCCTGACCCTGCCGGGCCTCGCCAACGCGCACTCGCACGCCTTCCACCGCGCCCTGCGCTCCACCGTCCAGGTCGGCTCCGGCACCTTCTGGACCTGGCGCGAGGTCATGTACTCCGTCGCCGACCGGCTGACCCCCGAGGCGTACCACGACCTCGCCCGAGCCGTGTACGCCGAGATGGCCCTGGCCGGCATCACCACCGTCGGCGAGTTCCACTACGTCCACCACGCCCCCGGCGGCACCCCCTACGCCGACCCCAACGCGATGGGCGAGGCCCTGATCGAGGCCGCCGCCGACGCCGGCGTCCGCATCACCCTCCTCGACACCTGCTACCTCTCCTCCGGCTTCGGCGAGCCCCCGAACACCCACCAGCTCCGCTTCTCGGACGGCACGGCGGACGCGTGGGCCCAGCGCTGTTCGGCTCTCGGGGAACGGGGCCACGCACGGATCGGGGCGGCGATCCACTCCGTACGGGCCGTGCCCGCCGACCAGTTGGCGACCGTGGCGCGCTGGGCCGAGGAACGGCGGGCCCCGCTGCACGTGCACCTGTCCGAGCAGACCGCCGAGAACGACGCCTGCCGGCAGGCCCACGGACGCACCCCCACCCGCCTCCTCGCCGACCACGGCGTGCTCGGGCCCCGCACCACCGGCGTCCACAGCACCCACCTCACCGACGAGGACATCGCCCTGCTCGGCGGCAGCCGCACCGGCACCTGCATGTGCCCCACCACCGAACGCGACCTCGCCGACGGCATCGGCCCCGCCGCCGCGCTCCAGGCCGCCGGCTCCCCCCTCTCCCTCGGCTCCGACAGCCACGCCGTCGTCGACCTGCTGGAAGAGGCGCGCGCCATGGAGCTGAACGAGCGGCTGCGCACCCGCACCCGCGGCCACTGGACCGCCGCCGCCCTGCTGCGCGCCGCCACCGCCGACGGCCACGCCGCCCTCGGCTGGGACGACGTCGGCCGCATCGAGGCCGGCGCCCGCGCCGACCTCACGACGATCGCGCTGGACTCGGTCAGAACGGCGGGGGCGCTGCCCAGGCTCGGCGCCGAGACGGCCGTGTTCGCGGCGACGGCGGCCGACGTACGGCACACGGTCGTGGGCGGACGGCACGTCGTGCGCGACGGGGCCCACACCCTCGTCCCCGATGTACCGCAGGCCCTCGCGCGGGCCGTCGAAGCCCTGCGCGCATGACCACCCGACCCCGCCCCCACGAGGACGTCACGGACACCATGAGCAGCAGCACCGTCATCACCAACATCGCCACGCTGGTCACCAACGACCCCTCCCTCGGCGACGGCTCCCCCCTCGGACTGGTCCGGGACGCGGCCGTCGTCATCGACGGCGACCGCATCGCGTGGGCCGGCGAATCGAGCAGGGCACCCGCCACCGACGACCGGGTCGACGCCGGCGGCCGGGCCGTCCTGCCCGGCTTCGTCGACTCCCACTCCCACCTGCTCTTCGCGGGCGACCGCACCGAGGAGTTCAACGCCCGCATGTCCGGCCGCCCCTACAGCGCCGGCGGCATCCGCACCACCGTCGCCGCCACCCGCGCCGCGAGCGACGGGGAACTGGAGGCGGGACTCGTCCGCTACCTCGCGGAGGCCCTGCGCCAGGGCACCACGACCTTCGAGACCAAGTCGGGCTACGGCCTGACCACCGCCGACGAGTCCCGCGCCCTGCGCATCGCCGCCCGCCACACCGACGAGGTCACCTACCTCGGCGCCCACGTCGTCGCCCCCGAACTCGCCGACGACCCGGCCGCCTACGTCGCCCTGGTCACCGGCGAGATGCTCGACGCCTGCGCCCCGCACGCCCGCTGGGTCGACGTGTTCTGCGAGAAGGGCGCCTTCGACGGCGACCAGGCCCGCGCGGTCCTCACCGCCGGCAGGGCCAAGGGCCTGCACCCGCGCATCCATGCCAACCAGCTCTCCTACGGCCCCGGCGTCCAGCTGGCCGTGGAGCTGGACGCCGCCAGCGCCGACCACTGCACCCACCTCACCGACGCCGACGTGGACGCCCTCGCGAACAGCCGCACGGTCGCCACCCTGCTGCCCGGCGCCGAGTTCTCCACCCGCGCCGAGTGGCCCGACGCCCGCCGCCTCATCGACGCGGGCGCCACGGTCGCGCTCTCCACCGACTGCAACCCCGGCTCGTCCTTCACGTCCTCCGTCCCCTTCTGCATCGCGCTCGCCGTGCGCGACATGGGGATGACGCCGGACGAGGCCGTCTGGTCGGCCACTGCGGGCGGGGCGGCGGCCCTGCGCCGCGACGACGTCGGCCGCATCGTCCCGGGCGCCTACGCCGACCTGACCCTCCTCGACGCCCCGAGCCACGTCCACCTGGCCTACCGGCCCGGTGTGCCGCTGGTCGACGCGGTGTGGCGGCGCGGCACACGCGTGGTGTGACGCCGACGTCCGCCGGGGCCGCGGAGGAAAGAGGCCGTCGCGGCTGACAGCGGGCGTCCGCCGTTCGCAGGGCGTGCGGAACCCGGAAGGGGCGGTCCGGGCCCGGACCGCCCCCCTGGAGGACGAGTGTCACGCGGTGAGGATCAGTCCTCGGCCGTGAGCCCCTTGCGCAGCCGTACCAGCGTCCGCGACAGCAGCCGGGACACGTGCATCTGGGAGATGCCGAGCTCCTCGCCGATCTCCGACTGGGTCATGCCCGCCACGAAGCGCAGGGACAGGATCTTCCGGTCCCGGGGCGCGAGTTCGGCGATCAGCGGCTTGAGCGACTCGACGTACTCGATGCCCTCGAGCCCGTGGTCCTCGTAACCGATGCGGTCGGCGAGCGCGCCCTCCGCGTCGTCCTCCTCCGGCTGGGCGTCCAGCGAGGAGGCGGTGTAGGCGTTGGAGGCGGCCATGCCCTCGACGACCTCGTCGTCGGACAGGCCGAGGTGCTCGGCCAGTTCGGACACCGTCGGGGCGCGGTCGAGGCGCTGGGCCAGCTCGTCACCGGCCTTGGCCAGGTCGAGCCGCAGCTCCTGCAGCCGGCGCGGGACGCGCACGGACCACGAGGTGTCGCGGAAGAAGCGCTTGATCTCGCCGATGATGGTCGGCATCGCGAAGGTGGGGAACTCGACACCGCGCGACATCTCGAAGCGGTCGATCGCCTTGATCAGGCCGACGGTGCCGACCTGGACGATGTCCTCCATCGGCTCGCTGCGGGAGCGGAAGCGGGAGGCGGCGAACTTGACCAGGGCGAGGTTGAGCTCGACGAGCGTGTTGCGCACGTACGAGTACTCGCCGGTGCCTTCCTCCAGCGACTCCAGTCGCTCGAAGAGGGTCTTCGACAGGGCTCGGGCGTCTGCCGGAGTCACCTCGTCGTAGGCGGGGATGTCCGGGAGCCCGGCGAGGGTGCCGTCGTGGTCGACGGCAACGTCAGGGTGCTCGATGGGATCCAGTTGTTCCGGAGGGAGTGTCGACGTCGCTTCCTGGGTACGCGATCCGTCGAGCCGGGGTGACATGGTGTCCTCCATCGTTCTCGGCATACGGCTGCCGAAGCCGATTGCGTGCACTGTGCGGTGTGCGGCGCCTCCAAAGCCGGCCGTGTCGGGTACGTGTTCCTCTAGCCCTACCGGGTTTACCGAGCCCACCGCAAGTGTGTTCTGTGCGGGTATGTCCGTTTGTGTGCAGTTGTTCGGGTGACGGACCGCCGCAGGAAGGCGTAGTGTTCGAGGGCGTCAGCAGGGAGACACGACGTCGGGAGAGAGACGGCATGGACCGCGGGACGGTCGGTAGCGCACAGTCGGGCCGGCTTCTGGTCGAGGTGCGCGAAGAGGGCCCCAGTGCCGTCGTGACCCCGGCGGGTGAGTTGGATCACCACACCGCCGATCTGTTGCGCGAGCCACTGGAGGAATGCCTCGCCAAGGGTTTCAACCGGCTCGTCGTCGACTGTTCGCGCCTGGAGTTCTGCGACTCCACGGGACTCAACGTCCTGCTCGGCGCGCGGTTGAAGGCGGAGGCCGCGGGGGGCGGAGTCCATCTCGTGGCCATGCGGCCGGTGGTGGCGCGCGTGTTCGAGATCACGGGGGCCGAAGCGGTCTTCACCCTCCATGACACGCTCGAGGCGGCCCTGTCGGACGCGTCCGGCTGAGCCGTCGCCCGCGGGCGCGGCGACGGGTCTCGTGCGGCCTCTGGTGCCGGCGTTTTCACCCCGTCCCGTGTTTCGTGGCGAATACAGGGGTGTTCCGCCGGTCCGGTCGGGCAGGAGACTCCTGACTGTGACTGTGACTGTGTACGACTTTGAAACGTGAACTGGTGAATCGGTGAGGTGAAGCGCTGATGAGCACCACCCGGCCCTACTCGCCGGGCGACCGCGGTCCGGAGCCCAGCGGCGCTTCCGGGGCGTCCGAGGAGGACGTGCCCGGTGCCGGTGGGCCCGTGGGAGGCGGCGCGCCCGCTCCTGGGACCGGCGTGCCCGCCTCCGCGGCCGTGGCCGGCCGCCAGGTCCGCAGACTGAGCTTCGACGACCAGAGCGGCGTCGTCCCGCTCGCCCGCGACTTCACCCGCCAGGCGTTGTACGCGTGGGGCTGGCTGCCCTCCGCCACCGCCGACCAGCGCGCCGCCGCGGAGGACGTGCTCCTCGTCGTCTCCGAGCTGGTCACCAACGCGTGCCTGCACGCCGAGGGGCCGGACGAGCTGTCGATCACCTGCGACAAGAAGGTGATCCGGCTGGAGGTCTCCGACCGCGGCGCGGGCCAGCCCGCACCCCGCACCCCGCACCGCGCGGGCCGCCCCGGCGGCCACGGCATGTTCATCGTGCAGCGGCTGTGCCTGGACTGGGGCGTCGTCCGGACGCCGGGGGTCGCGGGCAAGCGCGTGTGGGCGGAACTGGGCGCGCCGGCGTAGCACGCCCACCTCGCGACGTCGGGGCGGCGGGCCGTGGGCCCGCCGCCCCGACGCACGTCCGCCCCCGGGCCGCCCTGCCGCGCCCGACCCGCTAATTCCTCTAATTCCTCTTTCTTCCGCTCCGTGCTCGGTGTGCTGTTTGTCTCGCAGATCAGCTTTCGTCTAGCGTCTTGTCGACCACCCGGGCGACCGCCCGGTGACATGACGACAGGCGCGACCTGGCGTGCGCGGACGACCAGCCGTGCTCGTGTGTCGAAAAAGAGAAGAGAGTGCGGATGGTCCGGGGGAAGAAGATCGTGGGCGGCGTCGTGGCCGCCGTACTCGCTGCGGCCGGGACGGGCCTGGTGACGGCGACGCCGGCCCAGGCGGCGGGTGCCCGCCGCACGTGCAAAGCCGAGGCGCATCTGGACCTCGGGCGGCCCAAGGCCACGTCGTCGTGCCAGAAGACCCGTTCCGGCAAGAGGGTCGGCAAGCACCGCGTGAAGCTGGTGTGCGACGTCGTCCGGGGCCGGGGTAACCCGCACGAGATCCCGGTGGTGCTCTACGGGCCCTGGAAGAAGCCGGGCCAGAAGTCGACCGTGATGTGTGGCTTCAGCAGCTTCGCCCGGTCCTGGTCGGTGCAGACCGAGGCCTGACGGCCGGGCCGAAATCGAAAGGGCCGTCGCACCCCTCGGTGCGACGGCCCTCTCACGGCCCTGGACGGGATCAGCGCACGTCGCCCATCAGTGACTTGACCTTACGGCGGTACATGTAGATCGCCACACCGGCGATGAGCGCGAGGACGGCCTCGACGGCCACGGCGCCCCTGCCGTTGAGATCCACTCCGCCGACGGCCGAGTTGGACAGCAGGCTGGTGACCGAGTCACCAGCGGTGACCGCGAGGAACCACACGCCCATCATCTGGCTGGCGTACTTGGCCGGGGCCATCTTCGTGGTCACCGACAGGCCGACCGGCGAGATGCACAGCTCACCGACGGTCTGGATCAGGTAGATGCCGACCAGCCACATCGGGGTCACCTTGGTGCCGTCGGAGGCCATGCCCAGCGGCAGCAGGAAGAAGAAGAACGACACGCCGACGAAGAACAGGGCGGCGGCGAACTTCGCGACCGTGCTCGGCTCCTTGCCCTTGCGGCTCAGCCACAGCCACACCCAGGCCATCACCGGCGCCAGCGCCATGATGAACACCGGGTTCAGCGACTGGTACCAGGAGGACGGGAAGCTGAAGCCCAGCAGCGAGTCGGATGCCTGGGTCTCGCCGAAGGCCTGGACCGTGGAACCACCCTGGTCATAGATCATCCAGAAAACGGCGGCGGCGACGAAGAACCAGATGTAGCCCGTCATCTTCGACTGCTCGACGGCGGACAGTTCCTTGTCCCGCTTGATCCGGAACAGCACGCCCGCCGGGATGATCAGGCCGATCACGGTGAGCGGGATCATCGCCCAGTTCAGGGTGAAGTGACCGGTGAAGCCGACGATGCCGTAGAAGACGGCCGCCACGATGAGCCAGATCAGGCCCTTGCGCAGCCATGCGCGGCGCTCCTCGGCCGCCAGCGGCTTCGGGACGACGTTGCTCTCGGGGCTCAGGTTGCGGGTGCCGATCAGGAAGGAGACGAGGCCGATGGCCATACCGACGGCGGCGAGACCGAAACCGATGTGCCAGTTCACCTTCTGGCCGACGGTGCCGATGATCAGCGGAGCGAAGAAGGCACCCATGTTGATGCCCATGTAGAAGATCGTGAAGCCGCCGTCACGGCGTGGGTCGTCCGGGCCGTCGTACAGGTGGCCGACCATGGTGGAGATGTTGGCCTTCAGCAGGCCGGAGCCCAGTGCCACCAGCGCCAGGCCGGCGAAGAACGGACCCTGACCGCCGGGCAGTGCCAGCACGAGGTGCCCGGCCATGATCGTGACCGCCGCGACCGCCACCGTCTTGCGGGGGCCCCAGACGCGGTCGCCGAGCCAGCCGCCCGGCATGGCGAGCAGATAGACCATCGACAGGTAGACGGAGTAGATCGCCGTAGTCGTGGCCAGGTCCATGCCCAGACCGCCGCCCATGCTGCCGTCCTTGGCGTCAGGGCCGCCGGAGAGCAGGTAGACGACGAGAAGGGCCCTCATGCCGTAGAAGCTGAAACGCTCCCACATCTCGGTCATGAAGAGAGTGGCCAGTCCGCGGGGGTGGCCGAAGAAGGTCTTCTCGGAACCGGGGGTGCCCGGGCGGACCGAGTCCTTCGTCAGGCTGGACGCCATGGTCGTTCCTTGCTGTCGGGACGCGCTCATGAGGCGATGCGCGCCCGGTGGGGGGCAGCCGGCACCGGCGGCCTCGCCCGTCCGACCCCACGCCCGAGGGATTCCGCCCCGGATCACGGAGCGATGGACGGCGACCACCGGGATCCACGCCTCCGCGCGCTTCACTGCACGCGATGAGGCCCGGCCACAGGTCATTCCTTTCAAGGCCGGCCGTGGACCGGCCCGCACGCGAAAGAGACCTTCAGCGTCGAACTGCCGCCAAAGGTCCTCTGGGTGCTACAGGCGCTGATTCACCATACGGCAGGACACCGCCCGGTATGGAAGGACTTGAGACACGGATCACAGGCGGAGACGGAACCGCGGACGGTCTTTCGAAGGTCCATCCCAGGATGGCATCCCACAGCCGCAGGCCCGCGACCGGGGCGGCGGGGCGTGCCGGACGGCCCGCCCCGCACACGGGTGCGGCGCCCGTCCGGCGTGTCCGGAGGTGAGGGGCCCCCGCGTCGATCACGCCCCGGACGCTGCTCCGAGCGGACTACCATCAGCTCATGACCCGTGTACTGCTCGCCGAGGACGACGCGTCCATCTCGGAGCCGCTGGCCCGCGCACTGCGCCGGGAAGGGTACGAGGTCGAGGTGCGTGAGGACGGACCCACCGCGCTCGACGCCGGGATGCAGGGCGGCATCGACCTGGTGGTGCTGGACCTCGGGCTGCCCGGCATGGACGGACTGGAGGTCGCCCGCCGGCTGCGCTCCGAAGGGCACGCCGTACCGATCCTGATCCTGACCGCCCGCGCCGACGAGGTGGACACCGTCGTCGGCCTGGACGCCGGGGCGGACGACTACGTCACCAAGCCCTTCCGGCTGGCCGAGCTGCTCGCCCGGGTCCGCGCCCTGCTGCGGCGCGGTGCCGCCGAGCCCCAGCAGCCGCCCGCCACGCACGGCGTGCGCATCGACGTCGAGTCGCACCGCGCCTGGATGGGCGACGAGGAGCTCCAGCTCACCGCCAAGGAGTTCGACCTGCTGCGGGTCCTGGTGCGCGACGCCGGCCGGGTCGTCACCCGCGACCAGCTGATGCGCGAGGTCTGGGACACCACCTGGTGGTCGTCGACGAAGACCCTCGACATGCACATCTCCTGGCTGCGCAAGAAGCTGGGCGACGACGCGGCCAACCCCCGCTACATCGCCACCGTGCGCGGCGTGGGCTTCCGTTTCGAGAAGAACTGAGCCCCCAGGGGCCGTACGCGGGTACGTAGGGGAACATGCGCCGCCGACTGAT
This sequence comes from Streptomyces sp. NPDC029152, assembly GCF_055564355.1. Lineage (NCBI taxonomy): Bacteria > Bacillati > Actinomycetota > Actinomycetes > Kitasatosporales > Streptomycetaceae > Streptomyces > Streptomyces sp. NPDC029152. The sequence goes on along the minus strand of NZ_JBVHWR010000013.1, from coordinate 49,169 downwards.
CCAGTCCACGCTCGCCGTGGTGCTCGTCGTGATCGCCGTCTTCGGCGTCTCCCTGGTCATCGTCGAGGCCCGGACGATCAGCGCCACCGCCCAGGAACGCGTGGACCTGGAGGCGGTGCGGCTGGCCAGCATCGTGGACAGCCGGCTGCTCGGCACCGGGTCCGTCGACGCGGGCTTCCTGCGCGAGCAGGTCGCCGACGCCCGGTACGCCGTGATCCGCATCCCCGGCGAGCCGGTCATCGAGGTCGGCAGCAAGCCGGAGGGCGACGTCATCCGCGGCAGGGCCACCGGCGAGGAGGGCGAGACGGTCCTCGTGGAGGAACCGCGCTCCTCGGTGACCCGGGAGGTCGGCCGGACCCTGCTGATCATCGGTCTGGTGGCGCTGCTCGCGGTGATCGCCGCGGTGCTGCTGGCGATCCGCCAGGCCAACCGCCTCGCCTCCCCGCTGACCGACCTCGCCGAGACCGCCGAACGCCTCGGCTCCGGCGATCCGCGCCCCCGGCACAAGCGCTACGGAGTCCCCGAGCTGGACCGCGTCGCGGACGTGCTGGACGCCTCGGCCGAGCGCATCGCCCGGATGCTCACCGCCGAACGCCGTCTGGCCGCCGACGCCTCCCACCAGCTGCGCACGCCGCTGACGGCGCTGTCCATGCGGCTGGAGGAGATCACCCTCACCGACGAGCCGGAGACGGTGAAGGAGGAGGCGACGATCGCGCTGTCGCAGGTGGAACGGCTGACGGACGTCGTGGACCGGCTGCTGACGAACTCCCGCGACCCGCGCAGCGGCTCCGCCGTCACCTTCGAGCTGGACGACGTCATCCAGCAGCAGATCGCCGAGTGGCGTCCCGCCTACCGCAGCTCGGGGCGGGCGATCGTCAGCTCCGGCAAGCGGCACCTGACGGCCGTGGGCACACCGGGCGCGGTGGCGCAGGTGCTGGCCGCGCTGATCGAGAACTCCCTGATGCACGGCGGCGGCACGGTGGCCCTGCGGACCCGGGTCACGGGCAACCAGGCGGTCGTCGAGGTCACCGACGAGGGGCCGGGCGTCCCGGCCGACCTGGGGGCGCGGATCTTCGAGCGCACGATCAGCGGGCGGAACTCGACGGGCATCGGCCTGGCCGTCGCCCGGGACCTGGCCGAGGCGGACGGCGGCCGCCTGGAGCTGCTCCAGCCCAGGCCCCCCGTCTTCGGCCTGTTCCTGTCCCGGACGCCGCCGAAGAAGTCGTCGCCCGACGAGGGGCCGACGGTGCGCTAGCCGCGTCGGCGGTCGACCGCGGGGGTGCCGTCGGCCTCGCGCACCGCCGTCGGGCGGCCGGGCTCCACGAAGGGGTCCTGCCGCGCCCTCGGCCGGGGCGCGGGCATCGTGCGGAAGACCCAGCTGCGGTACGACCAGAAGCGGAACAGCGTGCCGAGGCCGATGCCGAGGAACTTGAAGACGTTGCTCTGCAGCGGGCTGTCCCAGCCGAAGCCGTACGTCGCGGTGTAGAGCACGCCGTTCTCGATCACCAGGCCGACCGCGCTGAACAGCAGGAACAGCGACATCTCACGGGTGCGGCCGCTCTTGTCGCGGTCCCGGTAGGTGAAGTAGCGGAAGCCCAGGTAGTTGAAGACGATGGCGACGACGGTGGCGACGATGCTCGCCCGCACCACCTGGAGGTCGGTCACGTGCCGGACCAGGTTGAAGACGAGGAGGTTGACCAGCACGCCGGCGCCGCCCACCGCGCCGAACTTCAGCGCCTCACGGACCAGCCGGTCGAGCCGCTGCCGCAGGCCGTCCCGGGGCGCGGAGGGCGCCGGGGGAGCCGTACGGGCACCCGAGGAACCATGTCCCATGGTCGTGCAGGCCCCCGTCCGTCGTTCGGCGTCGATCCAGTCATGCTAACCACCGGGGTACGCGATCTTCCTGCGGGCACGGGTATCGCACGGCGAGGGGCCGGGGGACCGCCGGGAAACGGCCGGTAGACCGGTGGGCCCCGCGCGGCCGATACGCTAGGGGTGTGACGTTCCCGGTAGTCGGCATGGTCGGCGGGGGTCAGCTCGCTCGTATGACACACGAGTCGGGCATCCCGTTGGGCATCAGGTTCAAGCTTCTCAGTGACACCCCTCAGGATTCCGCTGCGCAGGTCGTCAGCGATGTCGTCATCGGCGACTATCGCGACCTCGACACGCTGCGCGCGTTCGCGAGGGGCTGCGACGTGATCACTTTCGATCACGAACATGTACCGACCGAGCATCTACGGGCTCTGGAGGCGGACGGCATCCCCGTGCGCCCCGGGCCCGACGCGCTGGTCCACGCCCAGGACAAGGGGGTGATGCGAGCGAAGCTCGTCGAGATCGGCGTGCCCTGTCCGCGGCACCGGATCGTGAGCGATCCGGCCGACGTGGCCGCCTTCGCGGCCGAGGGCGAAGGCTTCCCGGTCGTCCTCAAGACGGTCCGCGGCGGTTACGACGGCAAGGGCGTGTGGGTCGTCGGCTCCGTCGAGGAGGCCGCCGAGCCCTTCCGCGCCGGCGTGCCCGTGCTGGCGGAGGAGAAGGTCGACTTCGTCCGCGAGCTGGCCGCCAACGTCGTCCGCTCCCCGCACGGCCAGGCGGTGGCCTATCCCGTCGTCGAGTCCCGGCAGGTGGACGGCGTGTGCGACACGGTGATCGCGCCCGCCCCCGACCTGGACCGGGACCTCGCCCTGCGGGCCGAGGAGATGGCCCTCGGCATCGCCAAGGAACTCGGCGTCGTCGGCCACCTCGCCGTCGAGCTGTTCCAGACCCGCGACGGCCGCGTCCTGGTCAACGAGCTCGCGATGCGCCCGCACAACTCCGGCCACTGGACGATGGACGGCGCGATCACCTCGCAGTTCGCCAACCACGTCCGCGCCGTCCTCGACCTGCCGCTGGGCGACCCGCGCCCGCGCGCACCGTGGACGGTCATGGTCAACGTCCTCGGCGGCGACTACCCGGACATGTACTCCGCGTACCTGCACTGCATGGCCCGCGACCCCCAGCTGAAGATCCACATGTACGGCAAGGACGTGAAGCCCGGCCGCAAGGTCGGTCACGTGAACACCTACGGCGACGACCTGGACGACGTGCTGGAGCGCGCCCGCCACGCAGCCGGCTACCTGAGAGGCACCATCACCGAATGAGCCCTGTTGTTGGCATCGTCATGGGGTCGGACAGCGACTGGCCCGTCATGGAGGCCGCCGCCAAGGCCCTCGACGAGTTCGAGGTCGCCTACGAGGTCGACGTCGTCTCCGCGCACCGCATGCCGCACGAGATGATCGCCTACGGCGAGCAGGCCGCCGGCCGCGGGCTGAAGGCGATCATCGCGGGCGCGGGCGGCGCCGCCCACCTGCCCGGCATGCTCGCCTCGGTCACCCCGCTGCCGGTCATCGGCGTGCCGGTGCCGCTGAAGTACCTGGACGGCATGGACAGCCTGCTGTCCATCGTGCAGATGCCGGCCGGCGTCCCCGTCGCCACGGTCTCCGTCGGCGGCGCCCGCAACGCCGGCCTGCTGGCCGCCCGCATGCTCGCCGCCCACGACGAGGAGCTGCTCGCCCGGATGCGCGAGTTCCAGCAGGACCTCAACGACCAGGCCACCGAGAAGGGCAAGCGGCTGCGCAACAAGGTCGCGGGCTCCGCGGCCGGCTTCGGCTTCGGGAAGTGACGGAAGTGACGCGGATGACCTCGCTGGACCGGGCCCGGGAGCTGCTCGGTGAGTTCCCCGTCGTCGACGGCCACAACGACCTGCCCTGGGCCCTGCGCGAGCAGGTGCGCTACGACCTCGACACCCGTGACATCGCCGAGGACCAGTCCGCCCACCTGCACACCGACCTCGCCCGGCTGCGGGCCGGCGGCGTCGGCGCGCAGTACTGGTCGGTGTACGTCCGCTCGGACCTGCCGGGCGCGGTGACGGCGACGCTGGAGCAGGTCGACTGCGTACGGCGGCTGATCGCCCGCCACCCGAAGGACCTGCGCGCCGCGCTGACCGCCGCCGACATGGAGGCGGCCCGCGCGGAGGGCCGTATCGCGTCGCTGATGGGCGCCGAGGGCGGCCACTCCATCGACAACTCCCTCGCCGTGCTCCGGGCGCTGTACGCGCTCGGGGTGCGCTACATGACCCTCACGCACAACGACAACGTGGCGTGGGCGGACTCGGCGACCGACGAGCCCCGCGTCGGCGGTCTGTCGGCCTTCGGCCGCGAGGTCGTGCGGGAGATGAACCGCGAGGGCATGCTGGTCGACCTCTCGCACGTCGCCGCGACGACGATGCGGGACGCGCTGGACACCTCCGCCGCGCCGGTGATCTTCTCGCACTCCTCCGCCCGCGCCGTCTGCGACCACCCGCGCAACATCCCGGACGACGTGCTGGAGCGGCTGCCCGCCAACGGCGGCGTGGCGATGGTGACGTTCGTGCCGAAGTTCGTGCTCCAGGCCGCCGTGGACTGGACGGCCGCCGCCGACGAGAACATGCGCGCGCACGGCTTCCACCACCTCGACGCCGGCCCCGAGGCGATGAAGGTCCACCACGCCTTCGAGGAGCGCAACCCGCGCCCCGTCGCCACGGTCTCCACGGTCGCCGACCACCTCGACCACATGCGCGAGGTCGCCGGCGTCGACCACCTCGGCATCGGCGGCGACTACGACGGCACGCCCTTCACGCCGGCCGGCCTCGACGACGTCTCGGGCTACCCGAACCTCGTCGCCGAGCTGCTCGACCGCGGCTGGTCCCAGGCCGACCTGGCCAAGCTGACCTGGAAGAACGCGGTCCGGGTGCTGGGCGACGCCGAGGACGTGGCCCGCGGGCTTCAGGCGACGCGGGGGCCGTCCAACGCGACGCCGGCGGACCTGGACGGCTGAGCCGTCTCCTCGGGGAGGGCGGGGTAGTCGGTGTAGCCGGTCGCCCCGCCCACGTACATCAGGTAGCGCTCCCGCACCTGGTTCAGGGGTGCGCCCAGGCGCAGCCTGGTCACCAGGTCGGGGTTGGCGAGGAACGGCCTGCCGAGGGCGATGAGGTCGGCCCCGGCCTCGAGCAGCCGCGCGGACGCCGTCTCGATCGCCGGGCCGGAGATCTCCTCCAGCACCGGGTTGGCGACCAGCGTCCCCGGCCACCCGGCGCGGATCTTCCGGAACACCGGGGCCCCGGGGTCGGCGAAGACCAGGTGCAGGTAGGCGAGGCCCAGCCCGCCGAGCCGTTCGACGAGCGCCGGGTAGATCTCCTCCGTCTCGCCCTCCGCGATGCCGTTGACGGTGTTGCCGGGGGAGACCCTGAGCCCCACCCGGTCGGCCCCGATCCCGGCGGCCACGGCCTCGGTCACCTCGGCCGTGAACCGGATGCGCGCCTCCACGGAGCCGCCGTAGCCGTCCGTGCGCAGGTTGGTGTTGCGGGCCAGGAACTGGTGCAGGAGATGGCCGTTGGCGGAGTGCACCTCCACGCCCTCGAATCCGGCGTCGAGCGCGTTGCGGGCGGCCCGGGCGAAGTCGGCGACGGTGGTGCGGACGTCCTCGGCGGTCATCTCCCGGGGCACCACCGCCGGCCGGTGCCCGCCCGGCGTGAAGATCGTCTCGGGCAGCGGCACGGGCGAGGGCGCCACCGGCGTCAGTCCGCTGGTCGCGGGGTGCCCGACCCGGCCGCCGTGCTGGAGCTGGAGGAACATCCCGCCGCCCCCGGCCGCGCGCACCGCGTCGGTGACCCGCCGCCACCCCGCCACGTGCCGCGCGGTGTGGATCGCGGTGATGTTCGGGTAGGTCTGCCCGACCGCGTTCGGTGTCGCGGCCTCGGCGATGATCAGGCCGGCCGAGGCGCGCTGGGCGTAGTACTCGGCCATGAGCGGGGTGGGGGTGCCGTCGGCCTCGGCCCGGTTGCGGGTCAGCGGGGCCATCAGCAGGCGGTTGGCGAGGGTCAGGGGACCGAGGGACACGGGGGCGAGGAGTTCCGTGGAGTTCGTCATGCCCGTACGCTAGAACCTGACACTGATGTCAGAATCAAGTCCCGGACTCCACTCCCAGGGGGAGACGATGCGGATCGGCGAACTGTCCCGGCGCACCGGTGTCAGCGAACGCTCGCTGCGCTACTACGAGAAGCAGGGGCTGCTCGCGGCCGAGCGCACGCCCGGCGGGCACCGCGAGTACGCGGAGGCGGCCGTCGACCGGGTCATCCGCATCCAGGAGCTGTACGCGGCGGGGCTGTGCAGCAGCAAGATCGCCGATCTGCTGCCCTGCATGCGGGACGGGGACGGCGGCCCCTCGGCCGTCGCCACGCCGAAGCTGGTCGCCGACCTCACCGAGGAGCGCGCCCGCATCGACCGGACCATCACCGACCTGCTCCGCTCCCGGGACACCCTGGACGAGGTGATCGAGGCGGCCCGCGGCTGAGCGCGGGCCCCGGGCGCCCGTACCCCCGAACGCCCCACCCACCAGGAAGCCCCACCTGCTCCGTGTGACGGTGGCCGTAACGCACGACGACCGTACGGAGCCCCGTCATGGCAGACCTCCAGGACGACCTGCACACCGGTACCGAGGCCGGCGAGCTCGACGACCTGCCCGTGCCGCTGCCCGACGAGGCCTTCCCGCCCCAGCCCCACGCGCCCGCCTGCGACCCCGACGAAGAGCCGCTGGCCCGGGCCCGCGCCGTGCTGGCCGCCCACCCCGTCGCCGACGGCTGCTGCGGGCTGTCCCGGGCGCTCGAGCACCTGTCCTGGTACGACCTGGAGCTGGGCGAGAGCGGTGTCCGCACCGACGTGCCCCGGCTGCGCGAAGGGCACGTCGGCGCCCTGTTCTGGTCGCTGCACCCGCCCGAGGGCACCGACGGCGACCGGGCCGTCGGCGCCGCCCTGGAGCGGCTCGACCTGGTCAGGACGGTCGTCCGCGCCCACCCCGAGGGCCTCCGGCTGGCGTACGACGCCGGACAGCTCATCGACGCCCGCAACTGCGGCCGGGTCGCGGTGCTGCCCGGCCCCGCCACGGCCGCCGCGCTCGGCGACAGCCTCGGCATCCTGCGCTCCCTGCACGCCCTCGGCCTGCGGGTGCTCACGCTGACCGGCGCCTCCTGGGCGGGCGAGGCCGGGCTGACCCGGTTCGGCGAGGAGGTCGTCCGCGAGATGAACCGGCTCGGTGTCGTGGCCGACCTCTCCGGCGCCGGCGCCCGGACCGTCCGCCACGCCCTCGCCGTCTCCAAGGCGCCCGCGCTGTGCACCCGTTCCGCCGCCGGCGCCCTGCGCCCGCACCCGGCCAACCTCCCCGACGACCTGCTCGCCGAGCTGGGTGCGGCCGGGGGGCTGTGCATGGTGCCGCTGGCCGCCGAGCAGACCGGCCCGACCGTCCGCGACGTCGCCGACCACCTCGACCACGTCCGCACCGTCGCCGGTCCGCGCGGTGTCGGCCTCTCCGGCACCTACGACACCGGCGCCACCCCTCCGCAGGAGCTCGCTGACGCCTCCTGCTACCCCCGCCTCGTCGCCGAGCTGCTGCGCCGCGGCTGGGACGAGGCGGATGTCGCGCTGCTGACCTGGGGCAACGTGCAGCGCGTGCTGCGGGAAGCGGCCTTCACCGCCCGTGCGGCACAGCTGCGGCGCCGGCCGTCGAGCGCGACGATCGCCGCGCTCGACGGCTGAGCACCACGACGTCAGGCGTGCTCGATCCGGCACAGGCAGAACGGATGCCCCGCCGGATCGGCGTACACCATGAAGTCCTTCTTCTCCCGGTCCTCCAGGTCCAGCGGCCGGGCGCCCAGCGCGAGCACCTTCTCGTGCGCCGCGTCCATCTCCTCCCAGGTCGCCCCGCCGTCGAGGTCGAGGTGGAACTGCTGGGCGTCGCGGTCGGAGCGCGGCCACCGGGGCGGGGTGAGGTCCGGCACCCGCTGGAAGGCCAGGCGCGGCCCTCCGGGCACCTGGAGCACCACCCAGTCGGGGTCCTCCTCCTCGGGGGTGCCGCCCGCGACCTGCGCGTAGAAGCGGGCCAGCGCACGCGGGTCGGGACAGTCGACGACGACGGAACGGAAACGTGCCACGGGTGCCATGGGGTTCCTCCCGGTGTGGTGGGTGCGGTCAGCCGGCACAGAGGCAGAACGGGTGCCCGGCGGGATCGGCGTAGACGCGGAACGAGCGGGACCGGTCCTCGGCGTCCAGCGGACGGGCGCCGAGTTCCAGCACGGCCTTCTCGGCCGCGTCCAGGTCCTTCACGTCGAGGTCGAGGTGGAACTGCTGCGCGCCGTCGCTCCCGGGCCACTTCGGGGGTACGTGGTCGGGGGCGGCCTGGAAGGCCAGCGCCTTCCCGTCCGGCAGTTTCAGGTCGACCCACTCGTCCCGGCCGTCGTTCTGGACCTCGACGGTGCCGCCGAGCACGCCGGCGTAGAAGCGGGCCAGTGCGCGGGGGTCGGGGCAGTCCAGGACGACGACGCCGAGTTCGGCCACGGCCATGACTTCCTCCTTGAAGCCGGTGGTTACCTTCACGGTGCGGGTAACCGGTAACGGTTACTGCATGCTCCCCCATGGGAGGTAACGTCGCAAGCATGAGTGGGAGATCGCCCGCACCGGGCGGCCTGGAACTGGTCGAGGCCCTGGTGAACACGCTGGACCTGGAGACGGGCGCCGACTCGCTGGGCACGCCGGAGGGCCGGGCGCGCTTCGGCCTGACGGAGGACGAGGTGCCGCACGCGCGCGATCTGCGCGAGTCCCTGCGCGCGGCCCTGCTCGCGCACGCCGGCCACCCGCCGCACCGCGCGGTCGTCCCGCTCGGCGGGCTGCTGGCCGGGGCCCCGCTGGTCGTGGCGGTCGACGCGGCCGACGGCTCCGCCGCCCTCGTCCCCGCCCACGCCGGATCCCTGCTCGCCCGCGTCGCCGCCGCCGTCGCCGAGGCGCTGGTCGCCGGCACCTGGGGCCGCCTCAAGGCGTGCGAGGCCGCCGACTGTCACTGGGCGTACTACGACCGCAGCCCGGCCGGACGCGGACGCTGGTGCTCGATGCAGGTGTGCGGGGCGCGGGCCAAGATGCGCCGGTACCGCGCCAAGGAGGCGTGAGGCACAGGACGTTCACCGGACCGTGCGCGGCCCGGTGGGGCGGAACGCGGACGGTCGCCGGTCCGGCCGACCGAGCCCCGGCCGAACCGGCGCCCTCGCGCCGCGCGGCTGCCGGGCCCGGTCCGAACGGCACGCCTAGGCCGTCGGCCGGCCCATCGCCCGGTACGTCCACCCGGCCCGCCGCCAGGCCTGCGGGTCCAGGGCGTTGCGTCCGTCGAGGATCACCCGGGCCGCCACGGCCTCGCCCAGCGTCTCCGGGTCCAGCTCGCGGAACTCCCGCCACTCCGTCAGGTGCAGCACGGCGTCGGCGCCCCGCACCGCCTCCAGCGCCGAGCCGGCGTAGCCGAGCGTCGGGAACAGCCGCCGGGCGTTCTCCATGCCCTTCGGGTCGTACACCGTCACCTGCCCGCCCTGGAGGTGGATCTGCCCGGCGACGTTCAGCGCGGGCGAGTCCCGCACGTCGTCCGAGTCGGGCTTGAAGGTGGCGCCGAGCACCGCGACCCGCTTGCCCAGGAACGGGCCGCCGCCCAGCGCCTGCCGGGCCAGCTCGACCATCTGGCCGCGCTGGCGCATGTTGATGGAGTCGATCTCGCGCAGGAACGTCAGCGCCTGGTCGGCGCCCAGCTCACCGGCGCGCGCCATGAACGCCCGGATGTCCTTCGGCAGACAGCCGCCGCCGAAACCGATCCCGGCCCGCAGGAACTTCCGTCCGATCCGGTCGTCGTGCCCGATGGCCTCCGCCAGCTTGGCGACGTCGCCGTCGGCGGCCTCGCAGACCTCCGCCATCGCGTTGATGAAGGAGATCTTGGTGGCCAGGAAGGAGTTCGCGGCGGTCTTCACCAGCTCGGCCGTCGGGAAGTCGGTGACGACGAACGGCGAACCCCCGGCGATCGGCGTGGCGTACACCTCGCGCAGCAGCTTCTCGGCCCGCTCGCTGCGCACCCCCACCACGATCCGGTCCGGTCGCAGCGTGTCCTGGACGGCGAAGCCCTCGCGCAGGAACTCCGGGTTCCAGGCCAGCTCGGCGTCGTCGCCCGCCGGCGCGTGCTCGGCGAGGTAGGCGGCCAGCCGGTCGGCGGAGCCCACGGGCACGGTCGACTTGCCGACGACGAGGGCGGGGCCGCGCAGGTGCGGCGCGAGCGAGGCCAGCGCGGACTCGACGTACGACATGTCGCAGGCGTACTCGCCGTGCTTCTGCGGCGTGTTCACGCACAGGAAGTGCACGTCGCCGAAGGCCGCGGCCTCCGCGAAGTCGGTGGTGAAGCGCAGCCGGCCGGTGGACCCCTCGATCCCGGCGACGTGCCCGCGCAGCAGTTCCTCGAGACCCGGCTCGTACATCGGGACCTGGCCCCGCTGGAGCATCTCGATCTTCTCGGGCACCACGTCCAGGCCCAGCACCTCGAAACCGAGTTCGGCCATGGCCGCCGCGTGGGTCGCGCCGAGGTAGCCGGTGCCGATCACGGTGATCTTGAGGGCCATGGGTGCTCCAGGGGTGTACGGCTGAGGTGCGCGCCCGAGCATAGCCGGGGAGCCGGGGGGAGCCCTTGGGCGGCTGTCGTCAACCTCACCTATCCACGGACACGGGCGGCGTTCTAAAATTTGGGTTACTTAACGGTAGTTAGCGTGCCCAGCATCACAGCGTTTTGGAGCGTGAGAGACCTTGGCCGGATCGGCTGACTTCGACCTGTACCGCCCGTCCGAGGAGCACGACATGCTCCGCGACGCCGTCCGCGCGCTCGCCGAGGCGAAGATCGCGCCGCACGCCGCCGCGGTGGACGAGGAGGCCCGCTTCCCGCAGGAGGCCCTCGACGCCCTGACCGCGAACGACCTGCACGCCGTGCACGTCCCCGAGGAGTACGGCGGCGCGGGCGCCGACGCCCTCGCCACGGTGATCGTCATCGAGGAGGTGGCCCGTGTCTGCGCGTCCTCCTCCCTCATCCCCGCCGTGAACAAGCTCGGCTCGCTCCCGGTGATCCTCTCCGGCTCCGAGGAGCTGAAGAAGAAGTACATGACCCCGCTCGCCAAGGGCGACGGCATGTTCTCCTACTGCCTCTCCGAGCCCGACGCGGGCTCCGACGCGGCCGGCATGAAGACCAGGGCCGTGCGCGACGGCGACTTCTGGGTGCTGAACGGCGTCAAGCGCTGGATCACCAACGCGGGCGTCTCCGAGTACTACACGGTGATGGCCGTCACCGACCCGGCCAAGCGCTCGAAGGGCATCTCCGCGTTCGTCGTCGAGAAGTCCGACGAGGGCGTCTCCTTCGGGGCCCCGGAGAAGAAGCTCGGCATCAAGGGCTCCCCGACCCGCGAGGTCTACCTCGACAACGTCCGCATCCCCGCCGACCGCATGATCGGCGAGGAGGGCACCGGCTTCGCCACCGCGATGAAGACGCTGGACCACACCCGCATCACCATCGCCGCCCAGGCCCTCGGCATCGCCCAGGGCGCCCTCGACTACGCCAAGGGCTACGTCCAGGAGCGCAAGCAGTTCGGCAAGCCGATCGCCGACTTCCAGGGCATCCAGTTCATGCTCGCCGACATGGCCATGAAGATCTCGGCCGCCCGTGCCCTGACCTACCAGGCCGCCGCCGCCTCCGAGCGCGGCGACGCCGACCTCACCTACCTGGGCGCCGCCGCCAAGTGCTTCGCCTCGGACGTGGCGATGGAGGTCACCACGGACGCCGTCCAGCTGCTCGGCGGCTACGGCTACACCCGTGACTACCCGGTGGAGCGCATGATGCGCGACGCCAAGATCACGCAGATCTACGAGGGCACCAACCAGGTCCAGCGCATCGTCATGGCGCGCAACCTGCCGTAACGCCCCCCACGCGCGAAGGGCGCCCGGGACCGGAGTCCCGGGCGCCCTTCGGCGTACGCGGGGCGCTCAGTCGTCGAAGCCCTCCGCGATCCGGCGCTCCCGCAGTTCCATGATCGCCCGGCGGCGGGCCAGACGGTGGGTGCGGCGGATCTGGGCCTCCTGGTAGCGGCGCTTGTCCTTCTCGGTCTCGGGGATGACCGGCGGGACCGTGCGGGGCTTGCCGTCGGCGTCCACCGCGGCGAAGACCAGGTAGGCCGAGCCGACCTGGGTGGCGGGGGCGGACTCGTTCCAGCGTTCGGCGAGCACCCGGACGCCGACCTCCATGGAGGTGCGGCCGGTCCAGTTGACCTGGGCCTTCACATGGACGAGGTCGCCGACGCGGACCGGCTCGAGGAACGCCATCTCGTCCATGGACGCGGTCACGGCGGGACCGCCGGAGTGCCGTCCGGCCACGGCGCCCGCCGCGTCGTCCACCAGCTTCATGATCACTCCGCCGTGCACCGTGCCCAGCAGGTTGGTGTCGCTGTGGGTCATGATGTGGCTGAGGGTGGTGCGGGACGCCGAGGTCGGCTTGCCCGGGATCTCCGGGGCCGCCGACCGCGCGGCCGAGGCCTGTTCTGCCTGGTCTGTCATGACCTCCACCTTATGCCGGAGCGACGGGTGCCTTGTTTTGTGTCAGCTTCGCAACAGCGCCGACCCTATTTTCCGACGGCCCTTGTACGGCCCGTGGGGCGGACCGGCACACTGGTCCGCATGAATGATTGGCCCGAGGGGCGACCCGGTGACAGCCGCGCCGGCCGGTACGGACGCGGCAGCGCGAGCGCACGGCCCGAGAGCGCCCGCGTGATGCGTCAGGTCCGCCGCGGTGCGGTGCCGCCGCCCGGCCCGGGCCAGGCCGCCCCGCCGTACGGGGGCGGGGTGCCGCAGCAGCCGTCGTACGTCGACGGCCGGGGCCACGGCGGCCAGGACGGGTACGACAGCGGCTACAACACCGGCCAGGTCTACGGCAGCCCCGGCGGCCGCGGCCCCGCCGGGCCCGGCCCGGGCGGTCCGCGTCCCGCGCCGGACTGGCGGCGCCGGATCAAGTGGACGGCGATCACGGTGGTGACCGTCCTGGTCGTCACCACCGTCGGCACCTACTTCTGGGCCGACTCCAAGCTCAACCGCGAGGTCGACCTGTCCAAGGTCATCGACCGGCCCGAGGCCGGCGAGGGCACGAACTACCTGATCGTCGGTTCCGACAGCCGCGAGGGCATGACCGACGAGCAGAAGAAGGACCTGCACACCGGTTCCGCCGAGGGCAAGCGCACCGACTCGATGATGATCCTCCACACCGGGGACAACGGGTCGACGCTGGTCTCGCTGCCCCGCGACTCCGACGTGGAGATCCCGAGCTTCGTCGGCTCCGAGTCCGGCAAGAAGTACGAGGGCACGGGCCGGCACGTGAAGCTGAACGCCGCGTACGCGGAGGACGGCCCCGAGCTGCTGGTGCGCACCGTCGAGTTCAACACCGGGCTGCGCATCGACCACTACGTGGAGATCGGCTTCGCCGGTTTCGCGAACATCGTGGACGCGGTCGGCGGCGTCGAGATCGACATCCCGCAGGACATCAAGGACAAGAAGTCCGGCGCCGACCTCAAGAAGGGCAAGCAGACCCTGAACGGCGAGGAGGCCCTGGCCTTCGTCCGCACCCGGTACGCGCTGGCCGGCTCCGACCTGGACCGCACCAAGAACCAGCAGAAGTTCCTCTCCGCCCTGGCGGGCCAGGTGGCCACCCCGTCGACCGTGCTGAACCCGTTCGCGCTGTACCCGACCATGGGCGCGGGCCTGGACTCCCTCATCGTCGACAAGGACATGGGCCTGTTCGACCTGGCCGGGATGTTCTGGGCGATGAAGAGCGTCAGCGGCGGCGACGGCACGTCGATGAACATGCCCATCTCGGGCAGCGTGGGCGGCAACCTCAAGTGGGACGACGCCAAGGTGAAGAAGCTGGTGGAGCAGCTGAGGAACGACGACGAGGTCACCGTCTCCGGCACCTGAGGCCGCAGCCGGTCACCGCTTCCCGCACACCACCTCGTCGCCGCGCACCACCGCGCCCGACTCCTGCGGCGGGTCCGCCGGCCCCACCTTCACCACCTGCCGGAAGTCGGCGCCCGCGATCACCCTCAGCGTCGGCCCCTGGCCCGGGACCGGTCTGAGTTCACTGCCGGGCAGGGCGGCGGCCAGCGACTTCGCCGAGTTGTCCCAGCGGGGGTCGAAGGCGACCACGGTCCGCGCGACCGCGCGGTCGGCGGCGTTCACCGGCGCCCGGGTGGTGAGGAAGCCGGTCGCGGCCAGGGCGTCGTCCACGCGCCTGCCGAGCCCGGCGGTGTGCGTGCCGTTCTCCACCTGGACCCGGATCTGCCTCGGGTCGACCGGCACCCGTACCGGCGCCGGGCCCTCGGCCCCCGTGCCGTGCGGGGCCAGCGGCTCGTCCTCGCGCAGGGCGTCGAAGATCCGCTCCGACTCGGCGGGGTCCCACCTGAGGGTCGAGCCGACGCCCTCGACGGCGTAGCCCATCTGCCCGATCGGCACGGTGGTGAACTCGGACGAGGACGGCGAGAAGTTCCGCATCGCCCGCCCGAGGGCGATCAGCTCGTCGGTGCCGAAGCCCTCGTCGGCCCGTACCGAGCCCAGCACCGCCTGCGTGACGTCACGGAACTTGAGCGGGTTCAGCAGGAGCCCGGAGGAGGTCGCCCGGTCGATCAGCGCGGCCAGGAAGCGCTGCTGGCGCTTCATCCGGCTCAGGTCCGAGGCCCCGTCGAGGTGGCGGGCGCGGACGTACTGGAGGGCCTGTCCGCCGGTCAGCTCGTGGGTGCCGGCCGGCAGGTCGAGTCCGGTGTAGCTGTCCTTGAGCGGCTGGACGGTGCAGATCCGTACGCCGCCGAGGACGTCGACGGTCTTCATGAAACTGGTGAAGTCGACCTCCAGGTAGTGGTCGATCTTCACGCGGGTCATTCTCTCGACGGTGCCGACGGTCAGCTGGGGGCCGCCCTCGGCGTAGGCCGCGTTCAGCTTGATCGGGTGTCCCCGGTGGCGCTCGCCGGTCGTGCGGTCGGTGTGGTCGGGCGTCATGGCGTAGGAGTCGCGCGGCAGGCTGACCACGCTCGCCCGCTCCCGGTCCTCCGAGATGTGCACGATCATGATCGTGTCGGTGCAGTGGCAGGGGGCGCCGCCGAGCCGGTACTTCCGCCGCTCCTCCTCGCTGATGCGGTCGCGGCCGTCGGTGCCGACCAGCAGGACGTTCATGCCGCCGCCGCCCCGCGGACGGTTCTTCATGTCCCGGAAGGCGTCGACGCGGGCGATGTCGGCGCCCAGACCCGAGAGCACCGCGTGCCCGATCCCGGCGGAGGCGAGCACCACCACCGACAGCGCGGTCACCGCCCGCATGGCCCAGCGCGGCCTCTTCCTCCGTACGGCGGGCCCCGCGGGGCGGCGGGAGGGCCGCGGACGGGTGCGCTGCGGCGGGGGGCCGCCGTGTGGGGGCGATGCCGGAACCCTGGGGGAGCGGGGCGGCGTGGGCAAGGTGACACCTCCGCGGGGGCGGGGCCTGGGGCCGGACGTGGGATCCGTGAGCACCGTAGGCCCATACGATCTGCTGCCCGGGGCCGCGGCCCCCGCGGCGCGCACCCGTGTCCCCCGTTCGCGGTAACGTGAGCACCGATGAACGCCAAGTCCGACGTGCGGCCGCCCGCCGTTTCCGTGATCATGCCCGTCCTCAACGAGGAGCGGCACCTGCGCGGCGCCGTCCGCGCCATCCTCGCCCAGGAGTACGCCGGCGAGATGGAGGTCGTGATCGCCCTCGGTCCGTCCACGGACCGTACGGACGAGATCGCCGCCGAACTCGTCGCCGAGGACCCCCGCGTCCACACGGTGCCGAACCCGACCGGCCGTACGCCCGCCGCGCTGAACGCCGCGATCAAGGCCTCGCGCCATCCCGTCGTCGTCCGCGTCGACGGCCACGGCATGCTGTCGCCGAACTACATCGCCACGGCCGTACGGCTGCTGGAGGAGACCGGCGCGCAGAACGTGGGCGGCATCATGCACGCCGAGGGCGAGAACGCGTGGGAGGACGCCGTCGCCGCCGCGATGACGTCGAGGATCGGCGTGGGCAACGCCGCCTTCCACACGGGCGGCCAGGCGGGTCCGGCCGAGACGGTCTACCTGGGCGTGTTCCGCCGCGAGGCGCTGGAGCGGCAGGGCGGGTACAACGAGGAGTTCATACGCGCTCAGGACTGGGAGCTGAACTTCCGCATCCGTGAGGCCGGCGGCCTGATCTGGTTCTCGCCCGAGCTGAAGGTGTCCTACCGGCCCCGGCCCTCCGTGCGGGCGCTGGCCAAGCAGTACAAGGACTACGGCCGTTGGCGGCACGTCGTCGCGCGCTACCACTCCGGCTCCATCAACCTGCGCTACCTCGCCCCGCCGACCGCCGTGTGCGCGATCGCCGCCGGTGTCGTGGTGGGCGCGGCGCTGACCCCGTGGGGCTTCGTCGTACCCGGCGGCTACCTCGCCGCGATCGTCGCGGGATCGCTCCCGGCGGGCAAGGGGCTCGGGCTGAAGGCCCGGGCGCAGATCCCGGTGGCGCTGGCGACCATGCACATGTCGTGGGGCTTCGGCTTCCTCACCAGTCCGCGGTCGCTGGCGAAGCGGGTCATCGCCTCGCGGCGCCCGGCGGTCGTCGGCGCGGAGAGCGGGACGTGAGGACGGGGCCCGGCGCGTTGTCCGGGCCCCGCCGTGACGACGACGGACGTCGGCCGCGGTTCGTCGCGTTCCCCGAGCAGCACGCGCCGCCGTCCAGGTGGCTGCCGTACCGGTCGACGCGGGATCCCGCGGCCGGCCCGCGCACGGGCCCGGCGCAGTAGCGGTGGCAGCCGGTGTCCGTGACCCACGTGGACGACCCGGTACGCCGTGTCCTGGCGGTCGTCTCGGAACGGCCGGGTCGGTCGCAGCCCAGGGCGAAGCTCCACCACTCGTGGCCGGGGACCTCGGTGTGCGGGTGGACGCACGTGCCGGGCGCGTGGACGCAGACCGGCCCGGCGTACTTCGTGCAGGAGCCGCTGCCCTCGTACCGGCCGCCGCCGGCGGATCCGGACGGACCGGCCGCACCGCTCCGGGCCGTCGCGCCGGCGTCCGTGGCCAAGGGGGACGAGCGGAGCGAGCGCCGGGAGGACGGCGGCGGCGAGCTTCTTGCGCAGGGGCATGGCCTCCCGGGGTGGACGTCGGCGGCCATCGGGGCATCGAACCCATTTCCGGGATGTGTGTCGATGTGCCGATGACCGTTTTCCGTCCCGAGGAGGACCGGTTGCGCACGGTCGGCGCTTACCAGCGGTAAGGCTCGTACACGTCCATGCACTTGCCGGAGTCGGCGCCGTTGAGGGCGTCGCTGTTCTCGGGAAGCTCTCCGGCCTCGGGCGTCTTCTGTTTCGGGTAGGCCGTGCCCTCGCGCCAGTCGGCGCCGATGACCGCCGTGACTCCGGACACGTCCGTCGACTTCTTCACCGCGCTCACCGGGACGCCCAGCGCCTCGGCGACCCGCCGGGCATCGCCTTCCAGTTCGGCGCTCGGGTAGCGGATCACCGTCCTCTTCTCCGAGCCCGCCGCCGAGGTGTCCGTCGTCGCCTTGGTGAACCCCGCCCGCACCAGCGCCTGCGCGATCGTCGTCGCCCGGCCGCCGACCGGGCCGAGGGTGTCGGACCCGGTGGCGTTCTGCACCAGGACGCCGATCTCCGCGTCGGGTGCGGCGGAGCCCCCGGAGGGCTTTCGCGAGTCCTTCCCGCCGGCGGCCGTGTCCTCGGCGCCGCCGTTCTTGCCGCCCTTGCCGCCCTTGTCGTCGAAGGGGACGTCGTCGCGGAGCATCGCCCAGACCTTCTCGGCGTTCTCGCCGTCCGGCAGCCGGTGGTTCTCGTCCTGGAAGTCCTCGACGGTGGGCAGCGTCGTCATGGTGATGCGGTCCGCCGGCACCGTCTTCAGCTGCATCCCGAGGTCGTACAGCTTCTTGGGCGTGCCGATCTCCTCCGAGACCGCCAGGGACTCGGTGGCCGCCTCGGCCAGGTCCATCAGCCGGCCGGTGTCGGTGAAGACGTTCTGCTCCTTCAACGTGCGGATCATCGAGTTCATGTACATGTGCTGAGCCCGGGCCCGCATCAGGTCACTGCCCCAGGCGTGCCGGGTGCGCAGCCACTGCAGCGCCTGCTCGCCCTTCACCTTGTGCGGGCCGGCCGTCAGCTCCAGGCCCGAGCCGCCGGGCACTTGGGGGGTCGGGTGGTCCCGCACGTTCTGGTTCACGCACACCTCGACGCCGCCGACGGCGTCCGCCATCCGCACCACGCCCGCGAAGTCGATGGTCATCCAGTGGTCGATGTAGACACCGGTGAGGTTCTGCCAGGTGGCCAGGGTGCAGCCGGCACCGCCGCGGCCCAGTGACTCGTTGATGATCGTGTTGGTCGCCGGGTACGTCTTGCCGGTGTCCGGGTCCGTGCACTCGGGGATGTCCACCCGGGTGTCGCGCGGGATGCTGACCACCGACGCGCTCTCACGGTCCGCGGACAGGTGGATCAGCATCTGGACGTCGCCCAGCGGCGGGTTGTCGCGGTGGTCCTTGCCGCCGCCCAGCGCCACGTTCGCGTCGGAGGCGCGGCTGTCGGAGCCGATCAGCAGGATGTTCAGGGGGGTCTGCCCGGCCGCGTTCGGCTCGGTCTTGTGCGCCTTCGAGTCGCCGCTGTTGCGCTCGCCCTTCTCGATGTTGCCGTTCAGGTGCCGGTAGTAGAGGTATCCGGCGCCGGCCGTGCCGAGTATCAGGACCGCGAGCGTCGTCGCGGACCATCGGAGCGCACGGTGTCCGCGCCCTGGCCGCCGCCGCCCGGAGCGCCGGCCGCGCCCGTGTCCCGCACCTGTGCCGCCCCCGTCGCCCGTGCCCTCCTCGCCCGGGACGCTCTGCCGGGTGGCCCCCGCGCTCCGGCCGTGCCGGACGGCACCGCGCCTCGTCCCCTCCTCGCGCACACCACTCTGCGTCATGTCCCTCTCCCACCCTCGCGCCAGCCGGCAGGCTCGCGAACACCTGTCGTTCGCACAGTTGGACGCATGGAGCGCCCTGTTGGCTGTACGCCCGTCGCGACGGATTCATCCCGCCACGGCCGCCGGGTAAGACGCGAGTCCGGGCCGTCAGGTCACTTCGCGCACGGGACCTTGTCAGCCGTGGACCTCTCCACGCCCTCCGGAGCCTTTCCGGACACGGCGTCGGAGGCGGCCGGCTCGTGACGCGGGCCGTCGTCCGGAACCGCTCACGGCCGTGGCATGACCGGATCGAGAACGGAGATCCTCGCGCACGGGGGCGGCCGAACAGGCGGGAACGACGGCCGATGCATGCACCGCCGGTGTGGGGGTACCGGTACGGGGGCGGCCCCCCCGGCCGGGCCGCGGTCACCGCCAGGCGGATCCCGGAGCCCATGACGACCTGCACGTTCGCCGAGAACCGGTGGTTCTGCGAGGGCGCTTCGGCCGTGCGGTCGCGAACCCGCGCCTCTCGCCGCCGCGTTCCCGGGCCGCCCCCGGCGGGACCGGGAGAACGCGTCGTGGGCGGATGCGAGGCCGGCCGCTCGGTGGCCGGTGGACCGCCGTACCGCCGGGCGCTCGCGTGGCCCGTCAGGTCACTTCGCGCACTTGACCTGGTCCGCGGTGGTCTTCTGGGCCTCCTCGGGCGGCTTCCCGGAGGTGGCGTTGAGTTTGATGCCGGCTCCCTTGAAGTCCTTGCCGAGGGTGAGGGTCATGGTGGGCAGGCCCTGGGAGTTGGTGACGCTCTCGCCGGGCTTCATGGCCGCGCCGGACAGGCCGAGTATCTCGGCGAGCGCGCGGGCCTGGTCGGCCTGGTCGGGGGCGTACTCGAGGGTCGTCCTGGCCAGGTCCGCGGGCGCGTTGCCCGCGTTCTCGGACTTGGTGACGCCGGCCTCGGTCTGGAGGTAGGCGAGTTCCTTCTGGGCGCTGCCGGCCGGTGCGCCGCCGTTGAGGACGCGGACGCGGACCTCGGAGGGCTCGGACTTCTCGCCCTTGAGGCGGGCCGCGACGGCGGCGGCCTCCTTCTTCTCCTTCTGCTTGACCTCGGTGAAGGAGATGTCGTTCCTGACCATGTCGAAGACCTGCTGGGCGGGCGCCTCCTGGAGCACGACCGTCACCGGGGTCTTCTCGGCGGGGTTGTCCTTCACCGGCACCGTGGCGAAGGTGAGGTTCTTGGTGTTGAGCTTGCCCAGCTCCAGACCGAGGTCCTTCAGCTTGCCGATGCTGTCCAGCTTGGAGTCGACGGTCAGCGCCTCGGTGCCCGCCTCCGCCAGCTTCACCATCTTCGACGGACTGGTGAGCGTGTCGTTCGACTTCAGCTTGCGCATCAGCGAGCCGAGGAACTGCTGCTGGATCTGAATGCGGCTCAGGTCGCCGCCGAAACCCACCGAGTGGCGGGTGCGCACGAAGGCCAGCGCCTGCTCGCCCTCGATCGTGCGTTTGCCCGCCGGCAGGTTCAGGTGCGAGTCGGGGTCGTTGATGTCCTTCGCCAGGCACACCTCGACCCCGCCGACCGCGCTGGTCAGCGTCTTGACCGCGTTGAAGTCGGCGACCATGAAGTTGTCGGGGGTGATCCCGGTCAGCTCGGTGACGGTCCGCATGGTGCAGCTGGGCGTACGGCCGTCCTGGCCGAGGCTCATGTTGAAGCGGGCGCCGGTGGAGCCGGGGATGACCTTCTTCGTCCCGTCGTCCTGCGTGGTCGGGCAGTCGGGGATGTCGACGATCAGGTCGCGGGGGATGCTGAGCGCGGTCGCGTTGGAACGGTCCTTGGACACGTGGAGCAGGATCGTGGTGTCGGCGTGGCCGACGCTGCCGCTGTCGCCGTAGCCCTCGTTGCCGTCGCCGGTGCGCTTGTCGGTGCCGATCAGCAGGATGTTGATGGCCTGGTCCTTCTGGAAGCCACCGGTGCTCGCGCCGTCGTCGGCGACGGACTTGATGTTGTCGTTGAGGTGCTCCAGGTAGAGGTACCCGGCCCCCGCGGCACCGAGGACGACGAACGCCATGGTGCCGCCGGACCACATCAGGACCTTCTTGCCCGTCGACTTCTTCTTCGCCGGCCGCCGACGACCGCGCTGCCCGGGCGGCGGCTCCTCGCGGGCCGGGCGGCGCCGGCGCGAAGCCGGGGCCTCCCGCTCCGGGGCGTCCGCGGGCGCGGACGCCCGCTCGGAGCCGTGGCCGCGAGCCGGTCCGGACGCGTCCGGACCGCCGTGAGCGGCTCCACGAGGTCCCGGGACCGTCGACTGCGGTGCGGAAGGGGTCAGTCGCAGTTCGTATTCGCCGGTGTCCGGGTTGAATACCCACTGGTCTGCGGGGTCGATGTCCTCCGCCCGCCCACGGCCTTGCGCGTCCACGGTCTCCCAATCCTCCGTCGGGACCACGCGGCGCCTTCCGCTCCAGGCGCCCGGTCTCGGTCACTCGGTGCCGCGACCCCAGGACGGAACCTCTGGCCGGCACACCGGATCGCTCACACTAACCGCCCCATTCGGCGCGCGGCGACGCGCGTGACGCATTCCATGGACCTTACAAGCGGGCAATCCATCCTTTTTCCTGGATAAGTGTCTGTCGTTCCGCGCCGGTCCCGGGTACGCCCCGTGCCGCCCGGGGTTTCCTAGTCGCAGTCGTCCTCGCCCGCGGTGCTGCCGCTGAACGTCGGATCCGGTGAACCGCCCCCGGGTTCACGCGCGACCGCGGGACCGGACCCGTTCCCGCCCCCCGTCCTGCGTCCGTCCGGTGCCGCGACGGCCACCGGTTCGTCCGTCCGCAGACGGGCGAACAGCTTCTCGGCGTCGGGCTGTGCGAGCTGGTCGCGATCGGCGTCGCGCGCGTACGGCTCACG
The DNA here is from genome assembly GCF_055564355.1 of Streptomyces sp. NPDC029152. Classification (NCBI taxonomy): domain Bacteria; kingdom Bacillati; phylum Actinomycetota; class Actinomycetes; order Kitasatosporales; family Streptomycetaceae; genus Streptomyces; species Streptomyces sp. NPDC029152. The sequence goes on along the minus strand of NZ_JBVHWR010000013.1, from coordinate 27,419 downwards.
GGGGACGGTCAGGAACCGCACCCGTTCGGCGGGGATCTTCCGCAGGCCGCGCGCGAGGTCGTACACGCCCCGCAGGCTCGCCAGACCCGGGTCGGTCGTCAGGGACGACGTGGCCGCGTCCAGTACGGGATAGAGCTTCACCGGGTTCAGCAGCACGTCGTTGCTCTGCACCTTGTCGACGAGCGCCCCGAGGAAACGCTGCTGCCGCTCCATCCGGCCGGTGTCACTGCCGTTGCCGAGCGACTTGCGGGCCCGGACGTAGCCGAGGGCCTGCTCCCCGTCGAGCGTCACCCGGCCGGCGGGCAGCCTCAGCCGGGCGTCCTCGTCGTCGACCGGTTCGCTCAGGCACACCCCGACACCGCCGAGCGCGTCGACCATCTTCTTGAAGCCCTGGAAGTCGACGACCACGTGGTGGTCGATCCGAACACCGGTCAGCTTCTCCGCCGTGCGGATGGTGCACGCCGAACCGCCCGCCTCGAAGGCGTAGTTGAACCGGGCGAACACCGGCTCGGTGCGGGATCCGTCCCGGCGGTGGCAGCCGGGCACGTCCACCATCAGGTCGCGGGGGACCGAGACGGCGGTGGCGCTGTCCCGGCCGGCCGCGAGGTGCAGCAGGATCGTGGTGTCCGACCGCGCGGTCCCGGTGTCCCGCCCGTAGCGTCCGTTGCCGTCTCCGGAGCGCGAGTCCGACCCGATCACCAGCACGTTCTGCGCGCCGCGGACCAGCGGGGTGGGCCGCTCCCTCTCGTACCGGGCGAGCTCGGCCGCCGCCGCCTCGTCGGCGGTGATGTTCCCGCTCAGCTCGGCGTACACCGTCCATCCGACGCCCACGGCCGCGACGCCGAGCACGGCGGCCGTGACGCCCGCGTACCGCAGCCGGCGCCGCCGGCGGCGCCGCAGTCCGTCCCCGGTCGCGGACGCCCCCGGGGTCCCGGCTCCGCCGGAGGACGTGCCTGCGCTGTCGCTCACGTCTGCCTCAACCCCTCGTGCCCTACGAGCGTGCCCTGCGTGCGCGCACTCCCCCGATCATGACCCGGGCCCCCGCGAACCCCCGGCCCCGACTGGGCCGAACGGGTCTCCCGCAAAGGCCGGGCCGCCTCGCCCGCGTGCGGCCGCGCCGACGTGGCCGCGCCTCACCCCCGCTCGCGGTTCACCGTGCCGTGGCCGACACCCGTTCCGTCTCGATCCGCTGATCCACCACGCCGTCCCCCGCCTGCTCCAGGTGGCGGCACAGCACCACCGACCCACCCGACGCCAACGGCCCGTACAACCCCGCGTTCAGCCCCTCCCACGTGTCGTACGGCAACCCCGACAGAATCCGCGCCCCCGGCCCCATGAGCCCCAGCTCCGACGCCTCCGCCCGGGCCCGCTCCACGATCTCCGCCCCGCTGAACTCCCGCCCGGCCACGATCAGCGCCGGCGCCTCCGGGTCCACCGGCGCGTACGGCACGAACCGGTCGCCCTGCCCGGGTACTTCCACCGCGTAATCGGCGAAGCCCTCCGGCGCGGCCGGCACGAACCGCCCCCCGAGCGGCCGCAGCGCCAGCGCGATCCGCGGCCCCGAGCACGCCCGCGCCGCCTCCAGCGACCGGGGCTCCGGCCCGCTCACCACCACGTCCGCCGCCGCCGGGTCACCGGCCACGTCGGCGACGACACCCACCGAGGCGCACGCCAGCAGCCACACCGCCGTCTGCCAGTGCGCGGGCAGCAGCAGCGCGACCCGGTCACCGGGTTCGACGGACAGTTCGTCCTGGAGCAGATTGGCGGTCTTGGCCACCCAATTGGCGAAGGTGGCCACGGAGAGTTCGACGCGTTCGCCGGTGGCGTCGTCGTAGAAGGTCACCAGGGGGCGTCCCGGGTCCGCGGCGAGCGCGGAACTCAGCAGGTCGGCAGGGGTGCGGTCGGTCGCGTTCACCCGCGCAAGCGTACGCGGGCCCGAAGGCGGGGTCCGGGCGGACGGGGCACACCGCCACCACCGGATCGGGCGAAAGAACCCTACGACCCGTCACATTCCGTATGGACAGATTTGTCCGGCCGTGTCCAGGATCAGGGGCATGCATGGATTCCTCACTTCCTCCATAGGCGTCACCTGCGCGGCCGCACTGGCCCTCCCGCTCACCGCCGCGCCCGCGACGGCGACCGCCAAAAGAGCGGCACCGGCCGGGGCGTACGTCCCCGGCAGCACCCAGTCGCTGCCGCTCACGTCCCTCGCGGGCGACCGTGCCTCCACCGCCCCCGGCACCGCCGAACAGGGCGTCCCCCGCCGGGACACACGGCGTTTCTCCCTCGTCGGCGTCGTCTGGGACGACCCGGCCACCGAACTGCACGGCCGTGTCCAGGTCCGCACCCGCGCCACCGCCACCGGCGCCTGGTCCGACTGGCAGGACCTCGAGACGCACAACACCGACCACGCCGCCGACCCGGGCACCGCCGAAAGCGCGCCGGGCCGCGTGCGCGGCGCCACCGCACCGCTGTGGGTGGGTGACTCGGACGGCGTGGAGGTGCGGGTGAGCGCGGCGCACGAGGACGGTGCCGCCTCCGCCACGTCCCCGCTCCCCACCGGCCTGCGCCTCGAACTCGTCGATCCCGGTGACGCCGCCCCGCCGCTACCCCCCGCGGACGGGACAACCCCCAACGAGGGCCCCCGCACCACCGCCCTGACCGCCGGGACCGCCGGACCCGCCGGGGCCGCCGAACCCGCCGAACCCGCTGAGGCCGCAGAACCCGCCGAACCCGCCGAGGCCGCCGAGGCCCTCGGGTCCGTCGAGTCCAGCGAGGTCTTCGCGACCGTCGAGGGACTCGACGCCTCCGCCGCCAACGCCGGCCTCGCGCCCCTGGGCGCCACCGAGACCCCGGCCCTGAGCCGGGACCGGACCGAGAAGGAACTCCTCGCCCTCGGCACCCTGACGGAACAGCAGAAGGCCAAGCCGTACGTCGGTCCGCGTCCGAGCATCACCACGCGCCGCGGCTGGGGCGCGGACGAGAAGCTGCGCGAGAAGAAGTTCGTGTACACGAAGAAGGTCAAGGCCGCCTTCGTGCACCACTCGGCCACCGGCAACAACTACCGCTGCTCGCAGGCCCCGTCGGTCGTTCGCAGTATCTACCGCTACCACGTCAAGAGCATGGGGTGGCGGGACATCGGCTACAACTTCCTCGTCGACAAGTGCGGAAAGATCTACGAGGGCCGGGCCGGGGGAGTGGCGAAGCCGGTACTGGGTGCCCACACCATGGGGTTCAACTCCGACAGCATGGGAATCGCGGTCCTCGGCACCTACGGCTCGAAGAAACCGTCGTCCGCCGCGGTCAAGGCCGTCGCCCGGCTCACCGCGTGGAAGCTCGGTCTCCACGGCATGAACCCACGCGGCAAGACATACCTGAAGTCCGGTGGTGGCAACCTCTACCGAAAAGGCAGGAACGTACGACTGAACGTCATCTCGGGCCACCGCGACGGCTTCGCCACGAGCTGTCCCGGCAAGCAGCTCTACGGCAAGCTCGGCACGGTCCGTTCCTCGGCGGCGAAGTACCAGGGCCGCTGAGGAAGCACCACCGCACGGTCATCGACGGCGCCATGGAACGGTCTGCATACACTGGCCGGCCGAAAGACAGTTCGGCCGGTCCCGGCAGGAAGCAGAGACGACAGGTGACAGAAGCGATCCTCCTGGTCGGCGGTAAGGGCACGCGGCTGCGCCCGCTCACGGTGCACACACCGAAGCCCATGGTCAGAGCGGCCGGGGTGCCGTTCCTCACCCATCAGCTGGCGCGGGCGAAGGCGGCGGGGGTCGAGCACATCGTGCTCGCGACGAGCTACCTGGCCGAGGTCTTCGAACCGTACTTCGGAGACGGCTCGTCCCTGGGCCTCCACCTGGAGTACGTCACCGAGGAGGAACCGCTCGGCACCGGCGGCGCGATCCGCAACGCGGCGTCGCGGCTGCACTCGGGCCCCGACGAGCCGGTGCTCGTCTTCAACGGCGACATCCTGACGGGCCTGGACATCGGCGCGCTGGTCCGCACGCACGGGACGACGGGCGCGGACGTCTCCCTGCACCTGACGAAGGTGACGGACCCGAGGGCGTACGGGCTGGTCCCCACGGACGACACGGGCCGGGTCCTGGCGTTCCTGGAGAAGCCGCAGACGCCGGAGGAGATCGTCACCGACCAGATCAACGCGGGGGCGTACGTCTTCCGCCGCTCGGTCATCGACACCGTCCCGGCGGGCCGCCCGGTCTCGGTCGAACGGGAGACCTTCCCGGAACTCCTCGCCACCGGAGCACACCTGCAGGGCATGGTCGACTCCACGTACTGGCTGGACCTCGGCACCCCGGCGGCCTTCGTGCGCGGCTCGGCGGACCTGGTCCTCGGCCGCGCCCCGTCCCCGGCGGTACCGGGCCGCTGCGGCGACCGCCTGGTCCTGCCCACGGCCATCGTCGCGCCGGACGCCAAGCTGACCGGCGGAACGGTGGTGGGCGAGGGCGCCTTCGTCGCGGAGGGAGCGCGTGTCTTCGGCAGCACGATCCTCCCCGGCGCGGTCATCGAACCGGGCGCCGTCATCACCGACTCCCTCATCGGCACCCGCGCCCGCGTCGGCACCCGCTCGGTCCTCACGGACACGGTCATCGGCGACGGCGCGGTCATCGGCGCCGACAACGAACTCCGCTCGGGCGTCCGGGTCTGGTGCGACGCCCGCATACCCCCGGCCTCCCTCCGCTTCTCCTCGGACGCGTCGTAACCGCGGACAGCCGCGCCTCCCCAGTGCCGTAGCTGCGGACAGCCGCGCCTCCCCGGCGTCGTAGCCGCGGGCGGTCGCGCTTCCCCCGGTGTCGTAGCCGCGGGCGGTCGCGCTTCCCCCGGTGTCGTAGCCGCGGGCGGTCGCGCTTCCCCCGGTGTCGTAGCTGCGGGCGGTCGTGCCGCCGGGGCGGCACGGGTGGGCGCTGGGGGCACCCCCTCCGGGGGAGGCACCCGGCCGGCGCCGGGCCGCGCGACCCACCCCCGCCCCGCACCAGCGCGGGGCACCTGTCAACGCGCCCCGGACCCCACCCCGTCAGAGCCGCTCGATCCCCCGCGGAGCCATCCGCGGCGCCCGCCTCCCCGGCACCCGCCCGCTCAGCAGCACCAGCCGAGCCGCCCGATGCCGCTGCCCGGCATACGGCTCCAGCAGCCGCAGCATCGCCGCATCGTCCGCATCCCGGTCCCCGCCCAGCGCGAACCCCACGATCCCCGGCAGATGCAGATCCCCCACCGTCACCGCGTCCGCCGCCCCATGACTGCGCTGCACGGTCTCCGCCGAGGTCCACGGCCCGATCCCGGGCACGACCTCCAGCCGCGCCTGTGCCGCCGCCGGCTCCATCCCCGCCGCCTCCTCCAGCCGCGCGGCGACCCGCACCGCCCGCAGGACCGTCGACGCCCGCTTGTCGTCCACCCCGGCCAGGTGCCACTCCCAGGACGGGATCAGCGCCCACGTCCGCGGCGCCGGCATCACGTGCATCCGCCCGGGCGCGGGCCCCGGCGCCGGTTCGCCGTACTTCCGCACGAGCAGCCGCCACGCCCGGTACGCCTCCAGCGTCGTGACCTTCTGCTCCAGGACCGACGGGATCAGCGACTCCAGCACCAGCCCGGTCCGCGCCAGCCGCAGTCCCGGCCGCCGGTGCGCGGTGAGGGCCAGCAGCCGGTGCCGCGGCACGAACGCGGACGGGTCGTCCTCGGCGCCCAGCAGCCGCGGCAGCCGCTCCAGCAGCCACTCCGCGCCCGGTCCCCAGGCCTCGCCCCGCACCTCGCCGCCGCGCGCGGTGACCCGCAGCGTGCCCGGCCCGGCCGGCGTCCGGCTGGCCCGCCACACCGACCCGTCCGGCATCGTCCGGAACGTCGGATCGCCCGGCCCGCGCCGCAGCGGCCCGAGGACCAGCCCCAGGTCCAGCGGCCCCTCCGGCACCCACACCCGCACCTTCCCGGGTACGACGGCCTGCCGGGGCGCCGGCGTCCCCCTCGCGGGCACGACGGTCTCCCCGCCGCGCACTGTCGTGCGCACGGGCCGGGGAGCGAAGCGTCCTGCCACGGCGAAGCCCCTGGGACGGGAGACGGAGGGGCCCCGCGGAACGAGGGGCCCCTACGAGGGTAGGGCGTCGCCGGGGTGCGTCACCGCACCTCGATGAACGCCTCCGCGTCCCGCTCCGCCCGCGGCCGCGGCTCCTCGGCGGGATGACCGACCGCGACGGCGCCCATCGGGTCCCAGTCCCGCGGCAGCCCCAGCACCTCCCGTACGACGTCCCGGCAGAACATCGTGGAGGACACCCACGCCGAGCCCAGCCGCTCCCCGGCGAGGGCGACGAGGAGGTTCTGCACGCCCGCGCCGGCGGCGACCACGAACATCTCCCGCTCGGCCCCGTCGCGCCGCGCGTCGCCGTAGGTGTGCGAGCCGTCCATGACCAGGCAGGGCACGACGAGGTACGGCGCGTTGCGCAGCACGTCCCCGCGCCGCACCCGCCTGGCGATGGACTCCTCGCTCCTGCCGTCCCGTCTCAGGTCGGCGATCCAGGCGTCCCGCATCGCGTCCAGCAGCCGGGTGCGGGACTCGGCGGACTCCAGCAGCACGAACCGCCACGGCGTCGTGTGGTGCGGCGCCGGCGCCGTGACCGCCGCGGCCACCGCCCGGCGTACGGCGCCGGGATCGACCGGCTCGTCCGTGAAGGCCCGTACCGTACGCCGCTGGGTGACCGCCTGGCGCACCGCCTCCGACGTGCCGAGCCGGAACATGTCGTCGCGCGCGCCGCGCACCATGGCCCGCGCCCCCTCGCCGTCGTCCCCGGTCACGACCTGGGGCAGCCCGCTCACGACGGCGACGGGCAGCCCGGCGGCCTTGCCCTTGACCAGGTCGCCCGCGGCGGCGAGTTCGTCGGCGGTGGCGACGACGGTGGCGCCGAGCGGGTTGCCGTGCGCGTCCGTGCCGCCGCGCAGGTCGTCGAGGACCCGCACGCCCGCGGCGCCGATCGCCACGTCGGTGAGGCCGGCCCGCCAGGGACGCCCGAACGTGTCGGTGACGACCACGCCGACGTCGACGCCCAGCGTGTCCCGCAGGCCGTCGCGGATGGCCCGCGCGGAGGCGTCCGGGTCCTCGGGCAGCAGCAGCACCGTGCCGGCCGGGGTGTTGGAGGCGTCGACGCCGGCCGCCGCCATGACCAGGCCCTGCCGGTTCTCGACGATGCGCAGCGCCCCGCGCCGGGCCACCACCCGTACGGTCTCGGCGTCGATCGCGGCCTCCCGGTCGGCGGCCCGCACGACGCGGCCCTCCGCCTTGGACACGATCTTGGAGGTGACGAGGAGCACGTCCCCGTCGGCGAGCCCGGGTTCGGCCGCCGCGATCAGCTTGGCCAGGTCGTCGCCCGGCTGCACCTCCGGCAGGCCGGGTACCGCCCGGACCCGGTAGCCGGGAGCACCGTCGCTCACGCCTGACGCACCTCCTCCGCCAGCGTCAGCGCCTCCTGCGCCATCCGGGCCGCCGCGTCGACGTCGGTCATCATCAGCGGTACGGCGCGGCAGAGGATGCCGGCCGCCTTGACCCGCGTCACGGCGTCCGCGTCGACGGTGTCGACCAGCCAGCCGTCCAGCAGCCCCGAGCCGTAGTGCTCGGCGACCGCCGCGGCGGTGGACTCCACGCCGACCGCCGCGAGGACCTTGTCGGCCATCCCGCGCACGGGCGCGTCCCCGACGATCGGGGAGAGGCCGACCACCGGTACCCCGGCGTCGGCGATCGCCTCCCGGATGCCGGGCACGGCGAGGATCGTGCCGACCGAGACGACCGGGTTGGAGGGCGGGAAGAGGATCACGTCCGCCTCGGCGATGGCCTCCAGGACGCCGGGCGCCGGCTTCGCCTGCTCGGCGCCGACCGGCACGACCGCCTCGGCGGGGACCGAGGCCCGCAGCCGCACCCAGTACTCCTGGAAGTGGACGGCCTTGCGCTCGCCGTCCAGCTCGACGGCCACGTGCGTCTCCACGCGGTCGTCGGTCATGGGGAGGAGACGCACGCCGGGCTTCCAGCGGTCGCACAGCGCCTCGGTCACCGCGCTGAGCGGATACCCGGCGGCGATCATCTGCGTCCGCACGATGTGCGTGGCGAAGTCGCGGTCGCCCAGGCCGAACCACTCCGGCCCGACGCCGTAGGCCGTGAGTTCCTCCTTGAGGTGGAAGGTCTCGTCGGCCCGCCCCCAGCCCTGTTCCTCGTTGATGCCGTCGCCGAGCGTGTACATCACCGTGTCGAGGTCCGGGCAGACCTTCAGCCCGAAGAGGTGGATGTCGTCGCCGGTGTTGCCGATGACCGTGATGTCCGCGTCCGGCGCGGCCCGCTTCAGACCACGCAGGAACCGGGCACCGCCGATGCCGCCTGCCAGAACCACAATGCGCATGCGCCCAGTCTCGCAGGCGGGTACGGCACCGCGTCAGCCAGTCGTCACCGCGTCAGCCCGGTCGTCACGGCGTCCCGGCCGCGGCACCGGCGTCGTGGGGCGCGGCGGCCGAGCACCGCGCGGAGTGCATGGGCATCTCGGTGAGGCCCGGGTAGTAGACGTGCAGGCTGACCGCCGGCTCCAGCGTGTCGTTGACCACCTCGTGCGCGTACCCCGGCGCGAACACCTTCTGCGTCCCCGCGCCCAGTGCGCGCGTGCCGCGCTCCGTGTGCTCGGTCAGGGTGCCGTCGAGGACCGTCCACACGCCGGAGGAAGGGCCGTGGTCGTGGCGTCCGCTGCCCTGTCCCGGCAGCCAGGACAGCAGCCAGACCTCGTAGCCGGGTCCGGTGCGCAGCCGGTGGTACCAGCGCGTCGTCGCGTCGTAGCGGACGAGGTGCTCCCACTGGGAGCGGTCCGCGGCGAGGGAGCGGACCAGCCCGGCGAACTCGGCGACGGTGGCCGGGTGCTCGCGCGGTGCCTGGAGGAGGTGCGGGACTTCGAGGATGTCGCCGGCGATCTGGAGGTCGCTGTCGCTGTTCATGGGTGCGGTGGTTCCTCGGCGGAAGGGTGCGGGGGAGCGCGGGGAAGAACGGGATGCGGAGAACGCCCTGGCCGGGGCGTGGGGCGTGGGATCACACGGCCGGGTCGGTCGGACCCGGTTCAGCCGGAGCGCGGTCGGCTCAACAGCTGGAACGGCGACAACAGCTACAGCGAGCGCGGGCAGCACCGTGGGACCCGGCGGTGCGGGTCGGGGCGAGTGCCGAGTTCGCGAGCATGCCCACTAGGACAGCGGCTCACACCAGCACTGTCAACTTGATGCCCGTGATGTGGGACGTGTTTCACCCCATCCGGTCCATCTCGCAGATGAAAGGTTTGCTCAGGCGGCTTCCGGGACACATGCGGCACAAGCCGGGTGCACGACCTCCGTTGCGATCCTGTGATCCGAATGTGATCCGGTTCGCTTCGGCGTGTGCGTCGGAACGAGATCGAACGCCGGGGCGTCCTCCCCCGTACGGGTTCCGTGCGGGGCCGAGGGCTCCTGTGGCCTCGTCGGCATGTCAAGGTTTATGGCGATTTGAACACTTTCCGCACAGCCTTGGTTCTGCAGAGTGAATAAGGGGCCCAATAGCAGATCTCGGCTTGACTCGCCCGGATCGGCACACTTGTAATTTCACTCGTGTCGTTCAGCCGGAATCGATAACGGCTGGATCACGGGGACGTGAAGGACGGACGAGGGGCGCACATGACCGAGCTGGTGCAGCAACTGCTGGTCGACGACGCGGACGAGGAGCTCGGCTGGCAGGAGCGCGCACTGTGCGCCCAGACCGACCCCGAGTCCTTCTTCCCCGAGAAGGGCGGCTCCACCCGGGAGGCCAAGAAGGTCTGCCTCGCGTGCGAGGTCCGCTCCGAGTGCCTCGAGTACGCCCTCGCCCACGACGAGCGCTTCGGCATCTGGGGCGGCCTGTCCGAGCGGGAGCGCCGCCGCCTGAAGAAGGCCGCCGTCTGACCCGCCGCCCGACCCGCCGTCCGCTCCGGCGGCCGGCCCGCCGCCCGACGGACGGCGCACCCTCCGCGTGGACGACGCACGTGCACGACGGACATGAACGGCCCCTCGCAGGCGGGCCGTCCACGGGCGCAGGGCCGTCGTGCCCGTCCGCCCCCGGCCACCGCCCCTCGACGAGGCGCTCCGCGCCGCCCCGTTTGATCTGCCGATAGTGTGGGCGCTCGTCCGAGACGCCCCGCCGTTCCCCACAGGCACGGGTGTCCACCGCAGTCCATCGAACCGGGGCCCGTACCTCGATGTCCGTGCACAGCCACACGGCAGCCCAGCAAGACCTCGCTGCCGCACCTGAGTTCCCGCGCCACGTGGTGACCGCGGTCCTCGTCTCCCACGACGGGGCCCGCTGGCTGCCCGACGCGCTCGCCGGGTTGCTCGGCCAGGAGCGCCCCGTCCAGTACGCCGTGGCCGCCGACACCGGCAGCGCCGACGACTCCGCCCGGCTGGTCACCGAGGCCCTCGGAGACGACCGCGTGCTGCACCTCGCCCGGCGCACCGGCTTCGGCCAGGCCGTCGCGGAGGCCGCGCGCACCGCACCGCTCCTCACCTCAGAGGACCTGGCGTACCTGCGGCGGCCCAGCGGCTGGGACCCCGTCACGCGCACCTGGCGCGACGACGCCTACGACCTGCCCGAACTCCCGCACGGAGAACCGGTGCAGTGGCTGTGGCTGCTGCACGACGACTGCGCCCCCGAACCCGACGCCCTGGCACAGCTGCTGCGCGTCGTGGACAACGAGTACGAACTCGGCCGCGAGGACGTCGCCGTCGTCGGCCCCAAACTCCGCGGCTGGTACGACCGCCGGCAACTGCTGGAGGTCGGCGTCTCCATCGCCAACTCCGGCCGCCGCTGGACCGGTCTGGACCGCCGCGAACAGGACCAGGGCCAGCACGACCACGTCCGGCCCGTCCTGTCGGTGTCCACCGCCGGCATGCTGATCCGGCGTGACGTCTTCGAGCGGCTCGGCGGGTTCGACCGCCTGCTGCCCCTGATGCGCGACGACGTCGACCTGTGCTGGCGCGCGCACGCCGCCGGACTGCGTGTCCTGGTCGCCCCGGAGGCGGTCGTACGCCACGCCGAGGCGGCCTCCCGCGAACGCCGCGCCGTCGACTGCGCGGGGCGCACCACCGCCTCCCCGCACAAGGTGGACAAGGCCGGCGCCGTCCACACCCTCCTCGTCAACGTCCGCACCGCCGCCCTGCCCTGGGTGCTGCTGCGCCTCGTCGTCGGCACCCTGCTGCGGACCCTCGCCTATCTCGTCGGCAAGGTCCCCGGCCAGGCGCTGGACGAGATCCGAGGCCTGCTGAGCGTCCTGCTGCGGCCCGAGCGCATCATCGCGGGACGGCGCGAACGGGGGCGCCCGCAGATCGGGAAGGACGAACTGCGTCCCCTGTTCCCACCCCCCGGCGCGACCGTCCGCGTCACCGTCGAACAGATCGCGGGCAGTCTCGCCGGCGGTTCCGAGGCCGAAGCGGCCACGGGCGCCGGGCGGCACGGCGGCGCCATCGAGTCCGGTCCGGGCGGCGACGACGCCGACTTCCTCGAGGTCGAGCAGTTCGCCCGCCTCAAGCGCGTGGCCCGCAAACCCGGTCCGGTGCTCTTCCTGGTGCTGATGCTCGTCTCCCTGGTCGCCTGCCGCGCGCTCCTCGGCGGCGGCGCGCTGGCGGGCGGCGCGCTGCTGCCCGCCCCGGCCGGCGCCGGCGAGCTGTGGTCGCGGTACGTGGACACCTGGCACACCGTGGGCACCGGCGGCACCGCCTCCGCCCCGCCCTACCTGGCGATCGTCGCCACGCTCGCCTCCGTCCTGCTCGGCTCCGCCGGACTGGCCGTCACCCTGCTGCTGGTCTGCTCGGTGCCCCTCGCCGGTGTCACCGCGTACTTCGCCTCCCGCCCGCTCGTGCCCTCCCGGCTGCTGCGCGCCTGGGCGGCCGTCGCCTACGCCTTCCTGCCCGCCGCCACCGGCGCGCTCGCCGGCGGCCGCATCGGCACCGCCGTCCTCGCCGTGCTCCTCCCGCTCGCCGCGCGCGCGGCCGTCGCGGCCGCCGGCCTGGCGGGCCGGTCCGGCGCGCGCGGCAGCTGGCGCGCCACCTGGGCGTACGCGCTGCTGCTGACGATCACCACCGCCTTCACACCCGTCGTGTGGCCCCTCGCGCTGCTGCTCGGCGTGGGCGTCCTGGTCCTGCGCCGCGGCGACATCGCGGCGTACGGGCTGCGCCTGCTCGCCCAGCTCGGCACGCCCCTGCTGCTGCTCGCGCCCTGGTCGCTGTCGCTGTTCCCGTTCGACTTCTTCGACGAGGCCGGCCTGGAGTACGGCTCCTCGTCCGCCTCCGCGCTCGACCTGCTCGGCGCCAGCCCCGGCGGCCCCGGCACGGTCGGCGGACTGCTCCTCGTCGGCATCGTGCTGGCCGCGCTGGCCGCCCTGCTGCGCTCCGAGCGGCAGGGCGCGATCCGGGCGGCCTGGGCCGTCGCACTGGTCGCCCTCGTCCTCGCGGTCCTGTCGAACCGTTCCGCCTGGGCGGGCCCCGCCACCCTCGTCTACGGCCTCGCCCTGCTGTCCGCCGCCGTCCTGGGCGCCGACGGCGCGCGCTTCCGCGTCGCCGAGCAGAGCTTCGGCTGGCGCCAGCCGGTCGCCGCTCTCATCGCCCTCGCCTCGGCCGTCGGCCCGCTGATCGCCGCCGTCGGCTGGATGACCGGCGGTGCCGACGGGCCCCTGGAGCGGCGCGACCCGGTGCAGGTCCCCGCGTTCGTCGCCGAGGACAGCGTCACCCGCGACCAGGCCCGCACCCTCGTCCTCGACAGCGACTCCGCCGCCCACGTGAGCTACATGCTGGTCCGCGGGGCCGGGGTCCGCCTCGGCGACGGCGAACTGGCCGCCGACGGGGGGAACGGCGGGCTCGACAAGGTCGTCGCCAACCTGGTGGCCGGCTCCGGCGCCGACCAGGCCGGTCAGCTCGGCGGCTTCGCCGTGCGCTACGTCCTCGTGCACAAGGGGGCGCCCCACGACATCGTCCGCGTCCTGGACGCCACGCCGGGGCTGAGGCGGCTCAGCCAGCAGGACGGCAGCGGGCTGTGGCAGGTCGACCGGGACGTCGCGCGCGCGACCGTCGTCCCCGGCCACGGCACCGCCACGGGCGAGCCGCAGCCGGTCGCCGCCGGGCCCGTGGAGATCCACACGAAGATCCCGTCCGGTGCCGAGGGCCGCGTCCTGCGCCTCGCCGACACCGCCGCCGACGGCTGGACGGCCACCCTCGACGGCAAGCCGCTCACCCGCACCACGGTCGACGGCTGGGCCCAGGGCTTCGAACTCCCCGCCTCCGGCGGCAGGCTGGACGTCACCTACGACGATCCGCTCACCCACACCGCCTGGCTGTGGGCCCAGGGACTGCTCGCCGTCGTCCTGGTGGTCCTCGCCCTGCCCGGCCGGCGCCGCGACGTCGACGACGACCTGCCCGACGAGCCGGTCGTCCCCGCCCAGGCGGTCGCCGGCGAGGGACGCCGGGCACGCCGGCTGCGGGCCCAGGCGGAGGCCGAGGCCGGCACCGGGGACGGGGACGGGGACGGGTCACCGGACCCCGCCGAGGCACCCGCGCCGCCGCAGGAGTCCCCGGCGACGGTCCCGCAGCAGGCGTCCGGCGCATGGGACCCGGCCGGCCGGCCGGATGCCGGGTACGGCTCCTACGGCACGTACGGCGGCGAGCAGTACCAGGACGCCCAGCAGTACGACCCGGCCGCCTACGGGCAGCAGCCGTACCCGACGGACGCCTACCAGGGTGCTCAGGACGGCCAGTACGCCCCGTACGCCTACGGCGACCCGGCCCCGGCCGCCGGCCATGACCCCGCGTACGACCAGCCGTACGACCAGCCGTACAGCCAGGGCGGCTACGACGCGCCGTACGACCCTTCCCAGGCCCACCGGCCCCACGGCACGGGCAGTGAGCGTCCCGACGGGAGCCAGCAGTGAACCGCACCACCCTGTCCCTGATCGCCGGCGCCACCGCGCTCGCCGCCGTCACCGGATTCGCGGCGCTGACCACTCCGGACGCCTCCGGCGCGGACCCCGCCGGCGCGACGGCCACGCGGCTGCCCGTCGAACGGACCAGCCTGCTGTGCCCGGCGCCCAGCACCTCCGACCTGGCCGAGACGTCGTACACGTCGTTCACCCCCGTCACCAAGGGCACCGACGGCAAGGGCGAGGCCCGGCTCGCCGCCGCGACGGAGGAGCCGGGCGGGAAGGGCGACGAGAAGGCCCGCAAGCCCGTCGTCCGGCCCGGAGCCCCCGGCACCCCGGTCACCGCGAAGACCACCGGCGCCGACACGCCCGCGTTCGTCGGTACGGCGGAGGGGAGTCACGCCCCCGGCTGGACGGTGCAGCAGACCACGGAGGTCGCCGCCGGCACGGGCCGCGGACTGCTGGGCGTCAACTGCACCGCGCCGGACACGCAGTTCTGGTTCCCCGGCGCCGCCACGACGGCCGACCGCACCGACTACGTCCACCTGACCAACCCCGACGACTCGGCGGCCGTCGTCGACATCGAGCTCTACGGCAAGGACGGCGCCGTGAAGTCGTCGGTGAGCGACGGCATCACGGTGCCCGCCCACGGCAGTGAGTCGATCCTGCTGTCCACGCTCGGCGACGCGCAGGAGGCCGACCTCACCGTGCACGTCGGCGTGCGCAGCGGCCGGGTCGGCGCCGCGGTGCAGGCCCTGAGCGACAAGACCGGCGGCGACTGGCTGGCCGCGGCCGCGGACCCGGCGGACAGCCTGGTGCTGCCGGGCATCCCCAAGGACGCCACGGCCGTACGCCTGGTGCTGTTCACGCCCGGCGACACCGACGCCGACCTGAAGGTGCGGCTCGCGTCACCGACCGGGCTGCTCACGCCCGCCGGGCACGAGACGGTGCGCGTCAAGGCGGGCATGACGACGGGCGTCGACCTCGGCGAGGTCACGCGCGGCGAGGCGGGGTCGCTGGTGCTGACGCCGACGAACCGGTCCGTGCCGGTGGTGGCCGCGCTGCGGGTGGTGCGGGGCAAGGGCACGGCGCAGGAGACGGCGTTCATCCCGGCCTCCGGCCCGGTCGGGGCGCGCGCGACCTCGGCGGACAACCGGGCCAAGGGCACCACCCTGTCCCTGGCGGCGCCCGGGAAGGCCGCGCAGGTGAAGGTCACGGCGTCGGCGGGCAGCGAGGGCGGCACGACGGTGTCCCGGACGTACACGATCAAGGGCGGCACCACTCAGGACGTCGAGCTGCCCGTCCCTGCGGGCCTGAAGGGCACCTACGCGCTGACGGTCGAGCCCCTGTCCGGCGGCCCCGTGTACGCGGCCCGCACGCTGACGCGGCCGGAGGACGACGACGCGGCGGCCTTCACGGTGCAGACCCTCCCGGACGACCGGGGGACGGTGGCGGTCCCGGAGGCGGCGGAGGACCTGTCGGTGCTGCAGAGGTGACGGGCCGGGGCCGGTCCCGCCGGACCGGCCCCGGGCCGCGCCTCAGTCCTCCCCGTACCGCGGATCCACCGTCTCCGGCGTGAGCCCGAGCAGCTCCGCGACCTGCTCGACGACCACCTCGTGCACCAGGGCCGCCCGCTCGTCCCGTCCCTTCGCGCGGATCTCGACGGGCCGCCGGTAGACGACCACGCGCCCGCGCCGGCCGTCCCGCGCGGGCACCGTGCCGCCCAGCGGCACCGCCTCGTCGTTCCAGCCCTGTCCGGCCCCGTCCAGCCGCGGCACCTCGAGGACGTGGAAATCGATGTCGGCGAGCTGCGGCCACCGCCGCTCCAGGCGCTCGACGGAGTCCTGCACCAGGTCCGCGAACAGGTCGGCGCGGCTGGCGGCGAGCGGTACCTGCGGCGGTGCGATCGGGCCGCGCATGCCCCGGCCGTGGCGATCACGACGGCGGGGTCCCGGGCGGCCGGCCTCACGGGGTGTCAGGGGGTTGTCCATCACTGGTGAAGGGTAGTCCCCGCCGCCTCCGCACGCCGGACCCCGCACGACACACCGGGCACCGCCACGACACCCCGGACCGCGTGCCGCCGGACGACTGTTCAGGCCAAGGTCGGACTCGATTCCGTATCTCTCCGTGACCGTGGGTCTCATGGCAAATGTCGCTGTTTGTATCAGCTTATGACCGCCTTCACGTCTGACCGGGATGCCGAAAATCGGCGTCGGTGCAGGTCAGACGGTCGCGCTCGGAGGTGTGCGTGACCCGTCTCACATCGCGACACGGTGGTGTGACCTGGCGGGGGATCGTCGCGGCCCGCTCAAGAGTGCGGTACCGTCCAACATCGTGAGCCCTGTACGTCGCTGTTCGCGCACCGCCTGCGGCCGTCCCGCCGTCGCGACGCTGACGTACGTCTACGCCGACTCGACCGCGGTCCTCGGCCCGCTCGCCACCTACGCCGAACCCCACTGCTACGACCTGTGCGCCGAGCACTCCGAGCGCCTCACCGCCCCGCGCGGCTGGGAGGTCGTCCGGCTCCTCGACGGTTCGGCCCCGGCCCGTCCCAGCGGCGACGACCTGGAAGCGCTCGCCAACGCGGTGCGCGAGGCCGCCCGCCCCCAGGAGCGTGCGGCGGGGGCCGGAGGCGGGACGCGATCGGCCGACCCGATGGAGGTCGCGCGCCGCGGCCACCTGCGCGTCCTGCGCTCGCCGGACAACTGAGCCCCGTCCGCCCCCGTCCGCCGGGCGCGACGGTCACCGGAACTCTCTCCCGAACATCCGTTTCCCGCACGCCCGCCGTCGCCATCTTGCTGTGAACGCGACCATTCCGGGAGTCGCGAGCGAACGCTTTCGCATGGCG